>NZ_JANL01000001.1 GCF_000585255.1 Alkalibacterium sp. AK22
AGACTGACCTGCTGATTTGAGACACTAATAAAACACCTTCTTAGACTGCTATTCCTCCAAATTCTAATGGGGAGTAGTAGTCTAATTTTTCTTGAACCCGATCATTATTGTAATAATTCATATAGTTGCTGACTTTAACGGTAACTTCTTGTGAAGACAAAGAATTAAATTTAATATACTGAAACTCTTCTGACTTAATACTTGAGTGAAACGACTCAATAACTGCGTTATCCCAACAGTTACCCCTCCTAGACATGCTACTTACCAAATCTTTCTCTTGAACTAAACCTTGAAAGGCATAAGAAGTATAAACTGACCCTTGGTCAGAATGAATGAGGACGCCTTTAGGATTCCCTCTTGCTTCTAAAGCTGCGTTCAACGTATCCACTATTAAGGGGGTCTGTTGGTGGTTGTATAACTTATAAGCAACGACTTCATTATTAAACAAATCTATAATAGTTGAGAGGTATTTGGTTTCCGGACCATATTGAATATAGGTAATATCAGTTACCCATTTCTCATTTGGTTGTGAAGCAGTGAAGTTTCTCTCTAACAAATTAGGGGCAATGATTACTGTCTCTCCCTGAGACTTCCACTTGCGTTTTGGCTTTACTCGGCATTGTAAGTTTAGTTTTTGCATGATTCGTTGAACAGTATTCCGATGTCGTTTAATTTTATAGTATCGTTTCAAGAGCTTCGTAATCTTTCGGTGCCCGTAACGGTATTTATGTTTTTGGCATAACTCCGTAATAGCCAACGCCACCTTTGATAGAGCTTTATTTGGTTCTTTCGTCCACCGGTAATACGTAGAGCGGGCTATGCCCAAAGCTGCTAAAATAGCACGGATGGTGTACTTTTGCCTAAATGCGTCCACCAATTGGTGGACTATTTCTTTTTCAACTCCTTTTTCATTTCTAAATACTTTTTTAAAATCTCATTCTCCATCTGTAAATGCTCCACCTGTTTATTTTTCTTATCTTCTTCACTTTTAAAGTCCGGCCCATGTCCATAAGAATATTGTTTTCCAATTGGCTGATCAAAGCGATGGATTTGATTTGTACGATACCACTTCATCCATGTTTTGATTTGAGTGACATTCTTTATCTCATATTTTTCCATAATCTCTTTATTTGTTAATTCGCCACTTAACTTAGCTTTGATAACTGCCCATTTCACTTCACTTGAATATACGTTTTTGCCCACGCAAAAACACCTCCGACATAGTATTTTGTAAATTATACCATTTCGAAGGTGTTTTATATTGTCTCATTTCGTTGTGTTAGTCTAAT
>NZ_JANL01000002.1 GCF_000585255.1 Alkalibacterium sp. AK22
AGTTGGCATCAGTGGTACAAATAAGTGGCAGTAGTCATGTACTTAAAAAGCTGACTACTGCCACTTATTTGTACCACTGATGCCAACTTTCTTACCACTGTTTGCCAAAGATTGTACCACCTTTTGCCAGCTTAATGTACCACTATAGAAATATCCCATAACCACTGTGATTTAAGTTGGTCATGGGATATATTTACATAATCCATAGGATTATATTTTTCAAAGTAATGTCCTAGAAGTTATTGGATAAACCCAGTCGTTCACGCATAGATGTTTCACCATCGATAGTGATAGTGTATGAGTTATGGACGATTCGGTCAATAACTGCTTCGCCTGTTGGCCCACCTCCGAGTTTAGAATGCCATCCCGCAGTATTGAATTGGGTACAGAAGATCGTAGATGTCGTCTTTTCCCGTTTTTCTATGATTTCCATGGTCAAGTATAGTTCTTCTTCTGTTAAGTCATGAAGAAGCCACTCATCAATAATGAGTAGTTCTTTCTTGGTGTACTTACGCATTAATTTTTTATAGCTGTCATCTGGCTGATTTTTTGCTATCTTAAACTCATCTAGGAGTTCAGGTAGGCGAACATATTGAACCTTATAAAATTGACGACAAGCAGCTATGCCAAAGGCACAGGCTAAGTAGGTTTTCCCAGCTCCAGTTGCTCCCATCAGAATGATATTGTTCTTATTTTCTAAATACAGACCAGAAGCTAAGCGTAAGATCTCTTCTTTTGGTAACCGTCGGTCTTCGAAATATTGAATCTCCTCAATTGATGCTGAAGGAACTTCGAATGCAGCTTGCCTTATTAAGCGTTGAAGCTTATTGCTTTTGCGACGAGAATGTTCGCTGTCTACTAATAGCTTAAAGCGATCTTCGAAGCCCAGATCGTTATATTGCTTGTTTTGTGCCTGTTGCTTATAGGCCTCTGCCATGCCACTCATTTTCATTTCAATCAATTTAGTTATTGTGTCTTCATTCATCATTCAGTCGTCCTCCATAGTAGTCAGCTCCACGGGTAAATCCATGATTCTGAGTTAATTTATCTAGTGCTTTTTTCATTTGGTCTTCTTCTGCCTGTTTCTGATTATTTTTAAGCGCTGTTTTAATGAGAGAGACCGTCGGTCTTTTAGTGACGTCCAGTACTGTTTGACAGGCTTTTTCTAACTCGTACTTTGTGTACTTGCGTAATACATTCTTAAGAATGAAGATAGAGTGAACCCCTTGCCGCTCAACGGCAGCGTTTTTTAGAATTAATTCGACGACTTGTAAGGTAGACCGTCCAATATCTTTCCCCCATGCAATCGCATTTTGTGGAGTTTGGTCTGTGTATAATTTATGGTCATCTGGCATATGATCTCGGTTAGTAGACTGACTGCCATATTTCCCATATAATCGTGAATGAGAAGCGATTCTCATATGGTTGTAGAATACTTCAATAAGATGATCTGTCACTTTCACATCTACCTGTTGACTGATATATTCATAGGGAACAGAATAAAACTGACTTTTAACAGAGATATGATAGTCTGGTTGAACTTTGGCGGCTAACCATTCAGACATCTGATAAGGTGTTGGCGGGAGAGGAGAAAGGTAGGCTTTCTCTTCTTCTAAAAACGCTGACCACCTAGAACCTTCACGTTTAGTAAAATCACGATGATTGAATTCCTCTAATTTCTCTTTGGCAACGTCATTCCATTCCTTTAGAGTGAAGCATTGAGTATGCCTCATGGCAGCGATAATCCAAGTCGAGATTGTGCGAACAGAGCCTTCTACTGATGCTTTGTCCTTTGGATATTTTACTCGAGCGGGCATAACGACTGTGCCGTAATGATTCGCCATATCTTTGTAAGTAGGATTGAGCACCAACTGCTTTCGTGTATTTTCCTGAACGCCTGTTTTTAAGTTGTCAGGGACTAGAATGTCACTCACACCCCCAAAATAGTCGTAAGCATGTCTATGGGCAGTGATCCACGACGTTAAGTTCATGGATAAAAATCCTTCAATGTAGGACAATTGACTACTAGGAAGTGTGGCTACGAATACATAGACTTTTACCTTCTCACCAGTATCTCGGTCAATTACAGCACCGGTTGATCCCGACCAGTCGACTTCCAGTATTTCTCCTGGCTTTCGTTTAATTCGCATAGTTGCCTTATGTTTTTCTGCATATTTTCTATAATGACGAACGAAACTACGATAGGCATAGGGAATAGCGTTTTCTGCTCGACATTGTGCTTCATATTCATGATGAAGCAGTGTTAAATTGACATTCTTCTTTGCCAACTCTTTGTGAATGTATTCAAAATCAATTGGTCTGTAACCTGAACCTTCCATTGTTTTTTCAGGATACAAAAGCTCTTCTAGCCATTTATCTGTCATCTCATCTGTTAATGGAAATGTCACCTCCTTTTTTTCCGCAAGTCGAATGACTTCCGTTATTTTTTGTCTTGAATGCCCAGTGGCTGCACGAATACTTCGAAGCGAAAAGCCATCAGAGCTCATCTCCAATACTTTCCTATATTGGAACATAAAAAAACCTCCATATAATCAATGTCATGCTTTAGGCTTAAATGCCGTAGGCATGCACATTAATTATACAGAAGTTAATAAGTGGTAAACAGATTGGCAATGACTGGTACATTTTATGGCAAAGCGTGGTACAAAACTTGGCAACGCTGGTACATTCAACTGGCAGTAGTCA
>NZ_JANL01000003.1 GCF_000585255.1 Alkalibacterium sp. AK22
TACAAATAAGTGGCAGTAGTCATGTACTTTTTAAGCTCACTAAAGTATTTTAATTTGTCTTTAGTTCTTTTATATAGCAACAATATTAAATCTTCAGAGAAAAAATCCAAAGAATTAGTAAATAAAACTACCTCATAATAAGTCCACTCTTCGCATTCTAAAAGATAATTTTTCAATATATTTAAATCTTCTGTGTTAGTAGGGGAATTTGAAACAGAACTAATGGTCAAACTGCAAAGTGTTGAATAGTGTAAATATTTTATTTTTCCACTTAAATTATACTTTTGCAATGCTGAAATTTGTAAATTATGTAGACCTTCCAAATCGTTTTTGTTAAAAAAGTTAGAATATCTTCTTAAAAAAAATAAAGTATCTTCTTGAACATAGTCATTATAGATAAAATAAAATTCATCTAAAGAAACATTTAGATTATCCAATATTTTGAAAAATTTCTCTGAAGTCGTATCGCTTAAACCTTTTTCAAATCTAGAAACTGCTGGACGGCTTAGAATACCAGTATAAACGTTACTAGACTTTAATTTTTTTGATACCCTCAAGTGTTTAATAATTTTTCCAACTTCAATAAAATCACTCCTTATGTTTTCGTTACTTATTGTTAACATTTTACCCCAAAAAGATGACTATGTATATAATTTATCTATATATAAAAAAATATTAAATTTAGGAGTGGTTATTTGTCATTCATAATTAATATTCTTATTTGGGATGTTATTGGTGGAAACTAACTTTAATATTGTGAAAATGTCAATAGGAATTGAACGTGAAGTGATTAAAATATAAAGGAGGTGAGAAATATGATATTAAATCTTTCGAAATCTGTACATTTAAGCAAGTTCGAAAAAATAGCAATTACTGTTGTCTTTTGGACTTTACTTATAGCAGCAACTGCAAATATATTATTTGTTGCTGATTTATTCGGTATACCATTTACGACAGATATTGTGGATCAAGTTTGGGGATACATCGAAGGAGGAGCTGGTACAGTCACCGCAATATCTTGGGTTTTAGGAGTCACTATTCCAGCTTGGGCAGTACCGATTATAGGCGCAGTTGGTGTAGTATCGGCATAATGAAATACAGAAATTAGATGTTTTTTAATTGCTTGGCAAATATGATAGCTATTCCTAACCCTTATAAAGAGTTGAATAAGTTAGGAATAGCTTTTTGCCAATTTTTTTTGGGAGTGACTAGTATGAATAAGATATTCAATAAAAAAATTTTGTTAATTTTTAGTCTAGCAATTATTTTTGGATTTATGCTAGGTTTAAGAAGAGAACAAGAAATAATCGATGTAACTGCGGTGCATGCGATTGACCACTTCGAAGCACTGAGAATCATTGTAGTCAACAATACAATTGCTTTTGTAATACTTTGTTGTTCATTGATAATTGGAAAATCAATCGTATATGTATTCTTTTGTATAAATGGTTTTCTAATCGGAATTTTACTTGGTGTGGTACGTAATTTAACTGCTATCATGTTACTACTTCCACATGGTATTATGGAAATGGGTGCTTTTCTCTTTGCCGGAACCTTGCTGTATCATCTATTAAGTAAGAACGAAAAGGGAGAAGTAGTTGTTGAGAAAAAAAAGTACATATCCTTATTTTTAGTATCTTATATCATACTTAATATTTCTGCACTAATTGAAGTGTTTGTTACTCCCCAACTAGTTGTTTGGAGCGTAAATGTTTGAGGAAAAAATTAAAAGGAGAGTTTATATGAAAATTTTATCACGTATCTTTGTACTTATATTAATAATTTTGATGGGATACTTATATATTTTTGATCGAAATAGCAGTATGCTTTCATTGTTAATGATAGTAACTATTTTTTCAACATTATTATTTAGTAAGGTATTTAACAAAAAGGAGGAATAAGCTATCAAAGCAGAAGTTTTTTCAGTGCATAATATTTGTAAAGAACAAGGGCAATTTTTGCTAGATTCCGTTTCCTTGTCAGCCAATAGAAATAATATTATCGGATTGATAGGTAATAATGGAGCAGGTAAAACGACATTTATAAAAATAATTGCTCGCTTGATTTCAATAGATTCTGGTGAAATAAATTTACCCGCACAAGATAAAATAGCTGTTGTGTTCGATCATTCTCCTTTTCCAAGTAAGCTGACAATTAATGAATTGGAAAAAGTTTTAAGCCGACTGTTTTTAGCTTGGCAAACTGACCGCTTTTTCTCATACATTGAGTATTTTGATTTACCCTTGGATGTTTCAATTAATAACTTTTCTAAGGGAATGAGTATGAAGTTAAACATTTCAGTAGCTTTATCGCACCAAGCACAAGTTCTATTATTAGATGAACCGACGAGTGGATTGGATCCAGTAGTGCGAATTGAGATTTTGGATATTATCAAATCATATGTGAAAGAAAATGAAGCTGTCGCAGTTATTTCTACACACATACTAGATGACATCGAGAAAATTGCTACGAGTGTTATTGTAATGCACGAAGGTAAATTTGTTTTTAAACAGGAAGCTGAAGAAATTCCTGATATGGATTACCTTGAAAAAAAAATTGAGGATATAATGAAAAATAAGGAGAAATTTGATGACCGGGCTTTTAGTGAAAGATTTATATGAGTTGAAGAAACTTTGGATACAACCTAGGTATTTAGTGACAAGCGTAGTTATAACACTGGCAGGAATAGTTGTTTTTAATTCTAGCGCTCTTATAATATCTATTTTTATTTCTGTTTTTTTCATCAACACTATTCAAACTTTATTTGTTGAAGACAAAAAAAATGGATGGAATTTATTTGTCAAAACTATTGAAATATCTTCATTTAAAATAGTTTCAGCACGCTATTTACTTTCCATACTTGTTTGTCTAGCATTAACTTTTGTAAATGCTGGAATTAGCAAGTTTTTGTGGCTAATGTATAGAGATCTATCGTTTCAGGAATATTTGATATTAACACTAATTTTTCTAACAGTCACCCTTACTTATATTTTTGTTATGCTTCCTTTTTTTTATCTTTTTGATGAAAATGGTCTAACAATAGGGATTTTATTAGGAGTTTTATTAGTCTTTTTGATTTCAAGAATTTCAGGTCTAAGTGAATACGTTATTACATTTCTAAGATCAATTACAAACTTTGAAATTACTTTTATTGGAATAAGTATATTACTTTTATTAGGAATATCGTCGTTTATATGCTCATTTCTTATACTTAAATGGAAAGGTTAGGTGTAATCTAATGAAAGACAAGCTTTACTGGGGTGGACTCTCAGTTGTTTTGTTAATAACTACGTTTACTAGAATTAATTTGACATTGTTTTATTCTTCCACAAGTTCTGAAATTTTAGAAGAATACTTTCAGCCGATAATTCTTAATTTTATATTTTCCATTTCAAATATAATTATCACATTTATTTCAATTCTAGGTACATATATAGTTTTAGTGATTGCTAACAATTTATTTTTTAAAGAAAAAATTCTTTACATTGAGGCCAAAACAGCGATATATAAAATATATATGTATGGCTTTTCACTATATAATATTACTTATATTGTTTATCTGATTACTAGAAACGAGATTTGGCAGAGTATGCAACTAAATTTGTCTAGTATTATATTTTTCTTTTTTATAAGTATTGCCTTATACAAATCCGAAGCTTTATTGAAAAAACCTACTTATCGAGTACTTTTTTCAATAACTATTTTCTTTATTAATAGCCTTCTAGCAATGTACTCTTTAATAAGAGTACTTTAAACCTGATTGTAAATCAACAAATGCAAAGCCTCTTAATAAAAATTTGGTTTGTCAAATTAAGATGATTAAATCATAAATAGTATTTCTTGCTATATTTGTATTTTCGAGTATTTAGGATTTGTCCTGTACGAGCGTAGCGGGTCATTTATTTTAGTTAGAGTTATTGAAGATATATTATAACAAGAATTAAAGGAGGGAACACCAATCACTATCTTCCCACCTCTGTAGAAAATGTAAGGCCACTATATGAGCGAATAAATATTAAAAACGTAGATTCAGAGCTAAAAAAACTAGAACAAAGAAGTCAAGCTAGAAAAAAGAGGATTGAGTAGAAGTAGTTAGTTATATTTATTTTCAGCTTATTGTAAAGATTATCAATTAAAAGCCTGTTTAACAGTAAAATAATTAAGAATACTTTTAAATTATTTTTTGCTGCAACACTCAAAACCTAAATATAATATAAAGAGTATTAAATGAAAGTCTCGATCTTTCGTCTATACATTAAGGACCGAACGTGAAGCGGCTTAACCCGTTCGGTCCTTATGTCGAAGCTTAGTATCCCCCCTCCCGCTATCTAAGAGAAAGGACTAAGTATTTCATAAGACATTAATTTTACCAAGTGACCAAATTAAATTTGAAACTTGCTGTATACAGTCGATTTCTTGTCATTCAGTTTCTTAGCCTAAAAATTTATTGTTTTGAATACTGGCTATAATCCGCTGGGCTCTGTCATCATAATTATTCTCATAATAAAATTGCGTCATGTGTCTCAAAGTCTCATAAGCTTTTGCTCCCTCAAAATCTGAGAATATTTCAATTAGTGATTTGATATCAGGATCTGCTTTTATCGTTTTTCGGTCTCTAGCAGAATAGTGAGTATCAAAGTCAATTGTAGTATTTTCTGTTGCTAGCTTCGAGTAATTTTTTGAAGAATTTTCTGCTACCCGTAAATCATTCTCATCTTTTTCGTCATTAAGTTCCCGTGATTCATCAAATCGCGACTCTGAAATATATGTTTCAACTGTAGGTCTATTCTTCTTTTTTCTATTAGTTAGAGCCAATCTCGTCACCCGCTTTCGCTTCAAACTCAATCAAGTTTAATTTCCTCGAATAATCTGTTAATTTGTTGCCGTTTAAATACTTGGGCTCGTAGGTATAGTTTTTTGGTATATCACCCTGTTCTTCAAACAACTTTATCCTATCCTCTAATTCACTAAATATATCAGCAAACAAGGCAAAAACTTTTCTATCATGATGATCAATTGCAGTGATTCCGTATTCTGGATAATCGTCAATTCTTTTCTGATTATTAACTATTGCATTAAATGTAAAATTTTCCCCAAACGCTTCTTTTGTTTGAGCAATTATGGATTCATGTAACTCTCTTTTAGGTTGTAACAAGAATGGAAGGAGTCCCAAAACCTCACCTTTAAAGTCATCTCCAAAGTCGTCTATTAATGTTTGAAGATAGACGTTTATAATATCGAGAGAACCTTCAAATGAATAGGTTTTGGTCTCTTGTGGAATAACAAAGTAATCTGCACAAACCATTGCATTATCTACTTTGATATCGGTACTCGGCCCAACATCAATCCAAATATAATCATATAATTCTTTTAAGGGTTCCAATAATTTAAAAAAGTGAAATGTCCGTTGTTTAGTAGTTTCAGATACGTGGGAGGGAGTATCCTCTTTTAAAGGATATAATAATTCTAAAAACAATCCATATTTTGCCATATCACCACCACCCGCTATCATATGTAAATTAGGCGTTAACTCAGTAATTGCACTCTGAAGATCATTCTTTTTAATAGCACTAACCACAGTTGCTGGGAAATTTTTATCAAACGTTTTTCCCATTATACTTGTCGCATTCGCCTGTTTATCAAAATCTATCAATAAACATTTGTTGTTGAATTCTGTGTTAGGTAATGAGGCAATTATAGCTTCAAAGCAGGTTGATGTTGTTTTACCTACTCCTCCTTTTTGGTTTGCATTGATAATAACCTTTGCTGACTTGTGATTAATCAACATTTCACACCTCCGATAAATGTAAAAAATCTCCTAAATGAATTGTAACAATACTTATGAGATCTTACAACTATAAATTGTATTTAGGAGAACTTTTTCAAAATAGAATAGTTTAATTTTGAAAAAGAGAAAAAGAGAAAAAGAGAAAAAGAGAAAAAGAGACTTTTAGAAAAAGAGACTTTTTTAAAAAAAGTCTCTTTTTCTCTTTTTTACATTTATTACTTCGTGCTATATTAATAGGCAAAATAGTTAATCCGCTAAAGTTAAATACAAAAAAAGAGAAAAAGAGAAAAAGAGAAAAATCTCTTTTTCTCTTAATAATGAACTTAGGAGAAAAAGAGAAAAAGAGACTTTTCTCCCAATAAGATTTTTTTGGTTTTTTGTTTACACTAAAGTGATTCTCGGTTAAGGTGTGCATATATAACAACAAAAAAAGAGACGGAAGCATTTGATTCGACAAAATCAAATGCTTCAGAAACACATAATCCACACTTATGTGCTCCCGCTCGCCTCTAAGGTTTATAAGTGGTTGGTAGCCACTTATGACTTTTAAATTATGGACGGATCATAATCCGTTCGTAGTCGATTCTAGCACAAACAGGCGAGTACTTCAAGATTAGGACTCTCTATATTCACTACCTGAAATAGAGTATGCACTTTCCTACAGAAGAGGACACATAAATAGATGTGTCCTCTTTTTTGTAGAAAGGATTATCCATGTTGAACTTAGATAGTTTATACACTTACATATTGAAAAAAGGATTAAAGCGATACAGATTTAAAAATAGCACCCATCGACCAACTCATTACCAAGAAAAACCAGGTAAAAAAGGGGTCAGCTTTGTCTTTAGAAGCAAAGAACAGATGGTCAATGCGCGAGGCTTTATCGTCACGTCAGAGGAGGCTATCAAAGATAATAAAAATCACTTATCCCACTGGACCCCAAATGTCTATAGTTGGGGTGGGTATGTTGATCCAGACCGACAACACGTTATGGGCTTCTTTGAGGAAAATCTCATGCAAATCAATACCTATGTCATAGATATTGATTGTTCCAAAAAAGTGGTGAGTAGCGACGATATTTTACTAGCGGGGATGGATTTAGGTGTCGCGCCGACACTGATTGTTGAGTCGCCAAATGGATACCAGGCCTATTTTGTCCTGGATCAGCCGAGTTTTATTTCCAAGGCTAATGATTTTAAGTCTTTACGAACGAACAAGGCTATTGCGCACTCCCTGAAACTAGCCTTTTCAAAAGAAATAGCGGGTGTTGATTTTGGCTGCAATCCCTTCGGCATATTTCGATTTCCTAACGAAAAAAATATCGTATTTTATGAACCAGACAATTGCTTTGACTTCAAAACACTCATGACTTGGTCCATGAAAGTGAGTGACGATCACCACCAGGAACAACAAGACCAATTTATAAAACAGTTTAAGACAAGTGACTTCAAACAGACGCAAACGAGCTGGTTCAAGCGTTTATTGAATCAAACAGAGATCAAAGGCGGAAAAGGGGTACTGGGCCGAAATTCAGCCCTATTCACCGCTTCTTTGGCCTGCTATTCGTCTAACCTGGATCAAGACACCTGCATTGCGCTCATGAGCGACTTCAATGCGTCTTTGTCTTACCCTCTATCTGAAAGAGAAATCAGAAAGACCATTCGATCTGCCTATTCAGGGCGTTATAAGGGCGCCTCAGCGCATTATATCCAATTACTGAATGAACAGTGGGTAGGCGACGATACACGCGCTGAGAGCTCAAATAAGGGCGTCTGGTACAAGTTTGCGAAACCAAGGGAAGAACGCCAGAAAAGTCATTACTCGGAATGGCGTAGAGATTTGATCCGTTTAATTGAACGCACAGCAACGAAGAGCCAAGGCTTTGTGCAATTCACGCGCAAAGAACTAATGAACGCCCTGGGGATTCCTGAATCTAGTTTAAAAGACTTGCTGAGACAGATGAAAAACGACGACTACGTGACGATTAAGACCAAACCAGGGAGATATGGCTACACACGTTTATGGACCGTTAAAAGCATTGTATTGAGCCTCATACGGTCTAAACGAGTCAAACAACTAGCAGATAAAGAAGGCTTGCTACAGACACTGGCACCCATTCAAACGCTGATAGAAAAGGTGTCTAATAAGCCGATAAACAGAGAAAAACTACAGGAGATCATCTTAAAAGAAATCGTGAATACCTCTTAAAATTTAAAAGGGACGAACTGCCTATTACTTATTTCTAGTATACAGTGGTGCCTCTGTAAAGATGTGCGTATAGTGCTCGTTTATCTATTTTCTCGTACTTAGTTGCATTCTATACTCACCAGGTATACTATAGGTCTATACTTTAGTGTGGAGGAGGGTTCTTTATGCTCGGTGAACGGTTATTTGGTGCGTTTGAAGTAGAAAATGGTATTTTGACGTTAGAACGTGCGGTTGAATTAGGCTTGTCTAAGGAGTCGGTTAGAAAAGCTTATCGTCGTGGGGATCTAGTGAAGGCTGAACGTGGGATTTATTTATTGCATGAGGATTATGACGATGATCTGTACGTTATGCAGCTGAAGTATTCAAAAGGGGTTTATTCTTACGAGACTGCTTGTATGTTGCATGGGCTGACGACTTTTTCTCCGTTCGCTTATATTATGACGTTTCCCAAAGGGTATCATTTAAATAATAGAGCAGAGCATTCGATTGAAGCACATTTTGCCACGCCTTTCTTTTATTCTTTAGGTGTCATGGAGTGTACAAGCTGGTTAGGCAATCCGTTACGGGTGACGAACTTAGAACGGACAGTGATTGATATGCTGAGGTCGCCTCGTACACTGCCTGATATCCTTGACGAAGTCTTGGTTAATTATCAGTGGTCAGAAGAGAAGAATATAGACCGATTAAAAGAGTATGCCTCACTGTACCGCGTAGAACGTCAGTTAAAAGAAAGAGGATTGATTCAGAGTGAATGAAGGGAAAATGAAGCAGTTAGTTAAAACAAAAGCTAAAGAAACGGGGTTACCCCCTCAGCAATTATACGGCTTATTTGCGATGGAGCAGTTCTTGATAAAATTAAATGATTCACCGTATAAAGATCATTTAATTTTAAAAGGTGGCTATGTCTTGGCTACGACATTGGGCCTGGATAGACGAGCAACACGTGATTTGGATACGACGGTTAGAGGGTTCCATTTGGATAAAGAAAAAATGGAAGAGATTGCTGAATTTATTACGCAAGCGAATCAAAAGGCGAGTCAATTTGAATTAGTGGGGATCAAAGAAACAAGAGAAGCGTTTGAGTATAACGGATACGAATTGAAACTGCATTACATTAATGGAAAAGCTCGTTTTCCGATTTCCATTGATTTTACGACGGGCGAAGACTTGATCGATGTAATGGAGTTGGATGTGATTCCTTCTCTATTTGATTCGAGTGTCGAACTTAGGTTTCCTCGGTATCCGTTAGAACAAATCATTGCGGATAAATGGTATACGACCTTGGCTTACGGTAAAGAAGGGGATACCAACTCGAGAATGAAAGATTTATATGATCTGCATGTTTTGTCAAAGAGTTACGATACAATCGATTATTCATACGTCGCGGAAGCGGTCAAGAAAACGATGACTCAAAAAAATAATCAGATCGCTCCTGACGAATATGACTCAATTATTAACTTTCTACAGTCTTCAGAGCAGCAAAAGTTAACATGGAAAAATTATCAGAGGTTGTATCCATTTGCCCGTGAGTTACAGTTTAACGACGTGATGGAGAGTGTTAAATGGATCTCTAATCAACTAAAGGCCAGTTTAGGAAAATAAGAATAAGTCATTCATATAAATAGCACCAACTATGTTTTATCAATCTTGTTTAGGGAAGGCATACTTTTCTAAGTAAGAATCGTCGATGTTGAAAAATGAATTTTAGGAGAGGGACATGGGAGTTTTAGAAATAGTTAGTCTATTAACGGCTGGCCTAACACTTTTTTACAATGTAACGAAAAGTTTGTCTGAGAGTTTATTATATTTTTGGATTGTACAAACCGATAACAATAGATTAAAAGATATTTTAACGGATAAAAGGAAGTTGGATCAGTCAGCTTTTACGTTTTCTCTTTTAGCACTATCTATTGCGTTAACGTTTAGTTTTGTAATCATTAATGCGGTACCCAATCGACCTGACAGATGGCCAGTAGCTATCTATAATAATCTATTCACGATTTCCTTTATGTGTATAGCATTAGTATTTTTAATTTATACATTTGCTGTTTTTAACAGGAAAAATAAAAGAGTATTAAGAATAGCAGATACTGACGGGAGTCATTGGTATTTGCACGGAAGGCTGTCTAATGATATGTATTTATTTAAGGACTCCAAATCAAAAGAGATAAACAAATTGAAATTAAAAACTAAAGCTGAAATGATTGAACTGTTTGATGGTTTTGTAGATGTTGATCGTCCTTCTTTAGGGAAGAAGGACGCGATAATTGAAACGGAAGAAAAAAATGAACAGTGAATACAAATAATGTTCCGAGGATTAATTTTTAAAAAAGAGTGAATGCAATAGAAGGATACAATATAGTCTTTAAAATTTACGGCTGATGTTTTATGTATACTGTTGTGCTCATAAAAAGATTAGTAAGAAGAGGAGGATATGTGTGGAGGTTACATACGGATTGAACAACCAGAAGATAGGACGGGTTGTTGCTTGGCATGAAGACGCTACTCAAAAGGGGAATTTTGTTTTGACGATCGAGACATCTACAGGGACAGTTATTCATTCAGTTGAAAAGAAATTAAGTGAAAAACAAGAAGAAGAACTAAAGAGAATAGTGCCGAAAGATGATACGGGCTTATAGAAAGATAAAAAAGATATAGGTACAAAATAAGTTAAATGATCAGGATATATTTAGGTACTTGATCAGAAAATAATATTAAAAGACTATCCAGAAAAATAGTATTGTTTTCTGGATAGTCTTTTTGAGGTCGATTTTTTTATGAATACATACGATGGTGTGTAAAGGTAAATAGTCAGGGTACTATTTATTTTTAAATGTGTAATTTAAAAAAGTATGAATGAGATAATCATTTGCTTTTAGTGAAGAGTGAGAAGTGTACATAGTATTTCATATGGCATAAAGAGAGAGAACGAAAAAAGTAGACGAACCGATTAAACAAGTGGAAACAGGAGTCTACTTGTTTCTAACCATTGAGTAAAATAAGCAAATAAAACCTTAATACAGATGTAATACATCATTGATAAATCGACGTTTGGATGTATTACATTTGTATTCAATCACTTAAAAAGTGGTACCGCTGTGTCATACAAATGTATTACGCTCTAAACCCTTTGGCACAGCCAAAGTCACCTACTTTTTCAGTTGAAGACTGAGAAAGTGGTACCTGGTTTCCCTTATGCTCTTACAATATAATTAAAAGGGATCAAAAAAGGACACACTTATTTTTTGATTCTGATCATTTTTAGCACACTTTTTTCTGAAGTGAACGACTTTTAAAACAATCTGTATGTTCTTTTTTTTTTAGATAAATGCAGTAAAAAAATAAAAGCGCGATTGATTCTGGTTTTTATTCTGAAAGAAAAAATGACAGCTGGAAAAAATAAAAAGAGAAATGCGACGGTAAAAAAATTAATTTAAACATAAAGTTAGACATGATTGAATCATTATGAAAAAAATTATGGCCATGTATGATTGGAACAGTGAGGAGTAAAATGATCTTTTCTTGAATAAAATTAGGACTTGTTCAGTTTAGATTGTAATTGGTTAATGGCCAGTGTGATAAAGTCTTCTTCTGACAATTTTTTGAGAGGGACTCCTTTTTTTTGAAGTTCCTCAGCATTTTTTAGTTTTAACGAACGGGGATCTTGTTCAAAAAGATCTAGGTTACTTCTTCCAATGATCAAAAGCGTTGTCTTTTTTGAAACACTAGACTGAACTTTTCCGCCCAATGATCGAACTAAATCCTGTGCTTGTTTCCGAGTCATGCTTGCTAATGTTCCTGTGAAGACAACGGTCTCGTTTCGAAACATTCGACGTCACTCCCTTTTTTCTTTAGTCACTTTGTCTCGACGATTTCTAGCTCTTTTCAAAATAAAAAGACTGACTAAGGTATGAACAGCGTTTCAAATACCTCCTTGATTTTCCCATGAAATAAAAAATCAATCCACTATTACTGATAAACTAATCAAGCGTCATAAGTAGTTAGTAACAAAAAAAGTAATTTAAATTTTTTTGTCAGATGGTGTAAGGTCATGAATAAAGAAATCGGTTTTTATAGTAGCTCTTTATTTTTTTAATGGTTAGTTTTTTCTTTTAGAAAAATTATACCAGACTGATCATAAAAAAATCTGAGCGACTACAGACGACCGATGACGTTTCAATTAATTTTAAATGACTCAAGCCAGTGAAAATTAATCGAATGTCGTAGACCCTTTTATTTTTAAAAAACAAAAAAGGTAAGTAGTAGACTGAAAAAAATTATGAGAGCGTGTCGTCTCTAAAAATAGTTTATTGTTTGTTTGGTGAATAGTTTGCTATCGGTATCCCTAAAGTCAAAAGAAAATTTTTGAAAAGAAATTGTTTATCAATGCGAAATGATTCTGTTTTCTAATCACAATAAAGTTTAACGTTTATTCGTCAGTTTAAATGTGAAATAAGCAATTAGTCGACGCAACGCTAAATCAAAACGAAGAAAAAAACTGTCAGGTTTTTGATTGTTTAGCTATTCTTCTTTAGTTCGTTTTGAAATTTTGTAAGAGCATAAGGGAACCGGGTACCTGTTTTACAGTTTTCGACTGTAAAAGTAGGTGACTTTGGCTGTGCCAAAGGGTTTAGAGGTGCTGACAAATGTCCGACGCTAGGTACCTGTTTTTAGTGATTTGCTGACAAATGTCCGACACTAAAACCCTATTAAATCAACACCGTCGGACATTTGTCAGCACCCTTTTTTTCAAAATTTCTGTTAAAGGTCCAACTCTTTTTTTCTTTCTTTGAAAATAATTCGATCGTAAATACAAAATGCAGACGATAATTTTTTTAAAATAATAATGTTTGGATCTAAGACATCATATACTTGTTTTGTATCTAAACCTCTTCGTAAATGATTGAAAGATTAATGGGTACTAGGTGATATCTTCTTCAAATTATCATAGGATTGTACTTAAAAAATATGATTAATGAGGAAAAGATAAAGTATTATGGAGGCATAAAAGTACACCAATCAAAAATAAGTCCGATAGAGATTGAAACGGGGAGGTTTGATTTATGAACGAAAAACTAGCAAACTATAATCGTCTCCTCGATCTATCTTATGAGGAGATGGTGCTTCATTTACTAAACAAGTACGGAGGAAGTAAAGATGATTACTTTCGAGAACAATCGTATGAAAGATTTCTAAAAAAGGAAATTAAATCAATTACTAAAGGAAAATGTGCGAGAACAGCTGAAGGATTATTTTGTCATCACGTCGCAGAAAATTGTTACCTTAATTTAGCTAACAAAGAGTTTATTTTAGAGAATCAGTATCCATTTACTTTACACACCAAAGATAAACTCGTCTTCTGTGATCTATTTGAACATTTAATTTTACATGCCCTGATAGCTAAAGAAACCAATGGAGAATTTGGTCTTCCGGGGTATCTGACGTACATTTATCCGATGATTATAGAGTGGTATGTTGGCCAAAGAAAACCTCAGAAAAAAGAATGGATGAAAACATGTTATGAGCAGGCGTACTTAAGTCCAAAGGAAACTAAGCAACTGCTCACGACAGTCAATCTGTTATTACCTTTACGTTTTCAAAACAAGAAAGAGATTGTGTATGTATCACCCGAAGAAATCAGCAAGCAAATGAGTGAGAATAAAAAGAAGAGAGAAAAAGAATATAAAGGATACATGGAAAATCAACGGATACAAGAAATAAAAATAAGAGAAGAACGAACAAAAGATTTTTATCGTGAGTATCCAGATTTTGAAAAGCTAGACATAACATTTGATAGCTCGAGAAAGAAAATAATAGCCATGTTGTATGATTTAGATTACAGTACTGAATTTCAAAACAAAAGAGAATTGGAAAAGGCAATGAAGCCAGTTATCAAGGATACACTTTTAGAACAACTATATTCAGCTGTTTCGAATAAAAAGAGATTAATATAGATAGTGAAGTCAATCCATGAGGAGGAGCTAAGATGTCCGACATACAAAGAACAACTAAATATAAATTAGAAACGCTATTTGGAATGGATTCAGGTTATGTTATGAATATGAACAATCGAGAATTTGAAGAATTTGTTTGTGATGAGACACGTTTGAAAATCTTTGACTAGAAATACAATAATAGAAGCGGGTCTAAAGCTAATAGACTAAGAGCGTTGTGGAAACTCGAAAGTAACCAAGTAGTTGCTGTACTCTCTTTAAGTTTATTAGAGTTTTGGGAGCAAGAATTTAGATTATCGGATCCGACTGAAGAAGGATTTTATCGATTATATCGATTGAAAGAAGCAGCTGAGAAAGAATTAGAAACCTTAAAAGGTACTCCCAATAAATCATTTGATATGGCGGCACTTAATGTTTCAAATCTTGAAGAAAGTTATCTGATGTTAAAAGAAGATATTGAGAAGGTACTCAATGAAGATAAGCTACAATTAGCTTTAGATAGAGTACATACGTATATGACAAAATACTTTAGGGTACTTTGTGAGAAGCATGGGATCGATTATACGAGTAAAGAAAATATTAATAATATGTATGGCAAGTACATTCGTTTTCATCATCAGTCCAATTCATTTGAGTCCGTTATGACCCCTAAAATTCTTAAACTACCCACTCAGGTGTTAGAAAAATTCAATTCTGTTCGAAATAACGAAAGTTTTGCTCACAGCAATGAAATCATAGGGTACAGAGAGAGTAAATTAATTATCGATTTCGTTTTTTTTAGTCCTGTCCTACATTATTGATCTAGAAAAAGAATATGATGAAAAGAAGGCTACAGTAATTTAAGAATACTAAATCGCAAGATTGGTGTGTCTAAAATTCACCTAAATTTCTTCTGAAAAAATGATAAAGTCCTGGACACACAAGTGAATTTTAATGTTGAAAAATTAGTGTAGTAAAATCATACGAGGAGGTACTGCAATGAAAAAGAAGCGTACTAGAAAGGCTCCCAGAGTAGTAAAAGTAAAAAAACACAGACGAAAAAATGGTCAGACTGTCAAATCGCATAAAAGAAGTAAGCCAGATGGAATCGAAGAGAACAATCATTCTAGCAAAAATTAAGAAAGGTCTATTATTCTTGTTAATCGAAAAGACATGAATACAAGGGGATACTCAGTAGCAGCTGAATCTCCTGAACCATTAGCGAATAACAGGAATACTTTTTTGAATTAAGCGAGTTTTGAATAAAAATTAGAATAAAAAGAAGTCAGAAATTATTTTCTGACTTCTTTTTATTGAATATAGGCTGTGACAGAAAGATATAGTATGTTATGTATTGCTTTGATCAGTCAATAGCGCTTCATAATCAACCTCTAGAGTCCGTTTAATACCGTTTAATTGGCTTAATTTAATGTGCTGTCTGCCCGCTTCTATTTTAACTAATGTCTCTCTGGTGATATCAGTATTCATTAATTGAAGCTGCTTCACGAGTTCCGTTTGGCCAATCTTCTTTTGTTTACGTAGCCGTCTAATGTTGGCTCCAATAATATTTTCATTATCGATTATTTTGTCTTCTCTCAAAACGAACACACCTTTTGGACTGAAAAAAGTCCTTTTAGTGTTAATCTTAGTGTGTGCCCGTGATATAATGGGACTAGTTTCGGTCCAATTTGAAACGGGAACCAAGAAAATCAACCATCATGACTATCAGTGGTGCGTTAACTATAGTTAGCCACTACAAGAATAAAAAAGTAGAGGATATGACATATGCAGACTAATATAATGGCATTAAATATTGATTTTGATACCAAAGGAGACTACCTACAAGGAAAGACTAAAAAAGATATACTAAAGATCCTTGTCGATTATTATGAAAAAAAGAGAACCCTAAAAGATATTGCTCGTGACATTGAGGAAGACATACAGAGTAGTCGCTTACGAAAACATTTTCCTAAAGTCAAAACGACGCTAACCTGTATGTATGATGGAACGCCCCTATATAAACAATTACCCAATAAGCAAACCTATCAAAAACAAGGGCTAGACACAGCGGTACCTTACTGTCTTGAATGTGGCCATCAGCATTTAGAGATGTGTGAATGTGAGCATTGCGTTCGTGATCAAAGAGAAAAAATAAAAAAAGCTTATCCCCAACAAGCAGAAAAACTGATAGAGGGCTGCAGTTTGTTTGAGAAAGTCGTACTCGCGACCGTCTTGCAAGGCATGTTTGTAAACAACATTAATAATAGATTTGGGTCGTTTGAAGATTACGATGATAATTACCACCCCCTGTTCATTGATAGTGCAGACGCTTCTCGAAAACTACAGCACCTGTTCAGTAAAGGGATTATTTCAGTATCGTCAGACAGTAACATGAGTGCATTTGTAAGAGACAGGACGTTTCCTCAAAGGATGTATCCCAACTTAGTTTATTGGCAATTAAATGTGTCGTCAGCATGCGTAAAGGATAGAGACGAATTGTTTCAATCATTAAAGTATCCTAGTGGGTCAATTCTGTATGAAGCTAAGGCGTTTAATGAGTTGTGGCGTGACATTATTAAACAAGAATTATATAGATGTGTCTGTATGGAACTTAAGAACTATCACTTTTCATTTAGGCATACGAACGATAGAGAAAAAATAGAAAATCAAATCACTCGCTTACTAGAAGTGTATAATCCTGGACAAGTCTATGCTCTTTTTTGGACAGCTGTCAGGCGTGCTGATAATAGCCGTACCTCTAGAACCTGGGGGAACTATGCGTATAATCACATCAATTTTGTATTAAAAAAAGTGGATGACATTGAGCAAAAGAAAAACAAGGAGAACGACCCAATAGATACATTTAACTACCCTACAGAATTAAGTATCATGCTGTTCACCAAAGTATTTTTTCAAAACATAGCACAGGAGCCCAATTGGTTTTATAGGAAAGTGCCTAAAACTAAGCAGATTAGCTTCTTAGAGGATAGAAGCCAATTTTACACCGGAGTGTCAAAGCGGGAAAAACAAGTATTCGAAGAGTTAGATTTAGAGGTAGTCTATTATTATGTGACATCATATGGAGTCGTTGTGTATGATGGGGATGTAGATTGGTTGTTTACTGATGAAAAAACGTTGTACAGGATTGCTGAGAAGGTAGGGTTTTATGAATTCGTCGTGAGTCAGGATGTATTTTACTCTAATTTGCAAATGCCATACTATATAAATGACATGTACTCAACGGGTTATTTAATTGAGCTAATACACTTTTTGATGAAGTCTCAGTACAGGTATCATCTCCCGGAAAAAGATAACAAGTTCAAAAACAAATTAGAAAAGCTATTAAGTAAAGACTCCTAGTATAATTAGTGATTTCTAAAAAGAAGTAAGACTGTTTAATTTTTTATTACCCCGAGATATTTCTAAAGACACTCCCTTACCACTATTTATTATTGTATTTAAGTCTTTGATACTTGTAGCTTTAATTTATTCATTACTTTTTTGTCCTTCAAGAAAAGATAGTTAAATAGTAACACTTAGAAAAAGTTTTTTTTGTGTCTAAAATATGGTATGCTTTAATAGTTTTTAAATATGCTCTCTTTACTCTTGAAAAAAAATACCTAAAAGGTGTATACTCAGTGTAAGCCGTAATATGTCATAAGTTATGATATATGTCAGAGCAATATAATTACGTACAAAAAAAAGAAACCTCTGGTAGGACAGAAGTTTCTTTATAAGAAACAGGGTAATAGCTTTACTATGGCTGTTGCGTTGACACAAAACTACACCATTTTAGGTCCCTAATCTAAGTATGGTGTTTTTTTGTATGTTTTAGTCTTTGAAGATTTTTTCGAGGATGTCTCTGATGACATCTTTAAAGATGTCGTTGATGAGTGAAATAATCATGATGATTATTATCAGCCACTCGTACAAGCTCAACTATCTGTGCTCCTTTTCAGAAGCTGGGGGTCTTTCAGTTGAATAAGTCATATAAACAGCTCCTTTGATACCACAGAAGCTGCTTCCCCTGTCTCTTATCTACTATATTATATGATATAAATAAAAAATCAATACCGAAGCACTACTTATATTGTTTATTTTTAAACACAACACAATATATAGTGTATTCAGTAAAAGTGTATACCTATGTTAAGTCTTATAAAACCTCTATTTTAAGGGGTTTAAAAGACTTGATATACATAATTGTTTTTTATATCGATACTATATGTAGTGTGATTTACCTGAACCAAGAGACCCGTCAATAAATAAAAGTACTCCTATAATGTTAGTTATGTGATACTTCCCTAGTTATGTTCAGGAACTCAATTATTATGAAGAAGGATAAATAAAAGATGAATGTAAGGTATTGTATCAAAGCATACATAGTATTGTTTCTAAGGTCATTTCCGCTGAGGCTTCTAATATACTAATAGATGAACCAGAGGCCTTTTTACATCCCCCTTTAGCGATAAAGCTAGGTAAAGTCATAGCAAATTTAGCTGTAGAAGAAAAAAATAAATATATATAAGCATTCATAGTGCTGACTTTATTATAGGATGTATTGAATCGCATATTCCTATAAATATAATAAGAGTAGATTATGACAATCGTATTGCTACGGCTAATTTAGTTGATTCTAGTATTCTTACAAAACTAATGAGAAATCCACTTTTTAGATCAGTAAATGTAATCAATGGACTATTTTATAAAAATATAATTTTAACAGAAGCTGATTCAGATCGTGCATTCTTTCAAGAAATTAATCCACGTTTGAAAGATCACAAACCCGAGTGGGACATAGATGACTGTCTCTTCTTAAATGCTCAAAACAAACAGACAGTAGGACCTATTGTAAAATTATTGCGTATTGTTGGACCAGCTGTTTCTTTAATCGATTTTGATCTAATTAAAGATGGTGAACCAGTATTTTTTAGATATTTGTCTTTAGTAAATATTCCAGAGTCTTTACATCGCTCAATCGCGCAAAAAAAGACCAGAATCAAAAACGTTTTCCCAAAATTAGATAATGGAAATTACCCTCTAAACTCAAAGATTAAAACACAAGGGATCGATTACTTAAAGGCGCATATCCTCCAGATGATAAAATATGGGTTAAATAAAAGTACTTGAGATAAAAACTATAAAAAAATAAAAGAGAAGCTAATTTTACTCATGAACTAGTAAAATTTTTACTCATGAACTAGTAAAATTAGCTTCTCTTTTATTTTTTTATATTATACTTGTTTCGATTTTTATTTCTTCTGTACAACATTTTAAGGCACTTTTTTGATATTGCAAAGAAGAATAATCCACATCTCTTTTCCCGGAATAGTCTAAAGATGTGTAATTTGTTATCTTATCTTGAAATTCTACAAGAAAATTTTTGAAGTTACCAATTATTAGACTTTGATTTTTATCAATTTTTTTATACTCTACAGAGGAGATAGTTTTAATTCCATTGAGGTAATTTGAAGTGTTTTCTTTTTTTACTAAGTAAGCTTTAGAATAGTCAAGACCACTTTTACCTTGTCCAATTTGTGCAGTAACGAAACCATATTTGTGGGGTAAATTTGTTCTTATAGGAATAAATGCTGAAAAAGATTTAGAGACAGATAATTCTAGATAAAAAGGACGTTCATCATTTTGGATAATATTCTTATTACTTGAATCAACAATAATACCTAAATCATTAATTAATTGTTTTAAATTTAACCTATAAAGCTTTGCTTGATTGCTCATCTTTTTTCCGCCTAATACTATATATTTATGTATAAAAAAAGCACCCATTAAAGAGTGCTTTTAGAATTAATCATCAATCGCCATAGTTTATTTATAAGTGAGTCTTAGACGTTCGGACTCTCATCAATCGCCATAGTTTATTTATAAGTGAGTCTTAGACGTTCGGACTCTCATCTACAATACATATTATATAGGCTAACTAAGGTTTTTGCAACAGTTATGTTCAAAAAAACAATTATAAAATACCAACTATTTATGTAAAAAAATAGTTGGTATTTGACCAATATGCATTAAATCAGATAGAATCGTGTAACTAGAACCTTAATATTTAAAATTGTTTTTTCGTGTATGCTTACTTAAAAATCTATTTTTCATAGTAAGTTTTTAATTTTAGTAAATTGTTTTTATCTGTATTATCAGCAGCTGCACGAACATATTTAACTTCATTATTTTTAACAGGTATTAATTCAGAGTAAGGCATTAACTTAACTTTAATTTTAAAACCTTTTTCCATATTAGCTGTAAGCCACCTATGAATGTCTTCTTTTTTGTACCATCCGTTTATTTTTTCTTCACTAATTTTCCAAGACTCATTATCATCAGATTCTAATTTAATCTGAACAATACTTTCCAAGTTTTGAACATCGTCTTTCTTAAAACTAATCCCTGTAGCATAAATCATTCAAACTCCTCCCCCGAAATTCATGTTAATACCTTTCAATAGCATTGTTAATATATTTATATCTTAACATACCAGTTATATAAAAACTACTTCACATCATAAAGTATGGTCTCAATAAAGTTAAAAAAGTTTGTCGTGAATATGCACGATAAACTTCGGAACAACCAACTAATTTTTTTTTAATCTCTTTCTCAGTTAATACATGAAATTGTGTAAAATCGTGTATCCAGAACCCCATTACATCGGGGTTCTTTTTATTTGTCAACCTAAAATACATGATTATGTGGTATAATGGGTGTAATCATGTATCGATTTTATGGAAGGAGAGCTCTTTAAAATGCCTTACAACGTCCAACCCCTCCGTACTCAGCAAGAAATTAACGACTTTTTATTCTGTTTACGGCGCAATCAGAACGCCGAGAGAGATGTGTTTCTGTTTTTGATTGGGATTAACAGTGGATTACGCATGTCCGATATCGTTCAATTGAAGAAACAAGACCTTTTAACCGCAAAAAATCCCCGCATTGTGGAACAAAAGACGGGGAAAACACGCATATTATATTTAGGGAGCCTACAGGATCTGATTCAGGACTACACCAAAGACCTGGACCCGGCCGATTATCTCTTCCCTAGCAGTAAAGGCGGGCATTTAGAAGTCAATACAGTCTATCAGATGTTTCAGAAAGTGGCTAAACTACTTGGACGAGACGATATTGGAACACACACTCTGCGTAAGACCTTTGGCTACCATTACTATAAGAAAACAAAAGATATAGCAACCCTAATGGAAATATTTGGTCATAGCAGTGAAAAAATCACCAAACGCTATATAGGGATCAATGAAGACGAAATTAGTGAGACTTTATTGAACTTTAAACTGGGTTTTTAAGCTTCCAATAGATAAGGATGTTACCTTTAATGAAGATAACAAAGGATAGAAAATCATCTCTGAATCTATATTTACCTGTTTAAAGAAATTGCACTTTAGAAACAAAATTTTAACAGAATCCATTATAGAGCGAATCATTCATACTGCGCAAGACATTTTCGGCTGAATTTCAATATGTCTATGAGAGAAAGTTAGGTTTTAAGTTTACCAAAGCATCACAAATCACTAAACTCAAAGATAAGAGGCTGGGGCAAAAGTAACTTACAAGTGAAATTTCCACATTAATTGACAATATATATTAATAAAATGGGGAGTGTGCTTCTTGCGAGATACTTCTGTCCGAGTCTCATTGACGTTAATAGTAACCAACTCCGGCAATACCGATACAAAAGACAACAAAAGGGGTAAAAAAATTTGTAATATTCACTATTTTAATCGTACAAGCTTATATGTAATTTTTAGTGTAGATAAGTCTCCATTTTACCAAGTTATTTATGGTAAGATGATTGTAAGCAATTTGTGATCGCTCTTTTAATGTTCTTAGTTATAAATGTGGAAGGTGTTTACCACAAATGGCTTTTTTGTTTAGCTTAACTTAAAATTCAAGATTATAAAGAGAGTACAATAAGGCTATAAGCCACTTGTGCTCTTTTTTGTATAAAATATTACTACAGCTCACAAAAATGTTATTAATCAATTTTATTATTGCTTTTTACTATTTTTACTAGTGAGGTACATTGCTGTGTTTTTAAGGGCATTTCTAAAAGATCAAACAACATAATAATGTTCTCTATACATGTGTCATTTAAATGACCTGAGTTTATTGCGTCTATTAGTTCCTTGAAAAATAATAGCATAGTTTTTTCATACATTTTGTTATTGGTTTCAGATAGGTTTTATTTAAGCTCATTGTAAAAAAATATACTCTGAGGTAAATTATTTTTCATTATAAAAAAAACCAATACATTTGATATTAGGGAAAATAATTCATTCGTGTACTTGACTACTGCCAGTTGAATGTA
>NZ_JANL01000004.1 GCF_000585255.1 Alkalibacterium sp. AK22
CTACTTGACAGGGTGCAGTTCAGCTTGCCTTCGTCGGGGGCTTTTTTAGTTTCGGGGAGTGGAGAAAACTTGTCGGATCCGGTTCAGCGCGTCAAGCAACACATGTCTGGGAACAGAAAAATTCAGACGCATGTAGCCTTTTCCACTGGGGCCATAACTGATGCCGTCGTTCAGAGCAATATTGCCTCTCTCAGCAAAGTGTTTTTTTAGCCGACTGTCACTGATGCCAAGAGAAGAGGTCTCGAACCAAAACAAATAAGTAGACTCAGGAACCATATAGGAGACGTCGGGCAGGTAAGTGTCAAAGTAGTCGGTGATCACCGACCGGTTTTCTTCCAGGTAGTTTATTAAATTACGCTGCCACTGCTGGGACTGAGCAAAAGCTGCTTCGGTTGCAGCCATACCAAAAGTGTTTAGTATGTGCAGTTCACTCTGATGTTGAATCTTCTTTATTTTCTGCCTTAATTCAGTGTCAAATACAATCATGAAAGAAGCTTTAACTCCAGCCAAGTTGAATGTTTTAGAAGCAGAATGGAGTGTAACAATCCACTTCGTGTAAGAGGGGTTCAAGGTAACGGGGGAGGTACAGTTCAAGTTGCTGTAGACAAGATCGCTATGTATCTCGTCGCTGATCAGATAGACACCGTAACGGATGCATAAATCGACTAGGTCCGCCAGTTCGGTTTCAGACCATACTCTTCCTCCAGGATTATGGGGATTGCTTAAAACAAACAGTTTGATTTCGTGCTCCTGGAACTGTTTCTCAATATCATCCAAATCCATCACGTACTGTCCTTCCTTGATAAGGAGAGGAGACCTGAATACTTGCCGATCGTTTTGCCTGGGCACAGTATAAAAGGGTGTATACACAGGATCATGAATCAGAATGCTGTCTTCAGGAAGGGTTAGTGCCTGAATGACTACTGCAATCGATGACAAAACGCTGGGAGAAAAGAGGATGTCTTTTTTTGAAACAGACATACCATGATAGTCATCCTGCCACTGGATAATTGATTTATAAAGGGAGTCCGTCGGAAAAGTATAGCCCAGAACAGCTTCAGTGCTCAGTTTTTCAAGAGCCTTTTTTACTGCAGGCGGATTTTCGAAGTCCATGTCTGCTATCCACATGGCCAGAGCATCCTCTCTGCCAAACAGCTGCCGCACCTTATCCCACTTGACGCTTCCTGTGTTTTTACGATCGATCTGATTATCAAAACTCACCTGATCACTCCTTAAACTGTTTCTATCAGTATTAGTCATACTTCAAGTAAAATCAAGCATGAAATAAGTGACGCACAGTTTTCAAACATAATGTATTCGTGCTATAATAGTGGTGGTGATTTTCGATCTGACCATGATGACGGAGAGGGGAATTCATGGTGTATAAAATAGGACAAAAGGTAAGAGGGAAAGTTATCGGGATACAGCCCTATGGTGTGTTCGTTGCAATAGATGACGAAACACAAGGTCTGATCCATATTTCAGAGCTCAAGCACGGGTACATCAAAAATATCACAGACATTGTCAATACTGGAGATATGGTGACCGTACTCATTATGGATATCGACGAGTATTCGCGTAAGATAAGCTTATCTCTTCGAAGTCTTCAAAAACCCAAGTTTCATCCGTTTTCTAACCGGCGTAACATTTCCCGGTACGGAAAAAAGACAGGAACTGGTTTTAAGTCCATAGCTGATAAAATGCCCGAGTGGGTTGATCTAGCCTTAAAAGAAATCAATGAAGCTCAGTCGCAGTAAGTTTCTCGTATTGATCATATACTTAGAAAGGTGTTAATTGACGTGATGAAGGAAAACCACTATGTGGCCTGTACGGTCCTGGTCAAGGACGAAGACGGACGCTATGTCTTCTTAGTCAGAAAAGAGGATAGCGGGTATGCGTTCCTAGCAACAGCTGTCAAGCCCAAGCAGACCGGACTGGCAAGTGTCATCAGCCGCTTGAAAGAAGCTATAGATCTAAATATTGAAAAACTGGAACTGAACGAACTGACTAATGCAATTGTAGACGAAAACCGCATACCGCTTTTCGTCTTTGTATATGAAGACGAAAGCCTTACGTATCCGAATCAGCTGCTTTCGAGTGAAGACGAATTGTCTTGGGTTTATTCCGAGAATATCATATCTACACTCGAACAGTGGAAAATATCAGGGGTACCCCAGTTTTTGCTCATTTAAACTAAATGAATACTATAGTATGGAGGAATTGCAATTATGACAAAGATAGATTTTGATTATTCCAAGGTTACAGGGCGTTTTATCAACGATCAAGAACTCGGCTTCATGCAGCCGCAAGTAGATGCAGCGCATGCGCTTATTCACGAAAAAAGTGGCCCAGGGAATGATTTCCTCGGGTGGGTAGACCTGCCAGCAAATTATGATAAGGATGAATTCGCCCGTATCGAAAAAGCTGCTGCGAAAATCAAGTCAGACTCGGAAGTACTGATTGTTATTGGGATAGGAGGCTCCTACCTGGGTGCGAAGGCAGCTTTAGATTTCCTGAACCACTCTTTTTACAACGAGTTAAGCAGCGACAAACGAGACACGCCGCAGATCTTTTTTGCTGGAAACAACATCAGCTCCACTTATATCAGCGATCTGATCGAGGTTCTTGGAGATAGAGATTTTTCTGTCAATGTTATTTCCAAATCAGGTACAACGACTGAACCGGCTCTTGCTTTTAGAGTGTTTAAGCAGCTGCTGATTGATAAGTACGGTGAGGAAAGTGCAAAAGAAAGAATTTATGCAACTACTGACAAGTCCAAAGGTGCACTCAAGTCCCTTGCAGATGCTGAAGGCTATGAGACATTCGTGATACCGGATGATGTAGGAGGACGATTCTCTGTGCTGACAGCTGTTGGTCTACTTCCTATTGCAGTGGGTGGAGGAGATATTAATGCATTGATGAAAGGAGCTGCGCAGGCCCGAGAAGATTTTGCAAGCAGTAGCCTTGAAGAGAACAGTGCTTATCAGTATGCAGCATTCCGTAACATTCTTTACAGAAAAGGTAAAGTGACAGAGCTGCTGATCAACTACGAACCAAAACTTCAATACCTGTCCGAGTGGTGGAAGCAACTCTTTGGAGAGTCAGAAGGAAAAGATCAGAAGGGTATATACCCTTCCAGCGCCAATTTCTCAACAGATTTGCATTCCTTGGGACAGTATATTCAGGAAGGCCAAAGAAATCTATTCGAGACGGTCATCAAAGTGGACAAGCCTGCCAAAGCGCTGCCTATTCCAACCGAGAAAGAGGACTTGGACGGACTTGGCTATCTCGAGGGTAAAGATATCGACTTTGTTAATACAAAAGCTTTTGAAGGAACACTTCTGGCTCATACAGATGGAGAAGTGCCCAATTTTGTCTTGACAATTCCAGACACGTCTGCTCACACGCTGGGATATTTATTCTATTTCTTTGAAATAGCTGTAGCAATTTCCGGCTATCTGAACAGCGTCAATCCTTTTGACCAGCCAGGTGTTGAAGCCTATAAGAAAAATATGTTTGCTCTGCTTGGTAAGCCAGGATTCGAAGAGCTTGCTGACCAACTGAACAAAAGACTTTAAACCAATAACACGATACCAGTGAGCCGAAAGACATTTCGGCTCACTTTTTTGTTCTTGAGGATTTGTTAGGCACAAATAAAGTAGTCGCTTTGTTCTCGAGACTAAAAGGGGCATCTAACGTCCCATTAAGCGCTGTTTGTTTGACAAAACCTATGGGAAGGGTAAAATTACATTAATTGAGGAGAGATGAGTATGAACAGTATTGAAGTTAATGTAGCAGCTACGAGCCAACTCGAAGTGGTTGAGCAGATTCTTTACGACACAGCTGTATGGTTAAACAGTAAAGGATCAGAGCAATGGAAAGGGCTGCTCAAAGGAGAAGATGTGCATAATGTGCGACAGGCAATTGAACGAAAACAAGTATTTCTGGCATTTACAGGAAAAAAACCTGTGGGAACCTTTACTTTATTTGACACCCAGTCCGAGTGGGATGCCGACCTTTGGAGCGAACTAAAAGTAGAGAATTGCGTTTATCTTCATAGAATAGCCGTGGAAAAATCATGTCATGGAAAAAATGTGGGTGCTCAGCTGATAGAAGCAGCGAAAAGGATTGCCAGTCAGAAAGAAAAAAAGGCTATTCGGCTGGATTGTATTGGAAATAACAGTAAATTGAATGCTTTCTATCAGGCTAATGGTTTTACCTACGTGTCTACAGTGAAAGACTATAATAATGGAGAGGGCCTTCAGGATTATAATCTCTATGAGTGGAAAATTTAAAAAAGTTACAGTAAAGTGTTGACTATTTTCATAAACCTTGGTAAGATTAATCTCGTTGCTGAGAAAGACAGACGCCAACTTAATGATTAAGGATTTACATAAATTCAAATTAATCGTTGACTTCTAAAAAGCAATGAGCTATACTTAAATAGCTGTCATACGAGTCAAGGTAACGCTTCCAACTTCAAACGGGGTTGAAAAAAAACTTTTAAAAAGTTGTTGACAAGCAATCGAGACGATGGTATGATATAAAAGTTGCTGCTAACACAGCGACGCCAAACGAAAGTGCTAGATCTTTGA
>NZ_JANL01000005.1 GCF_000585255.1 Alkalibacterium sp. AK22
CCACCGAGATCTACACTCTTTCCCTACACGACGCTCTTCCGATCTCAAAAACACCTCCGACATAGTATTTTGTAAATTATACCATTTCGAAGGTGTTTTATATTGTCTCATTTCGTTGTGTTAGTCTACCACTTCAGTCCGGTTTTTATATGCCATTACTTTTGAACAGTGCAGCCTCTCTGCTTGCTTCTGCTCTAAACTTATCGGTCAAAAGTCATCAGCAAACCTTATCGAAAGCGTTATCACCTGTTCTGTGCTATACTGAATTTAGATTAATGAAAGGAGTGGATGATATGCAGAACGGACCCAGTCATTCAGGCAATCCTAGACTTCCTGATGATTTAGCGGCGCTGAATGAAACGGAATTTGATGCTGCTGAAGAAAATGCTGAGAAATCAGAAGAGGAAAAAGCAAAGGATTCCCGTCCTGAAGATAAGGAGCCTTTCAATGTTGATAAAGTTGACGACTTGGAAGCTTCAAAAAAAGGTGAGAAAGAAGACTGATTCCTTTCATACCCGAAAATTAAAAACGTGTCTCCCCTTCCCGGTCCAGACGTTTCTGCCTGCTTTAGTGCTGCGTTCCCCAACACAGTGCTGATAAATGAGGCAGAACAACTGAGGCCGGGATTTTTTCTGTGTGTTGTAATTGCCTTAGTGCTTCAGTATGATAGGTATATCTAATCAATGAAAGAGGTGCTTTACATGCAGATTTTAGTTGATGCCGATGCCTGTCCTGTCAAAGACATCATTATGTCTCAAGCTAGGGACAACGATCTTACGGTCCTGCTTGTCTCCAGTATCTCTCACTTTTCAACAAAAGAACTGCCCGAAGGAGTTGAACGTATATGGGTTGACAAAGGCAGTGACTTGGCAGATTTTGAAATTATGAAACTGGCATATCCCAACGACATTGTTGTTACACAGGACTATGGTCTCGCTTCCATGCTGCTGCCTAAAAGATGTCGAATCCTTCATCACAGTGGTTATGAGTACACCGAGCAAAGTATTCAAAGGCTCGTTGACAGTCGTCACCTGTCCGCTCAATTGCGGCGCCAGACCCGCTCCAGTCGGGTGAAAAGTGAAGATCCCTTTAAACATGAACCGCAGACTCCTTTCGATGAACTACTCGAGCGCGTGATCCAGGAGCAGCTCAAAAAACTGAAGGAGATCGAATAATATGATGACCATAGGACTGACCGGTTGGAGCGACCATGACCTGATTCAAAGAGAAGCCTCAAGAAAGCTGGAAGACTACTCTAGTCATTTTCCAGTCGTGGAGCTGGATACAAGCTTTTATGCCATTCCTTCGGTTAAAAATATTGTATCCTGGATAGAGAAGACTCCCGACCGCTTTACTTTTCTGCCGAAAGTGCACAGCATGATGACCTTACATAAGCCTTTCGCCCCTGATTTTGAATCGATGGCCGACGTCTATGCGGCTTACCTGCAGGCTTTTGATCCGATGATCAGAGAACAAAAAATCAAAGCTTTTTTGTTTCAGTTTCCACCCACCTTTGATTGTATCAGGCCCAACGTCAATTACCTCAAATATGTAAAAAAACAGATGAACGAGCTGCCTGTAGCCGTGGAGTTCAGAAACCAGAGCTGGTTTACTGATCAGAACGCTTCAAAAACACTGGCCTTACTGAAGCAGCTCGGCTTTACCCATGTCGTGGTCGATCAGCCGCAGACGCCGACCAACAGTATCCCTATGGTCAAAGTGTCCACCCATCCCGCTCTTAGCATCATGCGCCTGCACGGGCAGAACTATGAAGGCTGGCTTGGAGAAAACGTGACCGACTGGCGGGCTGAACGACCGTTGCATGACTACTCGCCGACTGAACTTGAGGCCTTCAAGGAAACCGCACTACAGTTGGAGCAATGCAGCCGGGAAGTCTGCATCATCTTCAACAATAATTCAGGTGGACATGCAGCCAAAAATGCTAAAGAACTGCAGAAACTGCTTGGCCTGGATTTCGACTACCTCGGCCCTCAGCAGCTCGATCTGCTTTAAGACTAGCTTATTGTCTACAGAGTCACTCAAACAAAAAAAGCAATCGGCACAGTGCCGACCGCTTTTACCTGTTCACCATGATGAAGCTCAGCTGATTGCTTCCTGCTTCCTGTCTGCTTTGGCCGTATACTTTCGGATCCACTGAATGAGCTGATTGAGTGTGCTGTAAAGCAGGACCCCAACGGTGGCCCCTACTGTATCGATGATGACGTCCATGACCAGAGGGGTGCGCCCCGGCACAAAATGCTGATGTAGCTCATCACTGATCGCATAAAAGAAAGAGATTAGTATAGCCATCACAAATGCCTTAATCCATTTAACTCCTGAAACGGTCAGCGCGTTCATCAGAAAACTTCCAAGGAACAGATAGATGAAAAAGTGGGTTGTTTTTCTTAAGTGGCGATGGATTACCCACCGGTTCATCTGAAACAGGCCAAGTGAGCTGACCCTGGGTCTGATTGTTGTGTAGAGAACGTAGACAATCCCCAGGCTGATCAGTATGAACACGGAGAACAATAGTATTTTAGCGACAAGGGGAGCACTCATCCTGGCTAACCAGATCAGAAACAGATGATACAAAATTATGAAGACGATCAGGCCGACCCACTGCCAGTTTGACAGTACCTCTGCGCCAAGTCGCATCACACCAACACTCCACCTAACAGATTCATCAGCTGGATGCGAAGAAAACCAGAAAATGACGGCCATCCAGAAGACGACCATTCCCCAGGAAATAAACTGCACCGCTCTACTTTTTTTACTTTCTACTGTCACGCTAAACTCTTCCTTCCCCCTACTGATTTGCATTTTATTTTCAAAGGGTAACATCAACCCCCTCAGCTCAGCAAACAATCGTGCTCAGCTTATATGAGGAAAACCGTATTTATATCATGCTTCCTGCTTCTATTATTTTGACTCCGTCGACCCAGACCGTCGGTTCCTTTACCACACAGTCGATATGCACACCGGCTTCGGTCGTTCCTCCGAACGGTTTGTTTGAACCAAAGGCAATATGGATCGTGCCGTATACTTTTTCATCTTCCAAAACGACACCTGTGAGGCGGGCCGCCGGATTGGTTCCAATACCAAATTCAGCAATAATCCGCCCGTCGCCTTCTCCCAGCAGTTCTAAGAGCTCCCCTCCTAAAGGAGTTGTTGCTTCAGTCAGTCTACCGTTTTCCAGCTTAAGCAGAATCGGTTCTTCGACCATCCCCAGCTGGGCAATCGAGCCGTCTACAATCAGGCTTCCGTCAGCAGAATCTTCTAGCGGTGCAATAAAGGCTTCTCCTGAAGGGACATTGCCGGCTTGTCCTTTTTCTTTGAAGACACCCGTACTCGCTATGCCTTTTCGTCCCTTGACCGAAAAAGTCAGTTCTTTTCCGTCTTTCTCGATTTTAACGTCTGACGCATGCTCTAACAGTTCGGTATAATGGGCCGTCAATTTCATGACTTCCGCCGGATCCGCTTCAATCGCTCCTTCAGCCAGCATCGGCAGCGTGATTCCCGGCATTGTACCGATACGGGTCCCTTCAGCTGCTGCCTCTTTCTTGGCTCGGGTATGTGTCAGACTAGCATGGGTCACGCACAGCGCAACATCCGCCTCTTTCATCGCTTGGGCTACAATGGCCGGCGGCTCTTCCCCGGACTTGTAATTAGCCGGAAACTGAAGAAAGACCGTTTCGTTCCCTTTAATACAGGCTGCCTCATAAAAAGGCAGCGCAACCTGACTCATCCGGTCATCCGTGATCACAGCCACCTTTTCATTTTTCTTCAGGTCAAAATTGTTTTCAAATACTTTAATCGCATTGTCTATATAGTGGGTCATGCTCTTCATCTCCTAGTCTGTATGTATGGGTGTTCTTCTATTTTATCGAAAAATGAGCAGTTTGGAAACAAAATCAGCCTCTTATGAGAAAGAAGGCAAAGACTTTGTGACCTTGTTACTTAAAGTGTACACTGAAAGAAATAAGAGAAAGGGTGTTTTGATGGAAAAAATGATGAAGGCATACGGATTTGAGAATCCGGATAAAAAACAGGCCCTGCCGACTTTTGAAAAGCGGGACGTTCCCATCCCTGACATTTCAGGCAAAGAGCTGTTAGTTGAAGTCAAAGCGGTTGGCTTAAACCCCACAGATCTGGCTACTCGAATGATGAAAAAACAGGATGATGCATCCTTTACGGTTCTAGGGAGAGACGTTTCCGGCGTAGTGGTATCTGTGGGACCGGATGTCACCCTGTTTAAAGAAGGCGATGAAGTCTTTTACCCGGGGACGACGACTGTCCAGGGAGCCCAGGCTGACTTTCATAAGATCGATGAACGGATGGTCAGCTTAAAGCCTAAAAATCTGAGCTTTGCAGAGGCAGCAGCCCTCCCGCTGACAGCTTTAACCTCCTATGAAGTGATCCACGACCGCCTGAGGCTCTTTGATGTCGCTGAAGATCCCTCTGATGTAACGCTGCTGATTGTCGGAGCGGCCGGTGGTGTCGGTTCGATCGCCACCCAGCTTGCCCTGAATTACGGCTTCAATGTGATTGGGACAGCTTCAAGAGAAGAATCGGTTAGTCATCTGAAAAAGCTGGGCGTCAAACAGGTCATCGATCATATGAAGCCTTATGGAGAGCAGCTTAAAGAAGCCGGTGCGGATCCTATCGATGCGGTCTTTTTGGCAGCCAAGTCAGATGAGAATATCAAGGAAGCCGCTAAAGTCGTCAAGCCGCAAGGACAGCTCTGTACGCTTCTCCCTCTGTCAGAGCCCCTGCCGATGACCTTTTTCGGGAAAAGTCTGACCATCAGTTTCGAGCTAATGTATACACGTTCAGTCTACCAGACAGCTGACTGGATCAAGCAACATGAATACCTGACTGAACTGAAAAATCAGGTAGAACAAGGCTTCGTTCAGACAACTTTGACCAGGCGCTTTGACCAGCTGAACGAACAGACACTGACGGAAGCCTACGGACTGCTCCAGTCAGAGCACACCATCGGTAAGATCGTACTTGAAAAAAATTGATTTTTAACCGCTATTCGGATTGCGATGCAGCTCAACCTACTCTCTGCGTCTGAGTTTGGCCGCTGAGCTCAATACAGCATCCTAGAGACTGGGAATTTATATTGAGTCGAGCACTGTCCTTCTGACATTGCTCTCAGTCAACGCTCGAACAGACGTCCCTCAATGATTTATTTAGTTATTTTCTTTTTTCAATAATGAAGGCCACCGCTCGTTTGAGCGGTGGCCTTTTGTTTTGATTATAGTTTCATTATGATTTGTAAATCGATTCAAAGAGCGCTTTGACTGTATCTTCCAGTATGCCTCCCAGGACAAACAGGATCCAGCTCCAGGACCAGACATTTCCGCCAATAATGAATCCCAGGCCTAGATATACCAACACAATAACCGGCCAGTAAATCTCATCAATAATATAATTTAGTTTTTTCATACGCTTATCCGCCTTGACTGCTTCTTCAAAACAAGCAGGATCTTTACCGTTTTCAAGCAGAACGGTAAAGGCATAATAACTGTTTCCGCCGTATACAAAGAAGACGACACCTATCCCAATTAACACGAGCATGAGGCCAATGCCCGGCAGAACAGAAAGGGTAGTTGTCCACAGTCCGATGAGCAGCGGGACGAATGATAGAATACATAAGGCGACACCCATCATAATACTGAATGCTAGTGACTTCTCGTATGCCTTCTTGCGGTCAGCAATTTCATCTCTCAAGTCAGGCAAGAGCACAAAGGGAGACTGATAAGCTTGCAGATCCCGAGAACGAAGGCCCTCCATAATGAGCAGCCCGATGCCAATGATTAAAAAAGGGAGCAAGAAGATAACACCGATAACTCCAGGCATATTCAGTGTGGGTGCCAAACCAAAGAGCGTCAGCATACCGCCGACTCCTGTTAGAATGGACCAGACACCTAATCCGATACGCAGTCCCATTGTCTGTCGGGATTTAATATAACCATCGACCGCATCACTTTCCATCGTCGGATAGTGATCTACCGTTTTCTCTGTATCTTTTCTGATTCCCATCTCGGTGAGCAGTTCGTCGATATTACCGAATTCTGTGATAACGACCCCCAAAGCTTCATTTTCAGTTGCTCCTTCAGCAATGAGGTGTTCATATTTGTCCTCCATATTTGCTAACATATCCTGCTTCAGCTGATAGGTCTCCTCTGTAAGAGGCACACTTTTAAACATTTGCTCGACATACTCTCGAATAATCATTTGTTTTCTCCCCTTTCAACCAACTTGTCAATCACTTCTTTTGTCAAAGTCCATTCCTGTTGCTTGTGCTCAAGATATTTTCGGCCATCCTCTGTAATTCTATAGTATGTCCGCTTTTTCCCTTGGGTAATATTTCCTGCATACGCTTCAATCAACTTATTTTTTTTCAAACGGCTGAAGGCCGAGTACATTGTGGTTTCCTTGATCACATACTGCCCGCCTGTCCGCTCCTTAATTTCTTTGGACAAGGCATAGCCATATGAGTCCTGTTCAGATAGAAGAGACAGTAAAAAAGTATCATTGTAGCCACGGATTACATCACTGCTGATCATTAGCCTCCCCCTTTCTTTACCCTAGCGCCTGTCATTGTCGAACTGAAAAGTGTTTACATAGGGGGCATTATCGCATTATGCGTCTGGAAAAACTAGTCATTTATGTCCTTGTAAATTACTTTATCTGTCGTTGTACTTAGTTTAGCATAGTGTAATGGTAATTACCACGACTAGCGTAGTAAAAACAAAAAATCAGACCTGGGACCGAGTTGGTCGCAGGTCTGAACTACATGTATTTCAGTTTGATCAATTGATATCCCTTTGTCTGAACCCAACCGTTCCAATAGCTATGAGCACTAAAGCAACAACAGACAACGTTACTGTCACTTCCCAACTCCACTCTTCTGAAGGCAGAGCTGGTACATGATAAAAAGGAGACAAACGGTTAAAGGCAGCCGGTATGTCGAACAGGTCACCAAAATACAGCAGAATGAAGGCATAGCCGTGGTATAGCCAGATAATTGGTGTAGTTTTGGGTATCCAGCCGAAAAGGATCACAGCTACTCCCAGCATGATCAACATCGCCGGAATATAAGCCATCCCAGTAAGCAGGACATCAAGCAGTTCGATATCATAACCTGTCGCAAGTGCTGCTCCTCCAAACGCCAATGACTGAACCAGCTGAAGCCAGAACATAGAAAGTACAGCAGTCAAAGTAAATCCACTGATAACCGTCTGACGCGACCGGTTGCCTGCGACAACTGATTCAAGGCGCTGCTTTTTTTCTTCTGCCCTGATTCTCAAAAAGACCTGAAGGCCCGCAATTGTCGTAATCATTGCCATAACAGCAAGAATCATGGACATGTATTGTTCAACCAAGCCTATTGACGGGTCGCTGGCTAGGATCTGCTCAATAATTTCATTTCCAGAAAGCAAATCCTGGACATCTTCCAGTATGGATCCGTACGATACACCCAGAAGAAACATGGCAGCCGACCAGGCAATCAATGGGACTTTGATCAGAATAAAAACAAAGCCTAAAGAAGTCTGTAATAAAGATGAAGCACGGGTTTTTCCTGGACGATCAGGAAGCAGGCCTGCTCCTATATCTCTGTGCTTTTTCAGCCAGAGGGCCGTTATCAGCAGTAAGACAGTAACCAGCAGCCCGATATAGATTGGCAACCAGTTATTACTGGCAAAAGGCTCACTCCGGTACAGGAGGCCTAGGGGTGAAATCCAGCTCAATACGGTTAACCCTGCATCACCGATGATTCTCAGTATATACGCACCGCCTAAAACACTGAAAGCCAGCATCATGGACCCGCGCGTATTGGAAGACAGCTGACTGGTAATGAGGGCCACCGCCCCAAACAAGATACCGCTGATTCCATACATCGCACCTGTAAGTATAGCTCCATGTAACGTCATACTTGCATCACCCAGCAGCAAGAGCAGCACAGATGAAATGATAGCCAGCACGGTATTCGTTGCAAGTAAAAGGATGATTGTCGCATTTGTATGCGCCAACCGCCCCACAGGAAGGGCCTGAATCAGTTCCAGAGTACCATCTTCTTCCTCACCTCGGGTGTTTCTGACAACAAGCAGGATTGACATCAGCGCTATCAAAACAAAACCGATGATAGTCATGCTTTGTGTGTATAAAGCGCCTACTGTAAAATTGTCCATTCCGATCGCTTTTCCGAATAAAGCTTCCATTGCAGGGTTCTGCATAGCCATAGCCATGGCCTCTAGCTCTGCCGGCTCACCATATATTTCAATAAAAGCGACGACACCTATAATCACGTAAGCAGCTAAGCCGATAAGCCACAGCAGCAATGTAATCCACTCTTTTTTCAAAGTAAAAACAAACATCTGGCCTGTAAGTTTGTGTGACTGCATTCAGACTCCTCCTCTGGTTGATTCATAATGGCGCATAAACAAGTCTTCCAGTTTAGGCGGAGCACTTTCAAATTGTGTTACAGTGAAAGGCTGAAGATAAGCAAGCAGATCATTTAAGTGGTCACTGTCCAGCTGAAAAATATACTCGCCTTTTTTCATATGAAAATCATGGACGAATGGTTGCTTATCTAAATCAGGGAGTGCTTCCACTGTTTTCAAGCTGATTAGCACACGTGTAAGGTGCCTGAGGTCGTCAAGCGAACCGGCTTCAACAATGTTTCCTTGCCGAATAATGACCACTTTGTCACACAGTTTTTCAACTTCAGAAAGGATATGACTGGACAATAGGACACTAGCTCCCTTTTCCAGTGCTTCTTTGGTACATTCCTGAAATACTTGCTCCTGCAGTGGATCCAGCCCGGAAGTCGGCTCATCAAATATATACACATCGGCTTTTGCCGCAAATGCTGCAATCAGCGCAACTTTCTGGCGATTACCTTTGGAATAAGCCCGACATTTTTTCGTTGGATCAAATTCAAACCGCCGGATCAGGTCTTCTTTTCGCTTACGGTCTACCGCTATACCACGTAAGCTGAGAAACAGATCAATAACCTCTCCACCAGTCAAGTTCGGCCAAAGATTGACATCCCCCGGGACATAAGCAACCCGCCTGTGAATATCTACCGCTTCCTTCCAGACATCTTGACCAAAAATTTCTACCCTCCCCTTATCCGCTTTGATCAAGCCTAGAAGAATCCGAATGGCTGTGGATTTTCCGGCTCCATTCGGACCGATAAAACCGACGATTTCCCCTTTTCTGACTTCAAAACTGACCTGATCCAGCGCTTGTGTCTTTCCGAACGCCTTACTTAGATTTTCCACTTTAATTAAAGTCTCCATACTCATTCACCCTCCTGGTATTTAGCGTACTTAGATATTTTTTTTCAAGAAATGTGCTGTTAAGATGGTTCAATTATAACTGTAGCGGTTTTCATGGTCAATGAGGCTGAAGCCTGATCAGGATGTCTGATTTCTTTTCTATTTTCAGAATCAATCAAGAGGAAAAGTTTTAATTTTAGATGGAAAATTTATATTTTATTATTTTTTTATTTATAATGAGTCAAATCTATTTAAATACTTGCAGTCAACAAGTACATAGATTATAATAACTAAAGTTTAAGTATAGTTCTGGTTGCTGTAAACGTGAATATTTTCAAAAAATACCGGACATCATTATATTAGCCTAACAGAGTAGAATCTATATCTGAATATGGAATTACTATTATTTTCACTTCAATAAATAATAGATGTTATTTTTTTTGAGCGATAACAGTTGAATCTTACAGCTTATTTCGATACACTCTATTTGTGACATAAATATGTCCAAACGTACACATTTGTATAGTGAAACATTTAGAACAGAAAAGGGGGTATGACCTTGAGTTTCTATGAGAGCATCAAAACATTTATCAAAGAACACGCTTCGCGTTCCAGCCAATTAATCAAAACTAAATCTTTAAAAGAAGTTAGAGACGGTCACCCTGTAACTATTAAACACAAAGTACAAGTAAAAGCGAGTGACTTGACCAATGACCAAGTGGTTATAGATCAAGTTGTAAACAAAATCATTTCAAAAGATTATTCTAAAAGAAGTTACGCTGGCAAAACAGACAAGGACCTTGCCGCCTACAATAAAAAAATATACCGTTATGAAAGTTACAGGACAAAAAACGTCAAGCTGGTTCCTTCCCCGTCAGACCGGTTGGATATTTATATAGAGAATACGTATTTAGGTAGACTGCCGCAAAAAGATACAAAGCAGGCACTGGAACATCTGCAGTCTTCTATCTTTATGGCTTTTGCTTATGTTGATGGTGGGCCTTATCGTCAATGTCCGGCAGAAATACAGAATGCAGAGACTGAAAAAGATCCATACGATTTGCATATTTATATTCAGTTCAGCTGAATGAATAAAAGCGCTAGCTTACCAAATAAGGTATGAGCTAGCGCTTTTATTCATGAGTTAAACGACTCGAGCACCCAATGTATTTTCAAAATGGGTCAAAGCCCATTCATGTCCTTGTAAATTAAAGCTGGCGACTGCATCTTTGTAAACCACGATCTCAAAGCCTTTGTTGTAAGCGTCAACTGCCGTATGAAGAACACAGATATCAGTACATACCCCTACTAAATGTACTTCGGTGATGCCTCTTTCCCTTAGTTTAAGTTCCAGATCCGTCCCTGCAAAGGCACTATAGCGGGTCTTGTCTGTGTAGTAGACATGCTCTTCTTCCTTGATAGACTGATAGACGGCTTCCAAATCTCCAAACAATTTTCTTCCTTCACTGCCCTCAAGGTTATGAGGCGGGAACAACTTGCTTTCAGGATGGTGGGCGTCCTCTGCCTGATGCTTGTCGATGGTAAAAGCCACAAAATCCTGTTCATCATTAAATCTTTTTGTAATCTCAATGATTTTGTCATGAATGGCCTGACCTGGTTCTCCGCAAGTCAGTGCTCCCTCATCTGCAACGAAGTCGAGGGTGTAATCGATATTGATCAGTGCTTTATTCATATTACTCACTCCTTTTCAAAGTAGTCAGTCTTTTTTGAAAATGACACGCTTACTTATATAGTAATTGCTGGCTGCAATACATACTTCTACGATGATCTTAGCCTGCGTTGCCCCGAACCGGATCAGCTGGACAATCAGATAAAGTCCAGCCATATCCATTAAAGCCGCAGTTAATCTTAACGACACAAACAAAGAAAATTCTCTGACCAGTGCCTTTTTGGTATGAAGTGTTGTCTTGAATACATATTTCTTGTTGACCAGAAAAGAAAAGAGAATAGCCAGGGAAATTGCAACAGCATTAGCTGTAAGGTAGTATACGCTGAATAGGTGGTGAAGGGTAAAAAACACAAGAATGTTAATCGTGGCTGTTATCAGTCCAAAGAGAAAATAATCGATAAACTGGTGAAACTTAGCATATACCTCTCTCGTCATCATCGTCAGGCACTCCTTCACTTCAGCTTGCAGCCTACTTGATCCGGTCTTTCATCATATTCTGCATAAATTGCCAGACACCATTAGTGAGAAACAGCTCTTCCCGCTCTTCATCCGTTACATCATAACGAATCGTCTCTTCCTTGTCTTTCAGAACTTTGCTGACCCAGTGAGGATCGGCTAGCAGGACACGTCCCAGTGCTGTTAAATCACTGTTTTCTAAGGCCTTTTCTGCATCTTGTCCGGTACGGATATCTCCAACTGAAATAAAGGCGGTTCTGCCGTTTATTTTTTCATGAAGATAGGCCAGCATGGATTGATTCTGATACTCTTCATTCTGTGATAGCTGATCATATTTTCCCAATGATACATGCAAATAATCAATGGCTTTATCAGCCAGCTTATCTACTAGGTACAAAGTGTCTTCGAAGCGAATACCTGGTGTTTCATATTCTTCCGGTGAAAAACGGTAGCCGATGACGAAGGGACGATCGGTATGTTTGTTTACCGTTTCGATGACTTCATCAACCAGCAAATCGGCAAAGCGGAAACGCTCTTCCAGACTACCACCCCACTGGTCTTCCCGGCGGTTTGAATGCGGGGAGAAGAACTGCTGAAGCAAGTAGGTATTTGCGCCGTGAAGCTCGATTCCGTCAAAACCTGCCTGTATAGCTCTCACTGCTCCCGCTTTAAAATCTTCGATGATTTGATAAATCTCTTTTTCTTCGAGTTCCCTCGGTTCTTCAGCTGTTGGACGTTCTGCTTTAACCGCACTCGGAGCAACCGGCTTTGTGCCTCTCAGCACAGAAGATGATGTCATGCGTCCTCCATGATACAACTGTACGATTGCTTTTGTCCCGTTTGTCTGAATGGCCGAAGCCAGCTCGCTAAGTCCCTGGAGGTGCTTGTCATCGCAAATCCCTAGCTCTCCTTCCCAGCCCTTACCGCCTTCGGATACATTGGCTGCTGCGGTTATGATCGCTCCAGCTTCTTTACTTCTTAAGTGGTAATAACTGATTTCGTCTTTTGTAATCACTCCATCAAAGAAGCTCATTTTGGTTGTCATAGGTGCCATAACGAACCGGTTATTTAGCTTTACTCCGCTGTTAAAGGTAAATGATGAAGCATATTTTCTATCTGTCAATCTGATCATCCTTTCTTTATATCTATTATATTGTACCGATTCGACTTTTCAAAAACAATTTATACGCAAAAAAACAGTCAAGTGGGGGTTATCCACCTGACTGCGGTAAGGGAACACATCATGAATGAGCTGCAGCACACTCCGGATAAACGTCAGTGACCGTGCGGTCTGGGTCTATCACAATATAGAGTCGATCTCCATGCTCTTGGGATGATTGATACAAGTTATCGTTACCGTCTGTATCCATTGCTTTATAAGGAAAGTAGATGCGGTCTTTATCAACATGCACACTCTTGCTGTCCACTTTACGGTCACGATACAAAATATCCATCATTTCGATATCCTGGAATTTGGCAACCCGGGCAAACATACCGGCTTCCAGTCCACCTTTATTGATGTCGTTAGAATTGACACTGTCTGCTTCTTGGGCAATCTCGATTTTCAACGATTCACACGGGTGAATCTCTTCAAAATCGTCTTTGATGCGCCCAAAGCTGGTCGATACCTGCTTGATCCATAAGTCTCCGATGTGTTCACGGCTTACTGTCCAGGTTTCACCGTTACGGAAGACAAACCTTAAAGCACTCATCACTTTTTTCATGGCATTCTCTCCTGTTCTTTGTTATGTGAATAGTTTAACAAATAAACAAGTTAAATGGAAGCTATTTTTCCACTTTTTTTATCTTTTACACTATATTTTGTGCTTACATGAACAATATGAATCTAGACTATACGATCACTTTGCCACCCTTTCAACGCCATACTTGCAATCTAACTGGTTTAACGTCCTACAATCCATCCTCCATCTGCAGTCACCGTTGTGCCATGCATGTAGTCTGAATCCTCCGATGCTAAAAACACTGCCAGAGCCGCAATTTCCTCAGGCTTGCCGGCTCTTCTAGCAGGAATACCTTTGAGTCGTTCTTCTTCAATCCCTTCAGTCATCGGCGTTTCAACAAATCCTGGAGCAAGCAGATTAGCTTTGACTCCTTTACTGCCAAAATCATAGGCCAATTGCTTAGTAAAGCCGACCAAGGCATGCTTGGATGTGACATAAGCTGAGCCCCCCGGACCTGCTACACTTGAGGCTTGTGACCCAACGTTAATGACTGTTCCTTTCCCCTTATCTAAAAAGACCGGCAAGACAGCTTTGACTGCCAGATAAGGTCCCTTTACATTAACTGCCATCAATTTGTCGTAGTCCTTATCTTCCAGGTCAAGAGCCGTCGCATAGGCATCATGAATGCCCGCTCCATTGTAAAGAATATCCACTGTCCCATATGCATCCTGTGCTTTTTCAACTGCCTTGTTCAGCTCTTCGGCTACTGTGGTATCCACTTTTACAAATAGGCCCGCCCCCTCGTTTTGGGTGATTTGATCGACTACCTTTTCTCCTGCCTCCTGATTTCTACCACAGACAAGTACACGGGCTCCTTCCCGGGCAAATGCCACCGCTGTTGCTGCCCCAATACCTGATGTTCCACCGATAATCATTGCTACTTTATCTTTTAACTTCATCCTATCTCTCCTTTTATTTTTATATTGTCATCATAGTCCTCTACTGACTTCTTTTTCAAAAATTACGACTTCCACATCCTATTTGGCTTTCTTGATTGACTACAACTTTGAATCAGGGATCATTTCAATGTGCCTGCTTGTCCCCAGCAACATTATCAAAGAGTAACGGTCTCCTAATTTTTTTTTTAAAAAAAAAGAGACTCCAAAGAGTCTCTCCCGGTAAAGCTCAAGCATTGCTATGTGTCACCATTTGTTTTAATCGATTTCGGTTAACATAAAGTCAGCCGATCGCTTGTAGACAGATTTATGTCGATACATCTGTTTATCAACTGATTCGTACAGGTTCTCGAATAAATCCAGCTGCGTGGTCATCATATAGCCGATTGAAACAGACGGCTTGATCAGGCACCCTTTATATTCTATCGGCTGTTCTACATGCCTGACGATTCGGTCGGCAATTTTTTCAAGATTCTCTTCTGACCTTACATCCTTGACCAAAATCATAAATTCATCTCCACCTATTCGTCCGATTTGATCCGTCTGCTTAAGAACTTCGGTGATTCGGCGTGAGCAGACAATCAGAACCCGGTCTCCGGCTAGATGGCCATATTCGTCATTCACTTGCTTGAAGTCATTAAAGTCAATAAGAAGCAGGCCGTTTTGGCCGGTGTTGGCTTTAATCAGCTGCCTCACCGTTTTTTCAAAAGTTCCCTTGTTCAAGAGACCGGTCAGGGAGTCGCTGTGGGCCAGCTCGCGCTTATTAACGTATTGCAGTGTAAACACATATACCATAAGCGCAATCATACTAATCATGACATAAAACAGGAGCATCTCGGTCTGATGAGTATCTGAAGAGAAACGCCAGCCTCCAGCAGGAGTGATGCCTAAAGTCCAGACGTTTCCCGGCAGACGAACAGTCCCGAGCAGACTGTCTTGCTCAAATACCCGGGCATCTCCCCAGAATTCTTCCCTGTCTGTTCCGGTATAGAGCCTAAGCGCTAGTGCATAGTCCTGAACTGTATCCGGGTCAACCACTGAAGCTAGCAAATCATCGTAGTCTACAGTAATATTCGCAAAGCCCCAAAGCGTCTCCAGTCCCCCGGCTGATTCTATAAAAACCGGCTTACGATTGAAAATTTTAACTCCGCCTTGAACAGCTTCGATTGGACCTTGAGCCACTGATTTCTGCTGCTCGATGGCTTTTTGGATATGATAAGCCCGTTCGGTATCTTCTAGGAGGTCAAAACCAATAGCTCTGTCATTTCCCCTTAGTGGATAAATAAACTGAATAATTCCATCTCTAGCAATGGACACGCTATCGATAATCTGATTATTATCCACGACCAGCTGAGCATATTGGAGGAAGTCATCGTCAGTCAAATCGGAGTCTTGGCTGATGAGCATTTCAAAGAAATCTGCATAAAACAGACTGCTGTCCAGCTTGGATTGCAGCTCATTTTGGATCTGATTAAGAGTGTCCCTCGCTTCAGCCCGATGCTCCTGGGCAGCCTGGATATCATACTGCTTTCTTAACTGTTGAACCGGAAACATCAATACAGCCGCAGCACACAGCGCGGCTAGGCAGGCGATCAATCGTTTAGTCACGATAAGTGTCCTTTCAGGAATCCGTTGTAATGTTTATTTAGTCATATTATACATGAAAAAAAGAGTTTAGAAACAACACACCTGTATAATATCACAAAAAAGAACGGGTAATTTAGTAGGCTTGCAAGACTCATAACCGCTTGTCACCTGAAAGTAAAAATCAAGCAGACAGATAAATTCTGCTTTACTGAAGGGCCATTTAAGCTTATGCTTAAGTAATCAGGAGGATACATTATGACTAGATATTCAATCTTTAAAGACGTTCGCCCCTATAAATTTTTGGCCTGGCCCTTGGTGCCTGTCGTCATTCCCATAGTAAACACTTCACTCTGGCTAGCCAGAAAAAGCTTGCCCGTCTCGTCAGGCGTGACATTAAAAAAGGTATTGCTGAGCACAACCGACGATACGTCTGTTACACTCTACATCTATAGTCCTGTTGACCAGCCTGCTTCAGCTTGCCTACTTTATTTTTATGGTAGTGCCTACTTTATGACTCAGTCTCCTCATCACCATAAATGGGCAATGACTTACGCAAAAGAAACCACTAGTATCGTTGTTTTAGTTGATTACCGTCAGGCTCCCAGATATCCCTTCCCTGCCCCTTTCAACGACTGTTTTCAGGCAGCGGATTGGGTCTTTAATCACAGCCGGAATCTGGGCATCGATCCGAGAAAGATAGCCGTCGGCGGAGACAGCAGCGGTGGTGCACTGGCGGCTGGAGTTACCCTCCTACGTCGGGACAGACACCTGCCTAATTTTTGCTTTCAGTTTCTTCTTTACCCGGTTATGCATGCCCGTACCCAGACACCTTCAATGAGAGCATTTGACAAGACACCCTTCTGGAACAATGCTTTGTATAAAATGATGTGGTCGCTGTATGTTCAAAAACCTATTGATCCTGTTCAGCCATACGCTGCACCTCTGGAAGCAAGGCATTTCCGTAATCTGCCCCCCGCATATATAGAAGTTTGCGAATACGATCCGCTAAGAGACGAGGGACTTCTATATGCAAAAGAGTTAATGGCTGCTAAAACAGAAGCAGATGTTGCGGTAGTTCCCAAGGCTTTGCATGGCTACGATATTCCTTACTGGACAAAACGGTCTCAAGCGTTTGAAGCCCGACGCATCGCAGCATTGAAGACAGTCTTTGAAGATCAGCAATCAACAAGATACAAGCAGTAGGCAACAAGGCTGGTGCCTTCTTCAGAAGACTTTCAGATCTTCCAAGGTCAATAAACGCTCGAGCTGGTGCCACAGACAAGCAGTGGCTTTTGCTAGAGCCAAGTCAACTGAAAGCCATGACTATTGCTCTCAAAAGTTAAATTAAGCGCACAACAGCCCAGCTTTCCTTGCTTTTTCGAGTGCTCAGATGGCGCACAGCACTATTTTGTGAGATGAGCCGAGGCGACTCGGCGTCGCTGCCCCCCCTTAAGCTGAACCGCTAAACCTATGGAGAGCCGACTTGGCATCGATACTCGCGTTAAGCCGGACTACTCTTACCATTGCGTGGCAACTCGATTCAATTTATTATCTTTTTTCAGTAGTCGTTAGTGACTGCGTTTAACTGACAGTATTGCTCGTCAATAAATACCCATTCAATTAAACTCGAGGGGAACCTAGTCGATAAGCATGAAAAAACGGTCAGATCAAGGAAACGATATCCTTAGTCTGACCGTTTTTCATCTTTTGTTTTAAAAAAAGCGGCGTCCTGTAATTGCTGCTTTTGAATCAATCTTTGGCCTACATTTTAGGCTTTACTGAGTTCATTGACCGCCAGGATAGCATGGGCAATCTCTACCGGTGTGATTTCAGGGTCCAGATTTTCCATGGTTTCACCGTCTGCTGTAGCAAGCTCTCCGATTTCAATCAGCTCATCAAATGATTTTTCATCCAAATGAATATCTTTGAGTGTTGTCGGCATATCAATCGCTTTGAAGAAGTCGATGTATTTTTTGATTTCATCTCCCGATTTGCGTTCCAGTACCAGCTGTACCAGCACCCCGTAGGCTACTTTTTGACCATGAGTCAGATCGTGAATTTCTCCATCAACGGCTGTAAAGCCGTTATGGATCGCGTGAGCTCCGGCCAATCCGCCATTTTCAAAGCCAAGTCCTGAAAGCAGGGTATTTGCTTCAACAATAGCATCCACTTGTGGAGTAACGAGTTTTTCCTTAACTGCTTGGTAAGCCGCTAGTCCATGAGTGAAGAGAACCTCCTCGGCCATTTCAGCAATAGCTTTAGCTGCAAAAGTCGTCTTGCCTCCGGCCATTGTGTCACCATTGCGTTTCATGGCAGCCCTCACCTCAACCAGTGTTGCCATGGCATCAGACATACCCGAGGCAAACAAATGAAGGGGGGCTTTAACGACAATGCCTGTATCGATTAGGACCAGGTCCGGATTTTTATCATAGAACTTATAATCCTCAAACACACCGTCATCGGAATAAATAACGGACAACGCACTTGTTGGTGCATCTGTAGAGGCTGTAGTCGGCACAATGATTACTGGAACACCCAAAGCATCAGACACAGCTTTTGCCGTATCCAAGGTCTTCCCCCCGCCGACACCAATGACGGCATCTGCCTCTTTGTCTTTACCTAGCTCGACGAGTCTATCTATTTCTTTCGTTGAGGCCTCACCGTTAAATTCTTCAAAATGGAAGTCACTGTCCGAATCCTTGAAGCTGTTTTCTATGGCATCTTTTGTAATATCCCATACCACTTCATCAGAAAGCAGGAGGGGTTTCTTTCCTATTGCTTCCGTTTCTTTGCCTAGTTCCTCAATAACACCGTTCCCTTGAATATAGCGACTGGGTGATTTAAAAATATACTTTTGCATAATCTGACTCCTTTCGATTTTTTGTACACTTATATTGTATCAGACAAGGTCTTGCTTCAACAAAAGAGAGGCCTTATAGGTCTTTAAAACCCTTATTTGACAGTCTAAAAATAAACTGTTCAGGCAAGGAATAAACATTGCAGAATCTTATCCTTAGGAGTATGATTTCATTAAGAACCAACTATTTTCACTCAGCAGACAGGAGTGTTCTTCATGAAAAACAGTCAACTTTTTTTTCGCCTGAAAAAACAAGGCAGTGTCGTCTTCAAGCGTTTTCCACTACCCATAGCTTTTATCGGACTAGCCACCTTGTTTTCACTACTTTCTATCCAGTCCAATGATTTTGAGTACGGAGCAGAAGTTTTAGCTTCAGGACTGGCGGCATTATTTCTAGCTGCACTTATTCTTTTTTCAGAACAACTCCTCTCTTCCAAAAAGTGGCACTGGATTTTAGAGACTGGACTGCTTTTGTTTATTCTCCTGTATTATATCTATCTGAGGCAAGTCGACTTGTCACTTAATCAGGCGGGGAGTATTCGGACACTTGTCTTTTATTTCTTAGGTACTGTCTGTCTGATTGCTGCGCCTACCGTCCGCTCTCATATTTCGCTCACAGACACATTGACTGTCATGATTAAGGCTTTTTTTAGTAGTTTGCTCCTGGCTGTAGTCATGTATCTGGGAGTCAGTGCAGTGCTCGGTACCTACAGTACACTGTTTGCCGTACTTGAATTTACCTGGTTCAGTTATTCAGCAGCTTTGATTTTCACCTTCTTTGCGCCAGTCTACTTTTTGTCAATGATCCCCAGATTTAACAAGTCAACCGAGCATAAGGATATTCAGCAAGCTATGAGTCGCCCTAAACTGCTTGCAATACTGCTGGACTTTATTGTAGTTCCGCTGATTCTTGTCTTTACAGTTTTGCTGCTTGCTTATATCGGACTCAACTTGACCGGAGAGTTCTGGCTGGACAATTTGATTGAGCCCATGCTGATCAGTTACGTCATCATCGGTCTGCTGACGCTGTTTCTCACAGAACCTTCAGAAAAACAGTGGGTTCATCTATTTACCCGCTATTTCCCATATCTTCTGCTCCTTATCGCCCTGTTTCAAAGTGTCTCTTCTTCAATAAAGTCCTTCCAGCTTGGACTGACCTATGGCCGCTATTTTGTGCTGCTCTTCGGCTTATTTGCCATCAGCAGCAGCCTTATCTTTGCTTTTTTCAAACCTAAGCAAACACTGATTCCTCTTATTCTGATTCTGCTTGGGGGAATTTCAGTACTGCCCTATATCGATGCCGTATCGATTGGTATAAGCAGCCAACTTGGACGGGTGGACCACATTGTTTCAGAGAACGACCTGGATGAAAATGGCCGGATCAATTCTGTAGTGTCATTTACAGATTCGGAAAAAACGCAACTCAGTTATAGCTTCAATCACCTGCAAGACGTCAATGCACTAAACCGTATCAGCTGGCTGCCGGAGAATTTCAATTACTACAATGACTTTGAAAGCATTTTTGGTTTCGATCCGTTTTTCTTTGAAAACACAGAGTCCCCTCAGGAACCTGTTGACCGGGATTATGCTTATGTCGAAATCGACCGGCGCTCACCTGTCGTCATTCCAGTAAATCAAGCCGATGAAGCGGTATTTTTGAGCACTTACTACCTTGACACAGAAGATATTTACACGCTTGAACTGAACAGAGAGTCGACCGAGCTTGCTATCACACTAGAGGAAAACCTGTTTGTGCTTGAGCTGGTAGAGGAAGGCAATCTGCTCCTGTCCTTTGATTTGTCTTTCCTTGCAGAGGATGTCTTTACCTTGTCAGAAAACGGCGAAACCTTGTCTATTGAAGAAGCAACGTTTACAGACGAAAATGAAGCAGCTGAAATACGCGTGATCCTCAATTATTTCGAGGCCCAGGACACAGGAGTCCTCAATGGGGATCTCACTGTTTTGATTAACTACAAATAGGAAGGCCAATCAAAAAGGAAGCATTTTCATGCTGTTTAAGGTAAAATTGAAGCAGTTGATATTTTAGGAGGAATTAATTTTATGACCAGCAATAAAACCTTTTCTTTTCATAACGGCGTGTCGATTCCGCCCATTGGCTTTGGTACCTGGCAGATTCCCAATAACGAAGCCTACGAGGCAGTAACAATGGCTCTTAAAAACGGCTACACCCACATCGATACGGCTCTGGCTTATCAGAATGAGGAAAATGTCGGTAAGGCCATCAAGGATTTTGACCTCGCCCGTGAAGAAGTGTTTATTACAAGCAAACTCCCGGCCGAACGCAAAGGGTATCAGGAAACACTGGATGCCTTTCATGAGACCATCACTAATTTAGGTGTTGACTTCCTCGACTTGTATTTGATTCATGCTCCGTGGCCTTGGAGTGATATCGGAAAAGACTGCACAGAAGGGAATATAGCGTCCTGGAAAGCGATGGAAAAACTTTATCGTGATGGTAAGATTCGTGCAATAGGCGTATCCAACTTTGAAACGAAAGATATTCAGTCTCTACTGGATAATTGTGATATTGTGCCAATGGCCAACCAGATTCCATTTTATATCGGAAGAGACCAGAAAGAGCTACTGTCCTTCTGTCAGGAGCACGGTATTGTTGTCGAAGCCTACTCTCCTCTTGCGACGGGAGAGCTGCTGGACAGTCCTGAATTGAAGGCGATGGCAGACAAGTATGACAAGACCCCCGCCCAAGTGGCCATCCGTTACTGCCTGGAAAAAGATACACTGCCGCTTCCAAAATCATCTCATGAGCAGCGCATCATCGAAAACAGCCAGATGGATTTTGAGATTTCTTTAGCTGATCTAAATATTCTTGATGAAATGAAAGATGTCCGTAGCTGATTGAAATCAGTCAGCTTTGCCTAAGTTTATAGTTTCTGAAAAGCCATGTGTAACTATTTTGCATAGCGAAAGCCCAGTCCTATAGAATTCGGGACTGGGTTTTTAAATATAACAAGTAGTTTAGTGAGAGGCACAACGTTTTAAAATATCAAGGCATCTGAACACTGCACACCATATTCAGTAGGCAGACAATACAGGCAAATCATTGATCAGGAAAGCATTTAACTTCTTATCACAGCTTCCTTAACGTATAATGAAATAAAGTCGTACTTAAAAGGGTGAAAGTCAATGAAAATGAGTGATTACACTAGTCTATTCAGACGAAACAAACTGACTATTACAGAGATGTACAATCCTTTTGATGACTACTTAGTTATCAAATTGGCTATACCTAAAAACTTTAAATGGGACGCAGGAGATCACGGCGTATTCACCCTTCCCGGAAAGGAAGTTAGAGGAAAATTCTTTCGTCCTTTTTCAGTAGCCTCTATACCGAAAGAAGGGTTCATGCTGATTGCTACTCGAGCCAATGAACCGAAGAGCAGCTTCAAGGAAAAACTCTTTGATCTTGAAGTGGGTGATCAAATTTGTGTATATGGTCCTTTTGGCTGGTTTAAGGTTAAAGATGAGAGCACTCCTATTGTTATGATAGCAACTGGTATTGGTATCACTCCTATGCGCGCTATTGTCAAGGAGTTGGAGCGCGATGAATCGAGACCTTTTCATCTCGTCTATACTTCTCCAGACCGTCACCTGTTTAAAGAAGAGCTGGATGACATTGCCCGTAGAAACGATTCCTTCCACCCTGTTTATGCTACAAATAAAGAGGCAACAATCGAAAGTTATCTTGCTTTAGCTGATTATTACGGGAACAATGCTTTTTACTATATAGCAGGTAACCCTAAAATCATCAAGGCTACAAAGAAAGAACTGGGTAAAGCAGGTATCAAACGTACCCGCTTTATCTGGGACCCTTATTTCGGCTACTAATCATTTTGTTTCTAAATATAGAGAAAAATCCCGTCACACCAGGAGAGTTTGATTCTTGGCGAGACGGGATTTTCTACTTGTGTAGTCAGAGGGCGACGGGAGCGTGGGCGGGGGCGCAACTCGTGACCATTTTCTCTCAAGGTGCTGCGCAAACTCCTTTTCCGGCGCAACTCGTGGCCATCTTCTCTCGAGGTGCCGC
>NZ_JANL01000006.1 GCF_000585255.1 Alkalibacterium sp. AK22
TTTTTTCATCACTTAACAGGTGAAAACAAAAAAAGTTTATTTAGACTGCCGTTAGGCAGTTTCAAACGCTTTAAAGAAAAAGTATGAATTATTCAGGAATTATATAATATGCGCCAAAGTATTAAGATTACTTAAAGCGACTTACCATCTTTTGTTTAACTTAGGTAGGCTATTGAATAGGCTAGTGATCAATAGTACGATGCCCATCCCTATCGCTATGAAAAGATAGCTTCTTGTGGCATAAAAATAAGCTTCAAATGCGCGGCCTTCATCCAAGGCTATTCCTCCCTGATAAAGAAGCTGTCCTAAACATACGAGCAGTAGTACACTCGCTAACAATTGAAGCCAAATTAATTTAGTCATATTTAATCTCCTTGAACAATTAGTTTATAAACCTGTATGTCATTACTCACAGTGAAACGTCAAGTCGCTTAGTAAACGATAGCTAATAGAACAGAAGTGAACAGTAGCAAAATAATAGTGACTAAAAAATTTACACCCAGCACACTCAAGTAAAACGAATCTGTCTTTTTTGAAATAGCCAGTTTATTTACAATGTAATAGGCAATAGAAAAGCCAATCACTGACATGGCGATTAAGTAATAATAAAGCGGACTAACATCCGAAAAGACGCCTCCTGCATTATAAAGTTCCCGGAATAAAGGGAATAGATTCCCAGCAGTAGCAATTATGAACACACTGAAGAGATTCCATTTGGGAGAATATTTTTTCCTCGTTTTTTCACTCATCTTTAGTCCTCGTTCCAATGCTTGACATTTAGTTAAATAATAACATATATATTAGGACCTATATACATTTAGAAATAACTAAAAACGGTAAGCAGTTCTATACTGCCTACCGTTTTTGCATAGTTTAAAAGTAAGTGATGAGCTAACTTAATCCTGCACTTCTGTTTTAGTAATTAAGAGATAATAAAGTCCAAGCATTCCAGCCATTAGTAAAGCAACGAATATTGCCTGGTAGTCTATGATGAACGAGACTAGATTCATGATTGTATCATTAATTGCTGAATTTCCCGCTGAATCTCCCAACGAACGAAATGCTAGAATGGGTCCAACTGTTATGAATATAAAGAAGGCGATGATGCCGATGATAAATGCCTTTAACTTGAATCGGTAAACGCCTAGAGCCAAGAGAACAAACAGCAGACCTCTTATAAATTGATTGACTATATAGCCTATCGTTAAGTAGTTTGCGCTGATAGTTGAAAAATAACTCGATACGGAATTAGACCATTCAACTTCCGTGAGTCCTGTAGCAAATGCATATAAAAAAGAGAGTATAAGATAAATAATGACTTGGTTGAAGAAGTATTGCTTTCTTGATATCCCAAATCTTAGAGACGTGTCAAAAAACATGAGTCCATCCATAAATGCATATAAAGCTAAAGCAAACGTAAAAGGGATGCTTATGATAGAAATAAGTGCAAGCCACACGGGCTGGTTAAACATAAGCGAGTCAATGTTTGGATTCATTGAGCCGGACACGAAAAATACTAAAAGTAATACTAGTCCCATAATTCCGTAAGCAATCAAAGCTGAGTAAAAAAATGTCTTTTTTAAATTTGATAATTGAAATTTTATCGTACGTTCCATAATATCCTCCTTAGTGAGTTGAGTGTTCAACTAATGCGTTAAAAAGATTTTGTAAATCCAGTGGTTTCACTTCTCCACCGTTCACCTTAATCTGTTGTCTCTCTTCTTCTGATAACTCATCATAAATGACCTGTTCGACACGGCTACCCAAAGCATTTTCACGCACAACCTCTTTATCTTTTAAAGCATAGTTTGTGATGAGGTGGGATTTTGACTGAATGTTTTCCAGCGTATCATCAATCAGCACTTTTGTGTCTTTTAAAATAATGACATCGGTTAAGTAATTTTCCACTTCCTGAATTAAGTGAGTCGATAACATAAACAGACGGGGATGTTTTGCATAATCCTCCATCATGAAACGGAAGAAGTTTTGACGATTGACCGAATCCAATCCATTTGTCGGCTCATCCAAAATAGTAATAGGCGCTCGCGTGGCTAACCCTATTGTATTTTGCACCAAGGTTTTATTCCCGGTAGATAATTTTGAAAACTTATTTTTACCCTTAATATCGAAGCTAGCCAGCATACTTTCGGCATACTCTCTATCAAAAGACTCATACATATTGGTGTATGCTTTAAGTAAGTCTTTTATCTTCCCTTGGAAAAGGCCATTGTATTTATTGACTTCTCCGCCGACATATACGATATGCTTCAGAGCCTCCGTGTTATTTTTAACGTTCTCACCATTTAGTTCGATTTCGCCTTCGTAGCGGGTAATCATATTAAAAATCATTTTCATCAATGTCGTTTTTCCTACACCATTACGTCCTAAAATCCCGTAAACACCTTCTGTATTCTTAAAGTCTAAATCGACACCATCCAGCACTAAATTCTTTCCGTATGCCTTTGTCACATTATCTAGTTTAATCATCGTACTCACTTCCTATCCATTGGATTAATTCTTCCTTACTAATGTTCAGTTGCTTCGCTTCATACAAAAATTCTGGCAGTAATTTATCTTCAAACTGTTTTCTTCGCTTGTCTATCAGGATACTTTTGGCTTCTGGTGTCACGAACATCCCCAGGCCTCTTTTTTTATATAAAATCCCCTGATCAACCAATGCGTTTAGCCCCTTTCCTGCAGTAGCCGGGTTCACATTCAGCTTTTTTGAAAATTCATTCGTTGACGGCACTTTGTCTTCAGCAGTCAAGCGGTTGCTGATTACCTCATTTTCAATGAACTGTGATATTTGTAAGTAAATCGGGATTGATGAATCCAATAAAAGACCTCCTTTAACCGCTTATGTCGATTGGTTAATTAGTTGACTAACTAACTACTTAACGTCAGTATAAGGCCTAACCATTTTTATTGCAAGCTTTTCCATCAAAAAAGATCCAGCTAGATATAAGCCTGGATCTTTCCACTTTATTCAACTGTGACTCACAGATACTCGATACCCTCCGGCAGGGGACCCCTGTCTACTGCATACAAGTCATAGGCCGAAGTTGTTGCCGTCTTGACTCCTTTCAGAGTCAGCTCTGCCCGTTCATTTGCCAGTACACCATAACTTCAGGCGCTGTGCTTGCGATTTTTGTACTGACGGTTATACTTTATACATTCAGCCCACATATCCTGCTGATCCATCAAGTATTCTCCTTCATTCACTGTTTATCTTTTGACGCTCTCCCATCACGGGAAGCTTTGTCTGAGCTGACTTGTATGACCCCCTGAACCAGCTGGCTTATCCCAAAAATGAAAAAGAATACACCCAGTGCACTACTCAGTGAGGGGGTACTGAGCAGTAGGATTCCAATTATTAAACTAACCAAGCCAAATACTAAGCGTTTCATCGCTTCACGTCCCTTCTCTTTATATTTAACTCCAGATTAACATAAAATAAAGAGCTTTCTCTATTCATCCACTGACTTTATGCAAAAGGAGTATAAAAAAAGACCCCCGTTCAGCTGAACAAGGACCTTTCTGCTGGCTTATGGATTTACATCAGCAAACTTAAACTCTGACTGCCTGATAGTCTTCAGAACGGCAAAAGCGGTCTGCTTTTTCATCGTAGACAGAGACGCTGCCTGACTTGATGTCGAAATACCAGCCTTCGATTTCCAACTCGCCTTTTTTCAGTTTCTCCTGAACGATCGGGTAACTTTTCAGATGCTTTACCTGTTCGATTACATTCATCTTTTCCATCAGCCTGGCTTTGGCTTTGGCGTCAGTAATTTCAGGCTCTGCTTCGATTTTTTCCTTTACACAGGCCAGCGGCTTCAAGTACTGCTGGGTAAACGGCAGCTTGTCTAGCTTGCTGCTTTGACCCATTGCGGCTGCACAGCCCCCGCAATTGGAATGCCCGCAGATGACGACTTCCTCGACCCCAAGCACCTCAATAGCGTACTCGATCGACGATACCGTCGGCAAATCATTTTGGCTATTCTCGTAGGCCGGGACAGTATTGGCGATGTTGCGTACCGTAAACACTTCTCCCGGATCACTGTCCAAAAGGATATCCGGACTTACTCTGGAATCTGAACAGCCGATAAAAAGCGTATGCGGATCTTGCGTTGCTTCCAAATCACGGTAAATATGTTCGTACCGCTTATAGGTCACTTCTCTGAATGTTTTTAGGCCCGTCTTTAATCGTTCAAGCATAACATTTTCCTCCGATATAAATCATTAGCCAAACCCCATAATAATAATAAAAGTTACCCATATAAAACCAGTCAACAGCAATAAACTAGAAAGAATATGTACGGCTATATAAAAAAGATTGATTTTGTTGCTCTTAATCGATGCAATCAAAAAAAACCACCCCAATAGCCCCACCAGGTAAGTAGCCATTGCCCCACCCCAATACCAATACAAACTTTCACCCCAGTAAGCCATTCTTTGAAACACGATACTGAGCATATAAACACTTACACCACTAAATAAAGAAATATATAAATACATGCTTGCTTTTGAAATCATTTTTATATTCATTTTATATACCTTCTCACCCTTAAGAGTTTAGACCTGTGCATTCACTAAGTCATTTAGTATGCGCCTTTAATCGTTCAAGCATAACATTTTCCTCCGATATAAATCATTAGCTCTTACTATACCACAACTTCATCCCTTTAAACCAACGGGTGTTTGTTTTAATTTACCTTTTTAAATAGTTTATGTAATTAAGACTATTCAAACATTGACTAGCTATCTTTATCTTTGTTAAGTTGGTGACAGGCAGACTAAAACGGTGTGAAGGAGTCTTTGAATGAGTCGAAAAAGTCCCACGTTCTGGAAAATGTTTTTGGTAGCTATGATTCCGGCAGTCATTTTTGCTCTTTTAGGTGAACAGTCCAATCTATTTGTATTCTTTGGTGTTTTGCTTCTGGTCACTGTCATTGAATCGTCTATCTACCAAGCAGACAAAGAAAAATAAACATGAGCTTATCCCTGATTTATCTACAGGGACAGGCTCACGTTTTATTTATACCCAAACATTGTCGGCAGAGTGCGACGTGAACTCAGTATCAATCGCTGGACACGGACTCGGGTTTATCTATATGGATGTGACGGAATACTATCAAAACACAATATATATTCTTTTCTTAAGTCTATCTTTTGCAGCATAATAGATACAAAGATACGATAAGGAGAGTTTTACATGCTTTATGATAATGGAGTGACTCATGCAGGGAGTTATATAATCAGAAAATCAGGCAACAACGACATTACAACTATTCCAAAGCAAGTGAAAGAGGCACTGGCTCTAGAAACGGGTGATCAGATTGAGTATATTATCGATGCCAAGGGAAATGTCAGCATAAAAAAAAGGTAGAGCAACACGACATTGATGCGTTCATTGAAGAAAGCGTCTCACAGTATTATACTTTACTTAAAGATTTGGTTGATAAGTAATGAAAAACCTTACAGCAGAAGACATCATAAAAATCAACGTATACGTCATCAAAACATTTTCCCCAAAAGAACCTATTAGCGTGAAAGATGCAAGCGCCCTGCAGATGTCGGTAAACCAATTAGATCAGGAAGTATTTGGCAAAGAGTTATTTCCTCCCGTACTGGAAAAAGCTTCTATACTGCTTATCAACTTGACAAAGAGACATCCATTTCATAATGGAAAAAAGCGTACAGCATGGGTTATGACGGATTTGTTTTTAAAAATGGATGGATAGAAAACGTCTTTTCCAACCGAAGCTGGTGTTGATTTTATTCAGAAGGTCACAACATCCAATGAACCTTTTGATGACTTGAAAGAATTCACAGTAGACTACCTCAAAAATAGTGGGTATGTAGTGCAGGGTTAAAAGAATATTAATGAAAAAGGACTATTCTTTATGGATAGTCCTTTTTATTTGTCCATATGTATGATATAGTTTGCATTAAGTTAACTTATTTATTCATTGTGGAGGACTACTATGGGCAAAAACCTTAAAATGAAAGCTGCCAGAGCGGGACTGGACATGTCTCAAAAAGAACTGGCCGATGCTGTTGATGTGACGCGTCAGACCATCAGCGCTATTGAGCGAGGAGACTATAACCCCTCCATCAAACTCTGCATCCGTATCTGTCAAGCTCTTCATGTGACACTAAACGACTTATTTTGGGAGGAAAACTAAATGGATCCATTTGATGAGTACCAGAAATCTCTGCGTCACAAATACGGCTACCATTCTTTTCTAATTATTCTTGTTTTAGGAATAATCAACTTTAACCTTCACCTCTTTTTTGACTTTCAATGGGGTGAGACACAAAGTTTGGAGTTTGTTCTCTTGTTATTTTTCGGCATTGCTTACTTTATAGTCATGAACGTCTATAACGGAGCCTATTTTCCTAAAAAGCAAAAGGCTCTAAGCTTAACTTTACTGTTCGGTTTTGCAGGTATATCTAACATTTATCTTTCTTTTTCACCGCATTCCCCTTTGATAATTAATGGATTACTTACAACAAACAGCTTCATGCTCGTAAGTGGACTAGTCTGGCTGTCTATTCCATCAGCTTATTTTACACGAATACTGATGGAGAAAAGGCGGGAGCGCGAAGAAAACTAATATGTCAAAAGTATACGACTAAACAAAAACATATGCAGGATGATCAACTGATGATATTTAAAAAGAAACCGACAATGCTGGACTTAAAAGTGGGCTATTATTCTTATCAAGTACTGGCTGTTGTACTCATAGTAAACATTGCCCTGAACCTGGGTTTTAATTTCCAGTGGGCAGAAACAGCTACAACTGAATATTTTATTATTCTTATAGCATCTGTAGGTATCACGATGATAGTCGATACATATAATGAGGCTCTGCATCAAACCAGCTCACTTTACGGCTTCTATGTATTTGGACGGATCTTGCTTGGTACATATTTTGTCTATCAGTCCTTTGCTTACGAAAGTCCTTTCGTCGTCAATGGACTCCTGACTGTTTCGGTCGCAATTCTACTCCTCGGTTTGATGTTTATTCTTTTAGCGGTAACTGATTATGTCCGGTCACTGGTAGATAAAGTAACAGGAAACTAAAATCAGCTTTTATGCAATCATGATAAAGTGAAACTGACCACCTTTTAGGAGGAATTCACATGATGAATCAATACGATGAATACCAGAAGTACTTAAACTACAAACACGGTTCACACTCTTTCAACATTCTGATGCTGTCTATCCTTATCAATTCATCATTAGCAACGTTTGACATTCAGTGGGCTGAGACAAGAGAGTTGGAATACGCTTTGCTTGTCTTCCCAGCGCTTTATTATTGCCTATTGATGAACATTTACAAAGGAAGTTACTATAAAAAAAACAATTTATCCATCCTGAACTCTTTCTTTCTTGGCTTATGGGGAGTGATTTTTAGTCTCTGGATTATCTTCATGGGTCCAGATATCTTATCATCCAGTGGACAGGTTACGTCTGGTGTTGTTCCACTTTTATTAGGTCTGATGTGGGTTTGCGGGGCGAGTGTACATGCTATTGCATCACTAATCGAAAATAAGAAAGACTAGGATTTTGTCAGACAAGACCACTACCTTAACTAGGAGGAATTCACATGATGAATCAATACGATGAATACCAAAAACATATGCGCTATAAATACGACTCTTATGCTTTCATGCTGTTGCTTGTTTTGGTTTTTGCCAATTTTGCGCTTACTTTTTTCACTGACTTTCAATGGGCAGACCCTGTCGGCCTGGAATACTTGATGCTGTGTTTTATTGCCGTGGCTTATTCTGTTTTGATGTATGTTTACCGCGGTGCATACTTCACTAAACGTCAGAATGGCAAACTCTATGCCGGACTCTTCTTTAGCGTTGGACTGTTGAATCTCTATACCAGCTTTTCCCCCTCTTCTCCGGCAATCATTGATGACGGAAAACTGACCTTTAATGTGGTCATGCCCTTTGCAGGACTGCTATTCATCCTGATTTCTCTTTCTTATGTCGTTAAGCTGCTGAGTGAAAAACGTAAAGATCAGCAAATGGATGACTCAAAAGACTGAGAGCTGCTAGTTTAATAAAATAGCTATAAAAAACGGTTAGTTGCACAAACATACAAAACACTCGTCCCTGACAAGAAAGGACTGTTTATGAAACACTTAGATGAATACCAGCGTATGAAGCGCTACAAATTGGGATACCATACACTCATTCTGATTGTTGTTTTACAGGCAGTGAATTACTTTTTGAATATAGGCTGGGCAGAAGACCCGCGTTTTGAGTCAGTCTTTATTTTACTGATAGCCAGCTTATACTTTACTGTCACGGCCGTCTATTCCGGGGCTTTTTTCGCCAAATGGGAAAATCCCTTCTTTGCTTCTTTTTTCCATATCCTGTCCGGCACACTCATGCTGTTGTCCACCAATGTGAGTCAGACGCCGCTGGTCGAGAATGGACAAATAACCTGGCAGGCAATTAATATACTTAGTGCCCTGCATCTTTTCTCTATTCCACTGACTTACCTGGTTAGAATGACCGTAGATAAGCGCAGGGATGTAAAGGAAGACAAGCTAGAAATTAAGTAGCAGTTGCCACTTAATTTCTGCTGACTAATACACACTACACCTTAAGATGAAATCTATTGAAGGAGGAATACTTTATGGAAAAATTTGATGAATACCAGAGACACCTCAGGTATAAGTACGGCTCACATGCATTCGCACTCCTTACTTTTCTTAACTTTTTAAATTATATGCTCAGCAGGTTTACTGATTTTCAATGGGTAGAATCAAGAGAAATGGAGTTTATACTGATAAATTTCATAGCCATTTCCTATGCCATTACGATGTATGTCTATCATGGAGCTTACTTTAAAAAACATCAAAGCGGAATGCTTTATGCTTTCGGTTTCTTAATATTTGGTCTAGTAAATGTATTTGAACTCATCTCGCCATATACTGAAACACTATCTGAGGGCAGATTGACCGATAGCGCAGCTATAAATGCCAGTCAGCTTATATGGCTTTTTGGGTCGCTTGCTTACTTTTCCCGATTTTTTGTCGATAAGCGCAGGGATGCGAAAGAAAAAAAGACGGAAGAGTGAGTAGTGAACTATATTTGTTTCACCTCTGGTAAAAATCTAGAACAGCTTAAAAGAAAGGGATACTTATGAATAAATTTGATGAATACCAGAAACACCAGCGCTATAAATTCGGCTATTATGCGATGGTGTTAACGATTATATTGAATGTCATCAATTTCGTTGTAGTCGAAATATACGGTTTTCAGTGGGCAGAAACACCCAGGATTGAACCACTGATGATTATTTTAACCGTAACAGTCTTCTTTACTGTCACCCTTGTATATTCAGGTGCTTATTTTGCTAAACGGGAAAGTGTATTAGTACTTGGAATTCTCTTCTTACTTACTGGAGGCGTCTCTATCGGAACAGCTCTACTTTTTCCGCTTTTTGAGGATGGGCAAGTTACTATATGGATGTCTAATTTTATTGTTGGACTAAATTTTTTAGCCATCCCCGCTACTTACTTAGTTAGAATGACCGTAGATAAATTAAGGGATGCAAATGAGACAAAAGAAGCGTAAACTGAGGGAATCAAATAGATTGAGTTTATAGGGGGAGTTAGTCATGTCAAAGTCAATTTTAGCTATCACGGGGCCGACATCGGGGATTGGACGTGAAGCCGTGAAAATATTAGCCCAGTCTTTTGACTGCATACTGCTGTTGAACCGGAACATGGATAAAGGCGAGAAGCTGAAACAAGACCTTTTGGAAGCACAATCTGATATACAAGTGGATGTCATCAAATGCGAATTGAGCGATTTCAGCTCTGTACAGTCCGCAGCCGAACAAATTAAAGAGCGTTACACCCATATCGACTGCCTAATAAATAATGCCGGCATCATGACCAAGACAAAAAAAGAAAGCCCTGACGGCTTTGAGCTGATGATGGCAACCAATTTTCTGGGGCATTTTCTGCTAACTCATGAGCTGCTGCCGCTGGTGCTGAACAGTCAACGTAAGCAAGTCATCGTTGTGACTTCAAACGCCTATAAGGCTACACCGTTGACTCCGCCTTTTTTCCAGCCGAAGCGCTTTTCTTCTATGAAAGCTTATAGCCAGTCCAAGCTGGCTACTCTTTATCTGGCTCAGGAGCTGCATGAAAGGTATGCTAAAGAAGGCTTAAAGACGACGGCTATCCACCCTGGGCTGATTGCGACAAATATCTTTAAAGAGAGCATCCCACCTAAAATTGAGCACCTGATGTTCAGACTGCTCAAGCCTATTGCCTCCACCCTTGAGGAAGGCGCCTTGACTATCGTCTCAGCAGTCGACGATCCAGATACGTATGCTGGTGTTTTCTCAGACAAAGGAACCGTCAAGCCTGTCCAGAGACACGGGAGTGATTTCGAGACAAGACGTCAGTTTATTGACGCAACACTTAAAGAACTCACACTCCCGGCTTTATAAACGAAAACCAGTCTTTCAAGCATTCAGAATGGATCTGTTCACAGATTTGACTGGATCAATGCCTGTAGTACAGGGATAACTTCTGCTTCAAACCAGGGATTCTTTTTCATCCATCCAGTATTTAACGGACTCGGATGGACCAGAGGCAAATAGTCCGGCAAGTACTGTTGGAACTGGCGTACTGTTTCGGTCAGATTTTTCTCCCTACGGCTGCCTAAATAATGCTTTTGAGCATAGCCTCCAACGACAATAATGGTTTCAATATTAGGCATCTCTTCCATTAGGAGGGGGTGCCATTTTTCTGCAAAGCCCTTGCGCGGCGGCTTGTCTCCAGACTTGGCTTTACCCGGATAGTAAAAATCCATCGGCACATGCGCAACGGAATGGGTATCATAAAATACATCACGGGACAGACCCATCCATTTTCTCAAACGGTCACCACTTGGATCATTCCAGATCAGGTTGGTTTCCTCAGTTTTTCGGCCGGGAGCCTGACTTACTAAGGCAATTCGAGCGTCTTTGGATGCCCGAAACAGCGGCTCCACCCCTCTTTGAGTAAACGCCTCGTTCATGGGGTCCGCCATGATTGCCTGTTTGATTTCTTCAAATACATTCATTGTCTGCTTATTGCTCCTTTGCTTGTGCCTTTGGCGCTTAGACCATGCTGATTGATTGTTCCTGCTTGGAAACCTAATCCTTAATCCCGGGCGATTCGGCTTACTTTGACCTTTAGCCCCTACATTATTTATGATACAGTGAACGATACATCCTTGCCCTGAAGGGACTCGTTGCAATGACTTATAAAAACAAAATGGTTTTCACCAGCAGAGGTTTTTTTATGGGCTGCCTGCTTTTCCTAGTCCATGTCCTAGCCTTTCACCTCATCAGAGGGAGCCTGTTCGACAATCTGCCCAGGACCCTCTTATTCCTTTACCTTTCGTCCTGCATATGGGCCTTTGCCTTCCTGACGAGCATACTGAGCGACCTGGAACAGGACTCCCCATTCATATTTAAAAGCTCACTGCCGGCCATGTTTCTCTTTTCTCCCTTTATTTACTTCTGGGTAAAAAAGTGCCGGTAGGCCGTTAGCGCATATGTCTCAGCAAGCTCACCATTCCTTCGTCCTCAACTCATTTCAGCCCCCTGGTCCGTCTTGACCGGGCTTAATTGAAAGGGACTATCCCTTTTTGCAGCTGAGACGGCCTGCCTTGCATGACTTTAAGAGGACTCAGGGTCTACCGTGTGAAGAGTATGCCATATAAAGACCCGATTTGACAAGTTCGACTGCTTGAAATCATCCAGTCTACCCAAAGACCTCCCGCTTCCGCACACGCTGATGTTTTTTCTCTGTCGACCAGGCTCCATCCCTACTCACCGAAATCGACTATTCCGATGCGCCCTAGCCCCTTTACCGAAGAGCAGCCCTTCATGGTGAAACCCGCTTTTATTTTCCTGCCTTTCAGCCGAAGGCTACATCCAGCACCATCATGACGGTAAAACCGATCATCAGCCAGATGGCCGACAGGTCCTTGTTGCCGTGTTCCTGAGAGCCCGGAATCACTTCTTCTGCCACAACAAAGATCATGGCGCCTGCTGCAAAGGCCAGCGCATAGGGCAGCAGCGGTTCAATCATCGATACGAGCCCTAAACCCAACAAGGCGGAGACCGGTTCAACAAAGCCGGATAGCTGTCCGTACCAGAAGGCCTTGCCTCTGGACATGCCTTCCCGTCTTAGAGGCATCGAAACGGCTGTTCCTTCCGGAAAATTCTGCAGTCCCATGCCGATTGCCAATGTCACTGCCCCTACCAGCTGAGACCGATCTCCCGTCAGAGCCATGGTGCCAAAAGCCACTCCAATGGCAAAGCCTTCCGGGATATTATGCAAGGTGATCGCCAGCACAAGCAGGGTGCTGCGGCGGTAGCTTTGTGGATGCAGACCTTCTGCTCCTCTTTTCTTTGTTCGGGAGCCGGTTTGGCTGAGCGCCGGATGCAGATGAGGCAGCAACTTATCCACGCCCCAAAGGAAAAAACCGCCCGCCATAAAGCCCACCGCAGCGGGCACCCAGGACGGCAGCGGTCCGCTTTCAGCCATTTCGATAGCCGGTTCCAGGAGAGACCAGAAGCTGGCGGCAATCATCACCCCGCCGGCAAAGGCCAGCATACCGTCCATCACCCGCTGTTTCACTTTTTTAGCTGTAAACACCAGACCGGCTCCAGCAGCCGTCATGCCCCAGGTAAATAAAGTAGCCAGCAGCGTCTGGACTGCCGGACTTAAATCCACGAACCTTTCCCACATCGTCTGTCCTCCTCTTGCGTGTCCCCTGTTTTCTTTTATTATACCTTTTTCTCTGTAAAAATCAGTGGAAGCATCCTCATCCGTATGGTTTCATAAACGGGTTCAATGTACCTTTATGCTTGATTGCTTGAAAATCGGTAGACTTTTGTTGAGAGTTTTCGGTACACTGAACACAGATAATAACGCTTACAATTAAGCCAGGAGGTTATGTATGACTACTTTACACTCAATCATTATCGACTCGGATCGGCTCTTTACCGGAGAAGACGTGCCGGCCGCCTATTATGAAGATACTTATGTGAAAGATATTCCCCCAGTTCATGCGGTAGCTTTGCCGGTGAACGAAGAAGAAGTCCAGTCGCTGGTCCGCTATGCCATCGACCGCGATCTGACTATTCTTGCACGAGGAGCTGGAACCGGGGTGGCCGGAGCCCAGGTGCCCCTCAAGGAAGATGCGCTGATCATCGACTTGCATCTGATGAACAGGATCGTCGCACTTGATGAGGAAACACTGACTTTGACTGTGGAACCTGGAGTCCTCGTTGGCGAGATTCACCGCTACGTTGAAAGTCAAGGCTACTTCTATCCGCCGGATCCTGCGTCCAAGCATTCAACAATTGGGGGCAATGTGGCGACTAATGCCGGTGGCCTGCGGGCAGTGAAATACGGTACGACCAGAGACTATGTCCGGTCTCTGACCGCTGTCTTGCCCAGCGCTGAAGTCATAACAATGGGCAGCAGGAACATCAAAAGCAGTTCCGGCTATGATCTGAAAGACCTGTTTATCGGCTCGGAAGGGACGCTGGGAATTACGACCAGGATTCAGCTGAAACTAATCCCCCTGCCGCAAGCCCGTGTGTCTATCCTGCTGGCTTTTGATACTGTCCAGCAGGCTACCGATGCCACTTTGGCCATCCTAACCAGCGGTGCCGACCCGTCCGGTGTAGAACTGTTTGAGCGGCAGGCGCTCAGGTATGCGGAGCAGAACTTAGGGTATCCGCTGAAGTCTCAGGTAGGTGAAGCCTATCTGCTCATGACCCTGGACGGCAATGACCCGAAAGAGCTGGCGATGCGTGCCGAACGCATTGAACAGATTGCCAAAGAAACGGCTTTGGAAAGTCATATCCTGACACCAGAAGAAGCTCTTAGAAATTGGGCTTTAAGAGACAATATCTTACTGGGACTGACCGTCTTTACCGAGTTTGAGCTGCTGGACGAGGTGGTGCCTATCAATAAGTTTGCCGAACTCATTGAAGCCACCAAGCAGATGCAGGCCAAACACAAGCTTAATGTTTTGAATTTTGGCCACGCCGGCGATGGCAACGTCCATACGCTGTTAATGAAAGATGATTTAAGCGAAGAAGAGTGGACGGAAAGACGGGCCGCTCTGCTGAAAGACCTGTACCAGAAAGTGGCAGATCTGGGCGGGCTACCGTCCGCAGAACATGGAATCGGTATCGTGAAAAAAGAGTACATGGAAAAGATGACTGACCCGGTCAATCTGACTTACATGCGGGCGATCAAGCAGGTGTTCGATCCGGACAACCGGCTGAACCCCGGAAAAGTCTTTTAAGGCAGCACGATACACCGCCAGCTTCCAATTTAAAGGAAGCTGGCGGTGTATTAAGTATAGACGCTACCTCTGCAGATACTTTAAATAAGAACTAAAGTGGTTACACTACTTTCTCGGAACTAATGCTTTTTTTTAAGTTTTCTTATATACACAAGCAAGCCAGCTGTACTTCCTGCCCAAACTACCGCTCCGGCTCCGTAATAAATGCCAAGAGACTGTACCCGTTCCTCGCCGTTATGCTCATCATCCGTATCTACCGCTTGCTCATTGATTGCTTCATCTGCTTCTTCTATAGAAAACAGTTCTTCAAATTCCCATACGTGATTGGCATTGAAGACAGTCATTTCCAATCTGTAATCGCCTGCTTGTATTGGACGATTGTTTAAGCTGATGCCGATATCTGCTGTTGAATTAGGTGCCATTCGCCAGTTCTCATATGTTTGTTCGGTGACGAGTTCATTGCTGTCTACTTCATATAACTGTGCTTCAATGGACAAGTCAGCCAGTATTTCCGGTTGAACATTTTCAATTTGGGCTGTAACAGCTGTCCGGTAATTGATCAATTCTGGACCGACTGAAATAAATTCGACCTCAGACATCACCGGCTCATCGTTTTCTGATAATTGGATAGCTGTCACGTAAGCATACTGGTTGGAAAGCATCACACCTTGATTGTCTTCATCTTCATTGACTTTCTCAACGTAAACTCCTCCCAGCTTGATTCCATCAAACGGTTCGATACTGGTGACGTCCAGCCTGATAGTCCCTGTTCCGTTCGCCTCAACAGTTAGCCTGTCTTCTTTAAGAGATATCCAGTCTGTCAGCGGCGTCACCAAACTATCTGCAGGTTCTACAGGCTCATATACGATAAGGCCATTGCGATTAGTTGACGCATTAAATACATGTACCTCCACCGTTAAGGGTTCCGGCTTGTGATTGTACACACTGATTTCTAAAAATTCATCTCTTCCCGGTTCAACTCTCAAATCAAAATAAGACACATCAGGACTGATTTGACTGTTTGAAAGCTGTGCCTTAATCGAAAAACCAACGGACTCTTCGGCTATAGCTGTTTGATGCCCCACCGACAAGGTAATGCTTAACAGTAAAAATAACATTATGCGTTTAGCTCTCATCTCAACACCTCTTTTTCCTCGGTCATCCGTGTCGTCGTCAAACGATGCGTCAATGAAAGGTACTGAGGAGGCTTCACTCTTTCCTCAGTACCTTCATCGACACTTTTACACCTTTTGACTATTCAGGAGCATTAGTCAATATCCAGGTCAATGTTGCCTCGTGGTCACCTACAGTAGCGGCGCCCCCAGGAACAGTAAGTGTGACGTTTGGATTAGGTGTCTCCCCCACAGGCGCAAGCCAACGGGTAAGCCATGTCCCAGCTCCAGTGCCCTCTCCAGCGACGGTTACATTTGCACTCGTTCCATTGGAGTCTAACGCTATTGAACCGGCAAGGCCTTCAGGCGTATTGTCACCTCCAACCCCCGGGGTCACAAGGCTTGCATTTTCCAGGTTAAGCACGGCCCCGGACAATGAAGTTTCACCCTCTTCATCTCTAAACTCACTTAATGAAACAGTCAATGCCCAGCCTTCTCTTGTTCCTCTGCGGTCAGTGACTTGTACAAAGGGACGTAAGGTTAGGGATTCATACTCTTGGGACTGAGCTGAAATCGCCACCGTTCCAAAATCAAGAGAAGAGACAAAGTCCAAAGTCAGTGGCCCTGAAAAGCCGGTAACCGGATCATCTGGGTCCCCCGGGTCACGGTCCCCCGGAGTTACTGGAAACGTAATGGATGGGTCTGTTGGATCGACAACAGTAGGTACATCTGTATCATCTGGGACTATGAACTCAATGGTGACGTCCGACTCTGCTTCGTTCGGATCTGCCATAACTGCCGGTGCCGTCATTACAGAGCAAAACAGGGCGGCTACTGCCGACAAAGCTACTACTTTATAAGATTTTGACATTGTTTTTCCTTCTTTCCTTACTCTCTTTAGCTACGGTCCGTCTGTAAGTGTCCATCTTATGGATGTATCGTAGGATCCCGCATATACTTCACCCCCTTGAATTCTAACCTGCGGGCCGTTCATACTGTCCCAGCCGATTGTAGTGACAGGATTCAGACCTGTTGTACCTGCTAGTATGAGCAGGCTAGTATCGACTGACAACACTTCTGGCGTCCCATCCTTTAAGTAAAACAGCGTATCGGCTAGTTCAAAAGAAGGCGTTTCTGTTCTTCTCAGAGGCCGTGTCAAACGTGCTGTGAGTTCAAACTGACTACCCGCCCCTCGAGTGTCTCGGATGCTAATAGCCTCCACTTGATTGACAATGGAACGTTCAATAATCATCTGCGCAGACTCAATCTTATGCGTACCAAAATCAATCCGTTCAGGGACAAATAAAAGAGTGAGACTACTTTCTTCCACAATTACCGTTGATGTAGGCCCCCTACATACACCGTTACTCTGTGAAAACCTGATTTCATCCCCTGAAATCAGGTCTAGGCCTTCAGGGAGACTGAAGGTAAACCGTCCTTCCTCATCCACCGGGACAAAAAATGTCTGACCCTGAATCTCAATGCGCACAGTCAAATTGGGCGTTCCCGATCCACTGATCATTCGATCATTGCTATAGATAGGCGCATCGACAGTAACCAGCGCAATGTCTGCCGGGGGTAAATTCAAGCTCGCTTGTGCGCGGCTGCCTCCGGGTAAAAGCTGAATATCTAAAACGGGCGTATTGCTCACTCCGCCCAGAAATGCATAGGTTTCTCCGCATTCTAAAGGCAATCCGGATGCAGCTGAATCCGGTGTAATGGTGAGTGTAAATCGCCACTCCGCCAGCAGACTGATATTCAGAATAGACGAAAATTGGAGTCTGACCGTATTCCCGGTGACCTGAATGTCATTTATAGTCCCAGAAGCTCGTCCCAACCCTAATAGCCTGGGAACGCTATAAGTAGCTGAATAGTCGACGCTTGCACCGGAAAACGCTGCCGGCAACTCAAAAAAGATATAGGCCGTACTTAATGCAGACAATCCAATTACGGGTCTAAAGCCATAAGTTAATGAAAGACTGGGTACACCTGTGTTCACACTCGCTGCCAGGCTATGACTTTGAGCTACTTGAATGTTGGCGACATTAAAGGGTTGAAGCTGTATATTTTGGTCAGACTGGCTTTCCTTAACCGAGCGCTCAATTGTCTCGATATCTTCTGTTGCATCGCTAACTATGTTCTCTTTGTCTAATTCAGTTTCATGCTTTAGCTCATCCGATTCTTCAGGTAGGAGCGTGTCGGACGTAGACGATTCATGCTGCTTATTTTCAGGCTTTACAGTCTTTGAGGAGTGTGTGTGGTCATCCGCTAATTCTGCACTGTTTTTAAATGGTTCTGAGTCTGAGTCTGAGTCTGGGTCTGAGTCTGGGTCTGAGTCTGGGCTTGTATCTTCTTCAAGACTATTTTCTTCTAGCAATCGGTCGTCTTCGACAGCGTGAGACTCTTGAGACAGCTCACTTTCAACTGCTGCCTCTTCTTTTATACTTAAGGTATCTTTTGAGATGACTTCATTCGTTTCGGCAGATACATAGTTATCACTAGAAAGAATACCCGCACCTGAACTTGGTAAAATTAATATCAGGATCACAAGTAGCACACTGGTTCTATATCCCTTCTTATGCATACGGTACCCCCCACCATATTAACTCTATTATTTTTTATAACTTGCTTTCCTATTATAAAATTACCACAAATTTATTTTTTTAGCTAAAAATAAACTCAAAATCATGGTTGAATAATCTTTCTGCCCATTGCATATTAATAAAAAAACCCTTCACTACTCAATGAACAGTAGTGAAGGGTTTTTCGGATCCATTTTATTTATTTGTGCAGCGGAAAACGCGCCGTCAGCTTATGAACAGCTGTTTTGATTTCTGACAGTTTGTCTTGGTCGTCCTTGTTATTCAGAGCCTGAACAATCAGTTCGGCAACTTCTCTGCATTCTTCTTCCTTAAAGCCCCGGGTCGTTACAGCGGGGGTTCCAATGCGAATACCACTTGTTTTGAAGGGTCCGAGTGTGTCGAACGGAATGGAGTTTTTGTTGATGGTAATCCCGACTTCATCCAGCAGGGCTTCTGCCTGCTTGCCGTTCATACCAAAGTCCGACACTTCCATCAGCAGCAAGTGATTGTCCGTTCCTCCGCTGATCAGGCGACCTTTTGACGGATTCAATACCTCTGCCATAGCGCGGGCATTGGCTTTGATTTGCTTGGTGTACTCCTTGAATTCCGGCTGTAAAGCTTCTCTGAAGGCGACAGCTTTAGCCGCAATCACATGCTCTAGCGGGCCCCCCTGAATGCCGGGAAAAATGGCACTGTTCAGTTTCTTGCCGAACGCCTCTTTGGCCAGAATCAGACCCCCTCTTGGTCCACGCAGCGTCTTATGGGTCGTGCTTGTCAGCACATCTGCATATGGAACCGGGTCAGGATGTTCACCGGTTGCAATTAAACCGGCAATGTGCGCCATGTCCACCATCAAAATTGCGCCTACTTCGTCCGCAATCTCACGGAACATGGCAAAGTCGATGGCTCTCGGATAGGCACTGTAGCCGGTGATGATCATTTTAGGCCGATGCTTTAGCGCCAGCTGCCTGACCTGGTCATAGTCGATTGTTTCGGTTTGGGGATCCACTCCATAAGGAACGACCTGATATAGCTTACCGCTGAAATTGACTGGAGACCCGTGTGTCAGATGTCCCCCGTGATTCAAATTCATGCCCATATAGGTGTCGCCTGGTTCCATAAAAGTCTGGAACACAGCCATATTCGCCTGGGAACCGGAGTGCGGCTGAACATTCGCATACTCCGCTCCAAACAGTTCCTTGATTCGGTCGATAGCCAGATTCTCGATCTTATCGACAAATTCACAGCCGCCATAGTAGCGCTTGCCGGGATAGCCTTCTGCATATTTATTGGTCAGTACACTGCCCTGCGCCTCCATTACAGCCCGGGACACAAAATTTTCTGACGCAATCAGTTCGATGCTTTCTTCTTGACGCTTCTTTTCCAGTTCAATCGCTTCAAATACTTCCTGATCATAAACGGTTTCCATCATTTCTGATCCACTCCCTAAAAAAATCAATTCGTTTCTAGCAGTATAGCATAGTCACATGGAAAATCAGTTACTTTCATAAGGAAAGACCAAATATTTCCCCTCCTGCTTGTAGTGCCCTCTCCATAGGCTTTGTCTTGACATATTGATGAAGCGGGTATATTCTGTCCTTAACCAAACAGGACAGGAGTGTTATTTGAGCCGATGCGTAACTAATCTCATTTTTCAAGTCGAAAAGAAGTAGAATAAGACTAAAAGGACGGTCTTATTTATCATGCCTTTTCAGACTCAAATGGGATTAACCGACGATTGGGTTAAATACTAAAGACTCCTGTATATTTTTGTCTTTCATTTAATCTGTCTATCTTCCTCCCTTTTTGTCTGAAAACAAAGGGGAGGTTTTTTTGATGAAAAAATGAGCATTCAATCCAGAAACTAAATGGGAAAAGGAATGATTGCTATGCCATTGGTATCACTAAAAAAATTGAAAAAGAGTTATGGAGACCGGCTTTTATTTGATATCGAGAAGCTGCAGATTGAAGACAGCGACCGGATTGGACTGGTCGGTACGAATGGCAGCGGAAAAACGACGCTGTTTCGCTTGATTAAAGGACTGGAAGAGCCGGATGAAGGTGTTATTGAGCGCCAGACGACAGTTGAACTGCTCCCTCAGCTGAAAGACGCCATCGGTCCGAAAAGCGGCGGCGAGGTCACGGCTGACTATATCGTTCAGGCACTGAATAAACGGCCCAAACTCCTTTTAGCAGACGAACCGACCACACACTTGGATATCCGTCACATCGATTGGGTAGAAAAGTCATTTAAACAGTTTAATGGGGCATTTTTAGTGGTCTCCCACGACCGGACCTTTCTCGATCAGGTCTGTACGACAATCTGGGAGCTAGACGGTGAGACCGTTACTGTTTATCCGGGCAACTACACGGCTTATAAGCGGGAAAAAGAACACCAGAACCAGCATCAGCAGACAGAATATGAAAAATACACAAACAAACTCCGTCAGTTGACGCAGGCCAAAGAGAGAAAAGCCCGTCAGGCAGTCAATGCCACTAAGCGCAAGGCAAAAGTGGGCGATTCGGAATACAACTTGAAAGGATCGGCTCCTTATTTTCAGAAAAAGTCAAAAAAACTGCAGCAAGTACAAAAGGCGATGGACAGCCGGATTGAGCAGCTGGAAAAAGTCGACAAGCCTAAGGAGCAGGAAGGCATTACTATTGAACTGCCCGACATGGAAAAAATAGCACGGCGCTTTGTCATCCGAGCGAAAGACAGCTCCGGTGGCTTTCCTGAAAAAACATTATGGACAAAGAGTACTTTTTCACTTAAAGGTGGAGAAAAGGTTGCTTTGATGGGAGCGAACGGCAGCGGCAAGACGACGCTGATCCATAAGCTATTAAACGGTGACGACGCTATTCAAGTGTCTCCCGCATTGAAAATCGGTTATTTCTCTCAGGACTTGAGTACACTGGAAGCATCCGAGTCGATTTTGGAAAATATCAAATTGGATGCCGTTCAGTCCGAAACACTGATCCGTATTATTCTCGCTCAACTCCAGTTCAGAGGAGATGATGTCTACAAGCCGGTTTCTGTCTTGAGTGGCGGCGAACGGGTGAAAGTCGCTCTGGCCAAGTTAATCGCCGGTGACTATAATATGCTGATCCTAGACGAGCCAACCAACTTTTTGGATATCCAAGCCGTTGAAGCTCTTGAAGGATTACTCGCAGGCTATCCGGGAAGCATCCTCTTTGTCTCTCACGACCGGTCATTTGTTAACCGGACTGCGACTAAACTGTGGGTGATTGAGGATCAGAACATACAGGAATTTGAAGGCACCTTGGATATATGGGAAAAGGCCAGACAAAAGCAACCCTCTGTATGTTCCACAGAAGAAGAGCTGATGAGACTTGAAAATAAAACCGCAGAAGTTTTAGGTTCGTTGTCTCTTGCTTTTTCTGAAGAAAAAGACAGGGAGTTTAAAGACCTGCTTCAAAAGAAAAAAGAGCTTCAAGAATAGCAAAAACGCATACGAAAAACCAGGATGGACAGTATCAGCTGTCCATCCTGGTTTTCTCTGTTTCGGTCCGGTTTCCTTTATGTCTTCAAAACCGAAACTTTTCGCTTATCCCTTTTTCAAAGTCAACGCGTGTCCTCGGCAGTTCTGGTGGGCTTTAGCCCCTTTTTCCTGCAGCCTGACGGAACATATCTTCAACGACGATATCAAACATTTCCCCTTGGCTAGCGCAGTATTCCAGCACTTCCCAAGGTTTGTTCGTGTGGAAATGGACTTTCACCAGTGTTTCATCTCCAACCGCCAGCAGACAGTCGCCTTCAAAGGTGTCTGAAATATAGTGATGAATATCGCTTTCAGACAACGCTTCTCCTTCAATCAAAAGCTGCATGTCATAGCGGTAATCTCCTGCATCAATCGACATAGAATCTCCTCCTCATTTGTGTGACGGATTGTTCAAATAATGTTACTCATCGGCTATAAAGTCATTGAACCTCAATCAGAGTCCAGATGAATGCGACTAGCTGTCGCTCCTGTCTGATTTAAATACTTGCCTTGGTAGCCTTCAGTTGTTTTGTCGACCTCTGCAATCACCAGCTGGCAGACACGCATACCTACTTCGAGCTCAACGGGCACCCGGTTAGCATTAAAGAGTTCCAAAGTAATCTCACCTGAAAAGCCCGGATCAATCCAACCGGCATTTTGAATAAAGACACCCAGTCGTCCAATCGAGCTGCGCCCTTCGACAAAGGCGGTGAGGTGCTTGGGTAGGCGGATTGTTTCCTTGGTCGTAGCCAGCAGGAAAGACTGAGGTGGAATGACAACCCGCTCACCGTCTTTGATTGTTTTTTCCACATAGGCCGGCGACGGATCTTTTACAGACAGCATCGGTGTGGACAGCTCATCAATAAGTGAAAAGTGTTCCCCTAAGCGCAAATCAACAGAAGCTGGCTGAAGACTGTGTGCATCAAAAGGGGTGATACTCAACGTTTCATCTTTATGATAGTCGCCTATCGTCTGGCCTGACAAAATCATCACCTTAGCCCCTTTCGTTTGAAATAATCCAGTTGAACGGATCTTCAAACACGGACCAGTCCTGCTTCATCTCTTCATCTGACAGTTCACATGCGGCCAAGCCTTTTTTGATATAATCTGGATCCAAATCCATACCAATAAAGACCAGCTTGCTGTGTCGGTCACCATAAGTGTCATGCCAGGTTTCTTTGACTTCCGGATTTTCTGCTAAAATACTTTCCTGATCTTCTTTAGAGAGGGAAGCAACCCAGTAGGACAAAGGTTCCGCATTGACAGAAGAGCCAGCTTGCGAAAACAGCAGGGCCATGTCGGTGTGCGTCGGACACCAGGCAATTCCTTTCATCCGTACGATATTTTTAGGCAGCTGATTTAGCCAGTCCAAGAGGCGTCTAGTGTGAAGCGGTTTTTCAATTCTTTGAGTATACGAACTGATCCCGTACTCTTCTGTTTCCGGCACATGGTTTTCAACGCCTTCATTTAGTTCCTTAAGCCAGCCGGCTGACTGGCTTGCTTTTTCAAAGTCAAAAAGGTTGGTGTTCATAATTTCTGACGGCTCAACGCGGCTGAACTGAGAATGAATGATTTTGGCTTCAGGCTGTAAGGTTCTGACGACACTTTCCAGCTGTTTTAGCTCTTCTTTGGATACCAGGTCCGTTTTGTTGATGATCAGCACGTCGCAAAATTCAATCTGATCTAAAAGCAGGTCTGCAATGTTGCGCTCGTCTTCTTCGCTGACTCCTTGGCTGCGCTCCAGCAGGCTATCTCCTGAACCAAAATCAGCCCAGAATCGGTGAGCATCCACGACGGTGACCATTGTGTCTAGCCGGCATAAGCTGGCCAGGTCGATGTCCATCTGTTCATCTAAATAAGAAAACGTCTGTGCGACCGGAACCGGCTCACTGATACCGGACGATTCAATTAGAATATAGTCGATGTCGCCTTGCTGTACAAGCTTTTCAACTTCCACAAGCAAGTCCTCTCTCAACGTACAGCAGATGCAGCCATTTGACATCTCGACTAGCTTTTCTTCGGTTCTCGAAAAACTTCCCTGGTTTTGAACCAGCTCACTGTCGATATTGATCTCGCTCATGTCATTGACAATCACTGCGACTTTCATTCCCTCACGGTTGTTGAGTACATGGTTAAGTAATGTCGTTTTACCGGATCCTAAGTAGCCACTTAAGACTGTTACTGGAATTTTTTGCATCATTAATTTTTCTCCTTTTAAATCGTAATCGTTACGATTTAAAACTTTACAGCCTCTCTTGCCTATTGTCAAGGCGAAGAAGCGTATCCCGTTCGTTTAATTGAGAAAATAAGCAGCCTGACGGGCGGAAAAGCGGGAGTCCCCTGCTTTTTCAAAGCAAAAATCAAGGTTGCTCTGCAGCCGATTTCCACTCTTCTTACTCGTGCTTTTCTATTCTTTTCAAAGTTTCTAAAATATCAGTCAGTACGTTCACGCCTTTTCGACAGTAATACACTATAACTATCCCCAGTATTACATAAAAATTAACTTCCACTTCTTTGCTCCTTTCTGTCTGTTCAAAGCTGGCGACTAAGTATCCCCTTCGCGTTGCATTTGTGCCGACTCGGTTAATAATATATACTGATATCATTATTGTTTAATCCACCCTTTATATAAGGGCTAAAGGAGTCTGATATGAATAAGACCATCAAAATCAAGCGGGACCCCTTATTTTTTAGAGGACAGTCTCTGCTTAGCGTATACATAAATGAAGAAAAAGTCAGCAAGCTATCTTCAGGTGAAGAAAAGAAACTGTCTTTCCACACAGAACACGCGTCACTGAGAGTCTCCCTGTTTGGCGAGCGCAGTAATACCCTTGAAGTTTCAGCAAATGACCATATCCGAGTCACAATCGCTTCCTGGGCCATATGGGTCTATCTGTTTAAACTCCTCGTGCTGCCCGTCAGCCTTGTATACTTTGAGCTATTCCCCCCCTTCACGTCCTTGCTTCTTTTGCTGGGGACTTTCAGCTTGTGCCACCTTTTCTTAAAACCTTTCAAACTTTTTAAAGAGTCAGATAACTAACCGCTAGCTAAGGTAAAACTTGCAAAGGCTTCTATGCCTATCCCTTCTGGCTACCTTAAAAATGGGCCACTTGTTTAGTGCCCTGATGACAACAAATATGAAGGCTAAGGGGCTCAATAACCGTATTGAGCCCCTTAGCCTTTGATAGTCAAAAGAACTTGTCACTAAGCCCTTATTGCAGCTGGTTTATTTTACTTTTCAGATCAAGTGGTGCCAAAAGCCTTTTAAACACCACTTCATATTTATTTAAACAACACACTCGTCATTCAATGCGTATAAAAAACCGTTTAAAGACAAGCTTTATGTGACCGGGTCCCCATCGCTAAAATAAAGACATGGTTAAACCCCAGCCTATGAGGGAGCAGGCCTCTCGTCTTCTCCCTCCTGCTGAACGCAAGCGGCCTAGGCTGTTTGCCTCATGGAGAGAGATTTTTATCCTTATTCTGTCTTCCAGTCCTATCGTTTAAACTTCCAACTTTGAAGTCAGTTGACTTTTTCTGTAAACTCTCTTTTCACTTTTTCCAGCAGATCCGGTTGGGTCATTAAATCAAGCGCCGTATGTGTCAAACCCGCTATGGTTTTTTCCATCCCCTCATAAGCTGCTTCGGTCAGCGTGCACTCTCTGAACTCCGTTGTATGGGCGGATACAGCTTTGCCGCTGGTGATTTCAAAGTAAGGGTTGATGGCCGGGACGACCTGGCTGACATTTCCCATATCCATGGATCCCATCGAGTCGCGTTCTTCGGTAAGCATGTCGATGTCAAGCGCCTGCATGTTTTTGTTATAAAGTTCAGACAACGTTTCATTGGTGATTAGGTTTTTATAGGCTGCTTCATAGTGTCCCCACTCCATACGGCAGTCGGCTGCCAGTGCTCCAGCTTCTGCACAGCGGATGACTTTTTCACGCAGTTCATTCAAGTAAGGCATGTCCATGGCTCTCACGTAAAACTCAGCCCGTGTATAGTCAGGGATGACATTCGCTGCTTCCCCGCCGTCCTTGATGACCCCATGTGCCCGGGCGCTTGGATGGAGCTGCTGGCGGAGGGAACTGACATTATTGAAAAAGTTGATGCAGGCATCCAAGGCATTTTTTCCCTTATACGGTGCTGCAGCTGCATGCGCAGTCTGGCCATAAAAACGGAATTCGATGGCTTCCATCGCCATCGAGGTTCCGCTGGCATAATAGCCGTCAGACGGGTGCGTACAAAAAGCCACATCCACATCGTCAAAGGTCCCGGCATCCGCCATCGTCACCTTGTCGCCATTCGTTTCTTCAGCTGGCGTACCTAAAACGACGACCGTTCCGCCCACTTCGTCCACTAATTTGGACAAGGCAATGCCTGCACCCGTGTCTGTGGCTCCAAGCAAGTTGTGCCCGCAGCCATGACCGATTCCGGGCAAGGCGTCATATTCAGATAAGTAAGCCAGAGTGGGGCCTGCTTTTTTCCCTTTATACACCGCTCTGAAAGCCGTCTCGATACCCAGATAAGGATACTCAACCTCAAAACCATGTTTTTTCAGCAGCTCCACATGTGCCTTGGATGACAAGACCTCCTCATGCCCCAGCTCCGGGTTCGCGTAAATATATTCACTCAGCTCCTGGAGCTCCGGTCTGAGTATCTGAATGATTGTTTGGACTTGTTCGTTTCTTATATCTTGCATCTGTATCATCCTCTACTGTCTCTCTTTTTCAGCTTAATATACGATAAAACAACCGGAAATACAAATCGGCCTGTAATACGATAGGTCCTTGTATTAGGCTAACGCTTTCACTATAATGATTCTATCTATATACCAAAGGAGGTGACTCTTTTGAACCCGTCTCTACATAAAGTTTCAATCATGAAAATCACTGCAGTATTTGCTGCCTCTTTCCTGCTCAGTATGGCAGTGGCTTACGTTTTGCTGCCTTTTTTCTCGGAAAGTCTAGTTTCTATTTTTGCGGAACTCATCATCCTTTTGACGCTGGGCCTTTACTTGCTGCACGTCTTGAATAAAGCGCATGTCCCTCTTTATTCCATCACAGGCAAATTATCCATGGATTTAAAAACAACAGTTTTTACCGGTTTTTTAACGGTAGTCAAATTGCTGCTTTATTTTTCTTTTGCTGGACTGCTCTTGCGCCTAGCTTTCCTCTCGCCAAATGTCCTGAATCAGGCTGAATCCTTGCTAGCAAACTCTACAGAACCTGCTGGTCTCAACCTCAGAACCTTTTTTAGTGGCGTACTCCTGGCACCCGTGATGGAAGAATTTATATTTAGAGGTATTATTTTAAACAAATGGGCCGACAAGCGCTCTAATACGCGTGCTCTGGTACTGAGCTCTCTGTTGTTTGGACTGCTTCATATTAATACGCTGATTGTTCCACAGTTTATCGGCGGCCTGTTGTATGGGCTCGTATATTTGAAAACAAAAAGGCTGATTTATTCTATTTTCATGCATATGCTATATAACGCACTTCCTCATTTACTCTTGCTCATTTCAGTGGATGAATCCACTGAAACCATGCCTCTCTCTCATTCCATGTTGGAGGAACTGATGACTGCTTTAAATATCATCAGTTTAGTATTTATTGTGTTGCTTCCCCTATTCCTATTTACACTGCATAAATACAGCAAAAACCTGAACGACGAACAGATACCTTTCACTTACCACATCCTCAACACACCGACCCTTTGAGCCAGTACCTACATGTCTTTAGATAAACAGAACCACGCAACCCTGTATGTTCAGAAGTTGCGTGGTTCTGTTCGCTTTCACAGGGCATTTGCCCTGTTTCTTCACTTACTTCGTTGTTTTGCCTGCAATCACGTCGATTTCAACTAGGGAATTAGCTGAAGTGATTAGCCGTCCCATACGTCAATCCAGCAACCCATCCAGATCCAAGTTGACCATCAATACGTTCACCCCGGGTTCTCCCCAAAAGCCTAGGAAACGGCTTGTTGTATGCCGATCAATAATTTCCTCTACTTCTGCCTGATCTATATTACGTTCGGCTGCAATACGTTCAATTTGAAAGCTAGCTGCTGCTGTAGAAATATGGGGATCCACTCCACTTCCTGATCCGCTCACTAAATCTGCAGGAATCTCTTGCTCGTTTTGTGGATCCATGGTAGTCAGCCATTCAATACGCTCTTGTCTAAGTTCAGATAGTTCAGCGCTATCTGGTGATAAGTTGGTCTCCCACATGGGCCGCCCAATCAGATATTCCGGGCTCGTGAATTCTTGTGCTATAAATTCTGATCCTACTACTTGTTGTGTGCCATCTTCCAAAGTTACCTCTACTAGGCTTCCGTTCGCTTCATTGGGAAAAAAAACTTGTGCCAGTCCTGTAATGGATAAAGTATATACCCCTCCACCCAAAACGGTGAATACCAGTAAGCTTAAAAAAGCAGGTCTTATTGTTTTTATAATGCTGTTCATATTTACTCCCTCCTATACGATGCCTATAAAGGTCAAGAACATATCAATTAGTTTGATAGCAATAAACGGTGCGATCAATCCGCCCAGACCATAGATCAGCATATTGCGCTTCAACAGCTTTTCAGCCGATAGTCCGCGGTATTTGACACCTCTTAATGCTAAAGGAATCAAGGCTATAATGACAAAAGCATTATAGATTATAGCAGACAGGATGGCTGTCGTTGAGCTTGTCAGGTTCATAAAGTTCAACGCTTCCAGTTCAGGGTAAATAGTGAAGAATAGAACTGGAATGATCGCAAAGTATTTTGCGACATCATTGGCGACACTAAAAGTTGTCAATGCTCCCCGTGTGATCAATAGCTGCTTCCCAATTCTTACAATATCGATAAGCTTAGTTGGGTTAGAATCCAAATCGACCATATTACCAGCCTCTTTGGCGGCTTGTGTCCCTGTATTCATAGCCACTGCTACATCGGCTTGAGCAAGTGCTGGGGCATCATTGGTTCCGTCTCCAGTCATAGCCACCAGATGGCCTTCTTTCTGATATTTTTTGATTAATTCAAGTTTTGCTTCTGGTGTTGCCTCAGCCAGAAAATCATCGACACCCGCTTCAGCTGCAATAGCGGCAGCTGTCATCGGATTATCACCTGTAATCATGACTGTTTTAATGCCCATATTGTGTAATTCTCTGAACCGCTCTTTGACTCCGCTTTTGACAATATCCTTTAAATGTATAACACCTAAGACAGCATTGTTTTTAGCTACGACTAAAGGTGTGCCTCCCTCTTTTGCTACCCGGTCCACAGCCTCTTGGCACTCTTGAGGATAGTTTCCACCGTTGTCAATAACAAACGCTTTAACTGAATCGGCGGCTCCTTTTCGTAAGACTTCACCCTGATAATCGACTCCACTCATTCGTGTTTTTGCTGTAAAAGGAACAAATGTAGCATTAAGTTCTGATAAATCTCGCTTTCTTATTCCATACTCGTCTTTCGCCAGTTTGACTATACTTCTCCCTTCCGGCGTTTCGTCTGCAATGGATGACAGTTGGCAAGCCTCGGCAAGACTCTCCTCTGTTACACCTTCAACGGGTATAAATTCACTTGCCTGGCGATTACCTAATGTGATTGTTCCTGTTTTATCAAGCAGCAATACATCCGTATCCCCTGCGGCCTCAATGGCTCGTCCGCTCATCGCAAGAACGTTTGCCTGGTTTAAGCGGCTCATTCCAGCAATACCAATTGAAGACAGTAAGGCACCAATAGTAGTAGGAGCCAAGCAGACTAGTAAAGCTATAACGTTGGTAATTGGAATAGCTGTTCCTGCCCCAACAAATTCACTTGTAAATTGTGTATAAGGCAATAGTGTAGCTGAAACGACTAAAAAGATAATAGTTAAGGTGACGAGTAAAATTTGAAGCGCAATTTCGTTAGGTGTTTTCTTTCTTGATGCACCTTCAACCATAGAAATCATTCTGTCTAAAAAGCTGTTACCAGACTCAACAGTTATTTTAACAATCAGCCAGTCTGAAACTAAAGTCGTTCCTCCAGTGACTGCACTTCTGTCTCCTCCTGATTCTCTGATGACCGGGGCAGATTCTCCTGTAATGGCGCTTTCGTCTACAGAGGCTGCTCCTTCAATGACCTCTCCGTCCATAGGAATCTGCTCACCAGCCACGACATAAACAATGTCCCCTTTTTTCAAGTCAACAGACATGACCTCTTCAAATTCATCTGTATTGTCAGCTGAATAAAGTTTTTTTGTCTTAACATCTTTTCTTGCTTTTTTCAACGTATCTGCCTGTGCTCGTCCTCTTCCTTCAGCTATTGCTTCAGCAAAATTAGCAAACAGGACTGTAAACCAAAGAAATAAAGCAATGGCCAGGACGTAGCCTGCTCTTTCGTCCTGAATTCCCGCAAACGACAAAAAGTACAAGGAAGTAGTCAGTACTGCACCGATATATACAACGAACATGACAGGATTTCTAACTTGAACTAAAGGCGAAAGCTTGACAAAAGACTGATATATAGAATCTTTGAGAATTGATCCACTGATATTTTTATTCTCCATTATTTACCCCTCCTAAAGTGCAGTAAAGAAATCTGCTATTGGCCCCAGTGATAAGGCTGGCAGGAAGCTCAAGGCTCCTATAATAACAATCACACCAATCAACAGGCCAACGAATAAGCTATTAGTAGTAGATAGCGTGCCATCACTGACTGCGACTGTTTTCTTTTTGGCCATATTACCTGCCAGGAAAATGGCTGCCAGCATCGGAATGAAACGGGCAAGCAGCATGATCAAACCCCCAATAACATTCGTGAAAGGCTGATTAGCATCGAAGCCAGCAAAGGCACTCCCGTTATTATTTCCCATAGATGAGTAGGCATACAGAATCTCTGAAAATCCTCTTGCACCTGTATTTGTCAGCTGTTCTTGTACTCCAGGAGTCATCATTTCTGCTGCCGCACCTAAAAGTGTGAGTACAGGTGGGGCCAGGACCAGTAGACAGACCATCTTCATGTCAAAAGGCTCAACTTTTTTACTCAAATATTCAGGTGTTCTTCCGACCATGAGTCCTGCAATAAAGACAGTCAACAAGACAAAGGCCAGCATACCGTAGAGTCCACTTCCGACTCCTCCAAATACAATTTCCCCAATTTGAATAAGGAACATCAGAACCAGTCCCCCTAGGGCAGTATAGCTGTTATGCATGGAGTTGACTGATCCATTGGAAGCGGCTGTTGTAGCTGTTGCCCACAACGAAGAGGTTCCGATTCCGTGTATAACTTCTTTTCCTTCCATATTTCCGACAGTAGCGACTCCATTTACAACGGGACCCATAAATTGTTCGTTGAATGTAACTGCAACAACGGACACAACAAATAAAATCAACATAGCTACATAGATAGCTTTTCCTTGTTTAATATCTTTCACTGCTTTACCGAATGTGACACACAAAGCTGCTGGTATCAATAAAATAGATAACAGCTGGATAAAGTTAGATAAAGCTGTTGGATTTTCTAGTGGGAACGCTGAGTTGACTCCAAAGAATCCACCCCCGTTGGTTCCCAACTGCTTGATCATTATCTGACTAGCTGCTGGCCCCAAAGGAATCGTTTGTTCCACTGCTCCCTCCAGTGTCAGAGCGGTTTGAAAAGGACCGAAAGTTTGAACAACGCCCTGAGATACCAGTATAAGTGCCCCTATAAAGGACAGCGGCAGCAGGATATACAAAAAGATACGAGTGAGATCGACCCAGAAGTTTCCAATTGAACGAATCTGCTTACGTCTAAATCCTCTTGCTAGGGCAAATAAAACGGCAATACCACTTGCAGCTGATGCAAAATTCTGAACGGTCAGACCAATTGACTGGCTGAAGTATGACAAATCTGTTTCTCCGGAATAAGCCTGCCAGTTAGTATTAGAGACAAAGCTTGCAGCAGTGTTGAATGCCAGATGCCAGCTCGTACCTTCAATACCTTCAGGATTAAAAGGGAGCACACCTTGAGAGATTTGCAGAAGGAAAACGACAACCAGCCCCATCAGACTGAACAGTACAACAGAAAGTCCATACCGCTTGGCGTCCATTTCATCCTTCTGGTGTGTTCCCAGTAATTTATAGATACCTTTCTCCAAGGGAGCACCGATTTTTTCAAGCAGGAAAGGCTCTCCGCTCATGACTTTATACATATAAAGTCCAAGAGGTATTGACATCCCAATAAGAACCAGAAGATAAAATAAATTTTGTGTCAGTATATAGTTCATAACTCTTCCCCCCTAAACAGCACATAGAATAGATAAACAAGCAAACATAGTCCAATAATACCCGCTAGTACAGTTATCGTTCCCATACTTTTCAACTCCTCCCAAATTGTTGGCTCCGCAGACATCGATACTGCTCTCTTTATTTGTATTGCAAAGTAAGCATATCTGAAAAGCCATTAAGGTGGGATTAGGGAATTAAAAAAGATATAAAGATAGCATTAAGATGCAAGCCGCTCCATAAAGAAAGCCCCGAGAATCCATTACTGGACCTTTACTCCCTTGAATACTCACACTATCCTGACATGCTCTGTGCTATACTTTCCTTAACCAGTAAATACCCGAGAGAAAGGAGCTGTATTCAGTCAATGCGTAAAGAAAGCGATAACATGCACGTTTATTCAGATATCAGATCAAGGTCTTCATCTGGGGGTGGACAGCTTAAAATTTATCTTGGCTATGCTGCAGGAGTAGGAAAAACTTACGCCATGCTGAAAGATGCTCAAGATTTGATTAAAGAAGGGGTAGATATCGTTGCAGGTTACGTGGAGCCTCATGACCGACCAGAAACGTCAGCATTGCTGGAAGGTTTAGAACACATTCCCCCTTTAGCTGTTCCCTATAAAACGATGACTGTAAAAGAGTTTGATCTCGATGCTGCTTTACAAAGAAAACCACAAGTCATTTTGGTAGATGAATTTGCACACACGAACGTTTCCGGCGTCCGTCATGCTAAGCGGTATCAAGATATACAAGAACTTCTCCGTGCAGGAATAGACGTCTATACAACAGTCAATATCCAGCATATCGAAAGCCTAAATGATCAGATTGCAGCCATTACAGGCGTTTCTGTAAGAGAACGCATACCAGATAAGATCTTTGATTTGGCCCAGCAGATTGAAGTCGTTGATATTGAACCAAAAGATTTGCTGGATCGCTTGAATAAAGGTAGGATCTATAAAGAAAATCAGGTTCCTAAGGCCCTAAAGAACTTTTTTACTCTAGAAAAGCTGATCGCCTTAAGAGAAATCGCATTGCGCCACGCAGCTGACCATGTGAACAGAATTGCCCTGGATAATATTGAACTGGCCCGCAAATACAATACTGCTACTAGTGAACATATATTAGTTTGTTTGTCTGCATCTCCCTCAAATACTAAAGTCATTCGAACGGCGTCCAGAATGGCAAAAGCTTTCAATGCAAAATTTACTGCACTCTACGTCGAGAGTACAAATGACCAGTATCAGGACAGCAAAAAAGAAGCTTCCCTGAGAGCAGCGATGCATCTAGCTGATCAGCTAGGTGCAGAAATCGTCACCGTTTACGGGAATGATATTGTTCGTCAGATTTTTGAATACGCTAGGGCTAGCCGAGTCACAAAAATTGTGGTCGGCCGATCAGTTCAGTCAAAAAGATGGCCGAGAAAACGCAGTATCGTGGATAAGCTTTCTGATAACGAAGTAGATATTGATATTCATGTGATTCCCGATAGCCAGTCCACACCACAAACAGAAAAAAAGAATATTTTATCCAGGATTCAATTTTCATTGTCCGAAACATTCCTGACTCTTTTCATACTCACTATAACTACATTGATAGGTACTCTATTTGATAACTTGAACTTCAGTGAAGCAAATATTATTACGGTCTACATTCTTGGTGTATTACTCATTGCCATGCTTTCCAGGCAGAGAAGCACCAGTTTGCTCTCTTCCGGTCTTGCAGTATTGGCCTTTAACTTCTTTTTTACAGAGCCCCGCTTTACTTTTGTTGTTTACGACTTAGGTTACATTACTACCTTTATTATCATGCTTGCAGCCGGTCTGGTGACATCCACTCTGACTCAGCAAGTTCAAATGCAAGCTGAAGAATCTTCCAGAAAAGCCTACTATACGGAAATACTTTTTCAAACAAGTAAAAAGCTGCAAAGCGCCTCCACCCGTCAGGAGATTATTGACCGGACAGCTGAGCAGATCACCAAACTCCTTGACTTACCTTTAATTATATATCCTTCGTCAAATGGTGCTCTTCTGGAGCCTTTAACTTATGATACGCCAAGGAAAGCGACAGATTGGCCAACATTACTTTCTCCAAACGAACTGGCAGTAGCCAGATGGGCGTTTACAAATAATCAGCAAGCCGGATCCAACACTCAAACATTATCAAGTTCACAAGGGTCCTACTTGGTTATTAGAGGAGCACAAGGTCCTTTAGGTGTGTTAGGTATTGTCGCAGATGAATCCAAGAAATTACAAAAATTTGAAAAAAACCTATTGATTGCAATCTTGGACGAATGCAGTCTGGCATGGGAAAAAAATGATTCCAATGAACTGCAAAAAGAACTGCATGCACAAATTCAAAAAGAAAAACTTCGTTCTAACCTTCTTAGGGCTATTTCTCATGACTTGAGAGTTCCATTGACAAGTATTTCAGGAAACAGCACTTTGTTGATAAATAACCACAAGCAATTGGATGAAGAGAAACAGCTGGCTTTATACTCAAATATTTACACGGATTCAATCTGGCTGATAAACTTAGTTGAAAATTTACTCTCACTAACAAAGCTAGAAAATGGCAGTCTTAAACTGAATTTGGAAGCAGAACTGATAGAAGAAGTTATTGCAGAGGCATTGGATCACGCAGATCCAAACCTTGCAAATTATAAAGTAAATGTAAGCATCGACAGTGACTTTTTGATGCTCCTGATGGACACCCAGCTGATTGTTCAGGTCATTGTCAATATCGTAAATAATGCGGTTCATTATACCCCAGCAGGCTCTAGCATTTCCATATCGGTAAAAAATGAAGGCCGTACCGCTCGCATAGAAATAGCTGATAACGGACCTGGCATTCCCAAAAAAGATAAGGAACGTATATTCGATATGTTTTATACCTCTGACAGTAACAGTGCTGACGGGCGCAGAGGTATGGGTCTTGGCTTGTTTTTGTGTAAATCTATATTGGAAGCACATGGCAGCTCTATTTATATAAATAATAACTACCCAAATGGAACGATTATAGGTTTTACACTCGAAGTACTGGAGGTAAGTACACATGAATAAACACTCTATTTTGGTTGTTGAAGATGACCGAGCTGTTCAAAAGTTGATAACGACTACTTTAGATTTGCAAGGCTATGCACATAGAACTGCTTCAGATGGAGAACAAGCGCTAATGGAGCTAGTGACCAAGCAGCCTGATGTATTAATTTTAGATCTCGGCTTGCCCGATACCGACGGCTTGTCTATTATCAAAAAAGTACGAGAGTGGTCAACCATGCCAATTATTATTGTCAGTGCACGCAGCGAGGACCAGGACAAAATCCAGGCTTTGGATGCAGGTGCTGATGATTACCTTACCAAACCTTTCAGTGTCGAAGAACTTCTCGCCAGGTTAAGAGTCATGCTAAGAAGAGTTAACTATGATAGACATAACGCTCAAGCCAACTCTTCCATATTTTTGAATGGTCCATTAAAAATCGACTACTCTTCTGGCTCTGTATGGCTCGGTGAGGAAGAAATTCACTTTACGCCCATTGAGTATAAACTTCTATGCTTGCTGTCTAAAAATGTTGGTAAAGTATTGACACACAACTACATTTTGTATGAAGTGTGGGGTAAGTATTATGAAGAAGTATCGGTACTCAGAGTATTTATGGCATCCGTAAGAAAGAAAATTGACCGTAACCGTTCTGCAATCCCCTTCATACAGACAAGAGTAGGTGTGGGCTACAGAATGATGAATGTAGAGTATAAAGAGAATGGAGATGATTAAAAAAGGAGCTTTTTTTGTTATATATTATGTAAAGAAAATCGGTCATGCATAAAAAATACGCTTCATTTCTGCCCTCCAAAAAGTTAGCTTTTTCTCTAACTTTTTTGGTGGGCAGAAATGTTTGCCTAACAAGAGAATTTAAATTGAGTACGGTAGAGGAATACAATCAAGGTCTACTGGAATATGAATTTCCAGCCCAAAAATATAGCCTGGCGGTCCGTAGCTTACAAGAATATCATTCTAATCACTTCAGATCATATATGATCTTTTAAACGATCATAGACTTTTATCACGAGCAAGCTAATGTATTCACTTTCCGCGGCGACTCCGCTGACTTCTCCTCGCAGTTGCGCCCCAAAAGTCACTTCAGAGGCAGCTCAAAAGAAAATCGGCTGGAGTTGCTCCACCCCAACGGCTGTTCCAGGCAAATGGTTCACACCCACTCGTTTTACGCTATGGTCCTATGTAAAAAAGCGAACCGCGCAGCTCCTGAACATGCAGAGCTCCGTGGTTCGCTTCCTTTTCAAGGGGCTTTTGCCCTATTATTCACTTACTTCGCTGATTTACCTGCAATCACGCCGATTTCAACTAGGGCTCCAGCTGGAAGAGCAGCCACTTCATAGGCGATACGAGCTGGGAACGGCTCCTTGAAAAACTCAGCATAGACCGTGTTCATCTCCTGGAAATGCTCAATATCACTGAGTAAAACAGTCACTTTCAGCACATCTGACAAATCCAGTCCTTCTTCAGCTAAAATATGCTGAATATTTATCAGTGACTGGCGGGTCTGCTCGCCGGCGCTTTCTGCCGTAATCTTGCCTGCCTCGGCATCAATTGGCAGCTGTCCGGATACATAAACGGTGTCTCCAAAGGAAACAGCCTGTGAATACGGACCAATCGCTGCCGGTGCCTTTTTAGAATTAACAATGTGCTTGTCTGATGTCGTCATGATAGATTCTCCTCTTGTTTCTCTTTTTCATTTGTACTTGTGTATAACTGCTTACAGCCAGCCGGTACTTTCGTGCCGACAAGATCCATTATATCATCAAATCGTTTCGACGCGAACGGTACTGCCGTTTGTGGTCCGCTCCACCAGGATATGTGAAGGAATGCGCGTCTTTAGTTCATCCACGTGAGAAATGATTCCAACAAGCCGGCCTCTTTCCTGCAAGTCAAGCAAAGTCTCAATTGCCTTATCCAGCGAGTCCGCATCCAGCGTTCCGAAGCCTTCATCGATAAAGAGGGTGTCTACACTGACGCCGCCGCTCTGGCTCTGGATCACGTCACTCAAGCCCAAGGCCAGGGCTAGAGAAGCCTTAAAAGATTCTCCGCCCGAGAGCGTATTGACGCCTCTCAGCTTACCGGTTTCATAGTCAAAGACATCCATGTCCAGACCTTTAGGCTTATTGCCTTTGGCTGCGTCCATCTTCCGCCGCAGCTCATAGCGGTGATGGGTCATGTCTCCAAAGCGGGCATTGGCTGCCAGCAGGATTTCGTCAAAATAAATCCCTAAAACATAACGTTCAAAAGAGACCCGGTCCGTTTCCGTACTGGTTCCGCCAGCCATCACAGCCAGCTCCGAGTAGACTCTGAAGTCCTGCTCCAGCGCCTGGCTCTTGCTCTGATGGGTCCGGATCGATTCTGTAGCCCGAGTATTCTGCCCTATAGAGGTAATCAGCTCGTCCCGCTGTCTTTCTAGCTCAGGCAGGCGCTGACTGATTTCCTGTGAACGACTCTGATAAGCCTCAACAGACTGCAGTTCCTGGACTTCAGCGAGTTGCGCATCTAAGTCTCTCAATTGCTCAGCGAGACTATGGCGGGCTTTTTCATGCTCACTAATGGCCTGCTCGTGTGACTGAATCCCTTGTTCAGCTAAAATAAAGTCGGCAAAGTCTGTAGCCAGCTGGCTGGCTTCGAGCAACTGGTCGAAACCTTCTACTGCCTGTTGTTCTTTGTCCAGCAGCTTGTGACTCTGCTCAGCTGTCAGCTCGATTGCCTGATGATTGGCGCTCTGCTTGCTCTTCAGTGCCTGCATCTTCTCACGCTCAGCTGCCGCTTGGGCCTCCGTTTCCTTGACCTGTGTTTCCTTGGAGCTAATTGCTTTTTGAAGGGCTTCTTCATCGTCAAAAGACAAGGACGCTTGAAGCTCTCGTGCCTCGTTTTTCAGACTCTCTATCTGTTTTTTCTGATGTTGCTGGTCTGACTTCAGCTCCAGCAGGCTCTGAGACAGCTCCCGTTCTTTTTGCTGGTGGACTTCCAGCTGCCTGGACAGCTCCGCTTCTTTCTCGACCCGCTTCTGCTTCTGCTTTAAATCCTCTTCCAGCTGATCGACTTTCCGGCTGACCTGCTGACTGTATTCCTTTGTCTGCCTGAAAACTTGATCCGCTTCCCTGTGATCGATTTCCAACTCCTCGCAGCGCTGGCTCACCGTGTCTGACAGCTGCTTCAGCTGGGCCATGACGGTATGGTAGTCACTTTCCTTTGCCGCTTTTTGCGCTTCCAGCTGATCCACTGTGTCCTTGGAGACCGTCTCTGATGAAGGCTGCGCTTTTTGGGGATGCGCTTTGCTTCCGCACACCGGACAAGGGGTTTCAGCCTCTAAATCCCCGGCCAGAACGACCGCCATATTGCCGTAGTATACTTTTCTAGCCTGTTCTAGCTGCTCACTGACTTGACCCAAGGCGTCGCCAGCCCTTACGTAGGCCTGCTTAACTTTCGTTCCCTGCTCTCTCAGCCGGCACAGCTCTTCCAGCTTCTCCAGCTTCTGCAAGGCCACTGTTTTCTCCTCTTTTAACTGGCCGATCTGCTCATACTGTCTGGAAAAACTATCCTTAAGCTTCTGCAGCTCTTTCAGCTCCGCCTGCTCTTGTTGGATTACTATTTTCAGCTGCTCTTCCTCTTTTTCAAGTCTGCCTTGGTTAAGCGCCTTGGTTTGCTGCTCTTTTTCAGCTTGCTTGACCGCTTCATACCTGGTTTGCATGTCCTGCAGACGGCTTTGTTCCTGCTTCAACTGCTGGATAGTCTCCCGGACCTGATCAAGCTGCTGCAGACTCTCTTCCCTGTTTTTCAAGTCTTTTTCTGCCGACTCCACCTGACGCACAAGTGTATGCTGAACATGCTTCAGCTCCTGAAGTTTGGCTTCAGCTTCCTTTCTTTCCTGCTGCAGCGCTTCGGCCTGCTGCTTGGCTTCCAGCAGTTGTCTCGCTTCCTTGTTCTGCTCCAGCTGCTTTTTAAACCCTCTGATCTGCTCTTCTTTCCCGTTCAGCTGCCCTTGTTTTTGCTTTAACAGACGCTGCTTCTCCAGCTGCTCGATCAGGCGCTGGCAGTCTGTCTGTTCTTTCTGCAACAAACGGATTTGGGTTCTCGCGTCCTCGAGCTTTTGCGTGTCTACAGCTATCAGCTTGTCCGCTTCTTCCAGTACCTTTGAGATGTCAAACTGCTTGACCGCCTTGTCCAGGGCTTCCACTCCCTGTGTATCCAGAGCTTCAAAAGCCATACTGACTGCCTGTTCATAGCCGTCCCGCTTCTGTTTCAGCTCCTTGGCCTTTTCTTTCAAGGTCTCCTGAAACGCCTCAAACGGACGCGTCTGAAAAATATTACGGAAGATTTTTTCCTTGTCGGTGCTGTTGGAATCCAGCATCCGCTTGAAATCCCCTTGGGGCAGCATCACAATCTGACGGAACTGGTCATGACTCAAGCCTAAAAGAGCCTCGATTTCCTTGTTGGCTTCATTGATTTTGGTCGTGACCTGATCCCCCTGGTGAAACTCCACGCTGGCTCCGATCTGCTTCGTGCGGGAACGGGTCCCCGGACCGGTCTGGTTCGGCATCCGGCGGACAGTGTAGCGCTTTTGACCCAGTTCAAACTCCAGTTCCACATAACACAGGTCAGTATCTCCAGCATGGTCAGACTTGTAGGTATCCTTTTCCCTGCCGTCTTTTGAGGGCTTGTCAAAAAGGGCATAGGCAATGGCATCAAAAATCGTCGTCTTGCCGGCACCGGTCGGGCCACTCACGAGAAAGAGGGCCGACTGGCTGAATGCGGTAAAATCGATTGCCACCTCTCCCTTGTAAGGACCAAAGGCACTCATTTTCAGTTTCAATGGCCGCATCGCTACTCTCCCCCTTTCTGAACCGTTTCCCAGATTGCCTGAACGGCCTGCCTGCGTTCGTCATCCAGAGGCTGGTCCTTGAAGTTACTGTAAAAATCATCAAACAGCTCCAGCACATTTTTCCGGTCAGCCAGCTCATGCGTCCGGCTGTCGGCTTTGGACTGCCGCTCTTTTTTAGCAAGATATTCCAGTCCCATAGCATAAGGATAGCGCCGTCTCAGCTGATTCATCGCATCGATCACATAGTCCTTATCTTCCAGTTCAAAAAAGATATAATCTTCAGACTCTCCCTGCATCAGCTCGTCAAAATGCCCTTTCAGTATCCGCAGATCCCGCTTCGGCTCAGTCGGAATCGACTCCACTGTGATTGACTCCTTACTGAGGTCGACCAGCAGATGCTGCTTTTTATGCCGAGCTTCCGATTTGGAATACTTGATTGGTGATCCGCTGTAGCGCACCCGATCAGTCTTGACCTTCTGGGCTTTATGCAGATGGCCCAAGGCCACATAATCAAAAGCCTCAAACAGCTCCACGTCCACATACTCGGTCGTCCCGATACTGAGCGGCCGTTCGGACTCTGAATCTTCCACTGACTCCTTGCCCCCATTGACCACATATCCATGGGCAATCAGCACATTCACGGCCTCCGGGTCCATCTCGGCCTGAATACTATCAAGCTGCACCCGGGTCGCATCCTGCAGATCTCTGATCTCTTCCTTGTCCAAGAGCTTGCGGATTGAAACGTGGTCGCCAAAAGGTAGCAGGTAAAAATGCGTGCCTTTGATAGTGACTTTGCGGACTTTCTGCTTGACCGTCCCTTCAATATGCAGATCACTCGTTGAGAGCAGCTGCGCCCCGTATTCCAGGCGCTCATTGCTGTCGTGGTTTCCAGCAATCGCTAGGACCGGAATCCCCGCTTCCTTAACTAAACGGGTAAAAATATCTGTCGCCAGAACGACCGCTTCTTTCGGCGGCACCGCCCGGTCATACAAATCCCCCGCCATGATCAAAACGTCTACCTCCAGCTCTTTCACCTGATCGACCAGCCGGTGTAAAACCTCTGCCTGCTCCTCCAGCATCGAAAACTCATTGACGATTTTCCCGATGTGCCAGTCTGCTGTATGTAAAATACGCATGTTACCGCCCTTTCTCTTGCTTCCTCTTCTTTATCATTCTCTGTCATTATAACAAATCCACCCGCTCATAACAGACTTAGGTCATAAAAGCTTCCCGGCCAAAAAATCAGGAGCCCCTCTGCCTCAGTCAGGCCGCATCCAGGTGTAAAGCTCTGGATTCAGCGTCTCGCGTTTGGAGCAAACCGCTGCATGAGCCAGCTAATCAGCCGCACACTTTTTCCTACAAAAAAATCGTGCCCCCCCCTTTATATAAAGAGAGAACACGATAAAGTGCACGCGCAGGCGGCTTTTGCTTTGCCGACCGCTTCTGTTATAATTAATGGCCAGAGAGGGAGTCGAACCCTCACGAGCGTTGCGCTCACTAGATTCTGAGTCTAGCGTGTCTACCGTTCCACCACCTAGCCGTAACAAAGATTAGTATAGCACATTGGGATGCATCTGTTAATACTTATTTTAACAATCAGATATTAATTTCTCTCCCTAAATTATAAGCTTGTCCTGTAATAAATCACTATAGTTATGAATTATCCTGGTGCATGGTATAATAAAATTAACGTCCGACAGAAAAGAACGGAGTGATCACATGGGAAAATATGAAACGCCTGATTACGAAGTACACCTGAAAGAAAAAGACTGCGAGATCCGCCGCTATACTGATTTTTATGTCGTGGAATATGAGAATCTGGATGATCACGACTTGCGCAGCGGCTTCGGTACCCTCTTTAAATATATTTCCAGCGACAATCAAGCTGATCAGAAAATACCGATGACCGTGCCGGTGATCAAGGAAGAAACGACTGGTACTCAGCGCATGGCTTTTGTCGTTCCCAAGAAGTTCCGGGGTCAGATCCCTGAGCCGAACAGCCCGAACCTGAAAATTCAGAAGTTTGACGAAGGTCTGTTCGCTGCGATACGCTATACAGGTAGGACAAGTGAATCCAAGGAATTGAAGATGAAAAGACGGCTGGCCCGATGGCTGCAAGTTAAAGGGTATGAGCAGCAGTCCGATTTTATGCAAGCCTTCTTCAGCGGACCTTTCACGCCGCCTATGCTGAAACATAATGAAATCTGGGTACGCGTATCTAAAAGTTGACGTCGTAGCCAGCTTTTGGAAGACCCCCTGTTCGGTTCTGTTCTGTACATTACTTTCTCAGTTACTCATACACCGTGTCCTCTGGATAAAATCAGCTCCAAGACACTGACACAAAGCCCAAGTGAAAAAATGTTCACTTTTCTCGATACTTCTAGGAGGCCCTTATTTGGAAGCTGATAAAATAAACAAGTTTAAAACTACACTGATCCTTCCCAAACTGATTATTTTTGGATTTTTGGTAGTCAATATCTATGTCTTTGCTACAACGACATCAAATCTGGCTTTATTTTTAGCCAGCCTGTCGTTTATCGGGTTTTCTGTTCTGCTGCTTGCTTTGATTTTTAAGAAACCTAAAAAGCCAGCAGGCTGACTGCCTGAAGGCAGATACATTAAAAAAGGCACAGCCCTGTGAGGCTGTGCCTTTTTGGTCCGCATAAAGCAGACTCTTCCTATCAGTACTTTTTCATCTTCCTGATGCCTTCTTCGAGGATTTCAATCTGGCGGATTGTCTGCTGATCTTTGACCAGCTTATCCCTGCCGTTCACCACCGTCTGGTAGAGCACTTCATAAAATCGGCTGTAGCTGCCGGTTTCCGACACGACTTTTTCCTCATGGTAGACTCCCGCCTCATCCATATAGGTCAACGTTCCATAATGCTCCGGTAAATCCTGGCCGAAATCCTGCTGCGTCGGCAGGTAAAACATTTTCAGGTGTTCTTCCTGTCGGTCTTTCTTTTCTTTTACAAACGTTCCTCTTGTGCCGTAAACAATGAAGCTCGGGCGTTCCTTGAGCCTGAAATAACTGGATTTGACGGATACTTTCAGATTGTTTGGATAGTAAAAGTCCAGATCAAAATAGTCATTCATCCGGCCTTTGCCTAAAAGCTGGCGGACATCGTAGTGAATCGTGTCTGGATCTCCAAAGTAAGACAGCACTTGGTCCACTGTATGGCAGGCATGGGAGTATAAAAAGCTGCCCATCTGATCAAAATCATGGATCCTTTCGGGAATCTCAGGACGGTAATAGTCAAAATGCATCTCCACTTCTAGAATGTCTCCGAGTCTTCCACTGTCGATCACCTGCTGGACGGTTAAAAAGTCCGAATCAAACCGGCGGTTCTGGTAGCACTGCAGGTGCAGGCCTTTGGCTTTTGCCAGTTCAAAGAGTTCTCTGGCTTCGTCGGCCGTTTCCGTGAAAGGTTTTTCGCACAGGACATGCTTGCCGTTTTCCAGTGCTTCTTTTGTCAGGTCATAGTGCGTATGGGGCGGTGTAGAAAGGACGACCAGATCGATTGCGTCGTCTTGCCACAAGCGGTCGATGTCATGGACATACTCGACTCCCTCAATCTGCGCCCAGTCTGACTGCTGGCTTCTGGAGTAGATGGTCTTGATTCGGATGTCTTGTACCTGGCTGGAAAAAGGGATGTGGTAGCGGTTGGTGCTCTTACCGTTTCCGATATATGCGATTGTTAACATAGTCGTCCTCCTGTTTGTTAGCTGAATCAGTATGCTCTTTTATTAAAGCATGACTGGACGGGAAAGACAATCTTAAGCCTGACCGTTTAGGGTACGGTATGATTGTTGCTGCCGAACTGCCTTGACTGTCCAACCGATATAAAGGAAGATTGAAAGGGACACAGAATAACTTTAAGCCTGCGGGGACCTCCCTGCTCACAAAGGAGACACTCAGAATGGATCTGAAAGAGAAAAACAAGCATAAAAATAGCGTTATCGTATTACTTGTAATCCTCTGCTTTGGCCTGTCAGGCTACATTACATACAAAGAGACTCAGCCCCAAACCAGTCTGGAGCTGATGATGGAACTGACCACGGAAGAATCGGTTGAGGACCTGCCCTTTGCACCGGGTTCTGGAAGTGAGCTAGAGAAGGCTTTACTGAAAGAGTACCTCCCTTCCAGCAACAGCACTTGGCGGGTCAGCCAGTATTTTACTGTCAGCTCCTCAAGCGATTCTCCCCCGCTTTTGGTGGAAACCTCTGCGGCGCTCCGTGGCGGCAAGCTTGAAATCATCCGCGTCAAACCCATCGGCCAGGACTTTTTAAACTTACTCGAAAAGTAAAAAACCAGTCCGCTCAGATCATAGCTGAAGGCGTCTTTCTGCCTGCAGTTTTGTCAGAACGGACTGGTTTTTAATTAAAACAATACGGCCACAAAGCTTAAGACAAAAGGAGCCAGAATAACTACAACAATCCCGGTCAAAATGATGGACAGGCCGGACATCGCTGCCTGGACATCCCCCAGTTCAATCGCTTTGGCTGTCCCCATGGCGTGAGAACCGGATCCCAAAGCAACACCCTGAGCGACCGGATCATCAATCTTAAGCAGGGCAAAAATGGGCGGTCCGACAATGGTTCCCAAAACACCGGTAAAGACGACAATCGCTACCGTCAGTGAAACAATCCCACCGATAGAGTCCGAGACACCGACGGCAATCGCTGTGGTAATGGCTTTGGGGAAGAGGGTCGCGACCAGCTCTTCATTGAAGCGGAACATCAAGCTCACTACCAGCAAGACGCCGGTATGAAACAGCACGCCCAGAGCAATCCCCGACAAAATGGCAGTGTAGTATTTCTTCAGATACACAAAGTTTTTTTCCAGCTTAATTGCCAGGGCAACGGTTGCCGGTGTAATCCACATGTTGATGAACTGGCCACCTTGATTGTAGTCATCATAAGCAATCCCGGTTGTCATCAGCAAAATAATGATGCTCGTGATGGCAAACACGAGCGGATTGAAAATCAGAATCGGCCAACGTCTGTGCAGCATCGTTCCCAGCATGAAAAAGAAGAAAGTCACAAATATACCAAAATACAAATTAGTCGACAAATCGGTCAGCATCTTAGATCATCTCCTCTTTCCCGGAAACAGCGCTGTGCTGCTTTTCTGCTTGCTGGTGTTTATCTTTCCTGTCTTTTCTACGCTTGAGCCACTGGACAATCAGCCCAACAAAGGCAATCATCAAGCTTGTCGTAATAATGACTGTCACTAGCAGCTGCCACCAGATATCTCCCAGTATATTGAAATTTGTCATGAGCGCGACCCCCGCCGGCACAAAGAAAATTGCCATATTGTCTGTCAGCCAGCTGCCGACTTCTTCGACTTGGACCATCTTGATCCATTTGTAATGCAGGGCCAAAAACAGCAGCACCATACCGATTACGCTCCCCGGTATGGCTACCGGACTGACCAGCGATAAAAATTCGCCAATAAACGAAAACATAAATATCCAAAAAAATTGTTTCAGCCGTTTCAAGACAGTTCCTCCTATCACTTATTCCGTTTTATTTTAAACCAAATTCCGGACTGTTAAAAGGGATATTGTGCATCTTCTAACTTGAATACGTTTTATTGATGCTCAACTGTTCACGTTTTTGTCGCTTGCCTACTGATGCGATCACTAGGCAGCCTTAAAATCCGCTTCCCTGTTGTTTTCAGGCAAACAGACTTGACAGATGCCGAGTCTGAACCGTCTGCGATGCAACTCCAGCAGCTTTCTCACCCACTTGACGTGCAAACTTCTTTTCCGGCGCAACTCCAGCGGCTTTCTCACTCACTTGACGCGCAAACGCCTTTTCCGGCGCAACTCCGGCAGCTTTCTCACCCACTTGACGCGCAAACGCCTTTTCCGGCGCAACTCCAGCAGCTTTCTCACCCACTTGACGTGCAAACTTCTTTTCCGGCGCAACTCCAGGGGATACCTTTCCGAGCTGAGTAGATAAGCCGGACTCAATTGGTTCTCAGTTAAAACACTTCATTCAAGGCTTTAGATCGGGTCATACTCGTCTATCGACGAGTATGCTCTGCTTCAGCTTTATTTCTGTTGTCAAAAAGAGACTTTCCCGCAGGAAAGTCTCTTTTCATCAGAAGGTGTGTTCAGTTGATCAAATCGAAGCGGGCTTCCAGTATGTCCTGGGTCACCGGTCCGACAACACGCTCGTAGACGGTCCCGTCGCTGCCGATGAAATATGAGGTGGGCAGGGACTCGATGCGGTACAGACTGGTCATCTCATCGACACCTTTCAGGTTTAAAAAGGTCAGACCGAGCTCTTCCACATAAGCCAAGACATTGTCGGGACTGCTTTCGGAAGATACAACATTGACACCGATGACGACTACATCTTCGTTATCTTCATGAAACCCCTGCATGTTAGGCAGCGTAGCCCGGCAGGAAGGACACCAGCTGGCCCAGAAATTCAAGAAAACCGGCCGGCCTCTAAAATCTGAAAAGCGGACTGTATTCCCGTCCATGTCTTCCAGCTGAAAGTCATAGGCCCTATTGCCGGCCCTAAGACCATAGTCGGCATCCGAGACTTGAGCCTTGTCGATAGCGTCACTGTTGCCCGCTTCCAGAAGAGCTTCTCTCTCCTCGTCAGTCAAGTCTACGTCTTCTTCCATCAGCTGCTCCTGCACCTGTAGACCCGCCTGGTTTCTGACTTCTGCTTCCTGGTTCAGACCGGTCACAAAATCATAAAGGACAAAGGCCAAAACCAGTCCAAGTACCAGCCAAATTACTTTTTTCATCATTTGCATGCTCCTTGTTCTATGTGTGACATTACGGTATTTCCGCTTAGTAACTATAGGGTTTAGCCCAGTTGTTCAAAAGGTGTTCCTTGAAGCCACTGAGCTAGCCATTCCGACAAGGCTTCCAGTGTCCCCGTAAACAACAGAATACCCATCAAGACCATCAGTATGCCTCCCCATTTCATCAGCTTCTGACTATGCTGCAGGACCCGGTCCATTTTGCCTACAAAGAAAGAGGCCAGCAGAAACGGCAGCGCAAAACCGATGACATACAAACTCAAGTAAAGGGCGGGCGGTGAGCCGGTAGACAAGCCGATCAGCAGAATTGATGAAAAAATCGGGCCGATACATGGGGTCCAGCCGGCTGCAAAACCCAGGCCGATCAGATAGCTCGAAAGGACACTGGATGAGCGTCTGGCTGCCATTTTTCGCGTGTCCTTGAGCAGAGCTGGAATATGCAGCCAGCCGGCCGTTGCCAGTCCTAGCATGACAATCAGCAGACCGGCGATACGCTGGAGAAAGACGCTGGTGGCCCCCGTCATGAGAGAGCTAAAAAGTTCACCCAGATAGGTGATCCCCAGCCCCAGACTGATGTACACCGTTGACACCCCTAGCAGGAAAAAGACAGAATGCAGCATCATGTTTCTTCTGAACATCAGCGTCTGATCTTCTTTAATTTCCCTGACACTTTTTCCTGTGATATAGGATAAATACAGCGGCAGAAGCGGCAACGTGCATGGCGATAAAAAAGACAGAGCGCCGGCCGCCAGGGCCATCAGGGCTGTCAGTTCAGTTGTGATAGGCCCGTCCCCCTTCTAACAAAAATGATTCCGCTGGTGACTGCAAAAATCAGCAGAAGCGGCAACGGATGAAAAACAAAATTAAAATAAATTACAGAGCGTCCGCCCATGAGCAAAACATGACTGACGCCAAAGCCTGAAAACAGCAGCAGACCGTTCAGTTTTTTTCGCAGGCCCGAAACAGACAGCAGGCCAAGGGTCAAGGCAAACAAAAGGACAAATCTGAGCGAATAGGCCGAGCCAAACAGATAATAAATATAGAGATGGTTGACCAGTCCTACCGCTGTATATAAAAGAGCGATGCTGAGTGTTTTCTCCGGTTTCTCAAACAAAAAGCGCCCATACTTAAAAGCCAGGAAGCCGGCAGTCAGTAGAGTGGCTAGAAAGACGACTTCGGAAGAAAAAAGCAGCAGCCCGTAAGGCACTTCGATGATATCCCTCACGTTGACTAGACCATTGATTCCAAACAGGACCAGTACAAAATAAAACACGCTGTCTAAAAACAAAGAAAAGGTCTGCTTTTTGCCCTCTTTCTCTTCTTCCGACAAGCCATACCACAAGGCCGAACCAGCTAAAAGACTGACGATTGAGCTGAACATGGGATTGGAAATGATAGATGACAAGGTGAACACTCCTTAACAGTGACGTAAAACCTATTCAATACACGTATACCCCTAGGGGTTATTAGTGTTTAGCTTACACTTCTTGGCTAGTGTCGTCAAGTATGGATGAGCTCTATTGCCTCCACCACCTCTTTGTTCCCGCTTGGCCTTTGGATGAAAGGGTCTAAATTGTATCTTTTTTCCTGTTCAATCTGTTTTAAATAGCGCTAAAAGGCTTTTCTCACACTGATCCTGCCCTGTTTGTATTCTCAAACTGCTTATTTTTCATCTAGGGATTGTGTGGTATGATAGGGGCGATACTACATAACGTATGAGTTGGAAGGAGATCAAATGTCAGTGATAGTTTTAGCAGGGATGATCGGAGCGGGGAAGAGTACGTATACGACTCTGATCTCAGAGGAACTGAATAGTACGGCTTTTTATGAGCAGGTCAAGGATAATGCCATCCTGGAGAAATTTTACGACAACCCGAAGCGCTGGGCTTTTTCGTTGCAGATTTTCTTCTTGAATACGCGCTTCAAGAGCATCAAGAAGGCGCTGGTTCACCGTCATAATGTGCTGGACCGTTCGATTTACGAAGACGCTTTGTTTACCCGTATCAATTACGAACAGGGAAACATGAGTGAAGCGGAGATGAAGCTGTATACTGATCTGCTGGACAACATGATGGAAGAAATCGACGGGATGCCGAAAAAAGGACCGGATCTGCTGATTTATTTGAGAGGGTCCCTGGACACGCATCTGGAGCGGATACAAAAGCGCGGCCGTCCGTTTGAACAGATTGAAGGCAATCCGGAGCTGATGGATTACTACACCAAACTCCACAGCCGTTATGACGACTGGTTTGCCTCATATGACAAGAGTCCGACACTCGTCATCGATATCGACGAAATCAACCTGGAACTGCCCGGACATCAGGAACGGGTCATGCAGACAATCAAAGAAGCGCTGCTTGAAACGCAAAAAGTCTGATCAGAGCCTTTAGTTCCCGCACCAAAGCAGCCGCTCCTCCTTGTCAGGCGTTAAGGAGAAGCGGCTGCTTATTTATTTAGCCAGTAGAATCAACCAGGGGATGAACAGTAGAAAAGTCAAGGTCGTCGGGACCAGCAAGTAATCGTACCGGCTGAAGGTTCTAGCCTTAAAGAGGCAAGTCGTTACGCCAAGCAGTGCCATCAGCCACCAGATTAGATCAAAGGTCAGGCTTCTAGCCGGTGTATAGGGCAGCCTGCCGAACAAGCCACTGAAAAAAAGAGTCAGTATGGTGAGATGCAACAGCAACAGACTTTTGGTTTTCTTGCTATCAGAAGGAAACGCACGGCCCATCAAAAAGAGCCCGGCCGAGAATACAGCCAGCAGTATGAAGCGCAGTATGACAGGATCAGTATGCATCAGCCTTGCCCCCTTTTCTCTTTGCTTACATTATACTCCAGACTGGACGTTTTATGTTGTGGAATCAACTGGCTTGCCTCTATAAACGGCTGCTCAGTTTTGACCATCAGCTGGTATCCTCAATCTGGCGAAAAACAGGTTCGCTGTTGCGTTCTGTTTCAACTAACCACCCCTAAGCCCCTGTAAGACAAGGAGAATCAACATGAGCAAACAAACCGGCTACTACACTGTGTTTGAACACACGCCCTGGCGTTTTTACATTGCTGCTACCAATCTGGGACTCTGCTTTGTCGGTTCCATGCCTGCATCCAAAGAGGAGTGTCTGAACTGGACAAGCAGATTCCGGCCTGACTATGTATTTGAAGAAAATTCACTACAGTTGAGCCTTTATCTTGAAGCTTTTAGCGCTTACCTTTCAGGCCAGGTCCTGACAATCGATGTCCCTTTGGATCTGACTGGAACCCCTTTTCAGCAGAAGATCTGGGAAGCCCTTCGGCACATCCCCTACGGCGAGACTGTCAGTTACAGCGAGCTGGCCAGTCAAAGCGGACTGGACAGCAAGGCTGCCCGAGCGGTCGGGACCGCCGTCGGTAAAAATCCTCTACTGATTGTCTATCCCTGCCATCGGGTTTTGACCAAAAACGGCAAACTGGGCGGCTACAGGGGTAGCCTGCCTATGAAAGAGCAGTTGTTGAAGCTGGAGCAGCTCACTTTTAAAACATAAGAGCACGGACAGCAGTTGAGGCGCCCTTATAACGCCCTGAATAGGCAGATCGGACGGTCTTTCTGATTTCTCTTTCAGATAGAGGGTAAGACAAAGACGCATTGAAATCGGTCATGAGCTCAATGCAGGTGTCTTGATCCAGGTTAGACGAATAGCAAGCCAAAGAAGCGGTGAATAGGGCTGAATTTCGGCCTAATATCCCTTTTCCACCTTTGATCTCTGTTTGATTCAATAAATTCTTGAACCAGCTTGTTTGCGTCTGTTTGAAGTCACTTGTCTTAAACTGTTTCATGAATTGGTCTTGTTGTTCCTGGTGGTGATCGTCACTCACTTTCATGGACCAGGTCATGAGTGTTTTAAAGTCAAAGTAATTGTCTGGTTCATAAAATACGATATTTTGTTCGTTAGGGAATCGAAATATCCCGAAAGGATTGCAGCCAAAATCAACACCATCTATCTCTTTTGAGAAAGCTACTTTCAAGGAGTGAGCAATAGCCTTATTCGTTCGTAAAGACTTAAAATCATTAGCTTTGGAAATAAAACTCGGCTGATCTAGGATAAAATAAGCTTGATAGCCATTTGGTGACTCCACAATTAACGTTGGTGTGACGCCTAAGTCAATCCCGGCCAATAAAATGTCGTCGCTGCTCACCACTTCCTTACAACAATCAATGTCTATGACATAGGTATTAATCTGCATTAAATTCTCCTCAAAGAACCCCATAACGTGGTGTCGTTTTGCGTCGACGTAGCCTCCCCAGCTATAAACGTTAGGTGTCCAATGGGACAATGTGTCTTTATTCTCTTGAATGGCTTCTTCTGATGTGACAATAAAGCCTCGCGCATTGGCCATCTGTGCTTTGCTTCTGAAGACAAAGCTGACGCCCTTTTTACCCGCTTTTTCTTCGTAATTCGTTGGACGGGTGTGACTGTGTTTAAATTTATAGCGCTGTAATCCGTTTTTCAATATGTAAGTGTATAGGTTATTTGTTTTAAACATGAGTTATCCTTCCTACAAAAAAGAGGACACATCTGTGTATGTGTCCTCTTCTGTAGGAGAGTGCCTGCTCTATTTCAGGTAGTGAATATAGAGTGTCCTAATATTGAAGTGCGCGCCTGTTTATGCTAGAATCAATTACGAACGGATCATGATCCGTCCATAATTTAAAAGTCATAAGTGGCTACCAACCACTTATAAACCTTAGAGGCGAGCGGGAGCACATAACTGTGGATTATGTGATTCTGAAGCATTTGATTTTATCGAATCAAATGCTTCCGTCTCTTTTTTGTTGTTATGTATGCACACCTTAACCGAGAATCACTTTAGTGTAAACAAAAAAACAAAAAAAAATTTTTAGGAGAAAACTCTCCTTTTCTCCTAAGTTCATTATTAAGAGAAAAAGAGAATTTTCTCTTTTTCTCTTTTTCAAATTTAAACTATTTAACTTTGAAAAAGTTCTCCTAAATACAATTTGTAGTTGTAAGTTATCATATTTCTTGTTACAATTCATTTAGGAGAATTTTTACATTTATTGGAGGTGTGACATGTTGATTAAACATAAATTAGCAAAAGTTATTATCAATGCAAACCAAAAAGGAGGAGTTGGTAAGACAACCTCAACTTGCTTTGAAGCTATAATTGCCTCATTACCTAACCGAGAATTTAACAATAAATGTTTATTGATAGATTTTGATAAGCAAGCAAATGCGACGAGTATAATGGGAAAAACGTTTGATAAAAATTTCCCAGCTACCGTGGTTAGTGCCATCAAGAAGAATGATCTTCAGAGTGCAATTGTTGAGTTGACACCCAATTTACATATGATAGCGGGTGGTGGTGATATGGCAAAATATGGATTGTTTTTAGAATTATTATACCCTTTAAAGAATGATACTTCATCTCACGTATCTGAAACTACTAAACAACGTACATTTCATTTTTCTAAATTATTGGAACCATTAAAAGAATTATATGATTATATTTGGATTGATGTTGGACCGAGTACCGATATCAAAGTAGATAATGCAATGGTCTGTGCAGATTACTTTGTTATTCCACAAGAGACCAAAACCTATTCTTTTGAAGGTTCTCTCGATATTATAAATGTCTACCTTCAAACATTAATAGACGATTTTGGAGACGATTTTAAAGGTGAGGTTTTGGGGCTGCTTCCTTTCTTGTTACAGCCTAAAAGAGAGTTACACGAATCCATAATTGCTCAAACAAAGGAAGCGTTTGGAGAAAATTTCACATTTAATGCCATAGTTAATAATCAAAAAAGAATTGACGATTACCCAGAATATGGAATCACTGCAATTGATCATCACGATAGAAAGGTTTTTGCCTTGTTTGCTGACATATTTAGTGAATTAGAGAATAGAATAAAGTTATTTGAAGAACAAGGCGATATACCAAAAAACTACACCTACGAGCCTAAGTACTTAAATGGTAACAAACTAACAGATTATTCGAGAAATCTAAACTTGATTCAGTTTGAATCGAAAGCGGGTGACGAAATTGGCTCTAACTAATAGAAAAAAGAAGGATCGCCCTACAGTAGAAACACCTGTTTCAGAATCACGATTCGATGATTCAAAGGAAATTCGTGACGGAAAAAATGGAAATAATTTACAGGTAGCAGAAAATTCTTCAAAAAATTACTCGAAGTTAGCAACAGACGTTACTACAATTGACTTTGATACTCAATATTCTGCTAAAGATAGAAAAACAATAAAAGCAGACCCAGATATCAAATCATTAATTGAAATTTTTTCAGATTTTGAAGGGACAAAAGCCTATGAAACTTTGAGGCAAATGACACAATACTACTATGAGAATAATTACGATGAAAGAGCTCAAAGAATCATAGCTAGTATTCAAAATAATAAGTTTCTGGGGTAATTAAAAAGAGCAAGATACAACTTAAATTGTAATACTAGTACAATTTAAAAGGAGAGCCATTTGTAAAATGGCTCTCCTTTTTCTACTTTCACACCTTATAATGTTACAGAACTAAATAAAATAACCATATTAATTGTATACCCAGTATGTTATAATTTGTCAAAATAATAATAGTACTAGGAGTGAACATCATGGGTTTTTGGTACATTTTAATTGCTCTAATAAGTCTGTTTTTTTTAGTGGTAAATATAGTTAAGTATACAGAAAAACAAAGACACATTCTATTAATCTACATACTTATTAGCATTGGTATGCTAGCTTTGATGATTTATATATTATTCAATGGAATCCCTTTTATCGAGTAATATTCCTTCTTTTATTTCAATAACTCTATCTGCATATTGTGTAAGACTATTATCGTGCGTAACCATCAAAATTGTTTTTCCAAATGATTTGAGTTTTTTTAGTTCTTCAATTAGCAGATTAGCCGTATCTTTATCTAATGCTCCTGTAGGTTCATCAGCTAAAATAATATCCGGGTTATTAATTAAGGCTCTGGCAATAGCTACTCGCTGTCTTTGACCTCCTGACAAATTATACGCATATTCATCCAATTTATTGTCAACATTTAACAGGCTTAGGGTAGCTTTAATGAGTGCTTCTTTTTCAAGTTTAGTGTTTTTTTGAACAGTGTTATACTCGAAAGGCAACATCAAATTTTCTTTTACTGTATATTTCTCTATCAATGCATATTCTTGTACTATAAAGCCAAATTTATTAGCTCTAAGTAATGCTCTATATTTTGATTTTTTTGGTACCTCTCTTCCATCTAATAAATATGTTCCCCTACAAGGATTTTCTAATAATCCTAATATATTCAACAAAGTAGACTTCCCTGCTCCAGAAGCACCCACTACTGCAATCCATTCACCTTTATTAATTTTTAAATTTACATTTTTTAGTACCTTATTAAACCCTTTTTTTTGTCTATACTTTTTATCTATTCCGTTTAACTCTATAACACAGTTACTATTCATAATTTTCTCTCCTATTCAAATTTGAAATGTTTCCGTTTCGAAAAATGGAATATGGATATACCTGAACTATACATGCAATCATAATAGTAGTTAGTATTAATATTAAATATGAAAAAGACGAATTGTTATTTTTAACAGTCAAGTCCATAATATTGTGTAAAATACAGCACACTGTTTTCGTGTCTTAACCTTGCGGTCAAAATTGAATATATTTTCGAGTTGAACTTAGCCAGTCTTCATGACAGTCGATAAGAACTGCACCAATTAATCGGTTGGCAGAGCCGTGGTTGGGAAAGATTCGAATCACTTTCTCTCTGCGTCTAATTTCTTGGTTTAACCGTTCAAGCAGGTTCGTGCTCTTTAATCTTGATTGAGCCTGCCCAACCACTAAGTATTGGAAGGCATCTTCGAAAGCTTCGTCCAGCTTTTCACAGGCTTTTTGGTATTTCGGTTGTTCTATATAGTCCTTGACCAAAGTATTCTTTACCTTTCGGGCCATTTCAATATCCGTCAATTTAAACAGTGCCTTAATCGCTTCTCTGAAAGGTTTTGATTCTTTCTTAGGAATAGAGCTAAGGATATTGCGCATAAAGTGTACCTGACATCGTTGCCATGAAGCATGAGTAAATGACTGTTTGATTGCTTTAACTAAGCCCTTGTGGGCATCAGAGATCACTAGTTTTACGCCGTTTAACCCTCTGGTTTTGAGGTGATCGAAGAAGAGAGACCAGGTTTCATCACTTTCGTTATCTTGTATCATAAAGCCGATGATTTCTCGCTCGCCATCTTTAGATATGCCAACAGCTATATGGCAGCTTTTAGATACCACACGACGATGTTCTCTAATCTTAATGTAAATGACGTCGGTCATAATGTAAGGAAATACTTTGCTCGATAGAGAGCGGTTTTGCCACTCGGAGACCAGCGGGTCTAGTTCTTCAGTTAAGCTAGAAACAAAAGATTTAGAGACTGATTTACCGCACAGTTCCTCAACAATTTGAGACACTTTTCGAGTGGATACACCAGAGATATACATTTCTAACATAGAAGCTATAAGAGCTTTCTCGTTACGCTGATATCGTTCAAATACAGTCGGAGAAAATTCACCGTCACGCGTGCGAGGGACGTTCAACTCTAGCGTACCCACACGAGTCGTCAACTCTCTGTTATAATAGCCGTTACGCTGACTAGTGCGGTCATCTGATCGTTCGTAGCTACTGACTTGAATGTACTCCGTACGCTGCTCTTCCATTAATCTGTTAAAAACGGTTTGTAGGATTTGCTTGGCTGCATTATCTTTGACCGAATGGTCAATTAAGTTTTGAATATCTTCTGTTTCCAGTGTAAAATGTACTTGGGTCATGTAAAGTCCTCCTGGGTATGTTTTTGTGGTTAAAAACATTGTACCGTAAAAGGACGTTACATGGCCTTTTTGCTTTTACACAATTATATGGACTTTATCATCTTGTTATGCTTATTCATGTTTACACCTACTGTCCTATTGTTACCTTAAGTTAAAGGTGTCTGTCGTTCTACCAAAGTTATATGTACCCAGTTGTAACGCACCCCGCCTATAGTTACTGGACCCGTTAAAGTAGCACTAACATCGTAAGACCCATAATAGTCAATACCGCGGTTGCCAGGAGTGTAGGAGAATCCAGTAGAGTAGTTACTAACAGTAGGATCAAAAGCCTGACCAAAACTAGTTTCAACTCTAATAGAATGTACCATAATTATTTTATGTGGCTCACTAAGCATGCTAACGGCCGTAGGAAAAATATAAACATAGATAAGATTTCTAAAGTTCGGATTAGAAGAAAGACAAGTCCTTCAAGATTTACTGTCATATAATGGAAAAAACAGAAAATTGATAAACACTTAATAACTTCAGTTGAAATATGACTCGTTAAATGTCAAAGATTTATTTTCTGTGTCCAACGTTGTTTCTATTCCATATGGCAACAGACACCTCGGGTAAGCATGGCCAAATGGCAGATTATATAAAATTGGAAGTGTTTTGTCTTCCACAATTTCTACAAGGATAGATTTATATTCTTCATAATGCACTTCATTTTGAGGTTTACCTACCAAAATACCATTGATAACTTCAAACAGTCCGTAATTTTTCAGAACAGTTAACATCTCTCTAAATTTATCTGGTGTCGGTCGTTCTTCACTCGTTTCGATGAAAAGGAGTGTGTCTGTCCATTCGTCAAGTGATGGAAAGATAGTATAAGTCTGAATCATTTCAGCTTGTTCTTTGTAGCGCTCACCGGTCAGACATTCGACTAAACTTTCCAGACAGCCTCCAAGGAGTTTTCCAGTAACGCTACTTTTTCCCTGTAGAACTTCAGCCCCTCTTTCCTCTACATACTGAACACGCTCCGTCCCTAATGCTTCTTTTGAGAAATCAGTTCGTTCTTCGTACCACGTGTCACTTGCCGGCACTCCCTTGAGTTCATGGCCTGCAAAAAAACCTTTTATAATCGTTTTCGTATACGGGAGCAACTCACTGCCTAATTCTGCAAAGTCATTTAAGAAATTTGGCCCATAAAAAGAAGTCATGCCTAATCGATAAAACATCAGGTGGTTCACAGTGGTATCTGAGAAGCCGGTAAACAGTTTGGGAGAGGTTTGAACATTTTCAATAAATTCGTCGTCTTCCATCAGATAAGGAAGAAGACGGTACGTATCGTCTCCGCCGATTGCACAGATAATCCCTTTTATTGATGAATCTCTAAAAGCCTCCTTCAAGTCTTCTGCTCTCCATTCAGGATGTTTGTCCAATGCATCCATTCCCTTAAGTGCATGCGGCATGAATACTGGAATAAGACCCAACTCTGTCAGACGATCAGAGCCTAATTTCAACTGGTGCTCAGCAAAAGCTTCTCCCAGAATCCCACTGGACAAACTTACAACCGCGACTTTATCTCCCTTTTCTAATCCCTTAGGCTTTTTCATCTTGCCAAAACTCCTTTACACTTTAATTAAAGAAAAACCCTGCATAGACTAGCCATGCAGAGATTCTTTTATAATTTAAACTGCTGATTATACAGGCTGTAGTACGGTCCTGCATTCTCGATCAGCGATTCATGTGTCCCTTCTTCAACAATCCGTCCATTTTCCAAAACGATGATGCGCTGTGCGTTCTTAATCGTAGACAATCTGTGCGCAATGACCAATGTGGTCCGTCCTTTTGCTAGCGTCTCCATTGATTCCTTGACGATATACTCACTTTCGTTATCAAGAGAACTCGTGGCTTCATCCAGAATAAGAATCGGCGGATTTTTAAGAAAGACTCGGGCGATGCTAATTCGCTGCTTCTGACCCCCGGAGAGTCTGACCCCGCGTTGGCCGACTTCTGAATCGTACCCGCTTGGCAAAGCTAGAATAAAGTTGTGTGCATTAGCTTTTCTGGCTGCTTCAATCACTTCTTCTTCCGTTGCCTCAGGTTTTCCGTAGCGGATGTTGTCTTTGATTGAGCCTGAAAATAAATAGACATCTTGCTGGACGATACCAATCTGTTCTCTTACAAATGGCAGAGACAGATGTCTAACGTCATGCTCATCCAGTGTTACACTGCCTTGAGTCACATCGTAAAAGCGAGGAATCAGCTTGCTGATGGTGGACTTGCCAGCACCCGAAGCGCCAACTAAAGCAACATATTCTCCAGGTCGTATGTCCAAAGTCAATTCTTTAAATACAGACTGATCGGAGTGCGGATAAGTAAAGCCTACTTGTTTGAAGGATATGCTTCCTTCCAAAGCTTTCAACTCTACATGCTTATTCGGACTCTTAATATCAGACTGCGTATGCATGAGTTCGCTGAAGCGCTGAAATCCTGTGAACGCATCCTGCATCATCGCACTGAATACAAGCATTCGTCTAATTGGCGCAACTAGAAAATCGATGTAAAGCATGAAAGCCAGTAGATCAGCCAAGTTCAGCGTTTCACCGATGATTAATGTCGCACCGTACAGCACGACAGCGATTGTAATAAAGCGGATAAAACCTTCCACACCATTATAGAGAGCCGTTTCGACTTTATATGTCTCTTTTCGGCTGTTTAAAAAGTGTTCGTTCTGCCTGCGAAATTTATTAACTTCAAGTGCTTCATTATTAAATGACTGAACTTCTCGTACACCGGACAAGCTGTCTTCTACTTGGGTATGAATCTCTGCCATTTTTTTCTTGTTATCCATGAATGTCTTGTTCATCTGCTTGTTGCAAAAATAAGTGAAGACAGCCATGAATGGCAGAAAAGCGACAATAACGAGTGTCAGTCTGGCATTGATGACCAGCAGAACAGTCACTGCCCCAATGAATCTGAGCCCGAACAGAATTAGGTCCTCAATTCCGTGATGGTACACTTCGGAAATGGAATAAAGGTCATTACCGATGCGACTCATCAGCTCTCCTGTTTTGACTTTATCAAAGTAGCTGAAAGACAGGCGCTGAACGTGTTCGAAAAGATCGTTTCTCAAGTCTCGTTCCATTCGCGCTCCCAGCATGTGGCCTTTGTAATCGAGCAGAAACGAAAAAATCTGCTGAAGAACAGCTAGACCAATCATCAAGAGACCGACCTGCAGGACCTGATCTTGAGCGTCCGTAAGATCTCCAGAAAGTACATCTCCAGTCACGTGTCGCACAAGCAATGGAAAAATAAGTGCCAGTGCTGTGGACATAAAGGCATACATCAGCACAAAGCTGAGCTGTTTGAGGTACGGTCTGTAATAAGAAACAAAATGTTTGATTGGAAAATGCATAAATGTGTCAATCCCTTTCAGTATGTGGTTTATTGTTCACATACGAAGGGCGATGAGCCGTCTAGTTAAAACGTAGAAAGGTCCTCCCCTTCGTATCCTGCGGCGTTCACCTGAGTGTTTTGCATTGTAATCAATCCTTTCTTATGTATTGTTCTAATCATATCCTAATAATTAATGTTGTGCAATAAAGAATAGGTAGTTGAATCATCTTTTAAAAAAGCTCGATTCCAGTGTCTTTAGTCCCCCATTTTTTACCTCGTTCTATTTTGCCCCTTTTCATCCTTACTCATTTTTGCACAGATTATTCTGTTCTCCTTTTCGGATGCTTAAATATGAGTCTATCCTCTTAGTCTTACGATACAGTTTAACCGCCTCACCTAGTTACTTTTACATTTCTGATAGTGAACCTTCTTTCACCCTAAAAGGACACTACATGGCTTGTTTACTTTTAAACCAGTATATGGACTTATCCCAATATTAGTCCTATAATAGCATATAAGAAAGGAGGGCAAACTAATGAATGACATTAGCAGCAACGGTTTGAAAGATAATGATCAAAAAAAGCTTCAACAGGGTAAAGCATCTTCTTGGTTCGGTGTATTTATCGTATTGACGACGGTCACTTTGCTTATGGCTTTAATCTTTGCCGGTTTCCTACTGCTGAATTTCATCAACACTCCCTAAATTATTTTTTAGACATATAGTCATCACTTACAGCTTCACCTCATATGGATTTTTTCCATTGCCTTTATTTTAGTCTACGGTATGACATGAAGCTGGCTATGCTGCATCAACAAACAAAGGAAATACTGTTTGAACTATGTTCTACCCCTGTCCTTTTCTATCATGCGTGCGTAGAGGACCAAGCTTGTATTATGTCCACCTAAAAAGACATATAAACAGATCTGATACCCAAGTAAACCTTAAAGGAGTTAATTATGAAAAGGTCACAAATATTCCTGGCTCTTGTCGTAGGCCTGCTGGCAGTCGGAACAATTACAGGTATGCTCATGAACAATGCTCTACATCATCAGCCAACACACGCTACGGAAGCCCAGCTGATTTTTGCTGATAATTACATCAGTTACGTTATAGAGGATGAAACGATGGCTTTCAACCTATTTGCTATCCAACCAGCTGACTCCCCTCACAAGGTCACTACCGACAATATAACTTCCTTAGATATAGAAAATGAAAATATAGATATTGTAGACTTCAGTGTAGACAGCGGAATCACCCACAAAGGGTATACGCTTATTAACTTTATTATCGCTGTTTCTGTCAGGGGAAACGAAATAGAAACGGCAGACGAACTAGCTTTATCATGGGATGAGCAAAGTATCGTGCACCTGAAAATAGGAGAAATGACTCTAAAAAATAAAGAAAAGACACACAGTGGTGGATTCTCGCCCGTAGGAGCTTATACGGTTGCCTAGTCCTCTCCATCCTTAGACATACATATACAAAATGATGCTTCCGAGACTGTTTTACTAGAGCGGGTGCGGGATCTTAATCATAATCTGGCCTATTCTTTTGATTCATCTATTGAGTTTTTGCCCGCTGAGAGTAAGGAGGTAACTGTTCCCACCTTTCATATCGAAGACGCATACGATTTTTATACCTTCTCTCCTATCGCTGATTATACTCTAGACGGCGTTTCAGACTATACTCACCTCCCAGGCGTAATTTTCAGAATAACAGATCCGGATGAGGAAAAAATAGAGAGAATGATCAGAAACGTGAGCTGATTTAAAAGTATATTGGAAAACACGTATACAAGCCCGAAATATAGCGCCCTCTGTTTTCCTGGATAAATAAAATGCTTAAGCCCATGCATATAAAAAGAGAGGATACCCCTGTAAACAGGGCGTATCCTCTCTTTTACCATACACTACACTTCACCGTTCATCTTTGCTAAACTAAAGCTGAGGCAGACCCTCTTGCCCGTCAACTTCAGGCTCAGTAGATAAAAAATCAGCTGAATTTTCCGGAGCGCTTCATCAGATCAGCCAGCCTGAGAAAAGCCAGCTTATAGCAGAGGAAACGCATGGTGACGTCTCCTTTTGAAGCAAAGTAGGCCTGGTAGACACGGCAGCTGACCTCCTGCATTCGGTCGCTCATATCTTTTAAAATCGATTCTTTGGTCCGGACATCATTGGTGAAACCCTGGACCCATTCCAAATAAGATACTGTCACGCCTCCCGCATTTGCCAGAACATCCGGAATGATGACTTTACCTTTTTTTGTGAGGTACTCGTCGGCTTCCCGCGTCACTGGTCCATTGGCCCCCTCGACCAGGATAGCGGCCTTGATATCTTCCTGGTTATCTTTGGTGACTTGATCTTCGATGGCACCTAAAATCAGCACATCACAGTCTAGTGTCAGCACCGCATGGGCATCCAGGACCTTCCCTTTCACACCCAGTTCTTCCAGTTCGTCGGCGTTCGGCAGGCGATTGTTTTTCTCTTTAAAAGGAACCAGACTTTTAACGTCCAGACCATCCGCATTAAACACAGTAGCTCGGCTGTCCGACACAGCAATCACGGTATGCTTCTTTTCACACTCGACTGCTTCAATCGCGGCAGCCCGGCTCAGATTACCAAAACCCTGGATAGCCACTTTGACCTCATTCTTTTCACCAATCTGCTGAATGGCATCTTTCATACCGGACAGTGCATCACTGACCGGCAGCTTACCCTTCATGACTAAATCGACCAAATAGTAGTAGCTTAAAAAGGTCCCGATTCCTGTCGACTCGGCACGTCCTCTAGCTCCCCCATTGGCAATACTTTTGCCCGTAAAGGTATTGATAAAAGGACGGTTCGGATGCAGCAGCTTGTACTCCTCTGTCATCCAGTCCATGGTTTCCTCGCCCGTGCCCACATCCGGAGCCGGAATGTCTTTGTAAGGTCCAATCTGATCCTGTAGCATACGGACAAAGGCTTTGCTGACTTCCTTCAGTTCTCTTTTAGAATGCCGGCGTACATTGATATGCACACCACCTTTGCCGCCCCCATACGGCAGATCGTGCAGGGCATTCTTCAGCGTCATCAACATCGCCAGTGTCATGACTTCGGACTGGCAGACGCCCGTACTGAAGCGAATCCCGCCCTTGTAGTAGCCGCAGGCACTGTTGTGCTGTACCCGAAAAGCCGGATATGTCCCCACTGTTCCGTCATCTTTGATGATCCGCAAGTCGCTGGAAATCACTTTGTCGGCTCCCTTTAACAGATCCCCGCTCATCTGCACCCACTGGTCGCGCTGGTCTCCCCACTCCTGGAGCACCTCTTCATCTTCATTGATCACATAATCCACGACTTCCTGAATTAGTTGTGTTGTTGCATTGTTTGTCATCCTTATCCCCCCGTCTAATATTATGTACCGTTTTCAGTATAGCATATCCACTCTTTTTCTGGCTAACGTCAGTAATCACCGCTTACTCCTCTCTTGCTTCCTGGCCACTTTAGCCTAAAAAGACCGTGCCCCTAACCTTTCCCTATCATGCTGCTGTCCACCTGCTCCCTCTTGATGTCTCCCTCTGTCAGCCTCTTTTTTCAGCTGGACAAAAAAGCTCCGCCTGCCTTGAAGACAGAGCGGAGCTTTTGATCAGGCACCACTAGAAGCTGTTCAGCCTCAGATCAGTGTGCCCTGGATTTTCAGTGTTTTTTTCAGATACCACTTGGCTGCAAATGCCAGTACCCCGATTACCAGTGTATACGATCCCGATATCAGCGGATTCAGTGATTGCGGCAGCATGGCTGTACCAAAGGCCATCAGCAGAATCCACAGCAGCATCGTTAAAGTGGTCGCCACGATATACTTGATAAAGCCGCCTTTGACACCCGGCTGAGGCGCATACTTGGTGATGACCATAACGGCCACCCCGCCCAGCAGGAAGTTCAAAATCATCGTGATCAGTCCTAGGCCCGCTTCCTGATCGCCAATAAAGTAGGAGATTCCGGTAATGACTGCGAACATCCCTCCCAGAAGCAAGGCGCCGTCCAGGTAAATCTTCCACCATTCAGAACGTTCAGCCGGCTCGGTTATGTCTCCCTGAGCCGTTTCCGTCAGGTAACGGGCCTGATCGGTGACCGTCCCGTACAGTTTACGGGCAGTAATGTGATTCGGCTGCTGAGACACGATATTCTTCAGCATTTCGTTGAACACCATGATCTTGTTGTCTTCAGCAAAGCCGGCTTCGTCCAGCTTGCGGTTCAGCTTCACCATGTATTCCTTGTTCTTGTTGGTCAACTGTTCAGACAGTGCATCATTTTCTCTTTTCTTGTCTTCCACGGTCACTTGCGGTTCCTGTTCGACCGTTTCTTTTTTCTTCGCCATCCTGCTTGCGTCCTCCCTTGCTTACACGTTAAAGCGGAAAAGGATGACATCGCCGTCCTGGACGACATATTCTTTTCCTTCAGCTCTTAATTTACCGGCTTCACGGGCTGCCTTTTCGCTCCCCAGCTGGTCGTAGTCTTCATAAGCGATTGTTTCCGCACGTATAAATCCGCGCTCAAAGTCTGTATGGATCACGCCGGCAGTCTGCGGAGCCTTCATGCCCTGCTTGAAAGTCCAGGCTCTGACTTCTTTTGGTCCAGCCGTAAAGAAAGTCGCTAGGCCAAGCAGGTCATAGGACGTGCGGATCAGCTTGTTCAGACCCGGTTCAGTGACTCCTAAGTCATCCAGAAACATGGCTTTTTCTTCATCGTCCAGTTCAGCGATTTCTTCTTCGATCGCTGCCGAAATCGCTACAACTTCCGCTCCCTCTTCCTGTGCAATCTCGCGCACCGTCTGCAAGTACTGGTTGCTTTCTGGATCGGCAATTTCCTCTTCTGCCACGTTAGCGACATATAAAACAGGCTTGCTGGTCAGAAGGAAAAGTGACTTCAGAATCGGCAGCTCTTCTGGTGTAAAGTCCAGCACACGGACAGGCTTGCCTTCTTCCAGTACCGGCTTGATTTTTTCAAGCACAGCCAGTAGGGCTACGGCTTCAGCATCCTTGGACTTGGCCTGTTTTCTGACGCGTTCGATACGTTTGTCCACCGCATCCAGATCAGCCAAAGCCAGCTCTAAGTTGATGGTTTCAATATCTTCAGCCGGATTGACAGTCCCGGACACATGAGTGATATTGTCGTCTTCGAAGCAGCGGACCACGTGACAGATGGCATCCACTTCACGGATATTGGCCAGGAACTTATTGCCCAGACCTTCTCCCTTGCTGGCACCTTTGACGATGCCGGCAATATCTGTAAACTCAAACGTAGTCGGGACCACTTTTTCCGGCGAAACCAGTTCAGCCAGACGGTCCAGACGGTCATCCGGTACTTCTACGATTCCGACATTGGGGTCGATTGTTGCAAAAGGATAGTTGGCAGCTTCTGCTCCTGCTTTAGTAATGGCGTTAAATAATGTGGACTTCCCGACGTTCGGCAAGCCGACGATTCCTGCTGTTAAAGGCATGTATGTGTTCACCTTTCTCTTCCTGTATAATCTATTGGTTTTAGTCTTTCAGTACTTTTTTCATCTTCCGATCAAATTCACGACGAGGCATCATCACCAAATGGCCACATCCCGTGCATCTGATGCGGATGTCCGCGCCCAACCGGATGATTTCCCAGCGGTTCACACCACAAGGGTGGGGTTTTTTCATCTCGACCACATCTTTAAGTTCATAGGTCTTATCCACTTGCTTTCCTCCTTTGTCAAAACGCTGACCGGCATTACTGCTTTAGAATTCAGTATAAACAGCCTGCCTGCTGCAGGCTTTCGGGCGCAACAGACCGGTCTGTGGTCTGGATCGGCTGCGCTGCTTTCAGTTCAGGTCGATATCCAGCTCTTCCAGAATACGATTCAGATCATCCGACGATACGTATTCGATTTCGATTTTCCCTTTTTTTCCTTTTTCGCGGATGACCACACTGGTCCCGAATTTGTCTGTCAGCAGTTCTTCCGACTTTCTGATATAAACAGACTTGCTGGCTGCCGCCTCTTTGTCGGCCGCTTTTTTAGGGTGCTGATTGGCTTCTGCCACCAGGTGTTCCAGCTGTCTGACCGTCAACTTTTCCTTGACCGCCCGGCGGGCCAGTTTTTTGATTTTGGCCTTGTCCTTTAGGCCCAAAAGCGTGCGGGCCTGACCGTTTGATAGCTTGCCTTCCTGGACCAGTTTCTTGACTTCTTCAGGTAAAGACAGCAGTCTGAGGTGGTTGGCGATATAAGATCGGCTTTTCCCCAGGCGTTCCGCAACCATTTCCTGGGTCATTGACAGCTTGTCCATCATCATATTGTACGCTTCCGCCTCTTCCAAAGACGTCAAGTCTTCTCTCTGGAGATTTTCCAGAATGGCAACCTGCATCATCACTTCTTCGTTCAGCTCCCGGATAATGGCGGGTACGCTGTCCTTGCCGGCCAGCTTGGACGCCCGGTAGCGGCGTTCGCCGGCAATGATTTCATAGCCTTTGACCGATGATTTTCTCAAAATAATCGGCTGCAGGACACCAGACACTTTGATTGAGGACGCCAGCTCATTCAGCGCCTCTTCATCAAAATGCCGTCTGGGCTGGTAAGGATTCGGACGAATCTCCGTCAGCTCGATTAGTTCCACTCGTTCATCATTGTTGCGGACTTCCTTTTCAAAGTCAGGGACATCAAACAGGGCATCAATTCCTCGGCCCAGTCCTTTTTTCTTGCTAGCCATTTCCCAACACTTCCTTTGCTAGTTCCTGGTAGACTTCTGCACCCTTGGATTTCAGATCATAATCAATGATTGACAAGCCATAACTCGGTGCTTCCGACAGACGGATGTTTCTTGGAATGATGGTTTGATAAACTTTTTCACGGAAATACTTCTTCACTTCATTGACGACTTCAAAGCCCAGATTGGTCCGGGCGTCCAGCATCGTCAGGAGTACGCCTTCCACTTTCAAGTCCTTGTTGAAATGCTTCTGCACCAGACGGACCGTATTGAGCAGCTGACTCAGCCCTTCCAGGGCATAATATTCGCACTGTACCGGAATCAGTACCGAATCGCTGGCTGTAAAGGCATTGATTGTCAGGTGTCCCAAAGACGGCGGGCAGTCGATCAGGACGTAATCGTACTGATCGGCAAGCGTTTCGACCGCACTTTTCAGGCGTGTCTCTCTGGCCATCAGACTGGTCAGTTCCACTTCAGCCCCGGCCAGCTGGATTGTAGCAGGCACAACGCTGAGGTTGTCCCGGCTGGTTGCCATGACGACATCTTCCAAGGGCTCTTCGTTGATCAGAACATCATAAATGTCCTTATCGACTTCACCTTTACGCACACCCAGTCCGCTAGTGGCATTGCCCTGAGCATCCATATCGATCAGCAGAACTTTTTTACCGACATAAGCCAGGGACGCGCCCAGGTTTACGGTAGTGGTTGTTTTTCCTACGCCACCTTTTTGATTTGCGACGGCTATTATCTGTGCCATACTACTCCTCCATACTTTCTATTCTCTTTCCTTTATGTTAGCGGACTCTTGTTCGGAGTCCCCGGCTTTCTCGGATACTTGTTGGGCGTTTCCTTTTTCTTGTCGATCAGAATGATATGGCGTTCTCCTGCCTCTTCCGGCAGTTCAAAGGCAATATCTTCTCTGACTTTACCGCCAAGGACCCCAATCGCCTTGCGTCCTTCATCCAGCTCTTCAGGCGCATGGGCCGCCTTCATGGCAATAAAGAGGCCGTCTTTTTTGACAAGCGGCAGGCACAGCTCCGACAGCACACTCATACGTGCCACGGCTCTGGCTGTGACAAAATCAAAGGAGGCTCTGAACTGCTTATTCTGGCCGAATGTTTCTGCCCGGTCATGATACAAAGAAACACCTTCCAGCCCCAGCTCGCTGACGATGGTTTCCAGGAAGCCGATCCTTTTTTTGAGGGAATCGACAATGGTAATTTTCAGATTCGGGTAGATAATCTTCAGGGGGATACTAGGAAACCCAGCACCTGAGCCTACGTCGCATAGACTGTGGACCCCTTTGCTAAAATCTACATAAAGTCCGGCAGTAAGTGAATCGTAAAAATGTTTCAAGTATACTTCTTCTCTTTTCGTAATGGCAGTTAAATTGATTTTTTCATTCCATTCCTGAAGCAGTTCCAAATAGCGCTCAAACTGGCGCATTTTTTCTGCTGTCACGGGAATGTCTCTTTTAGTTAATTCAGACTGAAATTCTTCTGGAGTCATTCTCGAAAATCCTTTCTATGTTCACTCGTGAAACAGTTGTTTGTTTCACAAAATCCCTTTCTCCACTTTATACCAAATGGCTTATAAATACAATGGTAGAGGGCACTTTTTATCCTAAAAAAACACCCGTTTTCAGGCCCTTGAATACTCTTGCAACCTTTTGTTTATCTCGCTTTTCTCATGCTGCTTTCAACTTCTTCTGCCTGGACTGCAGGCCGCATATCGCCCTTTTTTCTGTCAGTCTTTTCACTGAAACACCCTGCTTGTTGTTAATTGCGATTTTTAAATTAAAAAAATTAACAAATAATTAAAATAAGATTAACCCTTTTGTCAAACGGCCGATAGTAAATAATATGACTTTAGTCTATATAACGTTCAAGTTGTCTGAAGAAAAATAAGAAGGAGTGTGTTTTAATGGACCGTTTAGTAAAAGGAAAGAAGCGTGTACTACTGGTTGAGCAGATGCACAGTCTTACAGTCAGAATCATTCTTGTCGTCTCTTTTGCCTTCATTGCCAGTGCTCCCATCGCGCAGAGAGTCAATGCTCTGATCAACCAGTATAGCCTAGTCGATATTAATATTGCCGCTTATATCAATACACTCATCAACGTCATCGTCATCAATCTCATCCTATTTTTCTTTATGCACCATATGGTTATTCGCCCCTTGAAGCTGCATACCAAAAGGCTGGAAGAAATAAGCGAAGGCAATATCAGTCACCTTGCAGCGGTCAGTGGAAAAGGAGAATTTGCGCAGCTTTCTTCAGCCACCAATGCTACTGTCACTAAACTCAGCCAGCTGATTACAGAAGTCAAAGACCATTCAAATCGCACCACGCATATTGCCTCTGGCTTAACGGATGATCTGGACCGGATCCGGCTCAGCTTTCAGGAGATTACCCAAACGATTGAAGAGATTGCGGGAGGGGCGTCTGACCAGGCAAGCAGTACAGAGTCTGGAGCAGACAAAGTGAGTGATTTTGGAGAGTTGATAGAGAAGGATCAGCAGCATATGCGCGAACTAAACCAGGCATTTGAAAAGGTCATCACTCTGGTTGAATCAGGCTTAGCCGAAATGGATAAACTGAATGCGGCCAATACATCGACCAATTCTGCCATCACAGACGTCAAACAGGTCATTTTGGAAACCAACGAGAGTGTCAAACACATCGAAAGTGCCGGGGATGTGATTGCCGATATTGCTGAGCAGACGAACCTGCTTGCTCTGAATGCGGCAATAGAAGCAGCTCGGGCGGGCGAGGCAGGCAAAGGCTTTGCCGTCGTCTCTGATGAAATCCGAAAACTGGCCGAAAAATCCGGTCAGTCAACCAAACAGATCCACGAAAGAGTTCATAATCTGCAGCAGAACACGCTGACGATGGTCAAAAAAATGGATGCCGTGATGGTGACATCTGAAGAACAGTCTGCAGGGGTCACTACGAGTCGCTCACAGTTTGCTGACATCATGCATTCCATAGACAGATCAGAAAAAGTGGTGGCTCAGCTGAATGATTCCGGTGAGAACATGCACAGAATGAAAGACGATATCATAGAAACCATTCAGAATCTGTCCGCTATTGCAGAGGAAAATTCGGCGGCCACTGAAGAAACCATCGCCCAAGTGGAGGAGCAAAATGCAGCGATTGAAAAACTGCGACAAGTCGGACACGATGTCCGGGATTCCGCTTCCAACATCAATCAGTCTGTATCGGTTTTCCATACCTGAACAGCCACAGTCTCATCTGCTGTGCAGACCAAGAAGAAAACACGCAGCAGCCAAAACACCATCCTGCTCGAAAAGCCAGCAAACAGCTACTTTTCTGAATAGGATGGTGTTTTTTACTTATCCTCAAGCCACCGTGTCTTCAGACTCTCCGGTGCTGCTTTAAGACCATAATATTAAGCAAAACGAATCCCAGCGAGAAACCGAGCAGGACAGTTAGCTGCATGTAAATCTGATCAAAGCCCTGACCCCTGACCATGACGTTTCTCAGAGCGTCTGCCGCATAGTAGAGCGGTGTCAGCGGACCAATCCAGCTGACAGCGTCCGATATGGTATCCAGATTGAATAGGCCGGAGAAAAACAACTGAGGAATAATTACAATTGGAATAAACTGAATCATCTGCAGTTCATTGTGCGCAAAAGAAGACAGCAGGATCCCCAGCGTCAGCGCCGAAATGGACAGACACAAGGTGATGAGCAGGACATAGAAAAAGTTCCCTTCCATCCGCATCCCTAAAACATAGATGGAATGGGCAGAAATCACTGTCGCCTGAACCAGTGTAAACAGACCAAATCCCAGTACATAGCCCAGAACGATCTCACCCTTACGCAAGGGACTGGAAAGCAGGCGCTCCAGTGTCCCCCGGGTCCGCTCCCTCAAAAAAGATACCCCTGAAATCAGGGACACAAAGAAAAAGATGAAAAATCCGAGCATGACCGGACCAAAATAGTCAAAATGCCGCATCTCTTCTCCACCGTGAATAAAGGTGGCCGAAAACCTTTCCTCGGGCTGCTGGGTGAGCGGCTGAAAAGCATCGCCTGCCCAGCTGACTACGGCAGAGTTCACCAGCGGGTCACTGCCTTCCAGGACAAGTGCCGGCTGACTGTCACTTACGGTGATATAGGCGTCCAGTGTGCGGCTTTTTAGGACCACCTGCGCCTCTTCTTCGCTGTCATAATAATAGATTTCCGCATCTGTCAGATCCAGCTCTTCCAGGACCGGATCCAAAGAATTGACCAGGCCGATACGCGGCTCATACGTTGTATCTCCGAATACCAGGTAAAGCAACGACAGCACCATGATTGGCGCCAGAACAAGCAAAGCCATCGTCCGCTTATCCCGCTTGAACTGCTGTAGAATACGAATCACTAACGCTTTAACCCGCATGCTCCTCACCTCCATAGACCAGAAAGGCCGCTTCCAGATCATCTGTCTGCGCTTCTTTTTTGAGCTCAAACGGTGAGCCCACAGCCGTCAGCCGGCCACCTCTGATCATGCCCAGACGGTCGCACTTTCCCGCTTCATCCATCACATGCGTGGTCACCAGAATCGTGACTCCGGACTGCTTCAGCTTCTCAAAGTTCTGCCAGATACTTTTTCTGAGGATCGGATCCATGCCGACGGTCGGTTCATCCAGAATCAGCACTTGCGGCTCATGAAGCATGGCAATGGCCAGACTCAGCCGGCGCTTCATCCCGCCTGAAAACTGTGATACGATCTTGTCCATGGCTTCCGTCAGATCCACCGTCTCCATCACAGCCTGGATTCGTTCCCGGCGCTCTTTCCTGGAAAGGCTATACAAAGCAGCAAAAAATTCCAGGTTTTCCCTGGCGGACAGTTCCGTATACAAAGCATCCGACTGGGCCATGTAGCCAATCTGCTCAATCACCTCAAGAGACGGCTGCTTCTGATTCAGCACCCGCACTTCCCCTTCACTGACTGCCTCCAGGCCGACCAGCTGCTTGACCAGTGTCGTTTTCCCGGCCCCCGACGGTCCGAGCAAGCCGAATATTTCGCCTTTTTTTATATTCAGGCTGATTCCCTTGAGTACCGTCTGCTTCCCGTAAACTTTAACCCCCTCTTTGATAATGATAACGTCATCTTCAGGCATGTCTAGCCCTCCCCTATTTACCGACACTGAAGACTTTCCCTCCACCATCTTCACTAAAAAAAGGATGAAGCTGGAGGCTTATTAGCAGTGCCATTTTAATCATACAAACGCGTATTTCTTCAGTAGCTGACCTGTTCTTATCCTTACAGTCAGTATATCAAATCCAGAGCATCTTCCTCCTGCTTGAACACTTCAGACTCCAGCAGGACCCGTCGGTTAGGATTGCCCGCTTTCTTTGATGCCTTGCGTTAAATGCATGGATGGACATGGCGTATTCCCCTTCTTTGGATACTGCTATTTTCGGTTGTCCACGGCAGGACTGTTCCTGAAGTCTACTGAATACCTTAAGGATGAGTGGACAGACCCCCCCCCCAACCTTCACTGAGTGGGGCAAACCTGTAGCAGCTCTATGACTGCATATAAAAACGGTGCCCGATTCGCCCCTGCAAGCGTCCGTCACCGTTTTATCTATCATGTTATCTGTTTTATTTGTTCGTACTGCTCACCTTTCCTGCCTGGCCGGTTTCACCGACTGCATCTAGTGATTTACCGAGCAGGAGCGGGCCGATGATTTCAAAAACCACCACACCGGTCAAGACCACTCCCGTAATGGCACCGGACACTTGCGGCAGACTTCCTTCAGCGATACTGGCCAGGCCGATTGCAACCCCAGCATGCGGCAGCAGCCCCAGTCCCAGCCGGTAGCGGACAGCCTTAGTCGTTTGTGTAAAGGATGAAAACAGCAATATGCCAAAGTATTTACCGAGGAAGCGGGCCACGATATAGCCCACCCCTATCAGACCGACCTGTCCGAGAATGGCTACGTCCAGATGGGCCCCAGCCAAGGTCAGAAAGATAATGAAAATCGGCAGTTCAATCCGGTCGAGCAGTGTAGCAATCAGAATCTTCCGGGAAGTCAGATTCGAAATTGCCATTCCGGCAGCCAGATTAGTCAAAATCGGCGATAGGCCGAACATACTAGCAATGCCAGAATTGAAAAGCAGAGCAGCCAGCAGCAAAGCCAGCAGGCGCTCGTTGGCTGTATTTTTACGAATAAAATAGGCAATAAACAGACCGCTCAGGCTGCCTACCAAAACAGCTAAAGCAATATCCAGGATCACTAGGGCGACAAGGACCACGCCGGATGTTGCTTCATTGCCGAAAGACTGCACCAGAGACACCATCACCCCAAAGCTCAAAATGGTCATTAAATTATCAAAGGCCACCAGCCCCAGAAGGTTTTGCGTCATTTCTCCCATCGCCCGCTTTTCCTTTACAACCGATACCACGCCCGAAGGCGCAACGGACATGGAAAGCGGGCCCAGGATCAAGGCATACTCAATCGGCATACCAAAAAGCCAGGTCAGACCGGTCACCAGTAGCGCAGTCAGAATCGTATTACCTAGAGACAGAATAGCCAGGCTCTTACCGAAGGCTTTGAATACCCGGTAATGCAGCTCCGTCCCTACAGAAAGAGCAAGTATTCCCAGCGCCAGTTCATTGACGAATCTCAAGTCATTATAGACCTCATTGGATATCAAGTTGAATACGCTCGGACCCAAAATCAGTCCACAGATAATGTAGCCGGTGACGGTCGGGACTTTGAAGCGTTTGGCAATATAACCGGCACCCATGCCGGCTAAAAGTAAAATCGCTATATACAGTGAATGGGTCATCTGCGATCCCTTCTTCTCTTATTCTCCATCTTTTCTCAACCCTTTAGTAAAGTTCACCGGCACACTGAAGAAAATAGCCGTGTCCGGCTCTTCCAGTTTCCCGCACACACTCTCAACCACCGACAGCACTTCCTTGCGCTCGTCTTCGTCTTTGACAACCGTGAAAATCGTCTTGCTGTTGGCCTCCCGTTCCTCACCCAGCTCCGCAAACATGGAGAACATCGGGAACTGATTAGATATCAAATGCCCCATCCCGCTGCTGTCGATGACCGTTGCTCCCTGTATCTTGAACTTCATAAACTGGGAGAGCATCTCATCCAGCAGGTCGATTTTATTGAGTACAATCACTACTAATTCCATTAACGATTCCTTCTTTCAAATTGAATGATATATAACAGACTTATGTATAAATTATGCGCCTAATAGCCTATGATTACAAGGATTTTCAGAAAGAACAAAGTTTTTTTGAAATAAGATTGACCTTATAATTTAAAGATGTATACTAGGGGTGTGGATCCCGAATGACGCCGCCATGCCGGTGCTCAGCTTCGGGATATAATTGATTAGAAAAGGGGATTGACACAACTATATGTGGCAGTTTAAGCAGTTTGAAGAGTTGAGCGCAAAGGACTATCATCAGATCGTAAAAGAGCGGACTAAAGTGTTTGTTGTCGAACAAGGTTGTGCCTATCAAGAAATCGATGATACCGATTTGCATGCCGTGCATGTGATCAAGCGTCAGAAAGGCGTCATCAAAGCCTACGCCCGTATATACAAACAGAACAAAAAGATGTTCCTTGGACGTGTTCTGGTTCCTGAGGAATTCAGAAGCGAGGGTCACGGACGTGAATTACTCAAAGTCGCTTTGGAATACATTAAATGCAAGCACCCGAGAGCCGAAGTCGAAATTCAGGCTGAAGCTTACCTTAAGGACTTTTACGAATCCTTTGGCTTCCGTGCCATTTCAGACCTGTATTATGACGAAGAAATCGGACACTACGACATGGAACTGGTCCGGGAAGATTCTGTCGTGCATGCTTGATCACAGCTGGACCTGATCTACACAAAGAGAGCTGGCACTTACGGCTGCTGATACCTGACGGCTGGATATACCATCCACCGCTTTCAGGGTCAGCCTCGTTAAGTGCCGGCTCTTTTAATGTGCCCAGCTTTAAATGAGCCCAGACGGTACCTTAAACTCATTTCAACTTACAGAAAATTGGTAATCAGGTACACCAGATACAGCCCAATTAGCAGCAGGCCCTGACGGCGCCTGATAGCCTCGACCCGTTTAGACAAAATCGGAATACTGAGCAGCATAAAGACAGCAGCCAGGATTGGAAACTGGATCAGGTAGTAACTAGCCGGCACAAAGACGCCTCCCGGCAGCAAGCTTATGGTCAGGCCCATAACCAGCAGCAGGTTCATCATATTGGCTCCCAGTACATTGCCGATGGCTAGCTCTCCGTGTCCATATCTGACAGCAACCAGCGTCGTCGTTACTTCAGGTACACTGGTTCCAAAAGCAACAATAGTGGAAGAAATGACGCTGTCCGGAATACCGAGGCGGGCGGCACCCACTTCAGCCGTGGACACTAAAAGGGTCGCCCCGAGTGTGACGCCCAAAGAACTCAGCAGCATGATCAGAAGCGCCGGCAGCAGGGCTTCGCTTCCCTTCTCATCACCGGCAGCCTGAGTGTCAGCAACTAACTCCCCTTCCGCAGGGAGCGGCTTTTTTTTGACGGTATACCCTAAGTAAATCGGCAGCAGGATCAGCAAGACAATCCCACTCCAGCGAGGAAGCAGGCCCCCCTCGGCTCCAGTCCCCGCCAAGTAGCTTGTAGCCACAAAAGTCACAGACAAAGTACTGAGAAACACAAAAGTCTGCTGCATCCCCTTCCTGACTGGAATCACTCCACCCAAGGCTCCAATCCCCAGAACCAGCGAAGCATTGGTGATCATCGAGCCGACCGCGTTTCCCAGTCCGAACTCTCCGTTACCTCCAAGAGCCGCAGCCACCGACGATGCAACTTCCGGAAGCGTGGTCCCTATCGACAGAATTGTAGCGCCCACCACCACTTTGGATAGACCCATTTTTAAAGACAAGGCAACGGCTTTGTCAATCAGCTTGTCGGCAGATCGGGATAGAATAAATAGGGATAGAATAAAAATAAGACTGACGATGATCAGCGGAAACTGATCGATATAGTCCGTCACAACGTTTTCCTTCTTTCTATAGTTACGTTTTTAAGTCCAGGTATGTCCAGACTTTTTTTAACTTTCGTTTATTATAACAGAACCGGGAAAATACTATAGAAAAAATGGACAGAATGAAGAACATGGTCAGACACTTGCTTATACTGGCTTAAACTAAACAACAGCACGCTCTCTATTGGACAGGTTCATCACCTGAAAATAAGGAGCGTGCTGTTTGCTTAAGCGTTTTTAGTCAGATAAGTCGGCAGCAAGCTGTTTTAGCTGATACTGGTAATCAGCAGAAACACGAGACCTCCCAGAACAGAACCCACAAAGGGGCCGACCACAGGAATCCAGGCATAGGGCCAGTTGGAGTCTCCTTTGTTCGCTACAGGCAACAGCGCATGCGCCAGGCGCGGCCCCAAATCCCGGGCCGGGTTAATCGCGTAGCCGGTCGTGCCACCCAGAGACAGACCAATGGTTAAAATCAGCAGGCCGACGATCACAGGATTCAAGCCGTCGGTGAAATCTCCCTGTGTAAAAGCCAGCAGGGCATAAACAAGAAAGGCTGTTGCAAAGGCCTCACTGACCACATTCCACTTTTCTTTTTTGATAGCTGGTGCCGTTGAAAAAACACTAAGGATTGTATCGGCATCTTTTGTTTCTTCAAAGTGCGGATAGTAGTGGATCCAGACCAGGCTGGCGCCGATAAGCCCACCCAGAATCTGAACCAGAATGTAGGGCAGTACCAGCGCCCAGTCGAACTGACCCGCTACCGCCATGCCCAGCGTAACGGCCGGATTGAGGTGAGCCGGAGACAACCAGCCGATTGAATAGATGGCCATCGTTACAGCCAGTCCCCAGCCGAACGTGATGTGCAGCCAGCCGCTATTGAACGCTTTCGTTTTTTTAAGGACATTGCCGGCAACCACTCCGTTACCGATGTAAATAAGGATCAGTGTCCCAAAGAACTCCCCTGTGAGTTGCTGTATAACTGTCGTATCCATGATAACTCCCTTATAGCCGGTTTTTTATTTGATTGAGTCCATATAGTAATGATAATTAGTATTGCCGCCTGACAGGACGTATACCTCTTGGAAGCCCAGGTTCAGCAGCACATTTTGTGCTGTATTGCTAGTGACCCCTTTGTTGCAGTAAACGACAGTCGGCTGCTGACGATTCAAATTCGCCGCTTCCTGACGCAGGTTCGGCATCGGCATGCTGACTGCCTGGTCTACGTGGCCTTTTTCATACTGCTTAGGTGAACGTACATCAACAACTTGAATGCTTTCACCCACCTGCTGCTTTTTAGTCAAGTCCTCTGGCGTCATGACCGGAAGCTGCTTTCTTGCATTTTCCAGGACCATGCCTGTGTACATCACCGGATCTTTGGTGGTGCTGAAAGGTGGCGCATAAGCCAGATCCAGATGGAACAAATCTTCTGCATCTGCTTCAAAGGTGATGGCTGTCGCAAAGACATCGATGCGCTTGTCTACTCCCTGAGGACCTACGATCTGTGCACCGAGGAAACGTCCGGTTTCACGGTCTGCTACCCCTTTAATAATCAGGTTCTTGCCTCCCACATACTGGGCATGCGCCGGCTTGATATTATGAATCACAATTGGATCAAAGCCGGCTTTACGGGCTTCTTCCATAGACAATCCGGTATAGCCAACCGTCTGATTGAACAGTCTGAATATACCTGTTCCTAACGTTCCTTTAAAGGACAGCTTGCCTCCAGTGAGGTGATCCCCTGCAATGCGGCCCATTTTATTGGCTGTGGAGCCCAGCGGATGATAGCTTGGTTTGCCCGTTATACGGTTAAAGCTTTCGGCGACATCTCCCACGGCATAGACGTCTTTTTTGGACGTTTTCATATAGGTATCCACTTTTACCGCACCGGTTTCACCTAGTTCGATTCCCGCTTTTTCAGCCAGGACCGTATTGGGACGAACGCCGACGGCTAAAATGACCAGGTCGGTCTGGATTTCTGCCCCCTTGTCAGTATACAGCACATTGGCACGACCCAGACCTTCGATGTCAACGACTTTGTCGTTCAAGTGCAGCTCAATCCCATGTGCTTCCAGTTCTTTTTTCAAATGCACAGACATGTCCTTATCGATTTTAGGGAAGACCTGGTCAGCCAGCTCAACCAAAGAGACCTTGAACCCCTTGTGCTTCATCTGTTCCGTCATTTCCAGGCCTATAAAACCGGAACCGACTATAGTCACATGCTTGATGTCATGCTCGGCCATGTAACGGTCGATGGCTTTTGTATTATCCATAGATTTCACATGGAAAATGTTGTCATACGAATTTAAATGGAAGGGTGCCGGACTGATGGAATAAGAGCCGGTTGCTAGGACCAGCTTATCGAAAGTGTCCCTGAAGCCTTTGCCTTCTGCTGTATTGTATACTTCGATTTCCTTGATGTCCGGATGGATCTCTTTCACGTGATGGCCGGTATGGATGTCGATGTCAAATCGCTTCTTGAACCACTTGGCATCCCGCGGAATAAGCGAATCGATGCTGTCGACTTCTCCTCCCAGAAAATAAGGCATTCCGCAGACGGAATAAGAAATATCTTCTGCAGCCTCATAGACGACGATTTCCGCTGTCTCGTCATTTCGTCTGGCTTTAGCTGCCACACTGGTTCCGGCAGCAACTGAACCGATGATGACTATTTTCATTATTGATTCCTCCTTAAACTTCAGACTGTCCTTCAGCCTGCTCTACGTCCCTTTCAGTGTAGCAAGAAGAATTCGCTAAAACTATAAGCATTCCTTCAGTTTTGTGTAAAGTTTATGTAAAGCTCCTTTTTTAGGGAAGCCTTCAGAATACATTCAGCCCGTTTTCCCACATAATGTATAGCCCCAAAAGGATAAAGACCAGCGCAACAATCCAGCGTTCATAGCGTTCAATGAAGCGGTTGATTTGTTTTACTTCCGATATGCGGTAGGCAGCCACCAGCATCACAGCCGACAAGCTATAGTAGACCAGCAAGATCAGCACAAGCTGGCGCCCGCTTACCGAAGCAAAAAGAGGAATATAAACTCCCAGATTGTCTCCACCGAAAGCCAACATCAGAAAAAAGACCGTACCGAACTGACTGGGGTGCCGGGCATAAGTGGAGGTGATTTTTTCTTCTGCTTTGGTCTCGTCATCGACGGGCCTAAACAGTACCCGAACGCCCAGGAGAATGGGGATCAGTCCCAGCCATCCGAGCCAGTCCTGACGCACGAACTGCAGGCCAAAGCGAGCCAGGAGACTGATCAGAATGATCAGAGTGAAACCAGCAAAGACCCCGCCGACCACTTCCAGATCGTCCCTTTTTCTATGCTGCGTCTGACTAAACAGCAGGATTAACACAATGATATGATCAATGCTGGTCCCGATATAAGACAGCAGCGCTGTCAGCAGTGTCTCGCCCATGTTTACCCCCTCCCTTCTTACCTTTTCGTTAGTTCCATTATAGCAGTCTTTCAGTTAAGGGGGATAAATAGTGCTGGCAAAGAAACCTTTTTGAGAAAAAGAAAACCACCCTTTCTACCCTGTCATTAAAGGCAAATAGGATCCTTTGAAACATTCTGACGTTTCCTCTTTTATGTCCCCCAGCCATTCTCATCTACGCCTATACCTGAACGCGACTATGTAAAAAGTATGTAAAAAAGGCGCTGGACTGCTACTAAGACCACTGGCAGTATTGTATACTAAACAGGATAGTAAAGGAGGATACCCCTGTGCACCAACCAACTCAACCGGTTAAATGGCCGGTTTTCCTAAAAGACGTACTGACCTGTTCACTTGGAGCTTTCGGTGGTCCGGAAGCCCATTACAGTGTCTTTACAGAGCAGATGGTTACAAAAAAGAAGTATCTGACCGAGACCGATATCGTGGAACTGATGGCCCTCTGCGCTTTTCTCCCGGGACCGAGCAGCACGCAGACCATCGTCGCTATCGGGCACAAGGTTGGCGGCCCCCTGCTGGCTTTCTTGACCATGCTGGTCTGGTCTTTTCCTGCCTTGGTCATCATGACGACATTGTCTTTTCTGCCTCAATTTTTAAGCAGTCTGAATATGTCTGAAGAGGGCCTTCGCTACATCGGACCGATGGCGGTCGGCTTCATCATCTTAGCCTCCTATAAAATAGGCAAAAAAGTCGTTTTTGATCGTCTGACAGCCGCCTTATTCCTGTTTGGCTTTACAGCGACCTATTTCGTGCGGTCGGCCTGGATTTTCCCGCTAGTTCTCATACTGGGCGGCCTGGCTTCGCTGGCCCTTACCCGTGAAAAAAATCTCTGGCAGCGAGTCAGGCTGAACCCACCTTATGCCTACCTGGCCCTGTTTCTCTTTTTCACTCTAGGCAGCCTACTCGCTTCAGTTGCCTTTCAGAATCAGCTAATCGATATTTTTGAACGCTTTTACCGCTATGGCTATCTGGTCTTTGGTGGCGGTCAAGTGGTGATCCCGGTAATGTATACGGAACTGGTCGAAGTCCAGTCCTTTATGACTAGCCAGGAATTCCTGACAGGCTACGGCCTGGTCCAGGGCATGCCCGGACCCATGTTTAGCTTCAGTGCTTACGCAGGAGGCATGGCTGTCCAGAATCCTACTGTCCTGACTCAGATCCTGGGGGCTGCAGCGGCCGGGATTGGTATTTTTCTCCCCGGCGTCCTGCTTATTTACTTTGTCTATCCGATGTGGGAAAAACTTAAGCTGGTGAAAGGCTTCCGCGTTGCCCTCAAGGGAGTGTCCGCTGTAGCTGGTGGGCTGATTGCCGTGGCTGCCGTTATCTTAACCCAGCAGAGCGGGTACGCCTGGGACAATCTGATAATTACAGTCGTGACGGTTGCTTTACTGTATACGAAAAAAGTCCCGGTCCCCTTGCTGGTATTGGCTGTCCTGGCTCTGGGTTTTCTTGTCTGATTCAGTGCTGTAACCGATCTGATCCTGTATTGCTTGTAACCCTGAAGATAGAGGGCAGCCCGACTTAAGGCTGCCTATTCTGTTTATTTACACCTTTTAATATAAAGTGATCGTTTTTGCCAATATAATCCAAGTTTCCATCCCTGTACACCTGCTTATTATCAGTTTAACAATAGACCCTCTCATTTTTATCTGCATTCATTTCTGCTGCAACTGATCTCTCATAAAAAAGGTAGAAAGGCTTTAAAATTTGAACTCCCTATGTCATTTTCAAAGGACTTCTCAAGAGAAATGCCGTAAACCGGTGCATTATTTGAAAAAGTAAGTATAATGAAACGTAATGGGCACTACGTCCAAATGAATACTTTAAGAATCGAGGCCTATATTTATATGATTACAGTAACAGATGTAAGCTTGCGTTTTTCAGACAAAAAGCTGTTTGAAGACGTCAATATGAAATTTACCAATGACAACTGCTATGGCGTGATTGGCGCAAACGGCGCCGGCAAGTCCACTTTTTTAAAAATTCTCTCGGGAGAAGTCTCTCCATCGAGCGGAGACGTTTCCATGCCGAACGACCAGCGTATGGCCGTTCTGAAGCAGAACCACTTCGACTATGAAGAGCACACGGTCATCGATACCGTGATCATGGGTCACCAGCGTCTCTATGCCATTATCCAGGAAAAAAATGAAGTCTACATGAAGCCAGATTTCTCTGACGAAGACGGCATCCGCGTGGCTGAACTGGAAGGCGAGTTCGCTGAACTGAACGGCTGGGAAGCTGAACCGGAAGCGACGACCCTGCTTCAAGGTCTAGGCATTCCAGAAAACCTACACAGTCAGAAAATGAGCGAACTGACCGGTGGACAGAAGGTGAAAGTCCTCTTGGCCCAGGCTCTGTTCGGTCAGCCTGATGTTTTGCTTTTAGACGAGCCGACTAACGGACTGGACACTCAGTCCATCAAATGGCTGGAAGAATTCCTGATTAACTTCGAAAATACCGTTATCGTCGTCTCGCACGACCGTCACTTCCTGAACAAAGTCTGCACGCACATGGTCGATGTTGACTTCGGTAAAATCAAACTTTTTGTCGGAAACTATGATTTCTGGCTGGAGTCCAGTCAGCTCGCTTCCAAACTGGCGGCTGACCAGAACAGCAAAAAAGAAGAAAAAATCAAAGAGCTGGAAGCTTTTATCGCACGATTCAGTGCCAATGCTTCCAAATCCAAACAGGCAACTTCCCGTAAAAAAATGCTGGACAAAATCACACTGGACGATATTCAGCCGTCCAGCCGCCGCTATCCCTTCGTGGGCTTCAGTCCCGAACGTGAAATTGGAAATGATCTGCTGCGCGTCGAGAATCTCTCTAAAACTATTGATGGCAAAAAAATCCTGAGCAACATTTCCTTTAACCTCGGAAGAGATGACAAAGTTGCCTTTGTCAGCCAAAACGACGTCGCCATTACGACCCTGTTCAAGATTATTATGGGCGAAATAGAACCGGACACCGGCAGCTTCCAGTGGGGAGTGACCACTTCACAGGCTTACCTGCCAAAAGACACGTCCAGTGAATTTGAAGGCAGCTCCATGACGATCCTTGATTGGCTGCGTCAATACGCTTCAAAAGAAGAAAACGACAACACTTTCCTTAGAAGCTTCCTTGGACGCATGCTCTTCTCCGGTGAAGAAGTATTGAAAGAAGTCAACGTCTTGTCCGGTGGAGAAAAGGTCCGCTGCATGCTGTCCAAACTAATGCTCAGCAAGGCCAACGTACTGGTACTGGATGATCCGACCAACCACCTGGATCTGGAATCGATCACTTCTCTGAACAACGGACTGATTGACTTTAAAGGTTCCATCCTGTTTGGTTCACATGACCACCAGTTTATCCAGACTGTGGCCAACCGCATTATCGAGCTGACACCCAATGGTGTTGTCGACCGTGCAGAAACCACTTATGATGAATTTCTTGAAAATAAGGATGTTCAAAAACAGATTGCTGCTCTGTACGAAGGATAATGGCTCAAAAGCCACTCTCTTGCCATACAAGCCGACCGTCTGTGTCAAACTGATAGGTGCAAAACAGCAGGCCACTGGGTCTGCTGTTTTTTTGTACTCTCATGCACTTAGATTGAGTATACACAGGCAGCTACTGCCGCCGTAGTTTTTTCATTCTTTATATAGATGGTTGTCTATATTTATCCTTGACTTTATATAGACGTTCATCTATATTCAGAATGTGAGAAAAATCATAAAGGAGTGAATGGTAGTGGACTACCTTGCCGTCTCAAAAGTAATGAAAGCCATCAGCGATCCTAACCGGATGAAAATCATTGATATCCTGTCCTGCGGCAGTCAGTGCGCCTGTGATATTCTGGAGCACTTCGACATTACTCAGCCCTCGCTTTCTCATCACATGAAGGTCCTCGAGAAAGCCGAAATCATAGCCGTCACAAAAAAAGGACAGTGGCATCATTATGAACTGAAAGAGGCCTTCGTGGCTTCATTCATGGAGTCGATGCTGACACTTTTCTCGGCTAATGAAGCCGACTGCATCTGTACAACACAAAAATGCACCTGCAAAGGAGAAAACAATCATGACAAAACTGGAATTATTTGAACCGGCAATGTGCTGCTCGACCGGAGTCTGCGGTCCTTCAGTGGACGAGGAACTACTGATGATCACCTCAGCTTTTGAAGCTCTGACTCAAAGCGAAGCCATCGATGCCTCGCGTCATAACTTGACAAGTGATCCCGATGCGTTTGTTAAAAACGAAAAAGTCCTGACGATCATGAAAGAAAAAGGCAAAGACAGTCTCCCTGTCACTTTAGTTGATGGAGAAATCAAAAAAATGGGGGCTTACCCTTCACTGAAAGAAATCTCAAACTATACCGGAGTCATCTTTATGAACGCAGAGTCTGCTTCAGATTGCTGCGGCGGATCCGGATGCTGCTAGGAGGCTAAAAATGAAAATCTATGACCCAAGTCAAATGAAGCTGACACCTTATTTATTTTTTACAGGTAAAGGTGGCGTCGGTAAAACTACCACTGCCTGTGCAACGGCCACTCAACTGGCAGATGCCGGCTATTCTGTCCTACTGGTCAGTACCGATCCGGCTTCCAACTTGCAGGACGTTTTTGAAACCACACTGTCCAACAAACCTGTAGCTATAGACGCTGTCCAAAATCTAAAAGTGGCCAATTTTGACCCTGTCACAGCAGCTGAAGACTACCGCAAGAGCGTGATCGAACCCTATAGAGGCCTTTTACCCGATTCAGCTCTGGAAAATATGGAAGAGCAACTGTCCGGTTCCTGTACGGTGGAAATTGCTGCTTTCAATGAATTTGCCCATGTCCTGACTGATAAAACGATTGAAGAAACGTATGATTACATTCTGTTTGACACAGCACCGACGGGTCATACCTTGCGCATGCTGGAACTCCCGTCTGCCTGGAGCAGCTACTTGGATGAAAACACCACTGGCGTTTCTTGCTTAGGCCAGCTCTCCGGCTTAGGTGATAAAAAAGACATGTATGCTCATGCAGTCAACACCTTAAGCGATGCCAGCCGGACAACACTGATGCTCGTATCCAGACCTCAGGAAGCCTCATTTCTTGAAGCCGACAGAGCCAGTGCAGAATTAAGTCAGATTGGCATAAGCAATCAGAAACTCATCGTCAACGGCCTACTGGAAGAAGCGGACGACAGCCTGTCTACTGCTATTCAGGCTCAGCAAAAAGCAGACCTAAACAATGTGTCATCTCAGCTGAATCATTTTGAACAGTACCGTATTCCCCTGCGTCCCTATACGGTAACCGGAGTAGACAAGCTGCGTGCCTTTCTAACGGAAGATACCCTAAATGAAACGGCGGATACCCAGTCAGCTCAGCCGGCAGCCACTCTTGAAGAACTCACTGCCAATCTAATCGATAGTAACAAGAAAATCATCTTCACCATGGGCAAAGGCGGCGTCGGTAAGACAACTGTTGCTGTGCAGATCGCTCAGTTAATGGCCAAAACCGGTAAAAAGGTGCATCTGGATACAACTGATCCGGCCGACCATCTCAATCTTTATTTAAAGGCGTCAAGCCAGCTGACCGTGAGCCACATCGACGAAGACAAGGAACTGGCAGCTTATACGGAAGAAGTACTCGGAAAGGCCAGAAAAACCATGAATCAAGAAGATCTGGCTTATATAGAAGAAGACCTCCGTTCGCCCTGCACCCAGGAAATTGCTCTTTTCAGAGCCTTTGCAGAAATTGTAGACCGTGCAGACAATGAGATTGTCGTGATTGATACTGCCCCGACTGGACACACCCTCCTGCTTCTCGAATCCACTCAAAGCTATGCCAGAGAGCTAGAGAGAAGTGCAGGAGAAGTACCGGAATCGATTCAAAAATTATTGCCCCGACTACAGAATCCGGAAGAAACAGAAGTCGTCATGGTCACGCTCCCGGAAACCACTCCAGTATACGAGTCCATGCGCCTGGATGAAGATCTTCAGCGTGCTCAAATCGCTCACAGCTGGTGGCTGGTTAATCAGAGTATGTATGCAGCGGAACCGACAAACCGTATACTCAAAGCTAGAGCTCAGAACGAAGTCCAATGGATCAACAAAGTAGCGGCCCTCTCCAAGGGTCAATTTGCTGTCGTTGAATTCGCCCCTGAATGTGATGCTGCGCTTATACAGTAAACTTATTATTTAAAGGAAAGAGGCCGAAAACCGGCCTCTTTTTTCTATCACCCGCCGACAGCCTTGTCTTCCTTGTTTGACGGGCTAAAAATTGACAACGGTTACCTGTTGTGCTAGATTTTGGTTAATATAAAACAAGTAAAGGAGAGGATACATATGGGTAGAGGAGGCGGTCGCGGAGGCGGCGGTGGCGGCGGTGGCGGCGGTGGCGGCGGTGGCGGCGGTGGCGGCGGTGGCGGCGGTGGTGGATTCAGCGGCGGTGGCCGTGGCGGGGGCTTTGGCGGTGGCCGCGGTGGGGGTGGCCGCAGTGGCGGCAGCTTCGGCAGTGGCCGTGGCGGGGGCGGCTTCGGCAGTGGTCGCGGCGGTGGAAACTATGGTGGCGGTTTTGGCGGGGGCGGTTATAACCGGCGGCCACGACACTACGGCCCACGAGTCGGCCCCATCTGGTTTGGCGGTTTTGGTAGACGCCGCTACCCTTATGGAGGGGGTGGAGGCTGTGGTTTTATGGGGTGCAGCAGCCTTTTGTACATCATGCTCTTTTTATTCATCATGTTCACACTTTTTTCAACCACAAGCGATTTCAATACTGGGGGTGGAGGCTCGCGAAATATTACCTCTTCTACCATTGAAAGAGAACCGCTTCCGGCAGGTTCAGCAGAAGAAACAGACTTTTATACCGACAATGTAGGCTGGATCGGTAATCACACCCAGATGATTGACGGTCTGCGTTATTTCTACAACGAAACGGGTGTCCGTCCACATGTCTACATTACAGACAATATAGACGGTAATGCTTCACCGACAAGGGATGAAATGGAGAGCTTCTCCAATGCTCTTTACGACGAGCTCTTCAATGATGAAGCTCATTTGCTTCTGGTTTTCTTTGAACCGACTCCAAATGACTATATGACTTATTACGTTGTGGGTTCCCAGGCCCGAAGCGTCATTGATACTGAAGCCGGAGACATTTTGCTGGATTATCTTGACCGAAACTACTTTGACGATAGCTTGTCTGACGATGAAGAATATTTCAGTCAGTCCTTCCGGCAGGCAGCTGATCGTATAATGGAGGTGACCACATCTCCTTGGATCCCTGTCCTGATCCTGTTCGGCCTTGGTGCTCTGGTATTTATTCTGTTTAGATGGTGGCAAGCCAAGCAGAAAAACAAGGAAAAAGAAGCCAAGCGTACAGACGAGATGCTCAACCGCCCAATCGATACATTTGGAAAATCTGAAGCAGAAGAACTGTCCAAAAAGTACGACGGTGATGATGACTGGGACAACTACTGACTCTGATTTATGCCCTTAACTCTTTAAACTACTAAACACGCAGGAGGAATCGTAGATGGCTATTTTAGACCGCTTTACCGATATCATCAGTGCCAATGTCAATGCCGTCATGGACCGTATGGAAAACCCTGAGAAAATGATTGACCAGTACCTTCGCAAGATGATGGACGACCTCGCAGAAGTTAAAAAGAACACAGCCAGTGTGATGGCGGATGAAGCCCGATCCAAGCGTCTGGTTGATGAGAATGAAGCGGAAGTCTCCAAATACACCAATTATGCCAAAAAAGCTCTTGAAGCTGGTAATGACGGTGATGCACGCGTTTTTCTCTCTAAAAAACAGGAGCTGGAAGATGTGGGCACTGGCTTGGCAAACGCCTATGCCAAGGCTCATGAGAATGCATCAAAAATGCGTCAGATGCACGATAAGCTGGCTTCAGATATCGAAAAGCTCAGACAGCGCCGGTCTATGATCAAAGCCCAACTGTCTGTTGCCGATACACAGGACAAGCTTAACAAAGCCAGCAATTCAATGGGTAAATCTAAAGGGGCAATGGGGTCTTTCCAGCGAATGGAAGAAAAAGCTTCGCGCAGAATGGATGAAGCGGATGCCATGGCTGAGCTGAACAAGGAACCGAAAGACGAAGCACAAAAACTGGAAGATAAATATGCACAAGACACTGGGTCTGCGGCAGTGGAAGATGAACTCGAACGCATGAAAAGAGAAATGGGTCTTGGCTCTTTTGATTCAGATGAGGCGTAGCATTCTTTTTTAATCTGAAGGCATACAAAAAGGCCGTCACAGTTCAGGGACTGAAAAGTCCCAACTGATGACGGCCTTTTTGTATCTAACTATTGATTAGCAGGAGCACTTCAGGCCTGCTCTTCGATTGAAAAGACAGGGGTAGACAAGTAGCGCTCTCCAGTATCGCAGGCAATCGTGACCACTTTTTTTCCAGATCCCAGCTTTTCAGCTACTCGGGTGGCCGCCAGTATATTGGCTCCGGCAGAGATTCCGACCAGCAGGCCTTCTTCTCTAGCCAGGCGCTTAGTCATCTCAATCGCCTCTTCGCTTGTGACTGTCAAAACCTCATCATAAATATCGCGATCTAGAATGTCCGGAATAAAACCGGCTCCCATCCCTTGAATTTTATGCTTGCCTTTTTCGCGACCACTCAAAACTGCCGATTCCTCTGGTTCAACAGCAATGATTTGAGTTGACGGGTCCTGAAGCTTAAGGGCTTTTCCGACACCCGTGATGGTTCCCCCTGTTCCCACTCCCGCCACAAAGGCGTCCGGTGTCTCGCCGTTGAGTGCTTCAATGATTTCCGGTCCAGTTTTGCTTATATGAACAGCCGGATTAGCCGGATTGGTAAACTGAGACGGCATGAAGTAATGATTCTGCTCAGCCAGTTCTCTCGCCCGACTCATTGCTCCCGGCATTCCTTCGTCCCCCGGTGTCAGTTCCAGCTCTGCGCCATAAGCTTTCATTAATGCGCGTCTTTCCTTACTCAGCGTATCCGGCATGATAAAGTGGGTCTTGTATCCCTTAGCTGCAGAAACCATCGCCAGGCCGACACCCGTGTTCCCACTGGTCGCTTCTACAATCGTATCGCCTTCTTTCAATTTGCCCTCTTTTTCAGCTGCTTCGATCATATTCAAAGCAATGCGGTCCTTGACACTGCCACCAACGTTCGACAGTTCCATTTTAGCATAAACTTCGGCTGCGCCTTCGGGCACAACCCGGTTCAGTTTCAAAAGAGGCGTTTCTCCTATCAGTTCTGTTACATTGTTGACTACTTTCATTCAAACACGTCCTTCATTCTTTAGGATAATGGCAGATTTTGAACATCTGCCTTAACTTACTTGTACAGTTTACCAAAAAATAAAGGCAGCAGCATATATTTACTCTTGCTGCTGCCCTGCCCTTTATTCGATATCGATTTTCGTTGATTTGGTCGGAGTCGGATGGATCTTCGGCAAGTTTATTTCAAGAATACCATTGTCAAACTTGGCTTTGATAGCGTCTTCATCAATGTCTTGAATAATAAACTGACGGCTGAATGAACGGGAAGACCGTTCACGTCTGACATATTTTCGCTCCTCGTCCTGTTCATTCTTTTCAGTTTCCTGACGGCCCCTGATGGTCAGAATATTGTCGTGGTAATCCAGTTCAATATCATCCTTGGACATACCCGGCAGTTCAGCTTCAACGATGTAGGCATCCTCTTTTTCGATGATGTCTGTCTTGAAGCTGGTCAAATTGGCCATGTTTTCGCCTAGCGCATCGTCAAAGAAACGACGGCCCAAGTCCCAGAATTCACGTTTGGACGGAAACAGATCATTCATCACCTTTCCTCCTTTCCTGTGACTCTATTGTTTCAGGCTGTCACACCTGCTCATCTCCTTTTTCACCTATAGTGTATGCTTTTTATGTGAAAAAATAAACTAAAACGAACAGTGCTTGCTGATGTCAAAAAACTGCATTCTATAACGGCCAGCGATCGTCTGCATCAGGGAGGGGACGAGGAAAAGGCGCAAAGACGGCCAATTGACTCTCTCAAGATTAGCCTCTTTGGCTGCTGACATATACTATAAAAATAGACAGATGCCTTGAAAAATCAGCACCTGTCTATAATATGCTTGGTTTACACTCTTTTTAGTCTCCCCCCAGCGCGGCGCACGACACACTTGCTTTGTCTCACTCAGCTTCACTGTCCTGCAAGTGGCCGGCTTCAAGATTCCTGAGGTAACTCTTGTCAAACAAAGGTTTGATAGACTGCTTACCCTGGATACGTTTGATGGCATCAGCCAGGATTGGAGCGACACTGACGACTTCAATACGCAGACAGGAGGCTTTGTCTCCGATGTCGATGGTATTGGCCACAATCGCCTTTTCAATTCCTGACTGGTCGATTCGTTCGACCGCCTTACCGGAAAGGACCGGGTGAGTGGCACAGACGTAGACTTTTTGTGCTCCTGCCTCTTTCAGCATCGCAGAGGCTCGTGCTACGGTTTTGGCTGTATCCATTATGTCATCAAACAGGATACAGTTGCAGCCTTCAACCTCACCTACGACCCGGACATCTTCCCCTAGTGTTTCTTCTGTAGTCCGCTTGTCAATAATGGCAAGGGGACAGTCGAGCAGCTCGGCCATCTCTCTAGCCCGGCTTACCCCCGCATGATCCGGAGAAACAACAACCGTCTCTCCTGCTGTATATCCCCGATCAATTAGGTGATTGGCCATCAGGGCCGTTGCCGACAGGTGGTCCACGGGAATATCGAAGAACCCTTGAATCTGAGGCGAGTGCAGCTCCATGGCAACAACCCGGTCAGCTCCGGCCAGCGTCAGCATATTAGCCAGGACTTTAGCCGTGATTGCCTGCCGAGGCCCCGGCTTGCGGTCCTGTCTAGCATAACCATAGTAAGGGATGATTGCATTGATTGTACGGGCGCTAGCTCTTTTAATGGCATCAATCATGATTAGCAGTTCCATTATATTATCATTTCCCGGATCATTGGTCGACTGAATCAGATAAACATCTTTCCCCCGAATACTTTCCTCAACGTTAATCCGGATTTCTCCGTCCTGAAAGCGGGTGATGTCCGCTGCTCCGAGCTCCAAGCCCATCTCACCCGTTACCTCTTCGGCAAGCGGCCGATTCGAATTCAAAGCAAATATTTTCAGATTTTCCTGGCTAGCCTGGTTCATTTTCATCCCCATCATACCCTCCACTTAATGACCGTTCTATTTTATAGATTAAATTTAAGTAAAAATGCATCCAATTGCAAGCACTAGGTCATTTCAAGTTTCTGATCTGTTGGTTTTAAAAGCAACTGAACTTTTTGAATGTCGCTATGCAAGCTTAAATAACTGTTCTCATCTTCCGGCTTCAAAATAACCGGCATGCGGTCATGAATCGGCTTCATCTGTTCATTGGCTTCAGTTGACTGTCATTTTATCCTTAGCTGTTTTGAACCCGTTAGTATCTAGACGAGTGGTGGTGATCAGGATTTTATTTTGTCAGCTTTTCGGGCAGCTACAGTGTTCTGCCGGATCTGTCCAGCTTAATGGCCTTTTGGACTAAGAACGGACAGCAACAAACTGTAGCACCTGTTCTGACAGTCTTTTCTAATTGCTCTACATACGATAGCTAGCAATCTCTTATCTAAAATTATACACTTAATGTACGATAAAGGAGAGGATTAAGATATGGACCTTGGTAAAAAACTGAAAGATAAAAGACTGGAGGCGGAGTTCACCCAGCAGGAACTGGCTGATAGGCTGCACGTGTCCCGGCAGACGATTTCCAGCTGGGAAGTGGGACGGACTTTTCCTGATCTGACGACACTGGTTTCACTCAGCGACTTGTATGAGATCCCGCTGGATGATTTAGTGAAAGAAGACTTTCGCCTGGTCGATGACATTACCCGAAAAGTCACACGCAGCGAACGGCGAAAAGTGACCAATATTGTTCTGACCCTCCTGCTGATAGCCGCAAGTGCTGCGCTGGTTTTCCTTGCCTACCAGAACCACCTGAATAATCAAAGTAATCCGTACGGCCTGCACCCGAACGATATCTACGATTCGCACTGGGAAGTGCATTATGATCCAGAACGCCGGCATAACCAGGGCTTTCTCTCTTTTGACAGAAACAGTGCCGTGCTCGTAAATCAGTATGACCGGTGGCCTTCAGAGGGCAGTTTACAAGCTGTAGAAGAAAGGGCTGACGAAAATCTCTCCAGCGGCATGGAGGCCGGCCTGCATGAATTTGATGATCTGTCCATTGAGGTCTACGGCCAGCATTATATTGTGACCGCAGACGGTCTGCTCATGGAATTTACCCGCTTAAGTGATACCATCATCAGAAGGGCTGATGGAATCGAGTACAGAAAAGTGCTGGATGAACATGCCCATGACAGCATGCACTGGATAGGCGAGCAGATGTATGAGTAACCTTTCTTCCAGTAACATTCTGGTATATTAAAAAATCAATCTTTTCAGCTGCTTCTAACCGCAGTGAAAAGATTGATTTTATTTTATAGTCTTATTGCATAACCCAGTGGTTGGGCTTGATTTCAGTAAAGGTTTCTCCGATATGGATGACTTCAGGTTCTGCGTCCATATCCACTTTTTCCACTGTTGCTTCATAGTGCGGATCGGGAACAGGGATCGCCGACAGCAGCCTCTTGGTGTAGCTGTGAACCGGATTTTCAAACAGTTCTTCAGAATCCGTCAGCTCCACGATATTGCCTTTGTACATCACGGCTACACGGTCAGAGAGTTTCTTCACAGTAGCCAGATCGTGGGCAATAAAGAGGTAAGTCAGATTCAGCTTCTTCTGCAGCTCTTCCAGCAAGACAACGATTGAAGCCTGAACGGATGCATCAAGAGCTGACAGCGGTTCATCCAGAACAATGAATTCCGGCTCAACTGCTAGAGCACGGGCAATCCCGATACGCTGACGCTGTCCGCCTGAGAATTCGTGCGGAAAACGCTGGCTGAAGGATTTTTCCAGTCCAACCAGTTCCAACAGTTCTTCCACACGCTCTCTGCGCTGTTTTTTACCTTTGGAAAGTTTATGAATATCCAAAGCTTCCCCGATGATATCCTCAACTTTTTTACGCGGGTTCAAAGAAGAATACGGATCCTGGAAAACAAACTGCACGCGTTTACGCATTTCTTTCATCTGATTTTTCTTGTAGGTATTCAAGTCTGAGCCTTCATAGACCGTTTCTCCACTGGTTGCTTCATGCAGTCTCAGCAGAGTCCGTCCAGTCGTTGACTTGCCTGACCCGGATTCCCCTACCAGCCCCAGCGTCTCACCTTTATAGATATCAAAGGACACGCTATTTACAGCTTTCAGGATATCTTTTCGTCCAAGCGGAAAATGCTTAGCCAATTCCTTAACCTCGATCAGTTTTTCGCGCTTGCCGGAATAAATTTCTTTTAGCTTGACCTTGGACTCTTCACTCTTTTCTTCGTGAAGGTTCGGGATAGCGGCCAGCAGTTTTTTTGTATAGTCGTCTTTAGGTGCACTGAAGATTTCTTTTGTGGTTCCATGCTCCACGACGCGCCCTTTGTTCATAACGACAATTTTTTCACACATATTTGCCACAACACCAAAATCATGTGTAATTAGAAGAATCGATGTCCCGGTTTTAGCCTGGATATCTTTCAGCAGATCAAGAATTTGAGCCTGAATCGTTACATCCAAAGCTGTGGTCGGTTCATCCGCAATCAATAGTTTAGGCTTACATGCCAAAGCGATGGCGATGATAATCCGCTGTCTCATCCCTCCGGAAAACTCAAAAGGATACTGACTGTAACGTGTTTCTACATCAGGGATTCCAACAAGATGCATGATTTCTTTCGCTTGTTCGGCTGCTTCTTTTTTGGACACATTCTGGTGAATCAGGATTGTTTCAGAAATTTGTTTCCCGATTTTCATTGTTGGATTCAAAGAAGTCATGGGATCCTGGAAAATCATTCCGATATCTTTTCCTCTTATCTGCTGCATTTCTCTTTCGGATTTCTTTAGTATTTCCTGTCCGTCAAATAAAATATTACTGTTCGGGTCGATCACTGCGTTTTTATCCAGCAGTCTCATAATCGAACGGGCTGATACACTCTTCCCACTCCCTGATTCACCGACAATACCGAGGGTTTTACCTTCTTCGATATCGAAGGAAACATCAGATACGACCTCCAAAAGGTCATCTCCAGTGGAAAAAGAGATCTTCAGATTTTCAACTTGAAGTAATTTCTCCGCCAATGTCATTCATTCCTTTCAACTCTGTTTCTGTTCGTAAGCGGCTTGTCCGCTCAGGCAAGTTGTGTAAATCTGATTAATTTAAATCGATTCGCTTGTTCAGCAGGCGATACAGAACATCTACCAGAATGTTTACAAAGACAAACATAAAGGCAAAGACCAGTACGCCTCCCTGAACAATCGGGAAGTCTCTTGCACGGATGGCATTAATAATCAGTCGGCCCAAACCGTTGATTGCAAAGACGGTCTCTGTCAAAACAGCCCCTCCTAAAAGGGAACCGAACTGCAGGCCGACAACCGTGACGACTGGGACCATAGCATTTTTTAAAGCATGGCGATAAATAACGACACGTTCGCTGACCCCTTTGGCTCTGGCAGTCTGGATATAGTCCATATCAATGACTTCAAGCATACTGGAGCGGGTCATTCGGGCAATAATTGCCGACCCTGCCGTCCCTAAAGTTACCACTGGTAAAAACATCTGTTGGGGCGATCCCCAGCCAGAAGCCTGGAACCAGCCCTGTCCAATCACGAGCCACTGGATCAGCATCAAGCCCAGCCAGAAGTTCGGCATCGACAGGCCGAACAAGGCTCCAAACATGATGACCGAGTCGGTCAGCGAATATCTCTTGACTGCCGAAATGACCCCTGCAATCAGGCCAAGAAAAACGGCAAGGAGGGTACTGTAAAAAGCCAGCTCAATGGTGGGTGCCAGTCTTCCAAACACTTCAGTTGAAACCGCTCGTCCACTTCTAACTGAATTTCCCATGTCTCCGCGGAGAAGACCCGTCACATAATCCCAATACTGTACGGGAATCGGATTATTCAATCCCAAACGTTCTCTCACCAGTTCCAGTTGAGCCGGAGAGGCAGCTTCTCCAGCAATGATCTGTGCCGGGTCGCCCGGGATAAGCAGAATCATGCTGAAGGTCAGAACGGTTACACCAATCAATACAGGAATCGTCTGAATTAAACGTTTCATTAAAAATTTAAGCAATGTTCTTCCCTCTTTCCTAATTTTTGGTTTTAGGATCTAATGCGTCCCGTAAACCGTCTCCGAATATATTGAATGCCAATACAACAACGACAATAGCTAAACCTGGAATCGTCGCTACGTGAGGCGCATCCCACATGTAGTTTCGACCATCACTCAGCATCGCTCCCCATTCAGGTGTAGGCGGCTGCGCCCCCATTCCTAAAAAGGACAATCCGCTGGCTGTCAGCACAGAGGTGGCAATATTCAGTGTCGCTTGAACGATGATGGGTGACAGGATATTCGGCAGCACATGAAGGCTGATGATGCGGAGATCACTAGCCCCTAGAGCTTTGACCGCTTCTATATATTCAAGCTGACGCACTTCCAGTGTTGAGCCTCTTGAAATACGGGCAAAAACAGGAATCGAGAAAACAGCAACGGAAATAATCACGTTGTTCAGGCTTCCCCCCAGCACGCTGACTACAGCGAGTGCCAGCAAAATTCCTGGGAAAGCCAGCAGGATATCCATGAAGCGCATAATAATTGTATCTACCCATTTGCCATAGTAACCGGATATAACTCCAAGGGTTACCCCTACTGACATCCCGATTAAAACGGAGAAAAATCCAACACGGAGCGTGATGCTCATGCCGTGTACGATACGGGTAAAAATATCCCGTCCTAAGTGATCCGTACCAAACCAATTGTCAGCATTGGGTGTCGCCAGACGGTTAGTCAGGTCCTGAGCATTCGGGCTGACATCAGTCAGCATCGGACCAATGATAGCAATCATAAACAAAATGAGAATCATGATTGCTCCAATGAGCGCTGACTTGTTTCTAAGAAACTTCTTCATAAATTCTTTGAACCTGACAACATTTGGATTGATTGGTTCCTGACCCGAAATGCCTCCGGTATTCATATTCACTTCTTCTTGCATAGTCATTTATCCTTTCTATTTGAAGTCGCCACAGCCTTCGTTATGCACAAAAAGCATAAACCGGTAATATAGAGCACACAGTTAGGCAGTATAGATTCTTTTTTATATTCTTACATATTAATTAGAGTTTTGCAATGATAAAATCAGTTATATATGCTTCGATTAATATTAAAATCGTTGATTTGAAAGCACTTTCAAAAGCGGTGGTTATATATATAACAAGGTTCTCACATTATAGACTAGAATATAATTGATTATTTTATTTTTTTCACTTAAGGCTCATTATTCCGCCATATTATATGAAACACCGTCTTGAACTCTTACAAAAAAGGCATTGAAATGATAAATTTATTAAATTTGGATTAAAATAACACTTGACTTTTTTTCTCACTTGGATATAGTATTAATTATATTTAACATAACCAAATCACCAAAGCATACGAAGGAGTGTATTAATAATGACAAAAATGAATAAAAAGCTACTTTGGCTTTCCTCATTCACAGCCGCAACTTTATTGTTGGCCGCTTGTGGAACAGATGACAGCGATCCGGTAGACGACTCAGCCGGCGAAGGCGAAGATACAGAACAGGTAGCAGGCGGAGACCTTGTTATCGCCCAACTGTCAGACGCAGTATCTCTTGACCCTCACGGTTCCAACGATACTCCATCAAGTAACGTAGCCTTCAACATTTATGAAGCGCTACTTGTACAGGATGAAGACATGGAACTTCAGCCCGGACTGGCTACTGACTGGGAAATGGTGGACGACCTGACTTGGCAGTTTACCCTTCGTGAAGGCGTAACCTTCCACGATGGATCAGACTTTAACGCTGAAGTCGTTCAGGCCAACTTTGACCGTGTCTTGGATGACGCTGTAGCTTCACCACGTGCCTTCCTTTTCGAAATGGTTGAAGAAGTCAATGTTATTGACGATTATACTGTTGAATTCGTTACTGAATTCCCATTCTCTCCACTACCTGCACATATTGCGCACAACGGTGGCGGAATCATTTCAGGCGAATTGATTGAAGAAGATTATGCAGCAATGGAAGAAGGATCTGACCCAGGAAGTGTCATTAACGAAAACCCTGTCGGTACTGGACCATTTGCTTTTGAAAGCTGGAATCCAGGTGAAGAAGTTGTCCTGGTCCGTAATGAAGAGTACTGGGATGGTGCACCTGCACTGGACTCCATCACTTTCCGCGTCGTACCTGAAGGGTCTACCCGTCTGGCTGATCTAGAAACAGGATCTGTCCACATCTCTGACCCAATCAGCCCATCTGACATTGGACGTGTAGAAGGAACAGACGGTATTTTCGTTAACCAACAGCCATCTGTCTCTCTTTCTTACATCGGATTCAACGCTGAGAAAGAGCCATTCAATGATCCATTGGTTCGTCGTGCGATTTCAATGGCCGTTGACCAGGAAGCGATTATCGAAGGTATTTACGACGGTATCGGAATCCCTGCCATCAGCCCAATCGCTCCGGACGTCTTTGGTTTCGACGAGAATGTTTCTGGACTGGAACACGACCTGGATGCAGCAAGAGAGCTGCTTGCAGAAGCTGGATTTGAAGATGGATTCTCTACTACTCTATGGACAAACGACAACCAGGACCGTATCGACACAGCAACAGTTGTACAGTCTCAACTGGAAGAAATTGGAATCGACGTTGAAGTTGAAATCGTTGAGTGGGGTGCTTACCTGGCAGATACTGCAGCCGGTGAACACGACATGTTCATCCTTGGCTGGAGCACTGTAACAGGTGATGCAGACTACGGAATGTTCCCACTGTTCCACTCAAGCAACTTTGGTGAAGCCGGTAACCGTACGTTCTTCGCAACAGATGAACTGGATGCCCTGCTTGAAGAGGCACGTCAGAGCTCTGACGAAGATGAGCGTCTGGAACTTTACAGCCAGGCTCAGGAAATCCTAGTTGAAGAAGCACCAATGATCTACATTCACCACCAGGAATTCCTGTTGGCCGTCAGCGAAAATGTTGAAGGTCTATGGCAGCACCCAACAGGTATCCTGCAGCTTAGAGACGTTACTCTAAACCAGTAAGCCTGAAAAATAGAAGCTTCCCGCCCCATCATCAGATGGTGTGCGGGAAGCTTTTTTTACTCTATGTAACCTCCTCAATTGACTGAAGGTTCTATCTCTTCTCCACTAAATACCTTTACTCAAAAATGTCCTTCTACAATACATGTAAACGTTTTCTTTTTATTTGTCTTCAGAGTATTATAGATAATGACAGGTACTTTAAATTTATATAAGACAAAAAGGAGGAGAAATATGTGACTAAAGGTAAACAACTGGTCATCCTTGCAGCATCCGCTTTACTTCTTGCTGCCTGTGACATAGAGGATAATGACAGTACCAGCAGAGGCACTGCAAGAGAGGAGGCACAAGAGAGTACACTGGAAGAGGAAGATACGGTTGCAGCTGACGAAATAGTTGAAGAAGAGATAGAAGAACTTTCAGAGAACACGGATTTTGTCGAAGAGAAAGCAGAAGAGTCTATATCTGACGAAAGTGAAGCTGGGGAAGAGCTAGCTGAAGCACAAGCCACTGATGAAGAAAACGAAACCAACGACGATGAACAGGTACAAGCAGCAGCCGAGACAGAACCAGAAGCAGAGCCAGAGACCGAAGAAGTAGCTTTACCCGCCGAGCACCAGGCTGCCTTGAATAAAGCACAGACATACTCTGATATGATGAATATGTCCAAGGCTGGTCTCTATGATCAGCTCACATCTGAATATGGCGAACAGTTCTCTGCCGAAGCCGGGCAGTATGCCGTCGACCATGTAGATGCAGACTGGAAGGAAAATGCCCTGAAATCTGCGGAAAACTACAATGATCTAATGCACATGTCCAAAGCAGGCCTGTACGATCAACTGTCTTCTGAATACGGCGAACAGTTCACCGCAGAGGAAGCACAATATGCCATAGACCATATTCAAGCAGACTGGAAAGAAAACGCTTTGAAAACTGCCCGAAACTATCGGGATATGATGGATATGTCCCCCGCCGCCATCAAAGACCAGCTAATTTCAGTCTATGGTGAACAGTTCACCCAGGAAGAGGCACAATATGCGATAGATAATCTGGATTAGGCTGGTTAAAATTGCCTTTTAACTAGATGATGCTTTACGCCATTGTCTGCTTCTCTAGTGTTCGGGTGGCTGATTAGAAATCAGGCTGCATAAGTGCTTGCTTTACTTACTATTTGTACATTTTATGATAACGCTTTATTTTATTTCAAACTGCCAAGCTCAAAGGGTTGAAACGCTTACAAAAAAGGAGTATACTTCCTCTCATGAAAGATTAAGGGAGTGAGTGGACGTTGACTGAAGAGCAAAAGCAGGCATTGGAAAACATTCTCAGACAGAAGCAGGAAAACGGCGAAACAATCGGCATCAAAGATGTGACGCACATTCTCTATCCCCCAAACCAGCCTCCCGAACCGGGGACTCTTCCCCAGACACCTTAAACTAAGCATCTACACGGGACATCTTCCTGTGACCTAAAAAATAAGCCGCACGACGATGAGATTTACTCACTGACGTGCGGCTTATTTGTGTTCTGAATGGTCCCTACTGGACACAATCGGTACTATTCAACACGTTTCAATTATGCTCAAAAACCTTATAACCATAAGGAAAACTAGCATTTTAAGCTCAATACCAATTAACCAATATTATCATCATATACTACACTTTACTGCAACAGTTTTGCACCAATAGGCTGGGGGGATGGCTACTCTTACGAGTGGCCTTTTTATTAGGCTTTTACTATCTTAAGTAATTTTTTATCATTGTTTTGCTTATTCTGCTCCTTTTGAAAACTAATCCTCGTAAACCTCTTCTTGTAAATAGTAAATCAATTCTGGGACATTTACTACATCATAGGATCCGCATAATTTATTATCATCGGATAGTAATTGAAAGTCATAATACATTTTGCAATAATTTTTTATTTTATAGTAAGCTCGCACTTCAATATTGTAGGATTCGTTCACTAATTGAATCAATTCATCAATCATCGAATCACCTCGTTCTTCTAATTTTTGATTATTTTAAATTTATGACTTATTTTTAGTGTTACCTGTTACATCTTATACCGCTCTCATTATTCTCTTAAAGACATTTGAGGCTCTCACTGCACGAAGAAACCGTCATATCCGGTATTCATCTTGCTAACAATAGTGCAGTTAGTTAAGATTAAAGAAAGCATAAATCCCCCATAAAGAGGCTGAGACAAAAGTAAAATTCAAATGAAATTTCAACTATTAGCTAGTAATATATTAAAATAACTTGAAGCGCGCTTCCCACTTTTACAGGTTAATCACCTAAAAATTGGGAGCGTGCTTTTTACTAGAGACCTTTGTCCCTATCTCTTTGTGCTTTTTTAACTTCAACCTTGACATTTAAGTTTTGTATATTTGTAAAAGCATTAGTGCAAAAAGTAATCACAAAAATTAATTAATTTTAAAGCAAATATTTAATAATTGTTCTATTTTCTCTTCTATAACTTCCGTTTCTGTATCATTCTCAGTAATTAATTGTTTAGCTAGACTAATAACTTCTTTTGCTTCTTCAGTTTCAATATCTGGAAGTAAATACTTATTTACATATTGAGTAATGTATCGCTTTCTACCAGAATACAAGACGTTTTGAAATTCTATACTATGGTACTTACTCATAATTCTTGAATTTGCAACTGCAGCTGCAAGATACAAATAATCCTCACTATTGCCGTCTTTTAAAGTTAACCAATAGCAATTCCCATCAACCATTGAACCATCTTCATCTACCATAAATTTGGGGCTCTGGCTAATATCCGGAAACACAACTTTCTTTCTTTTCATCGCTTCCGGATCCTGAGGAACCCATATCTCATACCATTTCCTATTCGCTTTAATAACATATTTTCTTGAAGAAAGTATTTCTTTATTCTCGTCAAGATATTTTTTTGCTCTTGGGTATTTTTCAAAGTCTATGACTTTTCTTTTACCTTCTACAACTTCATGAGTATATAATATTTTTGAAGTGTAACCGTGATCTAAACTCCATTTTCCAATATTACGAGAAGAAATCAGGTTGTGAAGTACCTCTGGTTCCGGAGTAATATTTGATGGCAAATCACTCCAATTATTACGAATGAAAACTTTATCTGCAGTAGTTTTTATACCAACTCTCACTTTAAATATATCAGAGAATTTTTTATTAGAATTAGATCTAAGGGTCTTCGCCCACTCTATGTTTTCTGGGGAAGCCATAATCCACAAATCACTAGGATCCTCTGGAATTTTTAAATAGCCCTTTAGTAATTCATATTTTTTTGCTCCGACAAAGTATTTGCCACTTTCACTTTGAAGCAAGTTAAATATTGAAGCAGATTCTTTAATTTCATCGTGTTTATCGGTAGTCTCGTAGATTTTAGTAAATGGTATTGCATTAATGTTCTTATTAGGCTGACTTTTTTTCTTACCAATAAATATTGCTGGGAGGACAGCGGCTTCAAAAAGTTTAGTGTCGCCTAAATCTAAGACTTCAAGAATTTCATAATTTTCACTTAGCATTTTACGTGTTGTTTTTCCTGATTCTGTAGTCAAGTAACGGTTAGATGTAATAACACAAATGATACCGTTCTCCTTTAAATTATTAGTCATTGCAGCAATGAAAATTTGATATAAATCTACTTTTCCTTTTAAACCGTAATTTTTAACTAAGGTTTCTGAGGTGCTTTTATTAAGAAGTTGGGTTCTAACATAGGGAGGATTAGCAATTATCAAATCTACTTTATCAGGAATTACTTTATGATTATTTTCATAGCTATTAAATAAATCAATTTCTTTCTCAGGTATCTGCTCAAGGTAGTCACACGTAGTAATCGTTGTATTTTCTTTATTCAAATTATTGCGGGCGACTTCAGCAGCTTCTTCGTTTATATCTACACCAATAAGTTTATGGGGTATTTCAGAAAATTCTTTTTCCACTGCTTTTAACAAATGTCCTTCTCCACATGAAGGATCTAATAAATTTAACATATCACTGTTATTAGTATACGTATTGTCTTTTGTATAATGTTTTTTTAGCAGTTTAGCCATAAAAATTGACAATTCGTTTGAAGTATAATGTGAACCTGTTTGTTTAATGATATCTGTATTCATTTTAGCACCTCTTTAAAAGATTAAATGTCACTTATAAACTATAAAATGTCACTTATAAACTATTTTTTAAAACTGTTATTTATATAATAATAAGATTATGAATAATTTAACAAATAATATTAGCGTGGGTATAACAATCAAACGGCTCCGGAAACAGAAGGGGTGGACACAAAAAGAATTAGCAGAAAGAACCCAGCTTCAAAGGACATATATTAGTTCAATTGAAACTGGTGAAAAAAATATAACCATCAGTACTCTTGAAAAAATTCTCAAAGCATTTAATATATCTTTTCAATCTTATTTCTTGTTAGCAGATAAAGAAAAAAATAATTTTGAAGGAGAAAGTTATCTTTATCTGGAGCCTTTTAATTTAGACGATAGCACATATTGGCTAGGCAAAAAAATTAAATTTTATCGTTTAAATCTTAATATAAGTCAAGAAGAACTAGCCTACGAAGCGGGAATAGCTACTTCATATGCTAGCAAAATAGAAAACGGATCTGCTAATCTTACGGTTAATTTACTATATAGTATTTCTTCTATACTAAATATTCATATTTCTAAATTATTTAATCACTAATACGGAGGAGATCAACTTGGATCAAATATTAACTGACGCCTTAATTATCAAGAATAACATATCTAATTCTGTACCTAGGTTATCTATCTATGATGAATTGACACCTATTGATTCAGATTACTGGATTAAAACAGAAGAGCTAGAAGCCCTTCTAAATTATTCTTTAAAAGGTAAGAGTTATGAAGGATTAGCAGCGAGAACTAGATCAAAAAGAATAAATGAGGATATTTGTTTATCAATGGGATATCCTGTGCCTAAATCGTTTAAAAAAGTGAAACCAAGATTTCCAAGTCAAAACTTTGATAAATACGCTCAAAAAAGTAGAAATTTACAAATTTGGAACGATAAAATAACCCCAACCAGAAGATACGTAATACTTATTTTATCTGAAGATTATACCGTAGTTCGAGTGAAAATTTTATCTGGAGATCAACTCCAAAAATTTGATACTACTGGTACTCTAACTTCAAAATATCAAGCAAGTTATAGACAAGTAGTTAAAAACGAGGCTGTTTTGCTTTCACCTACGGACAGTATCGGTTTGAATCCTTATACTAATGATATCATACCTTCACTATACGGTATATCACCTGCTGCAAATCCTCTTGCAGATACCTTATTGAATATAGAAAAAGTATTCGAAAAATTATCAACTATTGTTAATAAGAGAATTCCTTTTGAAACAGGTAATGAGCGAATTAATGGACAAGGATTGCATGAACTAGTCTGTAAAGCATTAGGGTATTCTGTTTTTGAAGAAGATGGCAGTTTGCCAGATATAAAAAATCAACTACTTGAAGTTAAACTTCAAACTTCACCAACTATTGATTTAGGTCTATTCTTGCCTAACCAAGATGATCTTCTAGAAATATTACCATTAAACTCAAGATACGCTCCTAAAATAAAAGACATTAGGTATGCTATTTTTTATGCTGAGCCAACCGCAGACGGAAAAGAAGCTATCATTAGAAGTCTCTTATTAGTCTCAGGAGAAGAGTTTTTCACTTATTTTAGACAATTTGAAGGTAAGGGAATTAACAAAAAATTACAACTTCCTATTTCAAAGGTGCTTTGGTCTAAAGATGATGAAGAAGTTAAAGAATATTTCGTTGATAAATCTTCAATTTGAGTCTGATATAAATCATTCACCATCTTAATTATTTTAATTGATGCTTACATTAATTACTACTGTATTTATCTTGAAGTTATAGTGGTCACTAAACTAATAGGCCTTTCGGGTTTTATAAAATAGACTAACGAGTCAAAGACCCGAATCTGCCCCCCCTTAACATAGAATCATGCTTGGAAGTCAAAGCTTTGCTGTCTTGCTATATCTCCTTTGAAAAATAAGCTTCTAACCTTTAGAGCTCATTTATTTGCCGTATTTTTGCAAGATGGCCACTTGCCTCAAACTTCTTCAATTCTCAATTCTTCAAGTTTATTTTCTAGAGGGAAATCACCATCAAGTTTTATATCATTCTTTAAATCCACTAAAGTATTATGTCCATCTTGTTTACTTAACCAGTCGAGATATGTCATTGCTTCCTCCTTTTAATAGGCCAATACAGTTAAAGATAACTGCATGGCTATAGATAACTACATAGCTAAACGTTGTCATATCAATCCTGAAGAAGCCAATACAGTTATGCAGTTAACTTTTGCCATATTTGTTTCAATATACATAACACATATATAGTATTCTTTTTTTATTTTCTTTCTTTATTTTCTAAAAAGATAACTGTATAACTGCATAGGATATGAAGAATCGCTCTATAATAAGGCTAAACCTATGCAGTTATCTCATGCAGTTATGTTTTTAGTTAACTGTATAACTGCATGAAGTCATCTCTGTACTGCTTCATTTCTTTAAGCTTTTTGTTGTGAGAATCGAGATCCAACATCTTCATGTTTCCTCTTCCGTTCTCAATGGCCTCTGAATTTTCTTCCAACTTGTGTATCTCCATATCAATGGCCTTGAGTTCTATCTCATGTTCTCGCTTCTTGTTCACATAGCATGATTTCCGTTTTCGTCTATAACTCTCTTGAATGTAGGTCAATTCATCAAGGAATGGCCTATCATCTACAAGGTTATCTTCTTCAAGGAAGTAGTCCAGCACTTGTAATGCAGTCTGGCCTGTATGTTCCCACTCATCACTATCAGCAACGAATTCATTCAATCGTGATACAAACATTCGTTGAGATACCTTTGATGGCTTGCCTACAGTACCAGCCCACCTTACAAAGTAGTTGTAAACGAAATCCACTCTCAATCTCGCACTTTGGAACTGTTTGAATACATTCTCATAGAAATTAGCAACTACATCATTTTCAAGTGTGAACTCATGGAGAATCTTCTTACTAATTTCAGGCTGGATGAACAAAGTGAAATCTTCCAACTGCAACGCCTCATATAAAATGTACTGAAGAATCTCCTCATCATGTGCATACTCATTTTTGATTTTCGGATTCCCTTTGCTTCCTTTATAACTTCGGATGAATGGCACAATCAACATTCTTCTTTTAAAAGCGTTACTCATATCTGAAGTTTTTAAATGTCCATTGATGGATTGGATGATTAACGGTGTACCTTGAAAGGAATAGCGTTTCATCTTTTTAGGATTGATATTGATTGGATCACCAGTAGCAAGCGACTTAATCACACGTGGTTCATCTAAGAACGCTTTAGCATCATTATCATCTCCTATAATGACTTGTGCTTTTTCAATACCCTCTGTTTGATGGTCTTTCGTCAGTTCTTTCATTGTAAGAGGGAGTACGTTACTCTTTCCCACCAGTGACGATATAAACTCTTGAGCTGTTCCTTTTCCTGTTCGTCCTGTTCCACTATCTCGAAATAACACGAACTGTTCTCTGTTCTTCAATTGCACGCTGGCTCTAATAATCTGCCATAAGACTGTTTCAAGCTCTTTGTCACCATTCGCCCACTCTTTCAACATGGCACTGAATGTCCAGCCCTTTCTTGATGGTTCAGTGTCGAATTCTCTATATTCCGTTGCTATCTTTGAAGTAAAGACAACATCTGGCCTATATGGTTCTAATGTCTTAGTGGTGAAGTTGAATAGGCCATTTCCCACACAAGCATATCCATCACCTGTATAGCGTTTCTTTATTGGAGCTTCATTCTTCAGATGGAAGATAACTGTTCTTGCTTGAGATTCGCTCAATGTGTTCTCTACACAAGATATGAACTTGAAGAAGTACGCTTCTTCATCTGTATAGATTCCCTGATCTAAAAGGAATAGATTCACTGGATTGGCAATATCATTTATAACCACAAATGATATATACTCTTTTAATATACTGGCAACTTCCAACGGTGTTAAACGTGGCTTTTTCACCTTGATATTATCGCCTTTGCCTGTAGTATATTCTTTCTTTTCACGCTCTTTAAAACCTCTATTGCGTAGTATGGATTCAAGTTCTTTCAGGTTCGTTGGTTCAGGCTCTTGACTGGCCTCTTCAACAACGTGACTAAACTCTTCTATGTCTTTTGAAATATCATCTGGAATACTTTTTTTAGGCAAGTAATCAACCTCCTTTCTCTAGTTTGTTTTGTTCAGCTTTTAGAATGCTACGAAATATTGTATTTACTTCATCTTCTCTTAGTGCTGGAGTGACAAAGTTATCATTGATAAGGTGAATCCACTCATACGTTGCTTCAGCATTCATTCCCAGCGAAAACAACTTACCGACAAGAGAAGTCATTTTTACATTGCGTTCACCTGATTCAATCGGTTCAAGGAGCTGTTCCATCAAACTGGCGGTATAGGTTTTCTTCCTCGATACCTGAAATTGAAATGGTTTCTGTTTCCGTTTAACCGCTTGAGGGTTCTCTTTCTCATAGGCTTCTTGAAGTTGAATCGCTTCATCAATATCAAATGGCTCACCTTGATTGAAATAGCAATCTTCTTCATATGCTTCCTTAGTACCGAACGTGACTTTTAAACTTTGCAACTGGCTAAAGGTATCAGCTGATTCATCATAACCCTCAAGGCCGATTATACGGTTCACATAGGCCATAATAGTGCTGTTCTCCTTGATATTGAACGCTCTGGACGGTTCTATTACTACTCTGTACCGTAAACCCTCTATACCGTTACGGATGGAGGGGAACGTATAGAATCGGCTTCCTCCAATGGTCTGTTGGAGGTGTTCAATGAAGCCATCACGTGAGATGTCCATATCATCAAAATCAAGCGTTATAAGCGTTTTATGCTTGAGGTTCATATTGTTCCGTACCAACTCTTTAAACTCACCAGCAACGAAATAATGAACGGTGGTTCTCTTGTAATGATGGAGCTTCTCCACATCTGATAAAACTTGAATCTTTGATTGTCGGATAGCCTCAAAATCACTCAATTCAGTTGGAACGGCTTGAATCTTATTCCCTGTGTACCCTCTAGCAATGTAGATCAACGAATACTCCACCACCTAACATTATTCAACATAATAAAAAAACGCCCTTTCAGTGTGTAGTAAATCCACTAGTAAGGTACGCTTGAATATGGTAAAATAGTAGTGTCTAGGTACTATCTCACGTTTCAAACGTATTCCTTTTAGCTCTTCAGTTTCCGCTGGAGAGTCTTTTTTTTAGCTTCTTTTTTGTTTTCATCTCATGGCGAATAATTCTAAAATACTCACTGGCCATGATTCCGATAATGAAATACATAACCGCTACTATCATCACTACATACATTCAATTCACTCCTTTCAATTTTCTGCTGAAGTTTCTGAATCTCGTTAATCAAGTTTCTGTACTGGTATTCATATTCTTCCTTATCAAATACCATCCAATCATTTGTAAACTCTCGCTTAGTTGCTTCAAGATATGAGAGTGACACCAGCAGTGAAGATAATTCATGTTGGATCTCATTCTTTGCCATCTGGTTCTTTGCTTCATGGATTCGCTTCAATCCTATCAGCTGTTCTTTTATCAATTGCATACCTCCAGTTCCCCAAAAATAGTCATATGTCTAACTTTACCTAGCACCACACATATGGTACAGAATCCCTTTAAATCAATACTTACTATTCTATTTCATTAAAAATTAGCAATTTTGTTGCAGTTATACCCTTAAAAACACGCTTTGCCCAGCGGTGTCTATTTTATTTTTCGTGGTCTTGCATGAATGTAATGAGTGATTCTTTTGAGATAAATTTCTTCCCAGCTATTCGCACAACTGGTAAATCATAATCTGAAATCCACATCCCCAACGTGTTATAACTGATTCCTAGCCATTGAGTGGCTTCAGTTAAGTTAAAGTATGATTTTGAGTTCAGTTCTTGCTTACTCATCTCATTAAAGACTTCACGTGCTGAACGCTTAAAGAGGATTTTTAATTCTTCCTCTAAATCGCTTGATAGATCTAAACTTAGTTTTGCCATCTATTTCACCTCCTTATTTTCAACTTTAGGCACTTTTTCATTAAAAAAAAGTTCTTCATATGTCACTTCAGGAAAATGAGGTAGCAACAGATTTTTAATCATTACTTTTTCTTTATCATTGAAAGCATTTACTCCTCTTTCTTTCCTAGAGTATGCCTGAAGTGATATACCAAACATATTTGCCATATCTGTTTGAGTGTAGTTCAGAAACTTTCTATACTTTGATATGTTATTTTTCATGCTATCCCTCCTTTCTGCCGAACAACATTCGGCACTTCTTAATTTAATTATACATGATGATTAAAATATTGCAAGCTTTTTGTTCAACTTTAGGCACTTTTGTGATATAGTATATTCAAGGAGGTGTACTTATTGGAAGTAAATAAAAAACAACTTGGAAAAAGAATCAAGGATATAAGAGTTAATAGTTGCAACTCAACTATGGAAGAGTTTGGTAATCTGGTTGGTGCTGGAAAAAGTAACGTATCTCGTTGGGAACGTGGAGAAAACATTCCGAATGATCTAACCCTAAAGAAAATAGCCGAGTTGGGAAATATATCAGTCGAGTATTTGCTCTACGGTGATGTTAGAGAATACTTCTATAATGTAATTTACGAAAATAGCAAAGAATTTACTGCTAAACTGGGAGAAAAATCTCCATTAAAACTATTCAATGCTTTTTATGACACGATTGGCAAGGCTCTAGAATCTGGCTCACCTTATTATCCTGAACCTGATGATGTTCTTCAGATGTTCCACACTTTCATTGATAGTCAGCAAAAAGGTTTTGATAAATTAATGCTAGCTTATCACCTCAATAAAGCCAAGAGGTCTGCGAATACAACTATTGAACTAATGGAAGATAGTGAAGCAAAAACTAATCTGGAAGAATCATTAAAAGAAATAAATGAGGCTGTTGCTTCATATGAAAGCTACTTCAACACAAGTATTGATGATCAAATTCTTTACCTAATTGATATATTGGAAAAAAAAGAATAACCCTTACATACCCCAGCCCAGCGGTGTGCTAAAGGGAGAGAATATCAATGTTAAAAATTAAAAGTTATCAAAAGAAAGATGGCAACACGTATTATAAATTTCAAACGTATCTAGGTGTAGACAAGGCTGGCAAGCCAATACGAGTTGGAAGAAGTGGATTTACTTCTAAAAGTGAAGCTCGTAAAGAGGCCATGAGATTGAAAGCTCTACATGAAGAATCTGGCTATCAAAAGCCGACTTATGAAACCTTTGAAGAGATTTATGAGTTATGGTTCAACGTGATCTATAAAGAGGACGTTCGAGAAAGTACCGCTGTTAAAACTAGAGAGCTATTCGATAACCACATTCTCAAAGACTTAGGCCATTTAAGAATTCAAGCCATCACGCCTACACATTGTCAGGAAGCTGTTTTCAAGTGGTCTGAACGTATCTCAAAAGCTAAAGTCATGAAGAACCACTGTAAGCGAATCTTTGACTATGCTATCACCTTAGATAAAATCAGAACCAATCCTATGGAACGTGTTCATGTTCCAAAGACAAAAAATGAGAATAAACGTGAAATTAAGTTCTATTCAAAAGATGAATTGAAAAGATTCCTCGAATGTGTCAAAGAAGATAATAACCCTCGCTGGTTTCCATTCTTTCGCTTGCTGGCGTTCTCTGGTATGCGTAAAGGTGAAGCACTGGCTCTCACATGGCAAGACTTCAACTTTGAGGCCAATACCGTCACCATAAATAAAACACTGGCTAGAGGCAAGGACAACACGCTGATTGTTCAAAGTACAAAAACAACTGCTGGAGAGCGTACCATTTCTTTAGATCCAATCACCATTGATACAATAAAAGACTGGCGAAAAACTCAACGCTTAGACTATTTAAAGCTAGGGATGAACACGAATACACCATCTCAAGTTGTGTTCACTACCTTTGATAATGAGTTCATTCAGCACTCCAGCGTTGGTTCATTCATGAATAAGATTATCGAGAAACACTCTTTGAAGCGAATCACTCCACACGAATTAAGACACACACATTGTTCTATACTGTTTGAAGCTGGAGCTGGTATCAAAGATGTTCAAGAGCGTTTAGGCCATTCTTCTTATGAGGTCACTATGAACATTTATACACACGTGACTGAAGAAGCTAAAGAGAAAACCGCTGATATATTCGCTCAACACGTTGGCTTCTAGCTATAATCATCCATGTATCACTCTGGAATCGCCTCTGAATCGCCCTCACACCACAGGATGGAGGCACAAAAAAAGAGAGTATCAATGAACGACACTCTCAAGGTTATGTATGCAAAAGATGAAGCTGAAAGTTTAGTTTTTTTTACGAGAACACTTGTTTGTATGCAACAGTACCATGCAACAATTAAAAAAAGAAGCTTCCATACGCTTGATGAATACCGTCATACCAGCGTTTTGGAGGCTTCAATTATAAAATGTATGGTCCCTACTGGGCTCGAACCAGTGACCCCTACCTTGTCGAGGTAGTGCTCTCCCAACTGAGCTAAGGAACCGTAATGGGTCATTCCTATATGAGTATACTAAATCCATTGTAACTTGTAAACCTTTTTCTGCTTTTTAATGGTCCTTCCTTTTCTTTTTATGTGAAATCGGTCATAATGGATACGACAGCATCAGGAAGGAAACGATTAAATGGATACTAGTAAACTAAGTAAATTTTACCGAAAAACCCTGCACGAAAAGATTGAATCTCTCTATAAAGCCGGTGTGATTACCGAAGCAGAACAGACTCTCCTGCTGGAAGGTCGGCTGGATTTACCGGCTGACACTGGGGACAATATGATCGAGAACTATCTCGGCAATTTCTCTCTCCCTTTTGGAGCAGCTATGAACTTTGTCATAAACGGTCAGGAAAAAGTTATCCCGATGGCGATTGAAGAACCGTCTGTTGTAGCAGCGGCCAGTTTCGCTGCAAAACTGGCTGGTTCAGCGGGTGGCTTTGAAACAACGGTCACCAAGCGTGATATGATCGGACAGGTCACCTTAAAAGGAATTATCGACTACGACGGTGCCGAGCGGGCCATCATGAACTCCAAGCAAGCCATTTTAGACCGGGCTAATGAGGCTCATCCCTCCATTGTCAAGAGAGGGGGCGGGGCGAGAGACCTGGAAGTGCGGCAGCTTCATGATGAAAGCCAGGTAAACCTCCCCTCCTTTCTTTCTGTTCATGTGCACGTGGATACACAGGAAGCCATGGGTGCCAATATTATCAATACCATGATGGAAGGCATTGCTCCTTATATCGAAGAACTGACCGGCGGGACGGCTCTTTTGCGTATTTTATCAAACTATGCGACAGAAAGCCTCGCCACCGCCCGCTGTACGATACCCGCACACACATTGAAAACTGGACACTTTTCCGGCGAAGACGTCCGCGACCGGATTATTGAAGCCACTCAAGTTGCCACAATTGATCCTTATCGGGCCGTGACACACAATAAGGGCATCATGAACGGTGTCGATGCCGTCGTCACCGCCACCGGAAACGACTGGCGGGCAGTAGAGGCCAGTGTTCATGCGTTCGCTTCCCGTTCAGGCCAGTACCGCTCGCTCACTCAGTGGGAAAAAAATGACGCTGGTGATCTTGTCGGCCGACTGACTCTTCCCTTGCCTATCGGTACAGTCGGCGGAGCCATCTCAATTCACCCGGCAGCCAAGCTGGCGCATCAGATGCTTGGTCATCCCAACGCCATGGAACTGTCCGGTATTCTCGCTACTGTCGGTCTCGCCCAGAATCTGGCCGCTGTCCGGGCTCTGGTCACAGATGGCATTCAAAAAGGCCACATGGGGCTCCATGCCCGCTCTTTGGCTATCAGTGCCGGTGCCAAAGGCCCTGAAGTCCAGCACGTCGCTGACCAGTTGAAGAAAGCTCCTCATATGAATCTGGAAGCAGCCCGGACGATTCTGAACAGTCTGAATTGAATCAGTTCCTGATCAAAGTAAAAGAACTGACTTACCGAAAAGCTGCTTGCTCTTCAGTCGTCAGTTCTTCTTTATCTTATTCTCATCCATCTGGGACGGCGGATTTTTAACCGCCCTGGCTTCCCTTTTCTGATTCGTTTGTTTGGATCAATGACTATCGCAATAATCAATAAGATCAAAGCTTCAGTCAGCACATATGAGAGCCAGACACCGTTCATTCCGAGCAACCGACTCAAAATCAGAGCCAGTGGAATGATAATCAGACCCCCTCTCAGTAAGGAAAAGGCCAGAGCCCGATTCGGCTGATCTGTTGCTCCAAAATAACTGGTCAGAATCGTGTTCATGCCGGCAAAGACAAAACCAATAAAGTAAAGAAGCAGACCATTGGTTGCCATACCGGCGATATGACTACTGCCTTCACTGTTGAAGGCTGCGATGATTGGGTCCCGAAACAGGGCTGTGCCCCCATAAACAAGCAGGCTCAGCACTAGCGTAGTGATCAGGGACAGTGTCAGAACCTGCTTCATCTGTTTCAGATTCTGAAGGCCGTAACTTTCGCTGATCAGCGGCTGTGCCCCTTGGGCCACACCAGCAAAGAGGGCCATGACGACAAAAGCGATATTAGCAATAATACCGTAAGCAGCCAAGCCGTTATTGCCTTCCAAACTGAATATAATCAGATTAAAGGCAAACAGGACCACCGAAGCAGACAGTTCATTGATAAAGGCCGAGGCCCCCAGGTGTGTCACATCCCGAATGATCCAGCCTTCGATTTTCTGGACCTTCAGTTTCAGCTGATTAACTGGCTTAAAGAAATGAATCGCCAGAATAAGCAAACTGATGATTGGAGAGACACTGGTCGCTAGGGAAGCTCCGAACATCCCGAGCTGCATTGGAAAGATAAAGATATAATCCAGGATTACATTAATTATACTGCCGATCACCATACCATACATAGCCAGTGACGGATCGCCGTCATTGCGCACGAAAGACAGCAACATATTATTGACCACAAAAAAAGGCGCAAAAGTCAGAATCGTCCGCAGGTAAACCGTGGTCATTTCCATTGTTTCTGCATCTGCTCCCATGATCTGGGCGATTATTTCGGCTCCAAAGCGACCCACAACCATAAACAGCAGACCCATGATTACAGCAAACAAAAAAGTCTGAGAGTAGACCCGATTGGCTTGCTCCGTCTTGTGCCGCGACAATAGTATCTTGTAGCGTGTCGCTCCCCCCAGCCCTAGCATCAGTCCGAAACCGTGAATAATGCCGAATGCCGGAATACTCAGGTTTAAAGAAGCAATCCCAACCGGACCGAGTGCCTGAGCAATGAATAAGGTGTCCGCCAGAATATAGAAAGAGATGCCGAGCATCCCAAGCATATTCAGGCTGACGTATTTAAAAAACAGCTTCATACTGCGCTGCATAATATCCCTCCAGCCTTGAAAAGTAAACCTTAGACTAGCTTACTCATTCACCCCCCTGAAGTCAACCGTCTCTTACAATAAGTAAACTAGAGCAGTCTAATTTAGTATTCCAGTACTTCAAATAAATAAGCTCGTTTTTTCACATAGTTATTTTCTCATCAACCGGCCTTTCTCAAACGGACCGGTATCCTGTCAGCTTCACCTCACTGTTGGTTTGACGCTTTTTAAATGCATCCTGAACAGAAAGGAGGAAGAACAATGGAGATGCGTGTGTGTCCGTACCTGATGCTGGATGGAACAGCACAGGAAGCGGCGGCCTTTTATGCTAATGTTTTCAAAACAAAAGTGGAAAGCCTGGAATTTTCCAAAGACTGGCCTCAGGAATTCGACAACAACATACCGGAAGGCTACGAAGAACGAGTAGTTCACGCTCACCTGCACATAGGAAGTACCTGCCTTATGCTGGCAGATACTTTCCCCGACACCAGCCATACCGCCGGCAATACGATTACACTGATGCTTTCAATGGACAGCGGAGAGGAAGCACGCCGGATCTATGAGCAGCTGGCTGCTGAGGGAGAAGTCATCCTCTGCATGACCGAAACGAGCTTCAGCCCTGCTTATGCCTGTGTGCGTGACAAATTTGGAATCGAATGGCAGATCATAACCCCTACAGACAGCTGAACTAATTTAGCGCCCACCTTTTATAATAGCGGCCCTGACTTGATCACACAATCCCCCTGAAGCAGGTGCTTATAGAGCAGCCCGCTTTAGGGGAAGTGTGTATGCTGAAACATCCCTATTCAGATAAAACGGATAAACGGCCCTTCCATGTCGGCTCGTAAAAACTAGCAGTCTGCTCTGGATCCAGCCAGTCATTTGGCCAGAAGGTGTGCATTTTCTTTTCCGTGACCACCCTGTAGCCTAACCTATGCGCAAGCTTGACCGTTGCATCGATGCAGTACAGGGTTTCGGCTCAGGTTATCTCAAGCGTTTCTGTGACCAACCAATCCAGCAGCTCTTACCGTTTTGTGTGGTAGAAGGCATGAGGACGCAAAGAACCCCAATCCGTCGTTAACTTGACGAGATTGGGGTTCTTTATTTATAGTCTGCCTGCCAGGCAGGCTGGACAGCCTTATTTTATCCGTTTACCAAACGTTCACGCAGTTTGTTTGAGAAAATCTCAACAGCGAGGATCAGAACAACCAGCCCGATCAGGATCGAACCGACTTCGCTCCAGCGATAAGAACGCATAGCAAAGATTAATGGCGCTCCGATTCCCCCGGCCCCTACCAGCCCAAGAATTGTCGCATCACGCAGGTTCATGTCGTAACGGTAGATGGTTACCGACAGGAAGCTGGAGAACAGCTGGGGCAGGATGCCGTAGCGGACTTTCTGATAAGTCGTGCAGCCCATGGACGTCATGGCTTCTAGGACACCTCGGTCCAGGTTCTCGATGACATCCACATACAGACGGGAAATCATGCCAATCGAGGTCAAAGACATCGTTAAAACACCCGCATAGGGCCCAGGTCCTGTTACACGAATAAACATCAGTCCGTATACCAGAGACGGGATGGTTCGGATAAAGATCACGACCAGTCGAGTCACAAAAGCAACCGGACGGGAGACGATACTTGGCGACATGAGAAATGAAATCGGAATCGCCAGGAAAGAACCGAATACGGTTCCTAAAAATGCGATAGCGATGGTCTCAAATAAGAGCGACGGCACTCCCCCACCAGAAGTGAAATCAAACAAAAACTCAAGGTCTGGTGAAAACAGACCGCTGAATATATTGGAAGCGATTTGCGTTCCTCTCTGATCGAAGCCTGTAATGTTCACACCCATGAAAGACCAGATAATCAGAGCGATCAGGATGGCCGCAATTGTTGACAGGTAAAGCTTGCGGTTAGGTTCTTTATCAAGTTGCAATTGTACTGCTTTGTTCATGTTGTCCGCTCCTTTACTAGGTTAGTTTCATCCGGAAGTATTCACTGATGCGTTCGATGATGAAGACAACGACCATCAGGATCAGCAGGACCATCCCGACACTCGGGTAGTCTCTCCAGCCTAGTCGCTCGTCAAGCAAGAGACCGACTCCACCGGCTCCTACATAACCAAGAATTGCCGCATAGCGGATGTTTCCTTCAAAAGCATACAAGGATACAGACAGGTAGGTCGGCAGAACATCCGGTACGATGGCATAGCGGAAAGCCTGGACCTTAGACAGTCCCATGGATTCGTGAGCTTCAAAAGCTCCCATGTCGACGTTCTCGATATGCTCGTACATCAGCTTGCCGATATAAGATAAGGTAAACAGGAAGATAGCTACCGTTCCCGCCATGGTTCCCAGACCGAATACAAAAGTGGCGATCAGGGCTGTGATCAATGTCGGCAAGGTTCTTAAAATACTCAAAAACAGTTTAAAGAATCCATTGAGTATACGATTTTTAATGATATTGCTAGATGACAGCAAAGCAAAAGGAATGGCGAGAAGTGCTCCTGCAATCGAACCGAGCAGGGACATCTGAATCGTGTCAAACAGCGGGCCCCAAATATTGTTCAAAAAGTTGAGGTTAGGTGGGAACATGTCTGTCAGAATAATGACAAACTGATAGCCTCGAGTACGCAAGGCAGACAGGTCCACATTGGTGGCTTCCCAGGACAGAACCGTCACCAGCAACACAACAAGCAGAACCAGCGGTGTTCTTGACGCGCGCTGCTTGACTTCCTTGCCGTTGGACAGCGTGTATGTCTTGGGCTTAAAAATTTGATCGTAGATTGGTTCTTTCATTGTCGCCCCTCCTTAGACTTCCGCTTCTTCAACATCGTCCATTTTCGGAACATTGTCCAGGCTGCCGTAGATTTCGTCTAGAACATCCTGAGTCACTTCCTCCGACTTGCCATCGTAGACGACTTCACCTTTACGAATCCCAATCACGCGGTCCGCATATTCCAGAGCCAGTTCGACGTGGTGGATATTGATCAAAATCGACATATTCGTTTCTTTGTTGATGCGTTTAAAGTCATCCATGACGACTTTGGCTGTCACCGGGTCCAGTGAGGCCACCGGTTCGTCCGCCAGAATGATATCCGGATTTTGAGCAATCGTACGGGCCAGAGCCACACGCTGCTGCTGACCACCGGAAAGCTGGTCGACACGGTTGTATGCCTTATCCAGGATGCCTACTTTATCCAGTGCTTCCAGTGCTTCAACTTTTTTCTCTTTAGGAAAAATACCAAGGAACTTTCTCCAAGCAGACAGATCCGGTACAGAAGAGATCAGCACATTGTTGATTACACTGGTACGGGTCACAAGGTTGAACGACTGAAAAATCATACCGATTTTACGACGGAAGTCACGAACCTGCTTGCCTTTCAGTTTACCCACATTGACGTTGTTGACAGTCAGTGTGCCTTCGTTGATTTCGTGCATTCGATTGATACAACGGATCAGCGTGGATTTACCTGCACCGGACAAGCCGATGATGGCGACAAATTCTCCCTGGTCGATGGTTAAATTGACATTGCTTAAAGCCGTTACCCCGTTCGGATACGTTTTGTTGACATCTTTGAATTCTATCATGATCAATTGGTTCCTCTCTGGAGATATTCACAAAAAGAAAGCCAGGAGAGGGCGCTCCCAGCTTTTCTTTTGTATCGATACATTCTTGTTTAGTCTGTCAGGTCACGCAGGATTTGTTGTGCTTCTCTTTCTACGTCGTAGTCTTCGCTTGTTGCCGGCTCATATCCTTCGTGAGAATAGATGGCAATAACTTCCTGACCTTCTTCTGTTTGTGCAATATTGATGAAAGCTTGCTGTAGAGCATCTTTCAGGTCATCGTCCATGATGTCCGAGAACTGGCTGACACTGATTGTATCGTTATAGATACCTGGTGTCACACCAACTACGTCAGTTTCATCCCAGATGCTTGCTTCACGGCCGTATTCTTCTTCCCACAGATCAACATAGTCACGACGGGCATCTGCATAGGCAACAATCAGGTCGACTTGCTCAGAAGCCAGACGAGCAAATGAGTTTGCGTAAGAGTCAGCCTGTACAATTTGGCTCAAGTCAGTCAGTGACTGACCAAAGTTGTCCTGCAGCCAGATAGTCGGGTAAATGTATCCTGCTGAAGAAGATGAGTTCATCACGCTCCATGATGCTGAGTCCACGTCTTCCCAAGTCAGTTCTTCCCCACTGTTGATGATGTCTGCTAGTTCTCTACCCTTTTCAGATGGGCCGGCAATCAAAATCGAACGGTAGTACGTTACTTGTTCGTCTGTGCCTTCAGTTGGTTTGTTTTCGTTCCAGTCAGCTGGGTTATCAGAGTCATTATTCAAACCTGCACGTGTTGAGGTAAGAATCACTTCTGCTGCGTCGTCATAAAGGACGAATGTTCCGCCTGGGATGAATCCCACGTCCAGGGTACCGGCTGACATTGCTTCTCCGACGGCTTCATAACTGGTACCGACAGTGATTTCAACTTCGTTGACGTCAAAGCCGTGTTCAGCCAGCTCGTCAATCAGCAGGTCTTTTAAAGGTTCTGTAGCTACAACGATTTCATCAGGGTCACGTGAAGGGACAAAACCAACTGAGATTTCATCGATTTGTACCATTTCTTCTCCTGCATCACCACTGTCTGTTGCTGTTTCTTCTGCAGTCTCTTCCTCGTTTCCACATGCAGCGAGCATTAGAGCAGATGTTAAAACAATTCCTAAACCTCTAAACCATTTCTTAGACAAAATAATTCCTCCCATTTCCTATGTCGCACAGTCCGTGCAGATTATGTACGTTACTCGCACATAAAGATAGTAACATTCGTTAAAAGAAAAGTCCATTGCTTTTTTTCCAAAATAAATATTGCGAAATGTCGCAAAAACACGAACGTTTATAAACCGAAGTTCGTTTTGCTTGACATCCGCTATTTCAAGTATACAATTACCCGTGGTGTATCTCCAGGCTTTTTTTGTAAAATTACTGTAAATGTGGCGAAACTTTTACTCTTTTATTGGGCGAACATTCCTGTAAAATATAGGGGTAAGTATTTTGTTTAGAAAGGACTATTTTATGATTAAGGAATTTAAAGCATTTATCATGCGGGGCAACGTTGTGGAACTGGCTGTCGGCCTTGTGATGGGGGCAGCTTTCACTTCTATCGTCAATGCGCTGGTGGAACACATCATCACTCCAGTCATTGTTGCGGTTACCGGAAATGCCAATGTAGAGGAACTAGTTTTCCAGTTCGGTTCAGCTCAGATCGGCTACGGCTTTTTCCTCCAGGCTGTGATTGATTTCCTTCTTATTTCCCTGGTACTCTTTTTGATGATCAAGCTGATCAACCGGCTGGCTCAGAAAAAAGATGAACAGGATGTCGAAGTAGAAGTCGAAGCTCCTACGGTGGAAAATTATCTTGAAGAGATTCGGGATCTCCTGGCACAACAGGCCGGTGTCAATGGGTCCACTCTGCCGGATGAAAAAAAGCACGCATCGGATAGCCCGAAACAAGATTAGATAATAAAGGACAGGCTGTTTGCATATGATCCCCCTAAAGTAGACACTTAAAAAAGTAAGCTGATTTAGGGGGAGGATTTATGCGTTCAAATAATAAGTCTATGGTCAAAGCACTTGAACATTGCATTCAATTGTTCTCTTTTCTACAGGGTAGTATGTGAGCAGCTTTACAGACCTTTCCTCAAAAGGTTCAGAAAATAATGTGGGAATAAAAATTGAGAAATAGCGTCGAGATTGTAACAGCTCCACTACCTTTTAGTTCCGAGTTGCTTCGCAAACCGACTTTGTGACGCAGCTCCACTCTCTTCTACTTCGAGTTGCTTCGCAAACCGACTTTGTGACGCAGCTCTACTCTCTTCTACTCCGAGTTGCTTCGCAAACCGACTTTGTGACGCAGCTCCACTCTCTTCTACTCCAAGTTGCTTCGCAAACTGACTTTGTGACGCAGCTCCACCCTCTTCAGCATAAAAAATGCGGCATCCCGACTGGCTTGGTCAGGTGTACCGCATTCTCTGCTTTCATACAAGTTTAGAACGGATAAAACCGCTCAGTTTATCAATTACCATGACAAACACAATCACGATAATCAAAATGACCCCTACATCTTCCCAGTTCCGCTGCTGCTGGGATAAAATCAGCGGGACCCCGATTCCACCAGCACCCACAAGCCCCAGGATGGTCGAGGCCCGTACATCGATTTCAAAGCGGAAAAGAGAAATTGACAGAAATTGAGGCAGGATCTGTGGCAGCACCCCGTACCAAAACGCCTGTATCCAGTTGCCTCCACTGGCTTTAATGGCCTGAATCGGAGCTTTGTCTATGGATTCGATACTTTCAGCATACAGCTTCCCAATCATACCAATCGAATTGACGCTAATAGCCAGTACCCCAGCAAAAGCACCAGGACCAACCGCTGCTACAAAGAACACACCAAACAGCAGCTCCGGGATCGAGCGGATTGCGTTCAGGATGACTTTTCCGAGATAACTCAACCGTCCCCCGCTGTTCCGCGCAGCCAATACCGCCAGCGGCAGGGCCAAAAGAGAGGCTGCTACACCACCAGCATAGGCAATGGCTACCGTCTCCAGCATCAGTAGGCTTCTTTCCGCAAATACACTCCGGTAAGACGGATCTGTCAGCGGTACAATAAATAGTCGGCGCAGAATCGTCCCGGGAGAAGACTGGGATGAAGCAACGGCAAAGTCCTGCGACCATAAGCTGAAGCTGTAAAGCAGGATAAGGCTGGTCAAAACAAGACCAGTTATTGCTTTCTGCTTTTTTGTTTTTAATTTTCCAAGCCTGATTTTCTTGTCTTTGCTCACACGAGTTTGCTCCTTAATGTCTGACTGATATAGTCAATAGTACTGATTGCCAGAAACAAAACAAATATAATCAGCCCGAGACGGTCATAGCGGAAAAGGCTCATCTGCCGTCTGATTAGCTGACCGATACCGCCTGCCCCGACAAATCCCAGCACAACTGATGCTTTCAAATTGACCTCCAGCACATAAAGAATATGTGACAGATAGACAGGAAAAATTTGAGGCACCACACCGTAAGCAATCGTCTGCAGAGTATTACCGCCCATCGCTTTAATAGCCTGGATTGGGCGCTTGTCAATCGTTTCTACCGATTCGCTCGTCAGTTTAATCAGAATCGCTGCAGAATAAACCGTCAAAGCTATGATTCCGGAGACCGGTCCTAGGCCGACCAGAGCGACCATCAGCACTACCATAATAATATTTGGGATTGACCGGACAACGGTCATCACCAGTCGAATCCCGCTATAGGATAAGGGGTTGCGGTTCACTGTAGACGAAGAGAAAAACAGCATAGGAAAAGCTAGAAAAGCTGCTAGCGTAGTACTGAGTAGGGCAATATTGAACGTTTCCACAAGTTGGCTGACTACTCTAGGTAAATAACTGAAATCCGGCGGGAAAAAGTCCTCGACCAGCATCCGATATAAAATAGGAAAGCTCGACAAGATCCGGTTCAGCGAAGCCTGGGTCTGATTGATAGCCGCCCAGTAAAGACTCAGCACAGCAAGGACTACCCCAAAGATTTTGAAAGAGGTTCCCGGCTTGAACAGTCTAATTTTATTCTTTTTCGCAGTAGACTTTTCCATCACTGCCCTCCTATAATCTCTTCGGCTCTGATTGGTCTGCCATATATCTCTTCAAACGTCTCTTCTGTCACTTCTCCTATTGGCCCGTCAAAGACGATTTCACCCTCTCTCATACCGATGATCCGGTCTGCATATTCCATGGCAAGATCAATGAAATGAAGATTGACTAGCGTTGTCAGTCCATCTTCCTTGCTGACCCGCTTCAAATCACGCATCACCTGATGTGACGTAGGTGGATCTAGGGAGGCGACCGGTTCGTCCGCGAGAATAATCTGCGGCTGCTGGGTCAAAACACGGGCGATACTCACGCGCTGTTGCTGTCCACCACTGAGATAATCTGCCCGGGTATAAGCCTTCTCATCAATTCCTACCCTCTTCAGATTATTCATTGCCAGCTCTAAGTCACTTTGAGGAAAACGCCCAATCAGGCTGCTGAGTGTCGGTGTATGCCCCAGCCTCCCGACCATGACATTTCTCAAGACCGACATACGCTTGATCAAGTTATAGTCCTGAAAAATGATCCCAATTCGGGTACGCAACTTTCTCAGCTGTGACTCTTTGAGCTGAGTTACCTCTTTTCCGTTCACTTTCAAACTGCCCACAGTCGGCTCCACCATTCGGTTGATGCACTTCATTAGCGTGGATTTTCCAGCACCTGACATGCCGACGACAACGACAAATTCGCCTTTATTTATGGCCAAGTCGATATTTTTAAGTGCTTTGACACCTGTGGGATAAGTCACCGACACCCCGTTGAATTCTATCACGCTGATTCGCCCGCCCCTTCTGCCTGTTCTTGTTTGCTCTTTCTAGTAGTATACTATGTTTTTCTCTCTATTTCGATTGTCTCCAGTTATCAATCAGGTCTCAGATAAATATTTTCTCATTTTGCAATCGCTTGCATACTTATGTAAGCGTTTAGTCTATAATAGAAAGCGGAGAGTAAAGTGCATCACGAGCGTATACTCAAGATACTACCTTACTTATACATTCTGATGGAGTGCAGCTGAGAAAAAAGCCTGTCCCTTCTAGCTGCATACAAAAAGCGATTGAGACAGACCGTCTCGGTCGCTTTTTACACTGAACCGCCCTTTTTTACTTCTTAAGCTGAGCACCTTATCTCAGTTCTGAAAAGAGGTCATCCACATGCGTTTCGCCTTTTGAAAGAAAATTAATTTGTAAGTCTAAAGCCTGGCTTATATAATAATGGAGTCAAGTCTAAATCAGAAGGAGTCTTTCGTATGTACTTTGGGGTCATCATTAATACCCTGGCTATCTTTGCCGGAGGGACTATCGGTCTGCTGGTGAATAAAGGCCTGTCCATCAAAATCGAGAAGGCTCTGATGAGAGCACTGGCTCTTGGTGCAATTTATGTCGGCGTTACCGGCATGATGTCAGGTGAGCACACAATTTATATTATTCTATCACTTGTTATTGGAGCAGCGATTGGTGAACTTATCGACCTGGACCATAAAATCCACTTGCTTGGCTCTACCATCGAGCAACGGTTCCCAACCAGCGGAGAAAACCCTTCCTTGTCTAAAGGCTTTGTCACCGCCAGTCTCATCATGGCTGTCGGAGCCATGTCTATTGTTGGTCCGCTAGAAAGTGGCCTGTCGGGCAACCATACGGTTCTTTTGACTAAAGCTGTGATTGATGGCATTACCAGTATTATTTTAGCTTCGAGCCTGGGTGCAGGCGTGATCCTGTCCGGTATTTTAGTTTTTGTCTATCAGGGAGCCATCACTTTTTTTGCGGGGGGTCTGGATCAGATCCTGACTGATACAATGATCAATGATATCAACGCCATCGGATCCATCCTTATTTTGGTGCTGGGCCTAAATATCCTGGAAGTGACTAAGCTGAAAGTCATGAACTTTGTTCCAGCTATTGCCGTTCCGCTGCTGTTTTTCTTTTTTTACTGACAGCAAGTACAGCACATCAAGCTAAATACAAAAAAGCACCTGAAAGGCCTCTCCTTGCGGAAACCTTTCAGGTGCTTTGGTGTACAATAATTAATCTATTACTGCTTCAAACTCACGGTAGACATCACGTACAATATCATAATCTTCCGATTCGGCCGGTGCAAAACCTTCCCAGTTATAAACATCCTCCATGACGGCCAGCATGTCCGGATTGTCATTGATGCTGAGGAAAGCGTCCTCGATTTTTTCTTTCAAGTCATCCGGTAGTTCACTGCGGACAGAAAGGGTCGCATTCGGAATTTCTTCGGTCGTTCCAATCACACGGATCTGCTCAAAGATATCTGGAATCTCGTCTTCCAGACGGACACGGGCATCTTCAAAAGTCGTCGCAAAATCTGCCTGACCATCCAGTACGGATAAAATAGCACTATCGTGGGCACCGACATCCAGAGTCGTGAAGTGACTTTCCAAGTCTTCAACACCCAGATCCATCATCTGCTGGGCCGGGAACAAATAGCCTGAAGTCGACGTATAGTCCGTAAAGGCCCAGACTAGACCTTCCCTCTCAATCAGATCATCGATTGAATCAATATCTGAATCTGCAGCCACGTTGTACTGCGCCACATAAGAGTCTGAACCGTCACGGATCGCTTTCAGCAGCACTTCCACGTTGGCACGCTCCTCAGCCTGCACAAAGGCAAAAGGCGGCAGAAAGGCAATGTCCGCGTTCTGATTGCGCATCGCTTCAATAAGGCCGGTATAATCCGTCATGACTTGCCCTGTGACGGGGATATCCAGTTGCTCTGACAAGTATTCTTCCAGGGGCCGGGCCGAATCAGCCATGTTCTCCACGTCCGCTGACGGGAAGTAACCTAGGACCAGCTCATCGACTGTTTCTTCGCTTTCCTGTGCCTCATCCGTCCCGCACGCCCCCAACAACAGCAGTGCCGAGCTGCTTGCAATCAAACCTTTTAATGTATTCATTTCTTCGTCTCCTTACTCCTACATTTTCCAAATCAGTCTGCTGATTCCTCATTATTTTGCCTGACTTCTGCTCATCCGTCAACTATTCTAGAGCATCTTAATTCGATTGACTGAGATTTCAAACGCAAATGCCTCTTGCTTTTTTTCTATATATGACAAAACCGGCAGTTCCTACAGTCAAGCTGCGGAAGCTGCCGGTTGGCGAATGTCAAAACACTCTTGCGAGTAAAACTATTCAGCGCCCTATCAAGGCCGAATACAATAAAGAAAAAGTAAAGCAGAAGGAGGTAAGGACCCTCCTGCTTACTTTGTTTCCCTAAACAATGCTTTACGTCTGAGTTTCTGGGAGTATTTTTTCAACTCTAGACGGTCAGGATTGTTACGGGTATTTTTGCTGGTGATATACAAGCGTTCACCAGTCTCTACACATTCCAGGGTAATATTTTTTCTCATTTTACTTCACTCCTCTTTGAGTTTTCTTGAACTGTTTAATCACTTTCAATCCACGTCTGGCCGTCTTCTTATTTGGACTTTTCATCAGACGACGAGCAGTAGACAAATCTGTTTTTTCCGGCATGTCAATCGCTCCTATGCTTTTGATTCTGTTCTCTCAATCATTTTTCCAGTGTATTTCATTTGGGGCTGCGTTTTAGCCAGGAATCAGGTCCTAATCAATCCCCAGTTCCAGTCTGACTTCTTCTGTCAGAATACATTTGTTGAAAGATTCTCTCATCTCTTCAAGCGGCAGATTTTTCCCAATAAAGACAAGAACGGACTCCCGCTCACCCTCTCCCCAAGGCTGTCCGCGTTCCGCTTTGAAAGCCATGTTGACCCCCTGGTAGATGATCTGATTTGAATCACCATAAAGGTTTAGGACTCCCTTGTATCTCAAAAGATCCATTCCAAAAGTCATAATCAGCTCGTTCATCCACATATCGATTAAAGTCGGGTGGATCGGTTCACTGGTCTTAAGCGAAAGAGACACAATGTTTGATGTATGTGTGCTTTCTTCTTCATGGTGGTGAGCCTGTCCATGGCAGCAGCTCCCAGAGTCATTATGGTGCCCGCAGCCGCAAGCTTTATGCTCACTGTCCGCTTCGTGATGATGGTCTAGCCCGTGATCCTCACTTTGCTCGACTTTTTGTTCGTCATACAAATTTAAACCGATAATATCAGGGACTCTGACTTTTTCCAAGTCAAGTTCTTCGATTTGCGCAAAAGGGTTGAGTGTCCGGAGTTTCTGCTTAACCAGGTGAATAGTATGGTCGCTTGTTTCTTCTACCTTAGTCAAAAGTAGCTTATCCGCAAATGCAGCCTGTTCAACAGATTCTTCGTAGTGAGCCAGCTGGTACAGAGCATTGCCTGAATCTACCAGCGTCAATACCGAGTCCAGGGAGTAGTGCTCCTGAAGCACAGGGTTGCGCATAAACGTCTGCGCAATTGGCCCCGGTTCAGCTAATCCTGTGGTTTCAATTACAATGCGGTCAATTTTAACTTCTTGAGTTTTTCTTACGGCATAGATACTGCTCAGCATATCTGCCAGATCGGCACGCAGCGTACAGCACAGGCAGCCATTGTTCATCTGATAAATGTCCTCTTCCACATTCACTACCAGATTGTGGTCGACCCCGATATCGCCAAATTCATTGACAATAACGGCTATCTTCTCTTCGTTAGGCTGGTGCAGAAGCTCATTGATCAGTGTTGTTTTCCCCGCTCCTAAAAAACCAGTGATGATCGTTACAGGTATTTTTTGATCCATTCTATCATAAGCTCCTTCCCAGCTGATTGTTTCCCATCAGATCGATTTGATTTTCAGTCTGTCTCATACGCATGAGCGCTTTCGACGTCTGTTTATTCGTGTGTATCTAGTCAGGCTGATCCGATTTGTATTTAATCCCGGTCGGCAACGAGGGGGTTCTGTTCTCTGCCTTTACTTGTCTAAAACTTTTCTGCCTTTGTAGTAGCCGTCTTTTGAGATACGGTGACTCATGCTGTATTCTCCTGTGCTTGAATCAAGCGACAGTCCTCCGGGTACATTGGCTCCCTTGTGTGTGCGTCTCTTTCTTTGTCTTGCCTTGGATGTTCTTCTCTTAGGTACTGCCATTATATTGCCTCCTGAGTTAAATTATAAATCGTAACCATTACGTTTTAGAATAATACAACATCTCGCCACATAATTCAAGCTTTTCTTTGATTTTATTGTTTTCTTTTTCAGCTTGTATTATAATAACCTAAAATCGGAATCATTACGATTTAAACTATAAGGACTGATTATCAATGGATTTATCAGAAGCACGGCGCAAGAAAACGCGGGGTATGAGCAATGAAGAATTTCTAAACACCTATACTTCAGCTTTTTTGGAAAGCGAGAGTCTGGTTGTGATTAGTTTCGATCAAAACAATGTAATCCGAACGTTCCAGAGTTCTGATTCACAGTTGACTGCTCTAGGTATGATTGAAGTCGCTAAACAACAGATTATCGACGATATGGCTGACGCCTGATGGCCAAAAAAAAGCACCTTCCTTTAATAAGGAAGTGTGCTTTTTTGCATTAACAGTTATGAGGGGACCGCCAGAGGTATAGCCTAAAGAAGGGCCTGTACTATTTAACAGAGTATAGTCTGACGTTTTCCTTGATTCCTGAAAGGTAAGCTTTGCCCAGATTGACTTGCTCGTCATCAATAGCGATGTCCGATCCGTCTTTCGGCAAGGCCTTTTCCAGTGTAGCCTCATATTCCTCGATGGACAGCTCGCGGCGGTCATCCAGAACAGACTCGTGTGCGTCCTTGTTTAGATACTTCTTATAGTCCGGCTTAACGATTCCACTAAAGAATTCACCGACAGCTCCTGATCCATAGCTGAAGAGCCCGATGCGCGACCCTGCCTTGAATTCAGGTGCCTGTTCCAGAAGGGAGAGTAAACTCAAATACAGAGAACCGGTATATACGTTACCGACTTGCTTGTTGTAGTAGATGCTGTCGTGATAGGAATCCATCAAGCGCTTAGTTTCACTCTCATCCAGATCCTCCGTCAAAGCAAGAATCGCTTTTTTGCCCATCTTGGTATACGGCAAGTGGAAGCACATTGCTTCAAAATCACTCAGATTGCGGCCAGTCTTCTCCTTATAATTGTCAAAGACTTCCTTCAAAAATCCCAGATAGGCTTCATTGGAGAATTTGCCGTCCACAAAGGCGTAATCAGAATAGAGGGGTCTCCAGAAGTCTGAAATATCTTTGGTCATCGAGGCACTGTCGTTATCCAGCGACAGGATGCGAGGATTTTGAGACAGAACCATGGCTACAGCTCCAGCTCCCTGAGTCGGCTCGCCACCCGTATTCAAACCATATTTCGCAATATCAGCCCCCAGTACCAGCACTTTGCTATCAGGGTTCAAGGCAATATGTCCCATGGCCATCTTAATTCCGGCTGTTGCACCATAGCATGCCTGCTTTAATTCCACACAGCGGGCATTTTGCTGAATGCCGGCCAGATTATGGACCCATACAGCACCGGATTTGGAGTGGTCCACTCCCGATTCCGATCCAAACAGGACAAAGTCAATCTTTTCTCTGTCTTCATCATCCAAAATAGACAAAGCAGCATTGGCTGCCAGACTGACCGAGTCATGATGCAGTGGAGCAATGGACATTTTCTCCTGTCCAATCCCAATCGTATATTTCGCAGGGTCCACTCCTCTGACTTCAGCCAGTTTTTCCATATCCACGTACACATTAGGGGTGTAAAACCCAATTTTATCAATTCCAATATCCAATCGATTGTCCTCCTAGTCGTCTTTTGCTCCCTTACAGTATATCTAAGCTTCCTTAAAATTTATTTAAGAAAGGTTAAGGCATATGTATGTTCCGCAGTTCATTATACACAAAGGTTACCGCCTGGCTTGAACAGATTGCCTCAGGTTAAGGCTTTCCTTTTTCAGCACAAAAAAAGCCCGGTCGGCTGCCGGGTTAAAATTTCAGCAGTGAGCATAAAGCCCACAGATGAAACCCTAACACCCACAATCATCCGCCTGTGCAAGCCAGCAGCTTGTTTTGACTTGCTCAAGCAGACAATCATCTTGGACCGGGAAGTCTATTAAAGATTAAACGGTGTCCTTTTTTAGAGAGAAGCAGCGCCAACCGTCGGCAGGACACTGGTACCCATCAGGTGTCGGTCAACTTCATAGGCGGCTTCACGGCCTTCATTGATAGCCCACACAATCAGGCTTTGACCACGGCGGGCGTCTCCCGCTGCAAAAACTCCTTCGACATTGGTTGCAAATTTTCCGTACTCGGCAGAGATTACTCCTCTGGAGGACTCGACACCGAAATCATCCAGTACACTGTTTTCGACACCCTCAAAGCCGATGGCCACCAGTACCAGATCAGCCTTCCATTCTTCTCCGGAATCCGGGACTTCTTCATAAACAAACTGACGCCGCTGTTCATCCCGGATTTTTTTTGCGCGTTCCGTATAAAGCGAACGGACTGTACCGTCTGCGTTCCCCTTGAAGGAACGGGTCTGGATCTCATACTCTCTGATATCTTCTCCATAAAGCATTTTCGCTTCCTCATGACCGTATTCCAGGCTGAAGACACGCGGATAGGCCGGCCATTCATTCAGCGGTTCTCTCTGGAAAGGGAACTGCAGGCTGCGTGAGAATTGACTGATACTCTTGGCTCCCTGTCTCAAAGCTGTCGCTACGCAGTCTGCTCCTGTATCTCCACTGCCGATAACGATCACATTTTTATCTTTTGCATTCAAATGTGGATCGACAGGTGCCTCCCCCAATGTTTCCTTGACCGACTGGGTCAAATAATCCATGGCAAAGTGAATACCGTTTAGGTCTCTTCCCGGAAGGGGCAGATCGATTGGCTTGGCTGCACCAGTACAGATCAGCACAGCATCATAGTCCGCCTTCAGCGTATCCGCCAAAATGTCCGTGCCTACAGCTGTATTCAACTGGAACCTGATTCCTTCCTGTTCCAGCAGATTAATCCGTCTCTGGACAATATGCTTTTCTAGCTTCATGTTCGGAATCCCATAAGTCAGCAGTCCTCCAGCCCTTGAACTCCGTTCATAAACGGTCACACTATGTCCCACCTGGTTCAGCTGATCGGCAGCAGCCAGTCCGGCCGGCCCTGATCCTATAACAGCTACTTTTTTACTTGTCCGTTTATGAGGGACTCTAGGCTGGATCCACCCTTCTTCAAACCCCTTGTCAATAATAGCCAGCTCGATATCCTTAATCGCTACCGGATCATCAGAGATGGCTACTGTACAGGATCCTTCACAGGGCGCCGGACAGACCTTTCCGGTAAATTCTGGAAAGTTATTGGTCTTCAGCAGACGGTCCAGCGCCTCTTTCCATCTTCCCTTGTAAACCAAGTCATTCCACTCGGGAATCAGGTTGTACAGCGGACAACCAGTCGTGCTACCTTCAATATCCATCCCCATCGAACAGTAGGGAATAGAGCAGTCCATGCACCGCGCTCCCTGACGCTGAGCCTGCTCATCCGGCACTGTCCGCTTATACTCCTTGAAGTCCGCGATCCGCTGCCTAGGATCCCGTTCTGCTGCGTGTTCACGTTCAAACTCCATGAAACCCGTTTTCTTTCCCATAACGATTCTCCTTTCGCTCAAATCACTTGCGGTCAGTTAGGCACACTGACGGATTCAGGCTCTTCCTTTGTTTTCATAAATACAGCCATTTTTGCTTCTTCTTCAGACAGTCCGTCTCTGATCTGCCGATTGATTTCAGCTGTGATCTGCTTGTATTCTCTTGGAATAACTTTAATAAAGCGGGAAACGGAAGCTTCCCAGTTTTCCAGCAGCTTGACTGCCCGCGTAGAATGCGTATAGTCCGCATGACGGGCGACTAGCTGTTTCAGCTCCTCTGCTTCCGCTACGTTTTCAATTGTTTCAAACAACACCAGTTCACTGTTGGCTCGGCGGATAAAGTCTGCATGATCATCGCTTAATACGTAAGCGATCCCTCCGGACATCCCAGCCGCAAAGTTCTTTCCGACCGCTCCTAAAATCACAACCCGTCCACCGGTCATATACTCGCAACCATGATCTCCGACACCTTCAACCACCAGCGTTGCCCCACTGTTTCTGACAGCAAAGCGTTCACCGGCCAAACCATTCAAATAAGCTTCACCAGCTGTTGCCCCGTAGAAGGCGACGTTACCGGCAATGACATTACTGACTGCTTCAAAACCGGCGGCAGGCGAGGTTTTTAAAATCAGTTTGCCGCCGGACAACCCCTTACCTACATAATCATTCCCATCACCAATCAGATTCAGTGTCATGCCTCTCGGCAGGAAGGCTCCCACACTCTGGCCGGCTGACCCAACACAGTTCAACGTCAGCGTGTCTTCCGGCAGACCGGCTGCTCCTTTGCGCAGGGACACTTCACTCCCGACTACTGTTCCGATTACCCGGTTCATGTTACTGACTTGCAGGTCAAGTGAGACAGGCGTTTCTGTATCAATGGCCTCCGTCACCTGAGGCAGGATCGAACGGACATCGAGTGACTGCTCAATCTTGTGATCCTGCACCGTTTTGTTCATTCTAGCTTTGCCGAACGGCTGATAGACGATGCGTTCAAGATCAAGCTGCGAGGCTTTCCAGTGCGTCCGGGCCCATTCATTGGTTTCCAGCAAATCTGTCCGGCCCACCAGGTCTTCGATTTTGCTGTAACCTAATTCAGCCAGAATCTCTCTAATTTCTTCTGCAATAAAGGTCATATAGTTCACTACATGCTCCGGCTTGCCCATGAACCGCTCTCTCAGTTTCGGATTCTGGGTGGCGATGCCCACCGGACAAGTATCCAGATGACAGACACGCATCATGACACAGCCCAGAACCACCAAGGGAGCGGTCGCAAAACCGAATTCCTCGGCTCCTATAATGGCAGCCATGACCACATCTCGACCAGTCAGCAGTTTGCCATCCGTCTCCAGCGTGACCCGGTTTCTCAAATCATTCATCTGCAGCGTCTGGTGTGTTTCTGCCAGTCCCAGCTCCCACGGCAGGCCCGCATGACGGATACTGGTTTTAGGCGATGCGCCTGTTCCACCATCATAGCCGACAATGGAAATGACATCAGCATTGCCTTTAGCTACACCCGATGCAATCGTTCCAACCCCAGCCTTGGAGGCCAGCTTAACGGAGATGCGGGCTTTGCGGTTGGCGTTTTTCAAATCATGGATCAATTGAGCCAGATCCTCAATCGAATAAATATCGTGGTGCGGTGGCGGCGAAATCAGTCCCACTCCGGGCGTTGAATTTCTGGCCGAAGCAATCCACGGATACACTTTCTCTCCTGGAAGCTGTCCGCCTTCTCCAGGCTTGGCTCCCTGAGCCATCTTGATCTGCAGCTCTTCGGCATTGACCAGGTAATGACTATCCACACCAAAACGCCCGGAAGCCACTTGCTTGATGGCACTGCGTCTCCAGTCGCCATTAGGATCTTTATCAAAGCGTTTCGGATTTTCCCCGCCTTCACCGGAGTTGGACTTGCCGCCTAGGCGGTTCATCGCGATGGCTAGTGTTTCATGTGCTTCCGGGCTGATTGATCCAAAAGACATGGCCCCGGTCTTGAAGCGTTTGAACAGTTCTTCGACCGGCTCCACGTTATCTATGCTGATTGGCTCACGGTCCGATTTAATATCGAACAGACTGCGGATAAAGCCGTGATGGCCGTTATTGACAGCTTCCGCGTAGTCCCGGTACAGCTTTGGATCTCCTCGCCGGGCTGCCCACTGCAGCTTGTGCATGGTCAGCGGGTTGTACACGTGCTTTTCACCGCCTTTGCGCCACTGCATGTCACTGCCTGAATCCAGGACCTCATACAAATCCTCTTTAAAGCCTAAACTGTGACGCAGGCGGGCTTCTTCAGCAATGGTAGCCAGGCCAATCCCACTGATCTGTGAAGCCGTCCCGGTAAAGTGTTCATCGACAACCGCTTCACTTATCCCGATTGCTTCAAAAATCTGTGCCCCACGGTAACTCTGGACAGTAGAGATGCCCATCTTGGACATGACTTTAATCACGCCTTCTGTGACTGCCAGCCGGTAGCGTTCTGCTGTTTCCTTTTGTTCCGTCTTAAACTGACCGTTTTCAACTTCATTTGCAATGGTGTCGTAAGCCAGATAAGGATAGACCGCATCAGCCCCGTAACCAATCAGGGCTGCAAAATGATGCACTTCCCGGGCTTCCCCGCTTGCACACAGCAGGCTCACCTGCGTGCGCAGACCTTTTCTGACCAGATGCTGGTGGACACTGCTGACAGCCAACAGAACCGGGACCGGAACTTTTTCCTTATCCATCTGTTCATCACTTAAAACGATTAGTGTTACACCTGAGCGGACCGCCGCTTCGACTTCCTCCCTCAAGGACTGCAGACGCTCTTGCAGACTGCCTGAAAACAGAGTATGAACTCTCTGGCTATTAAAAAGTGGACAATCAAGATTTGATACCTGCTCGAAAGCCTCTCGGCTGAGGATCGGTGAGTCCAGGCGAATCCGCCGACCCACACCCGCTTCATGATTCAGCAGATCTCCCTCTGCACCGAGCCAGCTCAGAGTTGAGGTCACAATCTGTTCACGGTAGGCATCGATTGGCGGATTGGTAACTTGGGCAAACAGTTGCTTGAAGTAGAGAAACAGCGACTGCGGACGGTCGGACATAACCGCCAGAGGCGTATCAATCCCCATCGCCCCAATCGGATCCTTTCCTTTTTCAATCAGCGGCTTCAAGTATTTTTCAATGTCTTCCACTGTATAGCCGAAAGCCTTCTGCCGACGGATCAGCGGGACCTCTGCTTGGGCTTTGCTGCTTTGATCTGAGCTTGCTTGTGCTTCCTTTTTCTGTTCAGCTGCCTTGTCCGTCTTGAGGCTGTCAAGCTCCAGAGACAGTTCCTTGTTCCATTCTTCATAAGGAGCCTGACTTACAACTTGCTGCTTGATTTCTTCATCCGGAATGATGCGTCCCTCTTCCAGATCAATCATCAGCATTTTGCCGGGACTCAGCCGACCCTTAGACACCACATCCTCTTCTCGGACATCAATGACTCCTGTTTCTGATGCATAGATGATGGTGTCGTCTTTCATCAGATAGTAACGGGCCGGTCTCAGGCCGTTACGGTCAAGCAGAGCCGCGATCTGGCGCCCATTAGTGAAGGTGATGGATGTCGGCCCGTCCCAAGGCTCCATCAGCATGCTGTGATATTTGTAGAAGGCTTTTCTTTCTGGACTGATATCCGGATTGTTTTCCCACGGTTCCGGGATCAGCATCATTGCGGAGTGGGCTAAGGACCGGCCTGCCAGGGTGAAAAATTCCAGTGCATTGTCCAATACAGCGGAGTCACTGCCTGACTCGTCCAGAATCGGCAGCACCTTATCCAGATCGTCTCCGAAAGCCTCAGAAACAAAACTTCCTTCCCGTGCCCTCATCCAGTTGATATTCCCTCTGAGTGTATTGATTTCTCCATTATGAATCAGATAGCGGTTCGGATGCGCCCGCTCCCAGTTGGGAACCGTATTGGTACTGAAACGGGAGTGTACCAGGGAAAAAGCCGATGTATAGTCAGGATCCTGTAAATCCAGATAAAACTGATCAACCTGGCTGGATGTCAGCAGGCCCTTGTAGACAATCGTCTGACTGGAAAAGCTGGGAAAGTAAAAAGCCTGATTGTTGTCTGCAGCTATTTTTTCTGCCCGTTTACGTATCACATACAGCTTACGCTCAAAAGCGGCTTCATTCTTAAGTTCAGGACTTCTCACAAGAAACAGCTGCCGGACGTAAGGTGCCGTTTTCTGAGCCTTGACACCGATTTTTTCTACAGCAGTCGGTACGGTCCGCCAGCCGGCAACCTGCTGACCTTCTGCTCGTGCAATCTGCTGAATCTCTTTTTCCCATTCCTCTTGCCGGGTATCATTCTGGCTGAAAAACAGCATGCCGACCGCATACTGCCCTTCTTCCGGCAGGTCAAACTGAGGCAGAAGCTTCTTAAACAGCTTATCCGGTATCTGGGTCATGATTCCAGAACCGTCTCCTGTATCCGGGTCACTTCCCTGCCCTCCCCTATGATCCAGGTGAGTCAGCAGTTCGATCCCTCTTTTGACGATTGTGTGGCTTTTTTTATTTTTCATATTCGCGTATAGTCCGATTCCGCAATTGTCTCTTTCAAATTGTGGTGAATACAAGCCGCCAGCTTGATGGACGGGGTTGAATTTAGCCATAGTCGTTTCCTCCAAGCGATCAGTTCTCATCTGATTCTCATTATAGTGTTATTCCATTGTAATCCTTTGCATTTATGCATACAATATATTTGTTCGATAGTTATCATCTAATTTATGTATCAATCTATTTAAACTGAAGGAGACGGTTTATGGAAATCAAACAGCTGCTTTATTTTATCGAAGTCGCCGAACGCGAGCACATGTCGGATGCTGCCCAGCAGCTGAATGTCGCCCAGTCTGCAGTGAGCCGCCAGATTAAAAATCTTGAAGAGGAACTACAGGTGGAACTGTTTGAACGCGTCGGCCGTCGGGTCAAGCTACTGCCAATTGGCAGGCTTGTTCTGCATCAGGCCAAGGACATCATGGCGCAGCTGGAGCAGATGAAACATCAGATTGCCGATCATTCCGCTCCTGAAAACGGCACCATCCATGTTGGTTTTCCGACTAGCCTCGCAACAACCTTGCTCCCCAGGCTGATCCAGTCCTTTTCCACTGACTATCCAAACATCAAATTTCAGTTGAGGCAGGGATCCTACCAGTATCTGCTGGAATCAATCAAGAACAGAGAACTGAACCTGGCCTTCATCGGTCCTGTCATTGAAGAAGATCCACTCATTCAAGGTAGCGTTCTCTTTGACGAGCCGCTTTATCTTCTTGTATCAAAGGCACACGCCTTGTCAGTTAAGCAGTCCGTTCCCTTGTCTGCTTTAAAAAACGAGGAATTTATTCTTTTCCCCAAAGGCTATATTCTGGAAGAAGTAGTCAGTACTGCTTGCCGGTCTGTCGGTTTTGAGCCCAAAGTCAGTACCGAAGGAGAAGATATGGATGCCATCAAAGGTATGGTAGCCGCCGGCATCGGGATTACCTTGCTTCCGGAGAGTGCCGTGACCCAGTACCGGTCACCTTTTCTGACTTGCATCCCAGTCACTGATCCTGACGTTACACGGACTGTCGGCATCATCACCTCCAGGACCCGCCAGCTTTCTCCTCCAGAAAAGCTGTTTCACACTTTTGTGCTTGATCAATTCAGCCATGCAAAAAAGCACTAGTGTCTCAAATCCTACTCTGCTGCGCACACAAATAGGCAGCGCCTATTTTCTTCTTGTACAGGCGCTGCTTTCAATTTTCTTATTTGGCTGTAACTCGCAGGAGTTGCTTTAAACTCTCAAACTGAAAAATCCAATGTCCTCAAAAAGACGTGTTGCAGCGACTGCAGTAAGGATTGTCGGTCCGTCTGACTTGCCGACCGCAGTTCGGGCAAGTCACCCGCTGGTCTTCTTCTGAACCTAAAGAAGAAAAACCTCTGGAAAATATTCGGCTCCCCATATTCAGTGACCGGGTCATATACTTAAAAGACAAAAACATCATAAAGCCTGTTAAAAGTAGTACGATAATGATTGGCATCTTGTCCACCTTTCTCGGTTGCAGCTCTCAAACGAATGTCAGGATGATCTTGCCTCCGGCCTGTCCAGTTTCGCTCAACTCATGCGCTTCTCTGACTCCCGCTTCAGAAAAAGGAAACGTCCTTGACACTACAGGCCTCAGCTCCCCTTTTTCCATCCAGTCTGCCAAGGCTGTAATCCCTTCTTTAGTCGGCTTCATAGAAAAAAATGTCGCCTGGACTTGGCGGCCGTCAAACTTTTCCTCCTCCGGCTCTTTAGCCACCGACAGCAGCTTGCCTCCCTCTTTTAAAACAGCAAAACTTCTATCCTGAACCTCTCCCCCTACGGGATCAAGAATCAGGTCGACTGGCTCCAGGACTTCTTCGAAGGATTCCCTCGTGTAGTCGATCGCCCGGTCGGCTCCCAACGCCATCAGTCTGTCCTGATGGCGGGTGCTGGCAGTTGCAGCTACCCAGGCGCCTCTTTTTTTAGCGATCTGAACAGCCAACGAGCCGACTCCCCCGGAACCTGCATGGACCAGCACCCGCTGACTAGGCTGGACCTGTCCCCGGGTCACGATAGCCTCATAGGCCGTCTGTCCAGTCAATGGAACAGCCGCAGCTGTTTCAAAGTCAATATTAGCCGGAAGCTTCACTGCACGGTCCGGATTGACCAGCACATATTCAGCATAGGTCTTGGCCCCATTAGCCATGATCCGGTCTCCCGGCTCAAATCCAGTTGTCTCTTCTCCGACAGCAACTACGGTTCCCGCCACGTCCCCGCCCACAATCATTGGAAGCTTCCCGCCGAACAATCCTTTCCGTCTCTTGATATCAATCGGATTAACACTGGTCGCTGCCAGTTTGACTAGCAGACGGTCAGCTTTGATTTCCGGCCGGTCGATGTCTTTGAGCTTCAGCTCTTCGACCCCGCCGAAGGCTTCGATTACTATAGCTTTCACCTTTATCTCCTCCAGACTCTCTTTGCATGCACCCTTATTTTAGCACAGGCCGTAACAGGTTGAACGTCATATGTCTCCCGTACATTCAAATACCCGCACCGATAAAAACCCGTCCCTAAAGCTGACTTCATAAATAATGTACAAAAAAGCCCTCTTCATCCAGGCCAGCCGGCTGCTAGCCGGTAAGCAAAAATGAAAAGCGCTCTTTTTTCCTATCTGTTTGCTTTAACCGACTCGGATCCACCTTACATCAAGAGTCCGCTGAGAGACAGCAGAATCACCGAGCCTGAGCATGCAGACAGCCAGACTCCTGCTTTATTATTTTATCCGTTTCTACATTAAATAACCCAGCAACTGAGTGACCAGTACAAAGTAAATGACCAGACCGGAAATATCTTTGATTGTTGTGATAATCGGATCGGCTCCGGCAGCCTGATCAATGCCCAGCTTGAACAGCACATAAGGAATAAAGAAGCCCAATGCCGTCGCCAGCGTCATGGTCAAAGCCAGTGCTACACCTACAGCAATACCCAGTTCTGGAATGCCTTGCCAAGTGGAAGCGATGATGCCGGTCGCAATCCCGACCAGCACACCCATACTCAAACCAACCAGAGTTTCCTTACCCAGATGCTTCATAAATTTACTGGTGTCCACATGTCCCAAAATCAGTCCTCTGGCAAAAATTGTGGAAGACTGAGTTCCGGCATTTCCTCCCATATCCATGATAACCGGGATAAAAATGGCTACAGCAGCGATGGCTTCGAGCGCTTCTTCAAAGGAATCGATAACGACACCAGCCAGCAGGCCGCCTACCATCGTAATGACAAGGAAAGGCAGACGCACTTTCCAGATCTCTATCAGCGTCCCGTTTACCAGGCGCTCACTGCGGTTGGACTCTCTGTCAGTCAAGTCTGCCAGACCGGCTTTATCAAAGATGTCTTCCGTTGTTTCTTCTTCTATAATATCCATGGCATCGTCGAAAGTCATGATTCCAACAATCCGGTTTTCCTTATCCACAACAGGCAGTGCTAGGAAGTCAAGAGACTGAAGCAGGCGGGCTGCTTCTTCCTGATCCGTATCCGTCGATACCTTAGCTACTTTCTGGTGCATGACATTGCCGATGATTTCCTCCGGGTCGGCCATGACCAGCTCTCTCAAAGACAGTACCCCTTCCAGCTTTCTGCTAGCATCCGTCACGTAGATAATATAAATGGTTTCTTTTTCAGCAGCGGTTAGTCTGACTGCTTCGAGGGCTGCACTGACTTTCATTTCTTTTTTGACCGTGACGTATTCCGGTGTCATCAGTCGGCCGGCGGTCTCTTCTTCGTAGCCCATCAGTAAAGCTGTTGCCTGGCGCTCTTCCTGATCCAGAGAAGCAATCAGATTTTTAGTCACCTTAGCCGGCAGTTCATCCAGCAGGCGGACCCGGTCATCCGGTGCCATTTCGGCAAATACTTCAATTACTTTGTCTTCTGTAAATGAACGGATCAGCTGCTGCTGTGTATTGGACTCCAGCTGCTCAAATATATGGAGAGCACGCTCTTTTGGCAGCAGGCGGAACAGAATACCTTTCTCCTCTGCCGGCAGGTCATGCAGGGTGCTGATGATTTCCACATTATCTGCCTGGATGACCGTGTCTTTTAGTGCTTCCATATCTCTTTTTTCGAGGTTGGCCCGTACATTTGCTTTGAATTTGTCCATGATGATTCCTCCATTTGGTTGTTTTGATAGCGTTCTTCTAGAGTTTTACTGCTGTCATCCCAACAGGGATACTCGTCCTTATCCTTCTGCATCAGGCCTCACCTCCGTTCAATTAAAAAATGCGACTGCCGGGATTGTCCCAGAAGCCGCATACTAAACCATTTCAGAAAAAGAGTATCATCAATAAACATCGATTATGGACAGCATAAATCATACACTGCGTATTCATCTACTCTTCGTCTGGGTTTTAGCACTAAATGACGTAGATTCACAAAGGAATCAGCTATCTTAAGCAAGACCTTAATCCGATCATGCCTGTTCTACCCATTGGCCTCTCTGGAGGTTTTTGGGCAATAGCCTGTGTTCATTTAGGAGCCTCTCCTAACAAGTATTTGATTGACCGTTTTAAAGCTTACAATAAAATACATGGCCTGTCAAACGGGTATACAGGTCGACCCTCGGAAATTAGCCATAACAATCTAATTCCCGAGGGCCAACTACATAAATTATCTTTTACTCCTGGCATTTATTTCAGGTCTAATCCAACTGACTCAACATCTGTTCAACTTCTTTATCTTCCACTTGCGGGAAATGACGGTAATAGGCTCCCACAGCCCCTAGAAAATGCCGGGGGATGTCTACCGCTGCGACTGCATCCACCTGTTTCAACAAATCCTGGCAAGTGTTTTCCGGAACAACCGGAACTGCCACAATGATGTGGCTGGCCTTTTGGTCCTTTACTGACTGAACAGCCGCTTTCATGGTCATGCCGGTAGCAATACCGTCATCCACGAAGATCACGGTCTGACCTTTTATCCGCTGTACCAAAAGCCACTGGTCATACAGTGCTCGGCGCTTGTGCATCTGCCTGCGCAAAGACTGGATCTCTTGCTGCAGCCAGACCGGGTCTATCCGTCTCATTTCCTTTTCGTTGATGATGGGTTCGCCCAGTTCGGCAATCGCTCCTATAGCATATTCCGGATGAAGCGGATGGCCAATCTTCTTGGACAGCAACATATCAAACCGCAAACCGTGCTGTCTCGCAATTTCGATACCCAAAGGAACCCCTCCCCTGGGAAGAGCCAGAACGATGGTTTTTTGGGGATCCAAAATGTCAATCCTGGACGCCAGCTGTTTGCCGGCATCCAATCGGTCATCAAACAGCAGAAAGAGTCCTCCCTTCACCCTCTAGCGGTCTTGTTTGGCGTATTTAAAGGTCTCAGGTACTGATTTAAGCGGCAGGTAACTGCTGCTCTCATGCTCGTATTCTACTCATTTCACTATAGCATATACCTTGTAAAAAACCATTTCAGCGCTCAGCTATTCTATATTTTGCCGCCTTTGACTCATTTCAAGGGTTTCTCTTTTAAAATATCTTAAGTTTGTTCTATAATGGCTAGAGAAGCTATATCAATGTTAGGGAGGAATTAATTATGTCATTTGTAAAAGGTTTATTAATCGGAGCCACTTTAGGACTACTCTTTGCACCGAAGAGTGGTCAGGAAACACGGAACGACATCGCCAAAAAGTTTGATGATTCTAAAAAATCAGCCAGCGAGTATGCTGACATGGCTAAAGTTAAGTCAGAAGAAATGCAGCAGACTGCCGGAACGGCAACAGAAAACATCAAGTTGACGATTTCAAAAACGGCTCAGGAACTGCGTGAACAGCTCCACCGTGCCTCTGAAGACATTAGAAGCGAAGCGAAGCTGTTAAAAGAAGATATCCGCGAAACAGCAGAAGATGTCAAAGAAACAACTGAAGAGGCTGCATCAGACGTGGCCGCTGAAGTCGAAGACGCTTCAGATGATATCAAGGCAGAAGCTCAGGATAAAAAGTAATCTGCTCCAGCTTTTAGCTGAACAGCCTAAAGACAAAAAAGAACCTGCCTCTTGTTTAAAGAAGGCAGGTTCTTTTTCTGGGCTGTACTTGCTCACTTTATATCTTAGTTATATCTCATTTAAAATTAATGTTTACATATTAAAATGTGCATAATTTAATCTTTATTTACTTTTCTTTTTGTTTATAGACGTCTGACCTAAAAGTCTAAATCATATGTTGGCATCCTGCTCAAAAGACAGGGCTTCTTCCTTGTGCATGGCCTCAAGACTTTCCCTCGCCATTTTGGTGATCAAAGAATACTTTTCATTCTGCTGAATATCAAAAATGGTCTTGGCCTTCTGATAGGCCCCCACCGCTTCCCGGTGCTGACCCAACTTTTCCAGACAGTAGCCCTTATAATAAAAGAAATCCCCCAGCAAAAACAGCGTATTCTTTTCCACCACTAGCTCCAGCCCCTGCATGACTTTTTCCAGACAGTCCCCGTACTTCTCCTGGCGCGACAGGCAGATGGCATAGTTCAGCAGCAGCTTGGCTTTTTTCTCGTGATTCATCCACTCCGCGAATGAATTGAATCCCTTTTTATAGTAAGCTTCAGCCTTGTCATATTCCTTCTTTTTCAAATAACGGTTGCCGATACTGTCAATGATTTCCACCCTTAGCTCACCGTTCTTGACATCTTTCTCCATTTCAATCAGATAGTCCAGCGCCTTTTCGTTATCCCCGTCACGGTAGGCAAACAGCAGGCCATGAATCCAGTCAAAAAACTCCCTTTCTTCCCCGACCGCCTTTCTGATCAGTTCCTCGTTGGAATCGATCAGGTAGGACACAGAATCATACTCCCTGCGCTCCAGATGCTGCCGAATCATCCGACAAAGCTGAGACATCTGCGAATAGCGGCTTTCCACAGAATCTTCCCCGTAAAAGTAATTGATGGATACCCCGAGTCGCTCTGAAATCTTCTCCATCAACCCTCTGCTTGGTCTGACTTTTTTCTTTTCAATCCGGCTGACCATGGCCTGCGTACAGATACCGTCCGCCAGTTCCGCTTGCGTCATTTTTATCTCTTTGCGTCTAGATTTAATCTTCTCCCCTATTTTCATGCAATTATCCCTCTCATTATATTACCATTATAATAGTAGTTATATTAAATTATTATACATAAAACAGCATCGCATATCTATATTAATTTTCATAATTTTTCTTTTTTTTACACTATCATGACTCAAGCCCTTGTCCCCCTAGTGAAGCAGATTACAAATAAAAAGCCGCCCATCTTGCTCTTCCTGCTCAGGAAGGCTCTGATGAACGGCTAAACTTGCATAAGCGTCTGTTTTATTTTTTCGGTTATACACCCAGCTGCTTATAGTCATGGTGGGTGTTAAGCTCCTGGATTTCGCCTGTTTCAAAGTAAAGTATCCATTCCGAAATATTAGTGATGTAATCTCCCATGCGTTCAATATAGGTGCTGACCAGAATGTAATCCGTTGCCCCTAAAACCAACTCCGGATCTCTGCGCATTTCGTCAATACTGGCCGTTTTGATTGCCATAGCCAAAGTATCAATCTCTTCATCTCTCAGGGCGATCTGTTCAGCTTTATGGCTGTCATAGTCGATATAGGCATCGACGATGTCCTGCCCCATCTTCTTTATTTTCTCACCTGCCAGAGAAATCTGGTCTTCGATTGCCTTGTTCCGTTTGTTGCCTTTAACTCTGATTGTTGACTTAGAAATACTGACTGCGTGATCTCCCATACGCTCCAAATCAGCAGAGGCCTTCATAACCGTGATGATTTTTCGCAAATCCGCTGTAACCGGCTGCTGAAGAGCAATCAATTCGATACAGCCTTGTTCAAGCTGGTGTTCCATATCGTTGATTTTTATGTCTTCTTCAATTACTGACTTGGCCAGCTCTTTATCATGATTGACAAAGGCCTTGATTGACTTATAGATGGCTTCGTTGACACGATTTCCCATCTGGAAAAACTGGCTGTGCAGTTTGTTCAGCTCTTCTTCGTACACTCTTCTCATTTTACCTTCTCCTTTTCCTGCCGTGATTTAACCAAAGCGTCCGGAAATATAATTATCTGTCTGCTCTTCTTTAGGATTGGTGAATAGCTGACGCGTCATGTCCTGTTCGATAATGTCTCCATTCAAGAAAAAGGCTGTCCGGTCTGAGATACGCGAAGCCTGCTGCATGTTGTGCGTCACCATAACAATCGTGTAGTCTTCTTTCAGCTCCATGACCAGCTCCTCAATTTTGGCTGTTGAGATAGGGTCCAAGGCACTGGTCGGCTCATCCATCAGTAAAACATCCGGTTCAACAGCCAGAGCACGGGCAATGCAGATACGCTGCTGTTGTCCGCCGGAAATCGATAGGGCGTTGCGGTCCAGGTGATCTTTGACTTCATCCCAGATGGCAGCTTGACGCAGACTTTTTTCAACGATTTCATCCAGTTCATTTTTCTTTTTGATTCCATGTGTTCTTGGACCAAAAGCAATATTGTCATAGATACTTTTAGGGAAAGGATTTGGCTGCTGGAAAACCATGCCGACACGCTTTCTCAATTCGTTCAGCTCGACCTTTTTGCTGTAGATATTCTTGCCGTCCAGCTCCACGCTTCCTTCAATCCGGCAGTTTTCGACCAGGTCATTCATACGGTTGAGCGTCTTGATTAATGTTGATTTTCCGCACCCTGACGGTCCGATAAAGGCAGTGATTTCATTTTCGTAAATATCAAGATCCACTCCGTGCAGAGCTTCGAACTTGCCATACCACAGCTTCAGATCTCTAACTTTGATTTTCTGGTTCAACATAACTATTTTCCTCCTTTGGCCAAGCGCTTGCTGACCAGTGTCGACAGGGCATTGATGACAAGAACAAAGACCAGTAGCACAACGGCTGTGGCATACGCTTCATTGACGTGGCGCCCTTCCTGAGACAGGATATACATATGCAAAGACAAGGTCCGACCCGAGGCAAAGAGGCTACCGGGCAGATTTGTGGCTGTCCCTAGCGTGAACATCAAAGCCGCTGTTTCTCCGACAATTCGGCCAGTCGCCAAAATGACTCCGGACAAGATACCCGGCATAGCCACCGGTAGCACAACTTTAAACAAGGTCCGCAGTTTCCCGGCACCCAGGGCATAACTTGCCTGTCTGATCGGCATACCCGTCGCAAGCAGTGCCTCTTCTGTTGACCGGATAATAACCGGCAGCGACATAATAGTCACCGTCAGGATACCCGCAATCAGCGAAAACTGAAACTCCAAAAAGATAACGAAGAAAAGCATGCCGAACAGTCCATATATAATGGATGGAATGCCCGCCAGTGTATCTGTCGCCATGCCAATGGCCTTGACGACCGGATTTTTACGGTTGGCATAATCCACCAGGTAAAAACCGGTGAATACACCGATTGGAGTAGCAATAAGCAGGGTTCCGGCAACGACCATCAGTGTTGTCATCAAAGCCGGCATCATGGAGACATTACTGGTGCTGTAGTTCCAAGCAAAAAGGGAAGGCGTCAGAAAACGGACACCGTTAATCAGGATATAAATGACCAGATAGGCCAGCATGCCAAAAGTAAAGACTGCCGAAGCGTAGACCAGGCCTTTCATTAGTTTACTTATCATGACTTACTTCGCCTCCTTGCTTTTCATAATAAGAAATGTCGTATTGATGATCATAATAAAGATAAAGAGCACGACTCCTGTCGCGACCAGTGCATCTCTATGCTGACCGGACGCATAAGCCATCTCCATAACAATATTGGTCGTCAGCGTCCGGATTCCCTGTGTCAGCCCTCTAGGCATCAAAGGCTGGTTACCTGCAACCATAACTACAGCCATGGTCTCACCGATTGCCCGGCCGACCCCCAGCACGATACTGGAGAAGATACCTGATTTGGCTGCCGGGACCAGAACGGAAAAGATACTGCGTTCCGGACTGGCTCCCAAAGCCACACTTCCGGAAAAATACGAACGGGGAACAGAACGGATGGCTGACTCAGACAAAGAAATCACGGTTGGTAGGATCATAATGGACAGCAGCATAATCGCGGCCAGCATGCTGTTTCCCGGGCCCCCGAACAGCTGACGGATCTGAGGAACGATGATTCTAAGAGCAAAGAACCCATAAACGATTGACGGGATCCCCGCCATCAAGTTAACAGCCGGCTTCAGGAAAGCATACAGTTTTTTAGGACAAAACTCCGCCATGAAAATAGCCGTCATGACTCCTATAGGTACACCGATACTCACGGCCCCCAGTGTCACCAGTACGGAACCCAAAATCATCGGCAGCAGTCCAAAAGTGGTCTGATTCCAGGTCTGGCCGAAAATAAAGTCAGCCAGTCCATACTCAACCATCATCGGCAGGCCATTGGTGAAAATAAAAATAACGATCAATACAAGTGAAAAAATAGATGTAAAAGCAGCAAGAAGAAAAACGCCATGCATGATTTTTTCAGCCAGGTTACCCTTGGCTGCTTTTTTGAACGGCGGCTGCCGGTTGGCCTTAGCCTTGGCTTCCTTGATGGTGCCTTGTCTCAGGTTATCCATAATGAAAATCCTTTCCTGTGTGTATACAGTACAAGAGGGCTGCAGCGCAGACTTGTCGCCTGCTCTGTTCGCCCCCTCTCACTTTTCTGTTCAATTACATGACTGCTTGTCTGTTAACTTTTCTTAGTTATCCAGCAGTTCGTCCCATGTGCTGACGTCTCCTCTGAAGATGTCTGCTATCTGTTCCATCGTCAGGTTATCCAGCGGATTGTCCGGGTGAGTGACTACTGCAATGCCGTCTACCGCAACGGCTCTAGATTCAGTCACTTCTCCCAATTCGTCATCATTTAACTCTCTTGATGCCATTCCAATATCAGAAGTTCCTTCGATTGCAGATGTCACGCCGGCGCCAGAACCTGTTGAGTGTGTAGCAATCTGTACGTCCGGGTGAATTTCCATGTAAGCCTCAGCAATGGCTTCTACAACCGGGAAGACGGAAGTCGAACCGTTGACATCGATTGAACCGCTCAGGTCCAAATCATGTCCTTCATAGGCCGGTGCGTCTGTCTCAGCTGAGATGTAGCCAACTTCTGCAACAATGGCCTGTCCTTCTTCGGAGAACATGAAGGTCCAGAAGTCATCTGCCACTTCACTCAGTTCTTCACCGATGATCACATTGAAGTTACGGGCAATTTCATAGTCGCCGTCCAGAATGTTTTCCTCTGTCGCATCCACGCCGTCTGCTGAAATAGCTTTGAGCGAGTCATCCACCGCTCCGATTGACGTGTAACCAATGGCATATAGGTCATCAGCTACTGTGCTGTTGACGGCGTTGGTTCCCTGCTGAGCTGTTGCACCGGGATCGATCAGGTCATTGTCACCATCATCCAGGCCAGTCATTTCTGCAAAAGCGTCACGGGTACCTGATCCCATTTCGCGTGTTACCACGTGCACGTTGCTGCTGGTATCAAAGTCTCCCCCAGCTTCACCATTCTGTGCGCCCTCAGATTCCGTGTCCGCACAAGCGATCAACGTTGTTGCAGCCAATCCAATAACAGATAACATTTTAAGATTTCTTTTCATAATGGTCTCCCTTTTGTTTGAGTGTGGTTTAAACTTTATATCTCTTGTTCACAAGTCCCATCTTACTCCCGGATTTTGTATTTCCCATCGATTTCGTGTCTATTTTGTGTAAAGCAATGTAAATTTTATGTAAAGAAAACCGCCCCCAGTCAAAGCCAGGAGCGGTCTATGTCATGCTTCTTTTGTCAGCGGTAGCCACACTGTAAAGGTACTGCCTTTATGTTCTTCACTTTCAAGTGAGATCTGTCCGTCATTATTTTCAACGAGCCATTTGACAATCGCCAGCCCCAGTCCGGTCCCACCGGCATTTCGGCTTCTGGCTTTGTCCACGCGGTAAAAGCGCTCAAAAACCCGGGCCTGACTTTCTTTAGGGATACCTACACCGTTGTCTGCCACACTCAGTATGGCTTCCTTGTCCGTTTTGGAAAGGGTTACTGTGATGTCTCCACCTTCAGGCGTATAGGCGATAGCGTTGCCTACCAGATTCAAGGTAATCTGCTTGAGCTGGTCCCGGTCAATATCCAGTTCAACAGGTACCGGCTCGATCAAGTCTACAGAAATTTGTTTCAAATCTGTTTTCTGATGCACGATTTTCATAACCTCTTCGACGACGTCTCTGGCCTTTACCCTCTGAATCACAGTGGATGCTTTGTGTTTTTCGAGCTTCGACAGCTGCAGGATATCCTGGACCATCAAATCGAGCCGGGTAGATTCCTTGTATATAATCTCCAGAAACTCTACCAGTACCGCTTCGCCTTGAAGGGCCCCATCAAGTAGAGTTTCGGCAAAGCCCTTGACCGCTGTAATCGGGGTACGCAGTTCATGCGAAACATTTGCCACAAAATCCGTCCGGACTTTTTCCAGTCGCCTGATTTCTGTGATGTCATACAGCAATACGATATGATTAAAGGTTTCTTTCTGCTGATTGAATACCGGCACAACGTTTGCATCCACAATCTTTTCTTCCGGATACAGCAGCTCGGCCTCCTGGTTCTGAATCGTCTGCTCGGACATTGCTTGTCTAATCATCTCAACCAGAGTCGTACTGTGCAAAGCCTCGTCAAAGCGCTCGCCGATCTTGCCGTAGAGATCTTCTCCCAGCACTTCATTCATCACCGGGTTCACCATTGTGATATGGCCCTCACTGTCGACCACCATGACTCCAATAATTAGATGGTTGATCAACTCTCTTAGGCGAGTCTGATTTTCATTAATCTCCTGCATCTGCTGGTCCAGATTGATGGCCAGCAGATTAATGGACTGACCCAGATCATCAATCTCTCTGTAAGAACTTCCGTTGTAGCGGCTGGAATAATGCTGAACACTCAGTTTTTCTGTCAGCTCTTTCATCTTTTCAATAGGATCGCTGATTTTTTTGGTCCAGTAGTTCGTAAACAACAGCGCGACCAGAATTGAAATCATCATAAACAAGGCCAGGACCTGAATCATCCGCTCTGTCAGACCGGCCATTTCCTCCACATTCTTGGACAAACGCAAAAAGCCGATCAGTTCCCCGTCTTCACTGTTCAAAGCGACCGCAGCATAGTAGAGTACTTCCCCCGTACTTTCACTGGTTCGGTCATAGGTCCCGACCGGCACGCCTTCCTGCAGAATTTGCTGAATCTCTGGACGGTCCAGATGATTTTCCAGGCGTCCTTCTTCTGCACGTGAATCATAGGTGACGTCTCCGGTTGGTGTAATGAAGGTGATCCGTTCATCAATCACATCAGCTGTCTGAGACAACTGCTGGGTAACAGCCTCCAGGTCTGTCTCGAACTCTTCTTCATCCAGCAGGCTGGACAGGGTCAGCAGCTGGGACTGCAGATCCTCTCCTTGCTGTTCGATAGCCTGCCTTTCTAGAATAGTTGAAAACAGGTACAGAAAAAGAAGCGTGAAAAGCACCAGCACAACAGTGAAAAAGCCAAGAATTTTCATTCGCAGCTGCTTCATTGCGGTTCCTCAAGCTTATAGCCGAAGCCTCGGGCTGTTTTTAAATAAACGGGTTTTTTAGGATTCTCTTCGATTTTTTCTCTTAAATGACTGATATGCATATCAACAATTCGAGTTTCTCCCGTAAAGTCAAAGTCCCAGACAGCCTGAAGAAGCTGTTCCCGGTTCAGGATGCGCCCTTTATGCTGGGCCAGATACAAAAGCAGTTCAAACTCCTTTGGTGTCACTTCCTGATTTTTTCCTTTGACCGTTACTGTATAGTTTCCAGGTGAAATCACAATGTCTTTAATTACGATATCGCTGCTAACTTCTTCCAGTGCGTTGTCTGTCCCTGATTTTTTCTCTACTCGCCTGAATATGGCTTTCATTCTGGCTATGACCTCTCTAGGACTGAAGGGCTTGGTCATATAATCGTCTGCCCCAATTTCCAGGCCAACAATTTTATCGATTTCCGAGTCCTTTGCTGTGAGCATGATGATGGGAGAATCGACTTTTTCCCGGCGCAGTTCGCGGCAAATATCCATACCGTCCATGCCCGGAAGCATGATATCCAGCAGGATAATGTCAAAATGCTGCTTCTTTGCCTGTTCAAAGCCTTCTGTACCGTCAGCAGCTGTCGTTACTTCGTAGCCTTCTTTTTCCAGATTGTACTGGAGAAGCTTTAAAATAGACAGTTCATCTTCGACGATCAACACTTTTTTCATTGGTCTCCTCTTTCTTCGGAAAATTTAAGCCGTCAGGATACTGACCCCTTGATGTTCACGTCTCTTTGTGGGAACGGAATCTCGATACCCTTCTGATTGCACTTCTCGAAAATCTTGAATCTCATGTCACTTGGTATGCGGAATTCACGCTCCTCGGACTGCATATCAATCCAGAACCAGACAGTGAAATCCAGTGACGAGTCTCCAAAATCTTCAAAAAATACTCTCGGCTCAGGTTCCAGTAGTATATTATTCCACTTTTCTTCTCTCAACTCAACCACAGATTCATGTAAAAGCTGCTTGACGAGGGCCACATCACTGTCATAAGCAACACCAATACTGACTGCCAGGCGCAGTCTGGTGTCCGCATAGGAGCGGTTGACAAATTTTTCTTCCAGGAAATAAGAATTGGGAATAATCATCCGCTCATGCAGGCGGGTCCGCACAACAGTGGCCCGCATGCCGATTTCTTCCACATCAGCGATTGTATTGTCGACAATGACCCGGTCGCCCACTTTTATGGGACGCTCGAACAGCAAGATGATGCCGGAAATAAAATTCGACATGACATTTTGCAGCCCAAAACCAATCCCGACACCAAGCACACTGGCAAAGACAGCCAAACTCGTCAGGTCAAAACCGATGGAAGAAATAGCTACCAATACTGCGATCGTGACAATCAGGTAGTGGAAAAAGGTGTTCATGGACGCTTGCATCCCTCTATCCAAGCCGTATTTTTCATAAACAGTCGGCAAGATGTATTCCCTGATTGCATTGGACAGCTTGACCGCCAATATCAGCGAGAAAAGGACGGTCAGCACAAGGAAAATCGTAATTTCCGTATCCCCGAACACAAATAGTGTCTGATAAATCAGTGCGGTTCTTGAAAAGTAAGAAAACAGATAAACAATCAGGACGAAAAAGGTCAGCCAGTTCAGCAGTGTTTTGAGAAACAGCCGAGTCCGTTCTGTCTTGATCACTTTGTCGAGCCCTTTTTTCAAGGCATACCGGCCCGCCAGTATGAGGACAAAACCAAGCACCGCTCCGACCCAGAAACCAATTCCATAATTATCCAATCTTCCATTCCATTCAGCAATATTCTGCATAGACTCAACCTCTTTTTTATTTTAGTTGTACTTATTTTACCAAAGAGCCCGACGAATACCTAATATCTCAACCAGTGAAGCCGTCGTCCAGAGCAACAGGCACATCTCGATGCCTATCCTATGGATGCTTCCAGCCATTGTATGTGAAGCTGATACATCTTTTGCCGCTTCTCCTTCAATTAAACAGCTGTTGTTTCAAACTCCCAGACCTTG
>NZ_JANL01000007.1 GCF_000585255.1 Alkalibacterium sp. AK22
TCCCAGACCTTTTTGCCGCTTCTCCTTCAATTAAACAGCTGTTGTTTCAAACTCCCAGACCTTGTTGCCGCTTCTCCTTCAATTAAACAGCTGTTGTTTCAAGCTCCCAGACCTTTTTGCCGCTTCTCCTTCAATTAAACAGCTTCTACGCTCTTATTGCTCCTCCTTTAATACCGTGACTTTTGAGCGGTAAACCCTTTTAAATCTTAAGAGGCAGGCACAAAAAGCGCCTGCTTCCAAGGCAATCAGACAAGGAAACAGGCGGCTGTTTGTTTTTTACTTTTCTGTCTTGACGGACAGGTTTGATCAGGCTTTAACTTTTTGAATATCGCCTTGCTCGACATAAACCATCAGGATAGAAATATCAGCAGGGTTCACTCCGCTAATACGACTGGCCTGGGCAATCGTTTCAGGCTGGATTTTCGTCAGCTTTTCTCTGGCTTCCGTCGCGATGCCATTGATTGCTGAATAATCGATCCCTTCGGGAATACGCTTGTTCTCCATGCGCTTCACTTTGTCCGCTTTGCGGATAGCTTTGTTGATATAGCCTTCATACTGGATAAAGATTTCAACCTGCTCTCGGACAGCTTTAGGCAGCTTTTCCTCAGTTGGGGCAAACGCTAGAATATCGTCGTATTTGACATACGGCCGTCTCAGGAATTCATACACCAGCATGCCGTCTCTGAGCTGAGGCTCCCCTTTTTCTTCCAGATACTCGGCCACGTCGCTTGGCTTCAGTCGAATTTGCTTGAGGCGTTCTAGTTCATCTTCGACCTGCTGCTTTTTCAGCATGAAGGCTTCATAGCGTTCCTGAGACTGCAGGCCAATCGCGTAGCCTTTTTCAGTCAGGCGGAAGTCCGCATTGTCGTGACGCAGAAGCAGGCGGTATTCTGCCCGGGATGTCAGCAGACGGTAAGGTTCGTTGGTCCCTTTAGTCACCAGGTCATCGATCATGACCCCAATATACGCTTCATTTCGCTTCAGGACAAAAGGTTCTTCTCCTTTGACCAGACGGGCCGCATTGATTCCGGCAATCAGACCCTGTCCGCCGGCTTCTTCATAGCCGGACGTTCCATTCATCTGACCGGCAGTGAACAGACCGCTGATCAGCTTGGTTTCCAGTGACGGTCTCAGCTGGTAAGGCTTGACGACATCGTACTCAATTGCATAGCCAGTCCGCATCATCTGGGCATTCTCCAGACCTTCTACGGAGCGGAGCACAGCCAACTGTACATCTTCCGGCAAGGATGAGGACAGGCCCTGTACATAAATCTCATCCGTATTGGCGCCTTCCGGTTCCAGAAACAGCTGATGGCGCGGCTTATCACTGAAGCGGACGACCTTGTCTTCGATAGACGGACAGTAGCGTGCGCCGACTCCTTCCACAATACCGGTGAACATCGGCGCCCGGTGCAGGTTTTCGCGGATAATGTCATGAGCGATATTGCTTGTATACGTCAGCCAGCAGGACACCTGCTCCTCCAGATAGTCCTCATCCGGTGTCTCGAAGCTGAAATGATGCGGCTCCAGATCACCCGGCTGCTCTTCGGTCACGGAATAATCAATCGATGACTTGTGAATCCGTGGCGGCGTACCCGTCTTGAAGCGGTCCAGCTCAAAACCGAGCTCCAGCAAGTTCTCAGACAGTTTGATCGACGGCTGCGTATTGTTCGGCCCTGAAGAATACTTCAGTTCCCCGATAATGATCTCACCACGAGAAGACGTACCGGCTGTCAGAATGACAGCGTCCGCTGTATAGACCGCACCGGCATTCGTCTTGACTCCTTTGACCTTGTTGTCTTCAACAACCAGCTCTTCCACAATCCCCTGCTTAAGATCCAGGTTCGGCGTCCGCTCAATCGTCTTTTTCATTTCATTGGAATACAGATATTTGTCGGACTGGGCTCTCAACGCTCGGACAGCCGGTCCCTTGGCCGTATTCAGCATGCGCATCTGAATGTACGTCTTGTCCGTATTGCGTCCCATCTCACCGCCTAAAGCATCAATCTCTCGAACCACGATCCCCTTGGCCGGTCCCCCAATCGACGGATTACACGGCATGTGAGCAATCATGTCCAGATTGATCGTGATCATCAGGGTTCTCGCACCCATTCTCGCTGCTGCCAGTGCCGCTTCCGATCCGGCATGCCCCGCTCCAACGACCACTACATCATAATGTCCTGCCTCATATGTTTGCATCGCTTTAATCCTTTCTATTATAAAATCTTTCAGTTTAAAAAAAGTGAATGTGTCTACTTGTCTCTAACGAATGCCCTTTTTGACCTTTATAAACACGCTGATCCCCCATGAGCATGCTTACTCACTAAGAGTCACCCTTATTTATTTGCCCAGACAGAACTGGCTGAAGAGCTGCGTAATCAGTTCGTCCTGGACACTGTCACCGGTGATTTCCCCCAGCAGATCCCAGGCCCGGGTCATGTCGATTTGGACCAGGTCTACCGGCATGCCGGTCTCGATCCCATCAATCACATCATCAAACGCTTCAATTGTCTCATTAAGCAGGGCAATATGCCGGATGTTGGACACATACGTTGCATCCTTCTCCCCTGTCTGGCCCGCAAAGAACAGATCGGCAATCTTACCTTCCAGTTCAGTCAGACCAGCCTGCGTCACAATCGATGTATAAACGATGCTCTCAGGGTCGACCAGTGTTTTCAGCTCGTTCAAGTCCAGCTGATTTTTCAAGTCCATCTTGTTCAGTATAATGATTCGGTTATGTCCCTCTGTAGCTTCCAGCAGCAGCTTGTCCTCATCTGTCAGGGGCTCGCTTTGGTTGAACACCAGCAGGATCAGGTCCGCCTCACCCAGTGCTTTCCGGCTGCGTTCCACACCAATCCGCTCCACAATGTCTTCCGTTTCACGAATACCCGCCGTATCAATCAGCCTGAGCGGCACGCCCTTGACACTGACGTATTCTTCGATTACGTCACGCGTCGTGCCGGCAATTTCAGTGACAATGGCCTTTTCTTCTTTCAGCAAAACATTTAACAGGCTCGATTTCCCGACGTTCGGCCGGCCGATGATGGCTGTTGCCAGACCTTCCCGCAAGATCTTCCCCTGACTAGCTGTTTCGAGCAAGGATTCTACCTGCGCCTTGACTTGCGCTGCCTTTTCGACCAACAGGCGGGAAGTCATTTCCTCCACGTCGTCATACTCCGGATAGTCGATATTCACTTCGACCTGAGCCAGTGTATTCAAGATTTCCTGCCTCAGATTCCGGATCAGCCGGGACAGGTTCCCGTCCAGCTGGGTGACCGCCATGTGCATGGCTTTATCTGTTTTGGCTCGGATCACGTCCATGACCGCTTCAGCCTGGGACAGATCGATTCGTCCGTTTAGGAAGGCACGTTTAGTAAACTCACCCGGTTCAGCCAGGCGGGCTCCATTTTGCAGTACAGTCTCCAGTACTTTGTTCACGGAAACAATGCCACCATGCGTATTGATTTCGACGACATCTTCACGGGTGTAGGTCTTCGGTGCCCGCATGATGGAAACCATCACTTCATCGATAGGTTCCGCTGTTTTCGGATTCACTACCCGTCCGTAATGCAGTGTGTGGGTTGGCTGTTCAGCTAGCTTTTTAGACCCGAGCTGATACACACGGTCTGCAATATCGAGGGCTTCGTCCCCGCTGATCCGGATGATGCCAATCCCGCCTTCACCTGGTGGAGTGGAAATAGCAGCAATTGTGTCAAATTCTATAGCCATGATGACCTGTCCTTTCTTTATCTTGAGGTATGTTTAAAGCAGGTACTGACCTGCCGGTGTGTACTTGTCTGCTAAGCGGGTGAGTCCGGGTCCGGGATAAAAACCATGCCCCGCTGAATACCTGTCAAAAGGCTTCAGCGCAACAAAAAAAGCGCCTGGTCCACTCCAATTTAGCATACACGACTGCCTTGGGCGGAAAAGCACTTTCACTACTTTACCTTGACTCACTTGTTTAAATGTTAGGTACTGATGTGTTTCGACAAGTTAAATAATATACGGGATGACGGGATTTGTCAACTTGACTACTTATTTTTTATTAGTATTTTTGTGAACATTTCTTTACAGACTGCCCAATTAGTAAAAGCGTTGCCCTGAAAGTAAAAAACAAAGGACGTTGGGCTTTTCTGCTGGGGCCTCCGTCTGCTGACGCGTGTTTCGAGAGCAAACTGCAGTTGGTGTGAAGGATAGGGATGTAAACTGCACCAGCCACAGCAGAAGAAGCGTTCCTCTTTCCCGCTTCAGCTTAAAGTCTTCAGCTGAGCTGATTCCTTTCGTTTGGGGTCTGCTTATCCTCCTGAACTTCATTTTTGAAACCTGCCTTGCTATTCAAACAAAAAACCTCTCCTGCCTTGGTCAGCATGGCTGATCCCAAACAGAAAAGGCCCTTTTCAGCTGCAGGTCAGCCCCTTCAGCTCGGCCCTGCATGCACAGCCGATCAATAAGCGTAGCCTGACACGCGACTTCGTCTCAAAGAAACCCGATCGGACTGAATCAGGACTTGGTCGCTCCTTCGGTGACCCCTTCAACGATGTGACGCTGCAGGAAGACATACAGGATAATGATTGGGATGATCGCCAGGACCAAACCGGCTAGGGCCAGTTCCCACTGAATCGTGTACTCGCCGAAGAAGTAATACATCCTAAGCGGAATCGTCCGCATGCCCTCCTGATTAATCACCAGAGACGGCAGCAGGAAATCGTTCCACAGGCGGATCGCATTCAGGATAATCACAGTGACGGTCGTTGGTTTTAAAATCGGAAAAATGACACGCCAGAATATCTGAAATGGATTCCCGCCGTCCAAGTAGGCCGCTTCATCCAGCGAAGCCGAAATCGACCGCATGGCTCCGTAATACAGAAAGATCGACATGCTGGAGGCAAAACCCAGGTTCATGAAGATCAGACCGGCCCTATTCAGAAAATTAACCTGGCCAAAAATACTGACTAGCGGAATCATGACTGACTGGAAAGGAATCAGCATGGTCAAGGCACAGAGAAAGTAAATCGAACTGCTCACTTTCCCTTTGTTTCTGGATAAGGCATAGGCAGCCATCGATGAAAAGATGACAATGATCCCTATACTCAAGGACGTGATCACAACCGAGTTAAAGAAACTCCGGGTAAATTCCAGCCCGTCATAGGCCCGCGGATAATTTTCTGCAATTGGCTCCTGCGGCCACCAGAGCGTATTGGTAAAAATTTCTGCCCGATTCTTGAAAGAACCGAACAAGATGATAACAAAAGGATAAAGCCAGGATAGGGACAAAACGATCCCTAGCAAGGCAACGAGTCTGTTATGTCTTTTCACTGCACTCATTTTACACGTCGACCTCTTTTCTACGAGTCAGAAATACCTGCGTTAAAGAGATCAAAGCGACAAGGAGCAGGAATATAATAGCTTTAGCCTGCGCATAGCCCTGCCGGTATTGAAAGAACGCCGTATTGTAAATATTCATGGCGACCATTTCCGTGGAGCCGTAAGGCGCGCCATTGGTCAGCGCTAGATTCATGTCATAAATTTTAAAAGCATTGGCCAAGGTCAGAAAGAGACTGATGGTGAAGGCCGGGGCCAGTAGCGGGAACTTGATCTTCCAGAAAGCCTGCCACTTGTTGGCTCCGTCCATTTCTCCCGCTTCAATCAGCTCACCTGGTATATTGGCAAGAAAGGAAATATAAATAATCATGATGTAGCCGCTCATCTGCCATAAAAAGACAATCACCAGTCCCCAGAAGCCTGTCGTGGCATCGGCCAGCCAGCCGCTAAAAAAGGCAAGGCCCGTGGCCGTCCCGATGGATGCAAAGGCCCGGACAAAAATAAACTGCCAGATGAAACCTAAAATGATTCCGCCGATCAGGTTCGGCATAAAGAAAATGGTCCGCAAAAGCACACTGATTTTACCCAGCTTCTGAGTCACAATCAGTGCCAGTCCCAGACCGATGGCATTGATTAGCAGGACGGACACAGCCGAAAATCTCAAAGTAAATCCCAGACTGTAGAGAAACTGGTCATCACTGAGCAGGCGGGTATAATTCTGCAGGCCAATAAAGGAGGCCTGATAGCCGTCGGAATCAGTCAGTGAGGTCCCGATCCCCAGTATCAGCGGCAGCAGGATCACAATGAAAATGGCAGCTAAAGACGGCAGGACAAAAGCCCAGTAGTACAGTTTGCTGTGTTTACCTCTCATCCGGTCACCTCATATCCTCAAATTCAGCAGCAGTATGTTCCTCAAATTCTTCCCAGCTCCGATCCCCACTCAGATAGCGCTGGAACTGAGGGTACAGCACCTGTTGGAACCAGCCGTCCGGATACTGATTATGCGTCATCGCCGCTGTTTCTCCTTCCAGCAGGGCTTCATACAACTCTCTTGAAACCGGATCCTGGATATCCTCCGGCTCATATCCTTCCTGGGCCGGTACAAAAGCCAGATCCCCTGTGACTATCTCCTGTCCTTCTTCAGACAGATACATCCAATCCAGGAAATTCTGGGCTTCTTCGATTTCTTCATCACTCATGTTGCTGTTGATTCCGATAAACCAAGGCGAGCCGGCAACGATTTTGCCTTCCGTATCGCTCTCACCAAAGACCGGCAGGATGCCCAGTTTTTCACTGGCAAAATCCGGATCGATGTCGTTTAAGGTCGGAACGATCCAGATACCCTGATGGACCATAGCTACCCGGTCATGAACGAACAGCTCTTCCACTGACCGGCTATAATCCACTGTCAGAATGGGCTGCACATTATAGACATTGAACAGGTCCGTATACATCTGCATCCGGTCTCCGTACTCCCAGTTCAGCTCGGTTGCCTGGTAGGCGTCCAGAATGCTGTGATTATATTCCGGACTGGTGAAGTTGGCAGAGAACTGATTGGCAATATAGTTTTCTCCTCCACTAAAAGCAAAGACCTCGTCGATCCCCAGCTCTTCTTTCTGGCTGTCCAGTGTTTCCACCGCCTCTACAAAGTCGTTAAAGCTGTTGATTGTATCCGGATCGATTCCCGCCTGATCAAATATGTCACGGTTGTACATCCAGCCGAAGCCTTCAATATTGAGCGGAATCCCCAGAGGCACCTCATCAATTGTTCCGCCTTCAAGCAGACCATCAATTGTTTGAGCGCTGACTTCCATATCAGAGACGTCGACTAGCGTATGACTATACCGCTGAACTTCAGGTAAGCCCCCCAGCATCATCAATGAAGGTTCGTCCCCTGAAGAAAAACGGGCCTGCAGACCGGCTGATCCTTCCCCGCTCCCGACGGTAGTGATGCTGATGGTCGTGTCGTTCTCAGACTGTTCGCTGTATCTTTCTGCCAGATTCTCCAGCTGGGCGGTAATTTCCGGTTTCTGATTAAATAAATCTAATGAAATACTGCCCCTCTCTGCTGAAGACCCTCCGTTAGATTGTGGTGCGCCACCTTCCATGTCGCCGGTTCCGCAAGCGCTTAACAACAGGCTCAAGGCCACTAGGGAAAACACTGTTTTTTGATCCAATATTAGACACCCCTTAATTTGTACAAAATAATATGAGTAAATTATAACATAAATACGTTTTTTCCAAAAATATAACGTACATATGTTCAATTAAATGCATGTTTTAACTCAAAAAATGTTACATTTTTTGATTTTGTCCAATCTGACGTCAAAGATGTGAAGAGTCTTTCCGGCCGGATTGTGGTACTATAAATCCACTAAGAGAAAACGCTGTCCATTCAGTCAGTCGGAGGGGAAATTATGTATAAAATCATGAAAGCAAGCAGCCTGCATACCGAGCAGATCACGCATCTGGCCCACTTGCTCTGGCCGGAAGATAACCTGGATATCCTGAAAAAAGAAATCGCTCATTATCAGGAGGACAGTACATCGGAACTGTTTGTCTGTGAAGAAGCCGGTCAAATTATCGGTTTCGCTCATGTTCAACTGCGCTATGATTATGTTGAGGGCACCACAACAGCTCCGGTCGGCTACCTTGAAGGCATTTATGTGACCGAAAAAAACCGACACCGGGGAATTGGAAAGATGCTCGTCAAGGTCTGTGAAGACTGGGCCCGCTTTATGAATGCCACTGAATTTGCCAGTGATGTAGAACTGACTAATCAGGCCAGCGCCCGTTTCCACGAAGGAGTTGGCTTCAAAGAAGCCGGCAGACTGATTTGTTACAGCAAGAAGCTGTAACAGGCGGATATATTAGGTGGTCTTTTAAGTAATATGTGATGAAATGAACAGCCCTAAGTATTATAATAAAAGTAAGAAAAGGGCTTCTTTTACTTGCTTTTTTCTACGTGATAACCTCTATCACCCATGATGAACACCTTTTGTGTGACAGAAAAGAGGTGAGAAAAATGAACACAAACAAAATGCGATTCTTTATCGCAAGAGTCGTTTATATGCTATTAGGGGTTTTCCTCATATTGTCCCTTGCTGCTCCAGCCGCTGCCGCTCCGGCCCAGACTATCAGCAGAGGTTTGACCACTGAAAAAGTCGTTGCGTTGACCTTTGACGACGGCTCCGACGGCACCCATATCAACCGTATCCTCAATACCCTCTCTTCTCATAATGTCAAAGCCACTTTCTTTCTGACCGGCACCGGCATCAACAACCATCCGCAGGCGATCAGAAACATTGTCAATCAGGGCCATGCGGTCGGCAACCACTCCTACACCCATCCGGACTTCACCAAAATTTCAGGAACACAGATCCGCAGTCAGCTGCAGCAAACAGAAGAGGCTGTCAGAAATCTGACCGGTAAAACAACCAAACCATTCTTCAGACCCCCTTATGGAGCCTACAACTCAACCGTTCTGCAGCATGTTGGAGATGCCGGCTGGCGCTATTCCGTTATGTGGACCATCGATACCATCGACTGGACCGGTAATTCTTCCGGTGATATCGTTAACCGGGTCATGACCCGAATCACCCCCGGAGCAATCATTCTCATGCATACCGGAGCCGGTGCATCCGGTACTCCTGCCGCTCTGCCTACAATTATTACTCGACTGAAAGCTCAAGGCTACCGCTTCGTTACCCTGCCACAGCTGATGAACCTGCCTTCTACTCCGGCACCCGGCAGCACAACCTATACCGTTCGCGCCGGCGATACCCTTTACGCTATCGCCAGACGCTTCAATGTGACCGTTCAGCAAATCGCCTCTGCCAACAACCTGTCCAATCCAAACCTGATTCGTGTCGGACAGGTCCTGATCATCCCATCTGGCAGCTCCTCCACACCCGCTCCTACTCCACCAGCCACGACCACTCGCTATACCGTCCGCTCCGGTGACACTCTTTATTTCATTGCGCGCAGATACAACACCACTGTCCAGCGCCTTGCTTCCGTCAACAATCTTTCCAATCTGAACCTCATTCGTGTGGGACAGGTCCTTGAAATTCGCTGAAACAAAACAAGCAGACCAGCCGAACAGGCAGCAGTTTTACCTTTTCCATACGAGTGGAAAGTGTAAAGGCCGTCCTTGAGCAGCTGGTCTGTTTTTATTGGTAACATCTGATTAATGCATAGGCATGTGGCTGGACCCTATACGTTCAAAGCACTGAACTCACTGATTGTCTGCTTCCTGTTTCTGTGTGCTCTTTTTCTCTCCCTCAACTGCCCTTTTTTCAGCCTGTCCTATGCTCCTGCTCAAATTCAGCGTCCTGTTTAGATGGGCCAGAAGCGTGCGGTTCAATGCCTGATCCGCATGCGTCGGTGACCGCTCCAGAGCCTTTAAAGCTGCATTATACTCTTTTTCGGCCTGCTTTCGGTCATTATCCAGAAAATAGGCGATAACGCATTTGACCCGAAAAACATCCACCTGACTGTTGTTCAGGTGTGCTTTAAATAGCTTGTCCGACCGGATGCTCTCAACTTGCTCCGGTGTCCCCCTGTCCAGCAAAAGCGAGAGATACAGCATCTCCCTTAGCACTTCACTGCGGTAAGGGGCGATGATTTGCTTTCTGGCTGCAAACAGCGGCCGCAGCGCTTGGTAGGCTGTATCCAAATGTTCCTGTTCCAAATATCCATTGATTTGGATCAGACTGGCATACACATTGAACTGCTCGGTTAAAGGCTCGCTGGGATCAATCACTGCTTCATCAGCTCTCATTTCACTGTATGTTTTCTGATCCAGTATAAAGGCTGCATTCCACTTGAGTTGCTGAAAGAATTGCTTTCTGGCAACCGGATTCTGACTGATTTTTTTCAGGATCGCGCCATCATTGAAACTAAACGGTATAGCGTTGGTGAGACCCGCTGCTAGACCCAAAAAGGCAAAAAGTAGCAGGAATGCCGAGGGCCGGTTCTGATGAATCAGCAGCGCCACAAATGAACTAACAAAGTTTGCTGAACACCCGCCCAGCAGGTAAAAACGGAAAGGGATTGTCTCCTTATGTTCCGGTGGATTCATCAGGCACTGCCCCATTGTGCCGCTCATGGAAAAAGAAATTGTCCGGTACTTCCCCTTTTCCTTGATGACTCCAAAGCTGCCGATCCGAAAAAGCATGAAGTGGTAGCCTGACAAGGCTCCTGCCAGCAGATGTCCACCTTCATGAAGGATAACCTGGATATACATAAATAAAGGAACCATGATCATGACCAAAATAAGGCCAAGAACAAAGCCGACAGGCGTCAGCTCACTGGCTACCTCCGCACTTTCCAGTCCAATTTGAAAACCAATCAGAGCCAGGCCGGCAAAAAATAAACTGTAGATCACTATTAACTTGACTATATGCGTCCAATGTTTTTTATTATCCATGTCCATACTCCTGACTTAGTAAGCTAAGTGCTGTTATCCAATTATATAATGAATGAAAGCGGATAGATAGATATAAACTGCTGCTTTCCTTTTCATCTCGAATTGATTACACTGGAATAAATGACCGGGAATTGACTCAACAGGCATCAGCGGTCCCGCCCTTTTGGTGGATACGACTGAGTGCGTCAGGTTTTAGCGGATGCCCTGAGCGCTCCCCCCGCTAATTATGCAAGTTTAGCTTATACTGCTGTAAACATTATTGAATCGGAGGATCAGATCATGAACATAGTCATTATTGGCGCGTCCTTTGCCGGCGTTTCTGCAGCTATGGAACTTCGCAGCAGAGACAAGCAGGCGACCATTACTTTGCTGGAAAAACAGCCCACACTGGGCTATATGCCCGGTTCTCTTCATCTCTACTGGGAGAAAAAAATAGATCATCTGGATACTATTCGTTTTATTACCCCAAAAAAACTTGATCAGCATGCTATTCACTGTCAGCTTGGGGCTACTGTTTTAGCTCTGGACACAGCCGGAAAAAAAGTGACCTATTCCTTGCTGGGTAAGGAAGAACAGATAGACTATGATAAAGTGATTATCGCCGCCGGTTCAAGACAACTGTCTGAAAAAATAAAAGGAAGCGAAAATGAACGGGTCCTGAAGTACAAGCAATATGAAGAAGCTCAAAAAGCAATAGACATAGTAGACCGCAGTCAGCATATCACCATCATCGGGGGTGGCCATGTAGGGGTTGAAGCCGCCGATTTATTGAATAGACAGCAGAAGCAAGTGACACTGATCGAAAGCATGGACTATATTCTTTTTAAATACCTGGACAGCGACATGACTAGACCCGTGCAGCAGAAAATGTTGGCAGAGGGAATCGATTTACGGCTGAAACAGACGGTCTCCGCAATCGATACCGCACTGGAAGAACACCTTGTGCTTCACCTAGGTGAGGATACCTTAAAAACAGAAGCGGCTGTCATGGGTGTAAATGTACGGCCTTATCTGCCCTTTCTTGATGCATCTATCCGTTTAAACAGCGACCAGACCATCGCGGTCGATCAGTACTTGAGAACATCGGTTGAAGACGTATTTGCGGCTGGAGACTGTATACAGCTGACTGGCCCTGAAGAAGACAGCAGGTATCTTCCGCTTATTAATAACGCTGTCCGTTCCGGAATGACTGCTGCCAGAAACCTGATTAGTCCTGTTTCTCCATTCAAAGGCTCCTTAAAAACCATTGGAACCTGCGTCTTCGGTTATTATATTGCCAGTACCGGTATGACCGAAGCGGACAGTTTGTTTACACCTCGTCAAGTAAATAGCCATCGACAAACCGTCCAGCTGAACAGCCTTCCTGACTCGGATACTGTTACGTTGAAATGGGTATATGATGCCCAGACACATGAGCTGCTGGGAGCCCAAATGGTGTCTACTTCAAATATTTTAGAAAAAATCAACACCCTGGCACTGGCCATTCAGACAAGGCAGACCCTCGATGAGATTCAGCAGACAGATTATTTCTTTCATCCATCCTATTCGCAACTGACGTCAACCACCAGTTTGATGCCGTGGAACACTGAGGAGTCTGAAAAAAATGAAACGTGAACACTTTCTCGAAAAAAACGAAGTCAGGGAAATAACGATTTTCAATCAGCTGGTACTGCATGCGGGTACGCTCTCTTATACCGAAATGATCGATTATTTGCACATTTCAAAAGCTTCGCTTGAAAATGATCTAAACTCTCTTGCAGACAAAATATCAGGCTTTGCCAAGGAAGTCGAGATTTCCTTTGACGGGAAAACAATCACTTTATACATGAGTGATACCTTTTCTCTTCAGCAGATTTATCAGCTATACCTGAAAGAATCTGTTAAAGTTCTGATCATTCACTATCTGTTTGAGCACCAGGAATTTTCGATTGCTCAACTCACACAGGAACTGCTAATCAGCGAGTCTTCTTTGTTTCGGCGCATCAAAGAACTGAACCGTTATTTACAAGAGTTCCAGCTAAAGATAAGAAATGGTCAGCTCCAGGGAGAAGAGCTGCAGATTCGTTATTTTTACCTGCAGTTTTACAACTATGTTGCAGACGCTTCTTTGCTGATCAAGCCGCATACCGAGGCGGACGCTAGGCATATGATTCAGTTTATGGAAAAATCCCTCAAATTTAGTGTTGTCCCGCAGAGTCTGCACCGGCTGACTCTGTGGGTCATCATCAGCCAATCCAGAATAAGATACAGTAAAAAAAACTATCAGTCCTTGCGCAAACTGATCCAGCCGTATGCAAGCGACCCCTTGTTTCGTGATCTGCAGTCTATGATTTTAAGATACTATAGCCGCTACTCCATTGAAGTAGAAGAGGCCGAAGCAATGCTTTTCTTTGCCTTTATCTTGGCTTTTCCTATTTTTACCGAACCTGACTTTCACGAATACAGACTGATGAGAAACCGGCGTAACCCCGTTGCTTCAATGGATACTTATATAGCGGAAACAATCATCAATTATTTTGATTTCAAAAAGCTCCCTTACATGCTGGAGCGGGAGATGTACTACCACTTGTCGTCCATTCATGCCCGCCTCTACTTTTTTCACGGAGATATCGAAGTCTATGACTATGAACATATCCTGGCCAAAAAAAACCAGCTGACTGAAGAACATCTCCTTCCTTTTTCAAAAACGCTGCTGTCTACCAGCAGCCGTACGCTATATCCAGCCGTTTCCTCAGAAGGCAGCAGTTTACTTAAAATGGAACGTTTGAAGTACATCAGCCTGCTGATTCTGATTTCACTGAACATGTCCAAATCGATTGCCATCGGTATTGACCTGAAAATGGACAGGCTCTACAAAGAGACGCTAACGGAGCTGCTGATGCTTAGACTTCGGCCAATCAACGGAATCCATGTTGACTATTACCAGAAAGATAAAAACTACGATCTGATTTTAACCAATATAGAACCAGTTCAACAGGATACGTACGCCGGCGCACATGTCTATGTGTTATCAGAAATCCTCTCTTCATTTGATCTAGTTAATATCAGGCAAATCATTCAGACCTTGAATACGGGAGCAAGCACAGGCTAAATCTGCTGCTTGCTCTTTTTTATCAGCCTTGAAAACCCTACTATATCAGCATGTATCAGCAAAACTTTCAAAAAATGTAAGTTATCCAAAAAAACTGACAGTTGTTCTTAAATAAAAACGGTTACAATAAAAACGTAAAGAAATCGGTTACATCACTCAGACCCTAACAGGAGGAATTATTTATGACTGAAGCAAAATACATTATGGCTATTGACCAGGGAACAACCAGCTCGAGAGCTATCATCTATGACAAGCAGCTCAATACCATCGGCAGTTCACAAAAAGAATTTACTCAAATTTTCCCGCAAAGCGGATGGGTTGAGCACAATCCAAATGAAATCTGGAATTCTGTCCAGTCGGTCATTGCCGGGGCATTTATTGAGTCCGGTGTCAAACCGCATGAAATTGCTGGAATCGGCATCACCAACCAGCGTGAAACAACCATTGTCTGGGACAAGGAAACAGGCTTGCCTATCCATAACGCTGTAGTCTGGCAGTCCCGTCAGTCTGCCGGCATTGCCAATGAGTTATATAATGCCGGCCACTCAGATATGATCCATGAAAAAACTGGCTTGGTCATTGATTCCTACTTCTCAGCTACAAAGATCCGCTGGATACTCGATCATGTTGAAGGCGCACAGGAACGTGCCGATAAGGGCGAACTGCTCTTTGGAACAGTGGATACCTGGCTTGTATGGAAGCTTACTGGCGGCGAATCCTTTGTTACAGACTACTCCAACGCAAGCCGCACCATGCTTTACAATATTCACAAACTCGAGTGGGACCAGGAAATTCTGGATCTTTTAAACATCCCTATGGCTATGATGCCAAAAGTCCGTTCCAACTCCGAAGTGTACGGGGAAACAGCCAATTATCACTTCTATGGCTCCAATACCCCTATATCCGGTATGGCTGGAGACCAGCAGGCTGCTTTGTTTGGACAAATGGCCTTTGAACCAGGTATGGTCAAAAACACCTACGGGACAGGTTCCTTTATTGTGATGAACACAGGAGAAAAGCCTCAACTGTCCGAAAACAACCTGCTCACCACCATTGGTTATGGTATCAATGGAAAAATTTACTACGCTCTGGAAGGAAGTATTTTTGTCGCCGGCTCTTCTATTCAGTGGCTGCGTGATGGCCTGCAGATGATCGAAAACTCTGCAGATTCAGAAGCTTTGGCCAAGCAGTCTAAAAATGATAATGAAGTGATTGTTGTTCCAGCCTTTACAGGCCTGGGTGCACCCTACTGGGATTCGGATGCACGTGGTGCTGTGTTTGGGTTGACTCGTGGAACAACTAAACAGGACTTTGTCAAAGCGACCCTTCAGTCTATTGCCTATCAGACCCGTGATGTCATCGACACCATGAACAAAGATGCTGGTATTGATATTCCTTTACTGAAAGTAGACGGAGGAGCAGCTCATAACGACTGGCTGCTGCAGTTCCAGGCAGATATTTTAGGCACCAAGGTCCAAAGAGCACACAACCTAGAAACCACCGCCCTGGGGGCAGCTTATTTGGCGGGACTGGCTGTCGGCTTTTGGAAAGATACAGATGAGATCAAGGATCTTTATGAAGAAGGCGGCTTGTTCGAACCTCAGATGCCTGAAGAAGAACGTCAGAAACTTTACAAGAACTGGAAACTTGCTGTTCAGGCTACCCAAGTCTTTAAGCCTGAAAACTAGGAACAACACTAGGAGGAATACACGATGGCTTTCTCTTTAGAAAGAAGAACAAACGATATAGAAGCTTTAAAAACTGAAACGCTGGATGTTTTAATCATAGGTGGAGGAATCACAGGTGCCGGCTGTGCTTTACAGGCCAGTGCTTCCGGCCTAAAAACCGGTCTGGTTGAAATGCAGGATTTTGCTGAAGGAACGTCCTCCCGCTCAACTAAACTGATTCACGGCGGTCTGCGCTACCTCAAGAACTTTGATGTCGAAGTGGTTGCAGAAACCGTTCAGGAACGTGCAGTAGTCCAAAGGATTGCTCCCCACATTCCAAAGCCCGATCCTATGATTCTACCCGTCTACGACGAGCCGGGCTCCACTTTCAGTATGTTTTCACTGAAAGTGGCTATGGACTTGTATGACCGACTAGCTGATGTGACCGGAACCCAGTATGCCAACTACACCCTGACACCCGAAGAAGCCCTCGAGCGGGTACCTCAACTGAAAAGGGAAGGACTGCTAGGTGCCGGAGTCTATCTCGATTACCGAAACAATGATGCCCGGCTGGTCATTGAGAACATCAAGCAAGCAGCCGCAGACGGTGGCCGCATGCTGAGCCGGATGAAAGTTAAAAAAATTCTGCATGATGCACAAGGCAAAGCAGCTGGAGCCGAAGTAGAAGATCTACTAACTGGTGAGATAATTCAGATCAAAGCAAAAACCGTACTGAATACCACAGGTCCATGGTCAGATACGATTCGCCAGATGGATGACCAAATTGAAGCTCTGCCCCAAATGCGTCCGACCAAGGGCGTACACCTGACGGTCGACAAAGACAGACTCTTTGTCCCGCAGCCGACATACTTTGATACCGGCAAACAGGACGGACGAATGGTCTTTGTCATTCCACGTGAAGGAAAAACTTACTTTGGTACAACGGACACGGACTACAAAGGAGACTTTACCCATCCATCAGTCGAACAGGAAGATGTCGATTATCTGCTAGACATCATCAATGAACGCTACCCTTCCGCTCAGATTACCCTCGATGATATCGAGTCAAGCTGGGTCGGCCTGCGTCCGCTGATTGCCAGCAGTGGAGGTGCAGACTACAATGGCATGAGCAGTCAGCAGATTGAAGAAGACAGTATCGACGAGGTACTTGCGATTGTAGAGCAGTATCAGCAAGGAAAAGCCGAACGCTTCGAAGTCGCTGATGTTCTGAAAAATATTGAGAAAAGTGGAGGCGAAACTGACGACAACCCCTCCACCCTCTCTCGAGGCAGCGCGCTAGACATCGATTCTGACGGCCTGATCACGGTCGCAGGCGGTAAAATCACAGACTATCGTAAGATGGCTATCGGCGCGGTCAAAACAGTGATTGACCGGTTAAATAGTGACTTTGGTGAACACTTTGAGCAAATCGATTCAGCCAAATACCCTGTTTCCGGTGGGCGTCTTGATCCCCACAACGTCGAGAACGCATTGGCTGAACTGACTCAGGCAGGCATCGATAAAGGACTTGCTGAAAGAGATGCCGAATACCTCGCAAATCTCTATGGATCAAATACACCTGCCGTGCTGTCCTTACTTGATGATGTTACACAAATCCCTGGCCTTTCCCTGGCCGATTCTTTAAGCCTGCATTATGCTATGCGTGAAGAAATGGCTTTGACACCAAGTGATTTTCTGATTCGTCGGACAAATCACATGCTCTTTATGCGTGACACGCTAGACAGCATCATTGAACCGGTCACCAGAGAAATGACCCGTTACAACGGCTGGTCCGAAAAGCAAAGTAGCTACTTTAAAGATGAACTGCAAAAAGCTTTGGATGAATCCGACTTAAAACACTTGAAAGAGGCGAAGGTAAAATGACAGGGACAACATTATCGATCTTTAGTGAATTTTTAGGTACGATGTTTTTGATTCTTTTAGGCAATGGAGTCGTGGCTGCAGTCAGCTTGACTAAAAGTAAGGCTGAAGGCGCTGGCTGGGTAGCCATCACCATGGGATGGGGAGCCGGTGTAACCATGGCTGTCTATATTGCCGGCTTCATGGGGCCAGCTCACTTGAACCCGGCAGTGACGCTAGGTCTCGCCATCACTGGAGATCTGGAATGGGGGCTGGTCCTTCCATTCATGCTTGCTCAGACACTTGGTGCCATTTTAGGCAGCACGCTCGTCTGGCTGACTTACCTGGCTCATTACCGTGAAACAACTGATCAGGGAGCCATTTTCGGCACCTTTGCAACCTCTGCAGAAATTCGCGATGTCACAAGCAACGTGCTTTCAGAAGTTATTGGGACCTTTGTCCTTGTCTTCGGTATTCTTGCCTTTGGTCAAAACACCTTCACTGAAGGTTTGAATCCATTGGTTGTGGGTGTTCTGGTCTTGTCTATCGGACTTTCTCTTGGCGGATCCACTGGCTATGCCATCAACCCGGCCCGTGACCTCGGTCCACGAATTGCACACCAGATACTGCCAATCAAGCATAAAGGACCATCCAACTGGGAATATTCCTGGATTCCGGTCATTGCTCCGCTTATAGGAGCAGTTGTAGCCGCCTTATTGTATAGTGTCATCATCTAAGCACACTGTATAAAGAGCCTTCTGTCTGAGATTAAAGATGGAAGGCTCTATTTTTTCTGCTGCGCAGTCAAAAACAGCACGCAGGTGCAGATATTCTATCCATACCACTACACCTACCGCCTTTTCTTATTTAAATGGCAACGATAAGCAGGATTTAACTTCACTTTTACCTTAAATTTGATTACACTGGACAAAGAACTTTAATCAAAGGAATGGCAGATATGAGCAGATTTCAGGATATTTTTCTGGATATCGAATCAGATATCCTCAAGCAGTATTACAAAGCAGGAGAGCTTTTACCGAGCGAAAACCAGTTGTCTAAAAAGTACAATGTTTCACGCGAAACAATCCGAAAAGCCCTGGTTCTTCTACTTGAGAGCGGATACATCCAAAAGAAACAAGGAAAAGGATCAATCGTGCTTGATGTCAAACGCTTCGATTTTCCTATCTCGGGACTAACCAGCTACAAGGAACTGCAGGATGCACAAAATATTTCCAGCAAAACCCTGCTGGTCCAAAATGAAAAAATAAGGATTCCCGAGCAGATTGCAGATTTTCTCAAGGTATCCAAAGATACCGAAGTACATTGTGTGATTCGGGCCCGCGAAGTGGACGGCGAAGTGGTTATTCTGGATAAGGATTACCTTTTTACCTCCGTCATTCCTGAACTTCCAGATGAAGAAGCTCGGCATTCTTTGTATCATTACATCGAGAAAAAAATGGGTCTGGCTATCGGCTTTGCCCGGAAAGAGTTTATTGTCGAGCCGGCGACACAAGAAGACCGCCAGCTGATGACGCTGCATAATGATACCCATGTGGTGGTCACCCGCAGTGAAGTGCATCTGGAAGATACCCGACTTTTCCAGTATACCGAATCCAGACACCGTCTCGACAAGTTCCGCTTTGTAGAATTTGCCAGACGTCGTGGCCCTGTTTCTTACGACTAAGACACAGCATATTATACGAATTAGCCCCCAGCAGGAGAGCCAGTCTAGACTCACATGCAAGGGGCTTTTTTTTTACACTAAATAAACTTTCAATAATGGACTCACCTGCTGCCTCTAGACACCCGTCAACGAACGTAAACGGGCCTATAAAGCCTTCTTCAGCAGACAGATCTAGCACGATCATTTGCACTCACTTAAATCTTGATTTAAAAGCTGTCCCGGCCGGTAAACTAAAAGCGGAGCCTCTATTCGAGACTCCGCTTCGCTTCTTATGCATCATTTTACTTCTCTGCTATTTCGTTACTTAAGCAGAAAAGCGACTGTTTCATAAGGACCCATCTGGAATGACTTGTCTAAGGACCGCTCCTTGCCATTTCCAATCAGGTAAGACGCCTCCAGCTCCAGCAGGTTGTCCGGAACCGTAAAGGTTGCCTCTTCACCATAGAAGTGACTGAGTACCAGGAGTTTCTCTCCGTCCTGTTCTCTGACATACGCGAAAATACTTGGATGCTCCAGTTCCAGCATTTCATAGGCACCTTCCTGGATAATCGGCATGCTTTTGCGCAGTTTAATCAGCTGCTTGTAGTAGTCACGAATCCGGGTACTGTCGCCCCTGCTTTCCACATTGATGGTTGTGTGGTTGTCCGCAACCTGAAGCCACGGAGTCCCTTCCGTGAAGCCAGCATGCTTGGAGTCGTTCCACTGCATTGGTGTACGGGAATTGTCACGGGACTTGAACTGGATGATTTCCATTGCTTCATCATGTGACAGGCCTTTTTCCTTCATTTCTCTGTAAGCATTATGGGTTTCGATATCCACATACTGATCCAGCTCTTCAAAGCCTGGATTGGTCATGCCAATTTCTTCACCCTGATAAATATAAGGTGTCCCTCTCAGCAAGTGAATCGTCTGGGCCAGCATCGTGCTGGTTTCAAACGGGTAGTTGACGACATCTCCAAAGCGGCTGTTGGCACGCGGCTGATCATGGTTGTTCCAGAAGAGCGCATTCCAGCCTCCCCCTTCTACCATTCCTTCCTGCCACTCATTCAGGATACGTTTCAGTTCGATAAAGTCAAACGGCTGTAGCGTCCACTTTTCGCCATCCTTGTAGTCGACTTTCAGGTGATGGAAACTGAAGATCATCGACAGCTCCTCACGGTCTGGATTAGAGTACTTGATGCCGTTTTCGACTGTCGTGGAGCTCATTTCGCCCACTGTCACGATATCACCATAAGGGCCGAAAGTCTCTTTGTTCAACTCCTGAATAAAGTCGTGCACAATGGGTGTATCTGTATAGTGTGATTTGCCTACCCCGTCTTCAGCGTCCTTCAGTTGTTCATCTTTACCAATGACGTTAATCACGTCGAAACGGAAGCCTTTGACCCCTTTTTCAAGCCAGAAATTAACTACCTTGTAGAGTTCTTCGCGGACCTCTGGATTGCGCCAGTTCAAGTCAGCCTGAGTCACGTCATACAGGTGCAGGTAGTACTTATCTGTATCACCGAATTTGGACCAGGCTTTGCCGCCGAACTTGGATTCCCAGTTGGTCGGCAGACTGCCGTCTTCCTGTAGATCTCTTAAAATGTAAAAGTCCTGGTATTTCTTGTCTCCAGCCAGTGCTTTCTGAAACCACTCGTGATCTGTTGAGGTATGGTTTAAGACCATGTCCAGCATCAAGTCGATGCCATGTGCTTTGGCTTCCCTGATCAGTGCATCCAAATCATCCCAGTCTCCAAACATTGGATCGATGGACTTGTAGTCCGCCACATCATAGCCATTGTCATTTTGCGGAGATTTGTAGAAGGGGTTCAACCACAGCATGTCTACTCCCAGATCTTCCAGATAAGCCAGTTTTTCTCTTACCCCGTTCAGGTCTCCTACCCCGTTTCCGTTCGTGTCCTTGAATGATTTCGGATACGCCTGATAGATTACTTTGTCATGAAAATTACTCATTTATGTCTCTCCTTCTCTTTATTCCAAAAGAAAAAGGGTATTTCAGCGAAGTGGTTTTCCCAGTTTTATGGACTAGAAAAGCCGAACTTCCAGAAATACCCTTCCTCCTTGGAGTCATTGATAGTCAATGCTTTAAAATCTGTACTGCCTGTTTAAACTGAAAGGGAGATCAGTTCCCTAGTTTTGGCACGGGCAGGTGGTCGTTTTCCCATTTAGTCATGATGCCATTCTTTTCAAATACAATGACAAGAACGAACGGTACCACAATGGCAATGCTCATTGCCAGCAGGAAGCCCAGGTAGTAGTCCGGAATAATGGACAGGATTCCCGGCAAACCGCCGACACCAATGTTGAAGGATGCGACGTTCAAGGCCACAGAGGTCATACCTGCAAAGGCGGAACCAATCATACCGGCTACAAAAGGATAAACGAATTTAATGTTGATACCGAACAAGGCCGGTTCTGTAACACCCAGGTAGGCGGAAATCATCGCAGGAATGGAGATCTGCTGTTCTTTCTCGTTTCCTCGGTGCATCCAGATGATTCCCAATACGGCAGATCCCTGAGCAATGTTTGACAGGGCAATCATCGGCCACAGGATGGTCTGATCAAAGTCGGCCACCAGCTGCAAGTCGATTGCGTTGGTCATGTGATGCAGACCGGTAATAACCAGCGGTGCATAAAGACCGCCGAAGATGAAACCAAATACCCAGTTGAAAGTTCCGGTCAGTCCCCACTGAACGACTTGAGACAGCCAGATACCCAGCTGCCAGCCGATTGGTCCAATAACCGCATGAGCTACAAATACAGTCGGAACAAGGGCAAACAGTGGAACAAAAATCATTGAAATAGCTTCAGGTATGAATTTCCGCAGCCATTTTTCAAGGTAGACCAGCAGGAAACCGGCCAGCATGGCTGGAATAACTTGCGCCTGATAACCGATCATATCCAGCTGGAAGAAACCAAAATTCCACTGGTTAACGTCCCCGGCTAGAATATCTTCTACACCATAAGCGTTCATCAGCTGAGGAGACACCAGGGTGATCCCTAATACAATCCCGAGTATCTGTGTGGTTCCCATCTTACGGGTCACACTCCAAGTGATACCCACCGGAAGGAAGTGGAAAATCGCCTCACCGGGCAGCCAGAGAAAGGCGTTGACTCCGCTCCAGAACTGAGAAGTCTCGACAATGGTCTGTCCACCTAATGCTCCAAACTCAACAGCTTCCAAGACGTTTCTGAAACCTAAAATCAAACCACCAATAATAATTGCGGGAATTAACGGGGTAAATATTTCTGCCAACGCAGCCATGATACGCTGCAGGCTGTTCATGTTTTTCTGACCGGCTTTTTTCGTTTCATCCTTTGAAACACCTTCAAGTCCGGATATTGCTGAAAATTCGTTGTAAAAGTCAGCTACCCTGTTCCCGATGATGACCTGAAATTGTCCGGCCTGCGTAAAGGTTCCTTTTACAGAGGGAATGTCTTCGATTCGTTCCTTGTCTGCCGCTGACGGGTCATCCAACACAAAACGCATACGCGTGGCACAGTGACTGACCGCATTGACGTTTTCCTTACCGCCTATCGCGTCCAGCAGCTCCTGTGCATCTTTTTTGAAATCTGCCACTTTTGTTTCCTCCTTTTTACTTTAACTTGTATATACAAGTTGTCTGCGTTTTTAATATACTGCATGAAAAGCAAAAATGCAAGCGTTTTACACAAGTTTTTATTTTTTAATGTCTCACCCCATTTTTTAATTCTTTCGCACTGTTTTTTCATTTTTTACACCTATAGTTTACCATTTCACCCTTTTTAGGACACAGCAAAAGCCTTGAAAGCGGACTATGCTCTCAAGGCTTTCCTTGTCACCAGCTTGCTCTGAATGCCCCAATCAGGTAAAGCGAGCCCATGACAATAACGGTGTCTTTTGAGCTGCTTTCTTGTTTAAGTTTATCTATAACGGATGTAACCGAGTCAAAAGCTTCTGCCTCAGTCCCCTCATCAGACAGCAGTCGGGCAGTCTCAAACGGATTGAAGCCACGGTAAGGATCAGGAGAGACCGTCATCACCTTTTTACACAGCGGCCGAACCTGCCGAATCATGCTCATGTAATCCTTATCTTTCATCATCCCACATACCAGAATCAGTGACTGATCCGTATAAAGTTCCTTCAGGTTATTCTTTAAAACCGCTACACCTTCCGGGTTATGCGCGCCATCAATAACTATGGTTGGCTGCTCACTGATTTTCTCCATTCTACCCGGCCAGCCGGTGTTGACTAGTCCACTTCTGATATGAGCTGCCTGGATTTCAAAGCCTTTTTTATTCAACTCATAGGCTGCTTCCACTGCCAATGCAGCATTCATCAGCTGATGCCGACCTATGAGTCTGACCGACAACTCTTTTTGACCTTTAAAAGAAAACTGACCACCCTGATCACTTAGCTGGACTTCTTTTAATTCTTCTGTTCTGATCCGGCGGACGGTTGCCTGACTTTCTCTCGCCTTGCCTTCAATGACCGCATGGACTGAAGGTGTCATTTCAGAATAAATCAGTGTGCCACCTTCTTTGATGATTCCCGCTTTTTCAGAGGCAATCTGCTCGATTGTTTCCCCGAGCACTTTCATGTGATCGTAACCGATTGAAGTGATGATGGCCACTTCCGGCCGCTCAATGACATTGGTCGCATCCAAGCGGCCGCCGATCCCTGCCTCAAGAATCACCAGTTCACACTCTTGCTCTTTGAAATACAGCAAGGAGACAGCTGTTAAAATCTCAAAGGAATACAGGCGCTCCCCTGTTTCCTCTTCTACTGATTCCACATGTCTGGCGACAGCTTTTGTCGTCTGGATAAATGCTTTATCGGTAATCCGGACGCCGTCAATCATGATGCGCTCATTGATTTTTTCCAGATGGGGAGAGGTATAGATCCCTGTTCTGATTCCGGCTTCTCTGAGGATATGAGACAAAAAGGCACTCGTTGATCCTTTTCCGTTTGTTCCTGCTACGTGCACACATCTCAGTGCTTGCTGCGGATTACCCAGTTTCTCCAGCAGCAGGCGCATCCGGTGGAGATCTTCCTTCTGCCCTGTCCCTCTGTTTGTGTTCACTAACTCAATGACACCCTTCATGTCCATCATTCAACTCTCCTGACTTCTTTTTCTATAAGACATCCGTCACTTGCACACCGGCCAGACAGTCGACAAGTATATCCATTGCATTATCCAGTCCGGTTATATATACTTGCATTAAATCATATCATACTTTCTACCATTTTTACTTTTCCCCCGCACGCACTGTGACCCACTCTTTTTCCTGCAGTCCTTTTCCTGATTTATATCCTGAAGTCTCTTATACTTACCTTTCCCTTGACGTTTCATGACGGCCAGTTTATTTTTCACACCAGTATTACTCTTCTTTATTTTACCCTCTTTACCCTAAGCCTATTTTGTATCTTTCAGGCCTGACTCTCCACAGTTCAACCTCTTCAGCACGCCTTTCATCCAAACAAGAGCAGTCCTTCATTTTTTCGACCGCCTCCCTGTATTTGACTGAACACCCTGGTCTAAAGCAGACGTTTGATATTCTGTTTGCTTGCTTTGACCCTAATCAACGACATAGTGAAGAACGAGCCTGCGTTTGGGACCGCAGGCTCGTTTTATGATGCTATTCGATTTTTAAAAAGTCTCTTCGCCTGACGGTTCAACGACCAGGTAACGGTGGGGCTCTTTTCCTTCAGAATGCGTCTGCACACCTTTATGCTGGTTGAGATAACGGTGAATCTGCTTGCGTTCATGCGCCGGCATCGGCTCAAGAATCACAGGACGTTTAGTCCGCTTGACTTTTTCAGCTGTCCGGCTGGCCAGCTGCTCGACCGTTTTCTGACGGCGATCCCGGTAGTTTTCCGCATCCACTTTTGCAAAGAACTTACTGTCTGCTTCCTGATGAAGCTGGATTTGAGCTAATGTCTGAAGACTGTTCAATACTTTTCCGTGTCGGCCGATGATCAGGCCAGCATCTTCGGTATCAATCACATACTGCACACGCTTATCTGTCCGGTTCACAGATACTGATACATCCTCGATTCCCATCTTAACAGCGATATTTTCAAGATAGTCTGCAACATACGCGATGGCCTGTTCATCCTGTTCTGTAGCAACGAACGGCTTTTTCTCCTGCACTTCAGGCTGCTCAGCTTCAGGCTTGGGCTCTACTGCTTCCACTTGTTCTGAGGGCTTATCCGTCTCACAGGCTCCCTTATCTGATTTTACCGATGGGCTCTGTGCTTTTTCTTTTTCAGGAGCTTTTGCTGCCGGTTCCGGTATCTTTTCCTCGGCCTCCGGCTCTGTTTCTGCCTGAATGGTCGATCCTTCCGTTTCTCCCAAAAGTATTTCTTTGGAAATTAGTTCTTCTACAGGGCTTTTGGCATGCTTTCTTTCAACCACAACGACCGCATCCCGCTGGCCGATTCCCAGAAATCCTTTTTTCGATTCCTGGCTGACAGTAATCTTCGCTTCAGCCTTATTTATATTGAGGGCCTTTAGCCCTTTTTCAATGGCTTCTTCTGTTGTTGCTGCTTGGGCAGTATACTTGTCTCTCATTAACTCTATCCTCCATTCACGATCTCTGTTGTGCTTACATTCTACCAAAAATCAGGACAATAAGTCAGAATATTTTTATTTTTTCACATTGCGTCCATATTTCTGTGCTCTTTTAATGGCACGCCTGCGCTGTCTTTCCGCTTCCTGTTCCTGAGCTTCTTTGTCGGCACGCTGTTTTCTGATTTTATATGGATTCTGGAAAATCAGCGTCTGTAGAACAGAGAACCCGTTGGAAACAGTAAAATAGAGCGCTAAAGCACTAGACAAGCGGAACGTAATAAAGACGATAAACAGCGGCATGATGTAGGTCATGACTTTGTTACCTTCCTGAACGCGTCCCATGCTCATTAGCATTGAGTGGCCAAAAGTGAACAGCCCCGCTAGGACCGGCAGGATAAAGTAGGGATCCGGCTGTCCCAGATTGACCCAGAGGAAATCTCCAGTTGCCAGGATTGGCGTACGATTCACTGACTGGTAAAGTGCGATAAAGACCGGCATCTGAACCAGCAGCGGCAAGCAGCCCATATAGGGATTGACGCCTGCCTCACTGTACAGACGCTGCTGCTCTTCTTTAAGTTTCTCCTGAGTAGCTGCATCCTTGGCAGAATATTTCTGCTTGAGTTCTTCCATCTGCGGGTTGATCTCATTCATCTGCTGCATATTTTTCTGCTGAAAATGGGTGAATGGAATGAGCATTGCCCGGATGATGACGGTAACCACAATGATTCCTATTCCGTAATTTTCTCCAAAGAGATTGGACACCCAGATGATTGCCCGGGCAAAATTATAAATAATGACGCCTTCCCAAATACCTGTACTATCTGATGTGACCGGCTCTGTACCGCAGGCAGACAAAAATACGACCAGACTGAGCATAGCCAGGGTCAATAGCAATCGCTTACGTTTCTTTAATACATTCACGTGTTTTCCTCTTTTCTAAAACTATGTTTCTACATTAAAAGGCCCTATAAGAATTGACCCCTGTAGATGTTTCTGTTCAAACGCCTTATTTGAGCAGCTTGGCTTTGTTCATCACATGGAGCAGACTTTTTTTCATTTCATGAAAAGTCATACTTCCCGTCGGCTTTCTTGCAATCACTACAAAGTCAATATCTTCTCTGACTTTGTCTTCCTGATCCAGCTCAATCAGCACATGTCTGATTTTACGTTTAATATCGTTACGCTTCACTGCGTTACCTATCTTTTTACCGACCGACAAACCCACACGGAAATGTGCCTGTCCCTCTTTTTCAATGGCATAGATTACAAATTGCCTGTTGGCCATCGAGCGGCCTCCATGAAAGACTTTTTGAAAATCCGCTTCTTTTTTGACTCTATAAGCTTTTTTCATCCGTACCCATCTTTCTATGTGGTCTACAACCGGCTGTCAGACTTCGCTTAAAGCCTGAATTCATTGCATCCCTTATTTCAAACTATAAAAAAAAGGCAACGTGCTCTCACTATAGCTTTCAGTAAGAAGCTGCCGTCGCCTGTCGTCATTAAGCGGAAATTCTTTTTCTTCCCTTACGACGTCTATTTTTTAAGACTCTACGTCCGTTTTTTGTGCTCATACGTTTGCGGAATCCATGTACTTTTTGACGTTTACGTTTTTTTGGTTGGTATGTTAGTCCTTGTGCCATTGAGAAACACCTCCTGAATCTTTCCTTAGTCCTCTGACTTAAATAAGCATAAATAAGTGACTGCTTGATTGTACCTAGACAGACTATATTAGTTTAGAAAACATTTGATGATTTGTCAAGAGCTTCCGGATATTTTGCTTTTATTTTCGACTCATTTTGTTCTTAATTTGTCTTTTCACCCTTCCCATCCTGGGATTCACCTATTATATAACAGCTGGACTTGTCCCAAAAAGATATCCACACCCCTTTGATAAAGATATTATATTCATTCTTTGTGCACATCTCTATCAACAAGTTTTCCACATCTCTACAGGCTGTTTGCAAAACTTGTCAACACCCTTTTTTGTTCTGTGCATAACTCAATATAAAGCTGGCATTATCGCATCTGTTTTGGTAATGTTATCCACAGAACTTGTTTATATTCATCTTTTTTTTATATTAATTCACATTTCATTCGAGCTTGTGGATAACCTTCTTTACATCCTGAGGATAGTTTATTAACATCTAAAACCTATTGTGGAAAACTGCTGGAAGACGTGCTAAAATGAAAAATGAATCTTATCGGCGAGGAGGAAAATAATGGACGATCTACATTCGGCTTGGAATTATCTACAGGAAAAATTTAAAGAATCCCTGTCAAAAGTCAGTTTTGACACTTGGATTCAGAGTGCGAACCTCGTCCGCATCACAGACAGTTCTGTCACAATCGAAGTTCCGTCGACCCTACACAAGGAGTACTGGAAAAATAACTTGTCCACCCGGGTCGTTGAATTTTTATATGAATTTCTCGGCAGAGAAATTTCACCTCTCTTCGTAACCACTGAAGAGCAGGCTGTTCACGAAGAGCAAGAAGAACATCAGGCTATTCAAGCATTTGATACCCAGCCTGTTTCCAGCACACTCAACAGCAAATATACCTTTGATACATTTGTTATCGGTAAAGGGAATCAGATGGCTCACGCTGCTGCACTGGTTGTAGCTGAAGAACCAGGAACTATTTACAATCCACTTTTCTTCTATGGAGGAGTAGGATTAGGGAAAACACATTTGATGCATGCTATTGGCCATCAAATGCTTCAAATCAATCCCAATGCCAAAATAAAGTATGTGTCCAGCGAAAATTTTGCCAATGATTTTATTAACTCGATTCAAAACCGGACTCAGGAAAAATTCCGCCAAGAGTATCGTAATGTCGACTTGCTGCTGGTCGATGACATCCAGTTTTTTGCAGACAAGGAAGGGACTCAGGAAGAATTTTTCCATACCTTCAATGCCCTGTACGATGACCGCAAGCAGATTGTTTTGACCAGTGACCGGCTGCCTAACGAAATTCCTAAACTGCAAGAGCGCCTGGTTTCGCGCTTTGCCTGGGGATTGTCTGTTGATATCACGCCTCCGGATCTAGAAACTCGGATTGCTATTTTACGTAAAAAAGCCAATGCAGAAGGGCTTGAAATCCCTAACGATACACTGAGTTACATTGCTGGACAGATTGACTCCAACATTCGTGAACTGGAGGGCGCACTTGTCCGTGTACAGGCCTATTCAGCGATCCAAAGAAATGATATCACGACCAGTCTGGCTGCAGATGCTTTAAAAAGCATGATCAAACATGACGGTAAGCAGAATATCTCGATTGCTGATATCCAGCAGCGTGTCTGCAAGTATTACCAGATCTCGCTGACCGACCTTAAGGGTAAAAAACGGGTCCGTCAGATTGTGATCCCCAGACAAATTGCCATGTATCTTTCAAGAGAGCTGACCAGTACATCTCTTCCTAAGATAGGAAAGGAATTTGGTGGCAAAGATCACACCACAGTCATTCATGCTCATGAAAAAATAAAAAAGGCACTGGATGCAGAAACAGACGGTGAACTCAGAGACCAGATTGATGAAATAAAGAAAAGTCTGTAAGACGACCTGTGGATAAGCAGCAAAGATGCGCACAGCTTTATGCACAACTTGTCCACAAGTGGAAAACTATCGCTTCTAAAGGTTTTTGCCGTTTTCCACACTATACACAGGGCCTACTACTATTACTAAGAATTTATATACTATATAATTATAATAGGTCACTCACTTAATCAACGGAGGATGCTTATGAAATTTACTGTCAATCGACAAGCTTTTTTGAAAAAATTAAAAGATGTACAGCTCGCTGTTTCATCCCGTTCGACGATTCCCATTTTAACGGGAATCAAACTGATTGCATCTGAAGACGGTGTACAGCTGACTGGAAGCAATTCAGACATTTCCATAGAAACATTTATACGCACAGACGATGAGCAGGCGGATCTGGAAGTCTCAGGCAAAGGACAGATTGTCCTTCAGCCGGCTCGTTTTTTCAGCGATATCGTAAACAAGCTACCTGACGAAACCTTTACTGTAGAAGTGAAAGACCACGTCCAGACAGCAATCACGTCGGCGTCCTCTTCCTTTATCATTAATGGACTGGATGCAGGAAACTACCCGCATTTGCCTGAAATCGATACAGACCAGTCCTTTACCTTACCGGTCAACTTATTGAAAAAAATCATCAAGCAGACGGTTATTGCGGTTTCCACGCATGAAAGCCGTCCCATTCTGACCGGTATTCATCTGACAATCAGTGAAGGTAAACTGAAAGCTGTTGCTACTGACAGTCATCGTCTCAGTCAGCGTGTGATTCCCATCGAAGGGACTCAGGGCCTGTCTCATAATCTGGTCATTCCAGGCAAGAGTCTACAGGAACTGACCCGACTTTTAGATGACAGTTTGGAAGAGATTGAAGTTGCCATTGCAGAAAACCAGATTTTGTTTAAAACGGAAGATACACTGTTTTATTCCCGACTTTTGGAAGGAAACTATCCGGATACTGACCGTCTGATTCCGGACAGTTCGTCAACGGAGGTAGCCTTGGAGGCACAGGTCCTGTTAGGTGCTGTAGAACGTGCATCTCTGCTGTCACATGAAGGGAAAAACAATGTGGTCAAGCTGACCGTCAAAGACGGCCAAGTGGAAATCACTGGAAACTCGCCTGAAGTTGGACGGGTCAATGAAATGGTATCTACGCAGTCAATTGACGGAGAAGATATGGAGATTTCCTTTAATCCGGACTATCTGAAAGCAGCCTTGACCACATTTGGACCGGTCGACATCAAGTTGAAACTGATATCAACGCTTCGCCCATTTGTACTGGTACCGAGTGAAGATAAAAATGAGTTTATCCAGTTAATCACGCCAATCCGAACATCAAACTGATCAAATCAATCACTATGCAAAAAGCTCCGGTCTGAGTGCCGGAGCTTTTTTTTGTGCAGATAAAAAAGGCTATGTGGATAAAAAAGGAGTTTTAGGCAGTAGCTAAAGCAGCTGTGGAAAGTTTATCACGGTAAAAAGAAAGAGGTCTTTATGTAAACAGGTGGATAAGTAAAGCAAGCAAATGTGGGAGCGTTAAAGTATTCCTAAGCGGACGGTCCTTCTGACGGAGGCAGCAGACACCCTCATTAGCTTGTCGAGCGTGAGTGTTCCTGTAGAGTATCTGCTGATTAACTGAAATAAAGGAGCGACTAACTGTGCTTAGCAGAAGCCATTCGACTTGCTGGGTGAGAAGAAGCTACTGAGTCAGGAATGCCCGGATTTAAAATCAGTGATTCAGCTCATTATTTACAGGACTTTGTTTCGTTTCAACACAACAGGCAAAACCATTTTTCTTACACACCATTGAAAGGTAGAAGGACAGTATCTAAGTTCACAGCCACGTTGTCTACGGTAACTGGCTATTTTTCTATTTGTCTGCCGGCTGTTTAAAAGGACTGTCTACCTGAAAATTCAAAATTTGACGATTTAAAGCAGATTTGGACCATTATGAAGGATTTGTCATTTTAGAGCTAAAATCGACGAGAAAGGCTATTTTACGATAAAAATTTGTTTAAGGTTCTTAAATAAGGTATAATATAAGAGGAGAAACTATGCAGAACGTGGATGATTTTGTCCACGTCTTTCATTTTTTAAAGGAGCCGATTAGAGTGTCTGAAATCATAGAAATCGACAAGTCAGTCATCACATTAGGACAATTTTTGAAACACTCGACGATCATATCCAGCGGAGGTATGGCTAAGCCATTTCTCATGGATTATACGGTCTGGGTAAATGACGAAGCAGACAACCGACGGGGCAGAAAATTATATCCAGGAGACGTTGTTAAAGTGGAAGGATTCGGCACTTACGTCATCAAGCAGACAGAAGCCGGAGACGAGTAATGTTTCTAGAAAAGTTGTCCCTGAAAGGATACCGAAATTATGCGGAAGCGGACGTCACTTTTTCAGAACAGATCAATGTCTTTCTTGGTGAAAATGCCCAGGGAAAGACGAATATCATGGAAAGTATCTATGTCCTGGCCATGACCAGAAGTCACCGAACAGCCAATGACCGGGAACTGATTGGCTGGGACCAGGATTTTGCCAGGGTAGCGGGCTCGGTAGAAAAATCGGGTGGCAGCTATCCTCTGGAAATCATTCTTTCGAAAAAAGGGAAAAAAGCCAAGCTGAATCACTTGGAGCAGAAAAAACTGAGCCGCTACATTGGCTCGTTGAACATTATTTTATTTGCTCCGGAAGATTTGAATCTGGTCAAGGGATCACCGTCAGTTAGGCGGAAGTTTCTGGACATGGAAATGGGCCAGATGAATACGATTTATTTGTACCATCTAGTGGAATACCAGAAAATACTCAAGCAGAGAAATGCTTATCTCAAGCAGAATCGCCGCGGCGGCAGGCTGGATGAGACCTACTTGAGCATACTGAATGAGCAGCTGGCTGCAGAAGGCGCAGAACTGCTGGCTCAGCGTTTTTCTTTTATCAAAAGACTGGAGAGCTGGGCTCAGCCGATCCACTTTGATATTTCTCAGGGAAAAGAAACGTTGACGCTGGATTATGCGTCCTCTTTTTCTGTGACCTCGCAGGAAGACAAGAAACAGCTAATGCAGGATTTGCTGGACCAGTACGACAAGCACAAGCAGAGGGAATATGAACAGGGAACGACCCTTTACGGCCCTCACAGAGACGATATCAAATTTTACGTCAATAACCGGAATGTCCAGACTTATGGTTCGCAGGGACAGCAGCGAACGACCGCCTTGAGCCTGAAGCTGGCTGAGATCGATCTGATGCACGAAATGACAGGAGAGTATCCTGTCCTTCTGCTTGACGATGTCTTAAGCGAACTGGACGACGAAAGGCAGACCCATCTACTGAAAACGATTCAGGACAAGGTCCAGACCTTCCTAACAACAACGAGTTTAGACGGCATCAAGAAAGAGTTGCTTCATCATCCGCGTATCTTCAATGTGCGCAGTGGTCAAATCGAAATGGAGAGTGAATAGAGTGGCAGATGAACAGTTGACACCTAAAGAAATAGTGGAATTAAGAGAAGAATATGACGCCAGTCAGATTCAGGTCCTTGAGGGTCTGGAAGCCGTCCGCAAGCGTCCGGGAATGTACATCGGCTCGACCAGTTCGGAAGGCCTGCACCACTTGGTATGGGAAATCGTGGACAACTCCATCGATGAGGCCATGGCAGGGCACGCTGAGAGCATCGAAGTTATTATTGAACCAGGCAATGTCATCGTCGTCAAGGACGACGGTCGGGGGATTCCGATTGATATCCAGGCTAAAACGGGCCGTCCGGCAGTAGAGACGGTATTTACCGTCTTGCACGCCGGAGGAAAATTTGGCGGAGGCGGCTACAAGGTCTCCGGAGGCCTGCACGGCGTAGGGTCCTCAGTCGTCAATGCCCTGTCTGAATATCTTGAAGTGGATGTCCACAAAAACGGCAAAATTTACAATCAGCGCTATGAACGTGGAGCAGTCATGTATGACCTGAAAGAAATTGGCACGACGGATCTTTCCGGTACTGAGGTGCGCTTCAAGGCGGATGATGAAATCTTCCAGGAAACAACGGTCTATGACTTCAATAAGCTGGCCACCCGTGTCCGTGAGCTGGCCTTTTTGAACCGCGGCTTGGCAATCTCAATTGAAGACCGCCGAGAAGAAGAGCCTGTCCGTCTGGATTACCAGTATGACGGTGGAATCAAGAGCTACGTTGAGTACCTGAATCAGAGTAAAACGGCTCTTTACGACGAACCGATCTACCTGGAGGACGAGCAGGAAGGGATCACAGTTGAAGTGGCCTTGCAGCATACCGATGGCTATCACATGAATATTATGAGTTTCGCCAACAATATCCATACCTATGAGGGTGGCATGCACGAATCAGGCTTCAAGACAGCCCTGACCCGTATTGTTAATGACTATGGCCGCCGCAATAAACTGATCAAGGAAAATGAAGACAATGTCACCGGAGAAGATGTCAGAGAAGGCCTGACAGTCGTTTTGAGCATCAAGCACCCCGATCCCCAGTTTGAAGGGCAGACTAAGACCAAGTTGGGTAACTCCGAAGTTCGAACAATCACTGACCGATTGTTCAGCGAGCATTTTGATCGCTTTTTGATGGAGAATCCTAAAACGAGCAAAAAAATTGTTGACAAGGCACTCTTAGCCGCTAAAGCCAGAATGGCAGCCAAGCGTGCCCGCGAGGTGACCCGCAAGAAGAGTGGACTGGAAATCAGCAACCTGCCGGGTAAACTGGCTGACTGTTCATCCAAGGATCCTTCACAGTCTGAGATTTTTATTGTTGAGGGAGACTCAGCGGGAGGCTCCGCCAAGCAGGGACGATCCCGATTGTTTCAGGCGATTCTGCCAATCAGGGGTAAAATCCTGAACGTTGAGAAAGCGTCAATCGACCGGATCCTGGCCAATGAGGAAATCCGTTCGCTTTTTACAGCAATGGGAACCGGCTTTGGTGAGGAATTCCAAATCGACAAAGCCCGCTACCACAAACTGATCATTATGACAGATGCAGACGTGGACGGAGCACATATCCGCACGCTGCTGCTGACACTGATTTTCCGCTATATGAGACCAGTGGTTGAAGCCGGCTTTGTCTACATCGCCCAGCCGCCTCTTTATCAGGTCAAGCAGGGTAAAAAAGAGGTTTATCTGGACTCTGACAGAGAACTGGACGAATATCTCAAGGAAATCCCGGCTACACCGAAGCCGTCGATCCAGCGTTATAAAGGTCTGGGAGAGATGGATGCGGAGCAGCTGTGGAGCACGACTATGAACCCTGAAAATCGCCGCCTGCTGCAGGTGACGGTCGAAGATGCGATCGAAGCCGACCTGGTCTTTGACATGCTGATGGGTGAAAAAGTGGAACCGAGAAGAGACTTTATCGAGGACAACGCCCAGTACGTTGAAAATATCGATATTTAATCAGACCCATCACGCATTGAAAGAGTTTGAAGGAGGAAGCACGACTTGGCTGAAGAAAGAGAAGCACGTATTGACAAGATCAATTTATCCAGTGAAATGAGAAAGTCCTTTCTGGACTATGCGATGAGCGTTATCGTATCCCGTGCTCTGCCGGATGTCAGAGATGGATTGAAACCTGTACACCGCCGTATCCTTTACGGTATGAACGAACTGGGTATGACCCCGGATAAAGCCTATAAGAAATCAGCCCGTATCGTCGGAGACGTTATGGGTAAATACCACCCGCACGGAGATTCGGCTATCTACGAATCGATGGTCCGAATGGCCCAGGATTTCAGTTACCGCAATCCGCTGGTAGACGGTCACGGAAACTTTGGTTCGATTGACGGAGACAGTGCGGCGGCTATGCGTTATACAGAAGCCCGCATGAGTAAAATATCAATGGAAATCCTTAGAGATATAAACAAAGATACGGTCGATTATCATGACAACTATGACGGGTCGGAAAGGGAGCCAGATGTTCTGCCGGCGCGCTTCCCCAACCTGCTAGTTAATGGGGCTTCCGGAATCGCAGTCGGGATGGCCACAAATATTCCACCGCATAACTTGAGAGAAGTGATCAATGCCTGCCGCATCATGATGAAAGACGAAGAAGCGTCTATCGCTGATCTGATGGAAGCTCTCCCGGGACCGGATTTCCCGACCGGGGCCATGGTCATGGGTAAATCGGGTATCCGAAAAGCTTATGAGACCGGACGCGGGTCCATTAAAATCCGCGCCAAAGCCCGTATCGAAGTCCAGCCCAATGGCAAGGAGCGAATTATCGTCGATGAACTGCCTTACCTGGTCAACAAGGCTAAACTGGTTGAGCGGATTGCCGAGCTGGCTCGAGACAAACGGATTGAAGGAATCACAGATCTGAATGATGAATCAGACCGAGAAGGCATGCGTGTCGTTATCGATGTCAGACGAGATGTGTCTGCCAGCATTATTTTGAACAACCTGTACAAAATGACACCCATGCAGACATCATTCGGCTTCAACATGTTGGCAATCGTTGACGGTATTCCTAAAACACTGGGCTTGAAAGACATCCTGCGCGAGTACCTGAAGCATCAGCGGACTGTTATTCGCAGACGTACCGAGTTCGACAAACGCAAAGCCGAAGCCAGGGCGCATATTCTGGAAGGGCTGCGGATTGCGCTGGACCATATCGACGAGATTATTGCCATTATCAGAGGCTCCCAGACAGCTGATCTGGCCAAACAGGCCCTGATCGAACAGTTTGGTCTAAGTGATCGACAGTCTCAGGCAATCCTGGACATGCGTATGGTTCGTTTAACAGGCCTAGAGCGTGAAAAAATCGAAGGAGAATATCAAGACCTTCTGAAAACGATAAGCGACCTGAAGGACATTTTAGCGCGTCCTGAGCGTGTCAACGAAATCATTGAAGAAGAGCTTCAGGAAATTGCCGACAAGCATGGCGATGACCGCCGCACGGAGCTGCTAATCGGGGAGTCTTTGAGCATCGAAGACGAAGATCTGATTGAAGAAGAAGAAATTGCGATTACTTTGTCCCACAATGGCTACATGAAACGTATGGCAATCAGTGAATTCAAGGCACAGAACCGGGGTGGACGCGGCGTCAAAGGTATGGGAACCAATACGGACGACTTTGTTGAGACCCTGCTGACTTGTTCCACGCATGATTTGCTGCTGTTCTTTACTAATACCGGTAAGGTCTACAAGGCCAAAGGATATGAGATACCGGAATACGGCCGGACAGCCAAAGGCATTCCGGCAATCAACTTCCTTGGTATCGACAACAATGAGAAGATTCAGGCTATCATCAATACCAGAGGAGAAAGCAAAGAGACGGACCAGCTGTTCTTCACAACCAGACTGGGAACCGTTAAGCGTACAGCTTTTTCTGAATTTGACAATATAAGAAATAATGGTTTGAAAGCTATTGTCCTCAGAGATGATGATGAGCTCATTGATGTGTCCGTTACTCACGGTGAAGACCATATCGTGATTGGGACCAGACAGGGCTATGCAGTCAGTTTCCACGAGGATGAGGTCCGAAGCATGGGTCGTTCAGCTTCCGGCGTACGTGGTATGCGTTTGAGAGAGGGCGATTATGTGGTCGGCATGGACAAGCTGAGTGCGGATGCTGAAGTGCTGATTATTACAGAAAACGGCTACGGCAAGCGTACGCCGGCATCTGAATATGCTATCCGCGGACGAGGCGGTAAGGGAGTCAAGACAGCCAATATTACAGAGAAAAATGGACCACTGATTGGTCTGAAGACAGTGACTGGCATGGAAGATATCATGCTGATTACGAAGAGTGGCGTGATTATCCGCTTTAACTCCAGTAATATTTCCCAGACTGGCCGTGCGACACAAGGGGTTCGCCTCATGAAGCTTGAAGAAGGAAACTTTGTGTCTACTTTAGCCAAAGTTGAAGTGGACGATGAAATAGAAGTGGATGAACCGCTGAATGAAGAAGATAACGGTGAAGAAACCAGTAATCAAGATGAATCAGATCCTTCTGAAGAAAGTTAAGTAGGCAGGGCAACGTGTAAGAAACCAGCACACAAGTTCCCAAAAAAGATCCGCTGAAATCTCAAATAGATTTCAGCGGATCTTTTTTTTTTTTTACTGCCTTACCTTGACTGCTGACGAATCGCTCGAAGTTCTTTGATCGGCAAGTGATCGTTGAGCAAGACGTGCCGTGCATGCAGTTGATTTTTTTGCTTCAAGCCAGATTGCCAGAATACCAACAGTAAAACGGTGGTAATCGCAAGGCCAACAGCCAGGGACAGATTATAGTTCAGTCCAAAGCCAATTTGTTCGTTTAAAATATAAACTACTACAGCATACAGCATGAACGATGCAGGCGCTAAAGTGACAAGATAATTTTTGTCTTTCAGGTAAAGGTAACGCGTTGAAACCAGCAGGGCAATTGCTGCTGTCGACTGATTTGCCCAGTTGAAGTAGCGCCATAAAATGTTAAAATCCATAAAGGTTAAGGCGATGGAAATCATAAAGATAGGAATAGTAATCAGCAGACGCTTGGATACCGCTTTTTGAGCAATATTCAAGTAGTCAGCAATAATCATACGCAGACTTCTGAAAGCTGTATCGCCGGACGTAATAGGCAGGATAATCACGCCCAATATCGCAAAGGTTCCACCAATTGCACCAAGGTAATGACGAGCAATCTGCTCTACTGCCAAGGAGGCTGTTCCTTCAGCAATGACACCACTCAAAGCTGGAGCATCGTATAATGCCATCGCAGCCGCAGCCCAGATCATAGCCACTACCCCTTCTGTGGTCATCATACCGTAGAAAACAAAGCGTGCATCGGATTCACTATCAAGTGTGCGTGAAATGATTGGTGTTTGCGTAGCATGAAAACCGGACATCGCTCCACAAGAAATCGTAAATAAGATTCCCGGGAACAAGCTCACTCCAGCTGGATGCATATTACGTACGTTATCTAATGTCAAGTTAGGTATCGCTTCCCCTCTGACAATAAGTGAGATAAAGATAGCAAAAGTGCTAATGATTAATAAGGCACCGAAGAAAGGATAGATTTTACCAATTAGTTTATCAATCGGCAGGAGAGTGCTTAATATATAATAACCAAAAATGAGCAGGGTCAAGACACCGGCTCCCAGCCAGCCTGGAGTTAGATTAGCCAGTAAGTTAGCGGGAGACGTTACAAAAACTGTGCCAACCAGAAGCAGCAGTAAAGCTGCAAAGGCATTGACAACATGCTTCATGGCTTTGCCCAGATAACGGCCTGCTAGTTCCGGCAAATGAGCGCCTTCATTTCTTAAAGAAATCATGCCGAGCATGAAATCATGTACGGCTCCAGCAAAGATATTACCAAAAATAATCCAAATAAAGGCGACGGGCCCATACAAAGCACCCATAATGGGCCCAAAAATAGGTCCCGTTCCGGCAATGTTTAGTAGCTGAATCAGCGCATTTTTTCGTGTACCTAAAACCACAAAATCGTTTCCGTCAGCCAGCTCGAAAGCAGGTGTTCGTCTCTTGTGTTCGATCCCAAAATTTCGTTCAATGAACTTTCCGTAAAACACATAGCCTAAAACAAGTGTGGCAATTCCCAGTAAAAATGTAAGCAAGATCATCCCTCCAATAAGTGTATGGTGTATGTAAAAGAACAGAATCGATTATAGCTTAATATACGCAAAAAGAAAGCGTTTACTTTGCTCTGTCGAATTTTCGCTATATTTTAATGACTATTGTCGTTTAAAGTCAAAAGAAACTTGCCTTGTCATCATCTCTATGCTATACTATTTCGGAGTGAGTACTCTATATAAGAGAATACTCTCCTTGCTCTTTTTCAGTAAAGGGCCAAAGACCACAAGGAGGTGACAGTCAAAGATGAGTCAAACAGCTAAGTACGAATTATTGTATATTATCCGTCCTGATCTGGATGAAGATGGTAAGAAAGCTCTTGTTGAGCGCTTCGAAAACATCCTGAAAGACAACGGTGCTGAAGTAACTGAATCAAAAGACTGGGCGAAACGTCGTTTTGCGTACGAAATCAAAGGATACCGCGAAGGTACTTACCGTCTGGTAAACCTGCAGTCTAACGATGCAGCGGCAATCAATGAATTCGAACGTCTGGCACGTATCAATGACGACATTTTGCGTCATATGATCGTCCGTTTGGAAGACTAATTTGTTTCACGTGAAACAGCAAAGTAATTGCTCGTTTGATGAAAGGAGACCTTTGATTGATTAACAATGTCGTTTTAGTGGGAAGATTAACTAGAGATCCTGAACTTCGTTATACTGGCAGCGGAATCGCAGTCGCTACGTTTTCAGTGGCTGTAGAACGTCCCTTCAGCAATGCTCAAGGAGAACGTGAAACAGACTTTGTCAACTGCGTTGCCTGGAGAAAGACTGCGGAGACCATCTCCAATTTTACCCGTAAGGGTTCGTTGGTAGGTGTCACTGGTCGTATCCAGACCCGTAACTACACGAATAACGAAGGCAGAAAAGTCTATGTAACAGAAATCGTTTGTGAGAACTTCCAAATGCTCGAACCTAAGTCTGTCACTGAAAAACGTGCACAGAATGAGGGAGCGAACACTGGCGGTAGTGGATATTCCAACTCATCAAACTATTCTCAAAACAGCAGCAGTAATTATTCTCAACAAAACAACCAGAATCAGGCTCCAAGAAACAAACAAAGCAATTACGCCAATTTCGATGAAGACCCGTTTGAAAGCAATAACGACTCCATCGATATTTCAGATGATGATTTACCATTTTGATTCAAGATAAAAGGAGGACTATAACATGGCTGGACGCAGAGGCGGAAAGAAGCGCCGTAAGGTAGATTTCTTTGCAGCAAATCATATCGAGTACATCGATTACAAAGATATCGACTTGCTTAAACGTTTTATTTCAGACAGAGGTAAGATTTTACCACGTCGTGTAACAGGAACGTATGCAAAAAATCAACGTAAGCTGACAAAAGCAATCAAGCGCGCACGTATCATGGGCTTGTTGCCATTTGTTACTGAAGACTAAACTTAAACACTACACAGAGCTGTGACAGGATAACTGTCGCAGCTCTTTTACTTTCACAGCAGCTTGCTGGGAAGTATATGGTTAGGTAAGCTTTTACCCAGTTTTCTTTTTGAATCGTGGAATACCGGTTGCAAAAATGATAAAATAGAGTAATAAATCGAGTCAAAAGGAGACCCTATGAAGATAAAACTTCAGGAAGATAATCTTCCCAAATTTATGGATAATTCCTCTTTGCGCTTGCTGCTGATTTTGGCCTTGTCCACTCAGTTGATCATGACTGTGCTGAGCTTTACTGCCTATCTCTGGCTGGGCTTTGTTATGCTGGTCTTTTTCATTGTCACGCTTGTTGTTATCTGGCGGCTAGGCAATGTTTATGTCAGGGAGCTGAACAGCTATGTGCTGAACCTTTCTTACCGAATCAAGCGGGGAGAACAGGAAGCACTGATCAAGATGCCGATGGGAATCCTTCTGTTAAGTGAGGAAGGCAACATCGAGTGGCTCAATCCTTATATGCAGACACAGCTTTCCAAAGAAGATAATGTACTGGGTGAGAACCTAAAAGATATTCAGCCGGACTTGCAAGACATTTATGCCTCCGACGAATCTGACCATGCGCTGATTGAGTGGCATGGAAAAATTTATCAGGTTACCGTACAGAAAGATATTTATGCTCTTTATTTGATGGATATTACTGACTATGCAACCATCAAAGAAGAGTATGAAGAAGCCCGACCAGTCGTTGGCTGGCTATTTCTGGACAACTATGATGAAATTACATCAGGACTGGATGACCGGGGTGTATCCGGTTTTGACAGCATGCTGACTACGTATTTCTCTAACTGGGGACGTCAGCATGGAATTTTCTACAAGCGGGTAACCAGCGACAAGTATTTCCTTTTATTGAACCGTAAAGAGCTGGAGAGACTGGAAAAAGAGAAATTCAACATCATCGACAATATAAGAGAGCGGACATCCAAGCGCAACCTGCCACTGACCATCAGCTTAGGCATGGCTTACGGTGAAGAAACCTTTGATAAGCTGGCTGATCTGGCTCAGAATAACCTTGACTTGGCTTTAGGCCGAGGTGGGGATCAGGCAATCGTCAAGGCAGTAAATGAGGAACCGCGTTACTATGGAGGCAAGACGAATCCCATGGAAAAACGTACCCGGGTACGTTCGAGAATGATCAGTCAGGCGCTGCAGAAGCAGATCAAAGACAGCGATCAGGTGTTTGTCATGGGACATAAGAATCCGGATCTGGACGCCATAGGCTCCTCCCTGGGGATTGCACGGATTGCCATGATGCTGAAGAAAACAGTCAGCGTTGTGGTTGACCAGGAGGACCTCAGTACGGATGTCAGCAAACTGATGGAAGAAATCAAAAAGTACGAGCAAGTGAACAAGAATATCGTTTCTCCCACCGAAGCGGAAAAACGTATCAGTGGGAACGACCTAGTTATTCTGGTCGATCACCACAAGCCCGTCCTTTCCATTGCTCCCAACCTGCTGAAAAAGACACGCAAGAATATTGTCATTGATCACCACAGAAGAGGCGAAGAGTTTACAGAAAATCCGCTGCTTGTTTATATTGAGCCTTATGCCTCATCTACAGCTGAACTAATTACTGAGCTCTTTGAGTATGTTTCGTCAGACGGTGATCCAATCAACCGGATCGAAGCGACAGCCATGCTGGGCGGAATTGTGGTTGATACAAATAATTTCAGCCTGAGAACCGGCTCACGGACATTTGATGCAGCCAGTTACTTGCAGTCAGTTGGAGCTAACTCGACTATGATTCAGCGTTTGCTTAAAGAAGACCCTGAAAATTACTTGCAGCGAGGCCGGCTGATTGAAACAATCGATTTTGTCAAGAATGGCATAGCAATAGCCCGAGGAGACGAAGAAGAGATTTATCCGCCCGTCATCTCTGCGCAGACTGCTGATACGATGCTTGGCATGTCGGGAATTGAGGCGGCCTTTGTCGTAACCCGCCGCTCAGAAGATATGGTGGGAATCAGTGCCCGAAGCTTGGGTAAAATCAATGTACAGGTTATTATGGAACAGATGGGGGGAGGCGGACATCTGTCCAATGCTGCGACACAGATTGACGGTAAGACCGTTTCGGAAATAATAGAAGAATTAAAAGAAGTAATACAAGCTCAACTCGATTAAATTGTAGAGAAGGAGACGATACGATGGAAGTTATTCTATTAAAAGACGTTAAGGGAACAGGTAAAAAAGGTGAAATCAAAAACGTGCCGGATGGCTATGCGAACAATTTTCTGCTGAAAAAAGGGCTCGCCAAAGAAGCAACCTCAGGAGCTAAACAGGAACTGAACATGAAGAAAAGAGCGCAAAAGCGTGAAGAGCAAGAAATTCTTGATGAAGCCAAGGAACAGAAAGAACTGATTGAAAAGAATCCGCTCGAGATTAGAGAAAAAGCGGCAGAAGACGGTCGCCTGTTCGGCTCTGTTACAACCAAGCAGATTGCCAAAGAACTTGAAAAGCAGTGGGGCATCAAAGTGGACAAGCGTAAGATTGTTCAGTCCATGCCTATGCGAGCAGTCGGGACGCAGAAACTTGAAGTAAAATTGCACCGTGAAGTTTCGGCAGAATTAATTGTCAGAGTGCTGGAAATTAAATAAGCCTGGTGATGAAGAGATGGTCCTGAATGTGGACCATCTCTTCGTTGTTTCACGTGAAACAATAAAAAATGAACAAGTGTTCCCTTATATACATTGCCCGATAGATGATGTAAAATAGGAGAACAGTAAACAGTCAAAGGAGCAACACAAATGGAAATGTTAGGAGACCGCTTGCCGCCACAAAATATAGAAGCGGAACAGTCCGTTCTGGGGTCGATTTTGCTTGATCCCGAAGCCCTTATACCGGCAATGGAGTATATTGAGTCTAGTGACTTTTACCGACGGGCTCATCAGCTGATTTTCCAGGTCATGGCAGAGCTGAATGAACGCAATGAAGCCATCGATGTCGTGACTATCGCCAACAGTCTGGAATCGAAAAGTCTACTGGAAGATATTGGAGGAACGCCTTATCTGGCGGAAATTGCCGGTATGGTTCCGACTGCCTCCAATGTCGAGTATTACGCAAAAATTGTGGAAGAACGGTCGATCCTGCGCAAACTTATTCAAACAGCCACAGATATTGCATCCAAAGGCTATCAGGAAGCAGACGATGTGCCCAACTTGCTGGATGAAGCGGAGCGTAAGATTCTTGAAGTCTCTGAGAAAAGAAGTCGCAGTGGCTTTGTATCGATTGAGTCAGTCTTGAGAGACACCATCAACAATATCGATGAACTGTTTCAAAACGATGATGATATCACTGGTATTTCAACAGGTTATAAAGCACTGGATGAAATGACTGCCGGCCTGCACGAGGATGAGCTGATTATTCTCGCAGCCAGACCTGGTGTGGGTAAAACAGCTTTTGCTTTGAACGTTGCTCAAAATATCGGGACTAAGACAGACGAGACGGTCGCAATCTTCAGTCTCGAGATGGGTGCCGAGCAGCTGGTCAACCGAATGCTCTGTGCTGAAGGAACAATCAATGCGTCCAATCTGAGGACAGGTCAATTGACTGAAGAAGAGTTTGAAAAACTGTTTGTAGCGATGGGAAGTTTATCGAAAGCCAGCATATATATTGATGATACTCCAGGAATCCGGACAGCAGAGATTCGTGCCAAATGCCGAAAACTTAAGCAGGAAAAAGGCAAGCTCGGTCTGATCGTGATTGATTACCTACAGCTGATTGAGGGTTCGGGAAAGGAAAGTCGTCAGCAGGAAGTATCTGAAATTTCCAGACAGCTGAAAAAATTGGCAAAGGAACTGTCTGTTCCAGTCGTAGCATTGTCCCAGCTGTCTCGTGGTGTGGAACAGAGACAGGACAAACGTCCAATCCTCAGTGACCTCCGGGAGTCCGGTTCGATTGAGCAGGATGCCGATATTGTGGCGTTTCTTTACAGAGATGATTATTACCGAAATGAAGATGAGGAAGACGACGACGAGACAGAAGACAATGTCGTCGAAGTCATTCTGGAGAAAAACCGTTCAGGGGCAAGAGGAACAGCTAAGCTGTTGTTCATCAAAGAATTCAATAAATTCTCTTCCCTGTCTTACTACCCTGAAAATCAAATTTCCTGAAATAAGCAGCTGATGCCCTCTTCTTTTCTAAAGGATGAGTCAATCAGCTGCTTTTTTGGCTGCTTAGGATAAAATAAGCATAAAGAAGAACTACAGAAAAAGGATGAAGCAAAATGAAGACACTTTGGATAGAAGTTGTCCTTTAGATAACGGTCAGCATGAACAGCTACATTGCTGGACAAGAAGGCAAGCTGGACTGACTGGAGGCAGCTGGAGGCGAAAGAAACAAGGACTATGCTGTTTTTATGAGTGCGTAGATACAGTAGTCAGGGGATACAAAACCTATCAGCACGCAAAGGTATAATCAGATTGCCCAGCTGCACGGTAGGATAAAAAGAGTGGATTAAAACCCGGACATCAGCAACATCTGAGCGTTCAGTTCACAGAGAGAGCCGCTAATTAATTTACATTAGTAGTTTTTAATCTAATTTTAAACTGTTATAATAAGAGAAATTGAATTAGGGGGTGATCAATGTGGATTTAAACCAGCCGTCCATTTATGCCAGTGTGGCAGTGGAGGTCAAAGGCAGCAAGAAAGACGTTTTGCAGACAGTGATTGAAGAAGTGAGAGACAAAAGTGGATCCGTATTTGATGCTTCAGAGGTGCTGAAAGAAGTGCTCGAACGTGAAGCTTTAAGTACGACAGGTTTTGGAAACGGATTCGCTATTCCACATGGCAAGTCATCTGATCTGAGTGACCCGTTAGTAGCGGTGGTGAAACTGGCTGATCCTGTGGAGTGGGAAGCGATGGACGATGAACAGGTCGATATACTCATAATGCTCATCGTGCCTAAGGAAGGTGGTGCACAGAGTCACTTGAAGCTGCTCTCTCAGCTGTCATATAACTTGATGGACGAAGAGATTCAAAATTATCTGAGAAAGGCTGAATCAAACGAAGACCTTGTATCAGTGGTCTCCGGTATTTTCAGCGGCAGATAGAAAGGAGAGGATAGCATGAACATTGTTGCTGTAACAGCCTGTGCTACAGGAGTTGCGCATACCTTCATGGCCAAGCGCGCAATTGAGGATGCTGCAAAAAAGCGTGGCCACGACATCAAAGTGGAAACGCAAGGAGCAACGGGGATTGAAGATGCTTTGACACCTGAAGATCTCAAGGCAGCAGATATTTTAATTTTAGCGACTGACATCAAGCTTGCTAAAATGGAACGGTTCGATCAAGTTAAGAAAGTGACCATCCCAGTTTCTACAGCTATAAAAAATGCGAACGGTGTAATCAAACGGATAGAGGAAAAACTGGAAAGCTGACAGCATGAAACAGTCGGCCAACCTGAACAAAAACAGAATAGAGGTAAAGACCATGAAAAAATTTCAACAAGCACTGATGACGGGTGTATCCTATATGCTGCCGCTCATCGTCTTTTCTGGTATGACCATTGCTCTGACGGGTATGATTGCCCAGTCGGCTTCTGCTGAAATACCGGCAGTCACGACTCTGAATGGTTTTGCCTGGACAATGATCAACCTTGTACCGGCCGTATTTGCAGCTTACATGGCTTACGCCATAGGAGACAAGGCAGCTATTATACCTGGCTTTATTGGCGGCTATGTGGCCGCACACCCCCCTGTCGAGGGAACATCTGCTAGCGGCTTTCTAGGCGCTATCCTGGCTGGACTGATTGCCGGTTATGCAGTCATCTACATGAGAAAACTCAAAGTTCCGGATTTCCTGGAATCCATCAAGAAAACGCTGTTCATTCCTGTACTCGTCGGGGGCTTATTGTATCTGCTGATGGCTTATCCGGTGGCACTGATTGTGGGGGCACTCAATGACTTTATCATCGACAACTTGATTGCTCTGTCTCAGGCGCCTCAATATGCCTTCATTCTGGGAGCAATCCTCAGCGCTATGTGTGCTTTTGATATGGGTGGACCGATTGGAAAGATTGCTATTACCTTTGTCTTTGCCGTATGGAATGACCCGAGTGGGCTGGGATTTGTCGTCAATGCAGCGGTATTCCCGGGCATCATGGTTCCAGCACTATCGGTGGGGATTGCTTCACTGATTGCCCGTAATAAATTTACCAAGTCTGAGATTGAGATGGCTCCGGCATCGATTTTGTCCGGCCTAGTCGGCATCACTGAATCAACCTTGCCTTATGCTTTCCGTGATCCGATTCGCGTCATCGGAGCCAATATGCTCGGTGCCTCCATCGGCGGAGCCATTATGATGGGCTTTGGCGTTTCAACAGCGGGAGTATCCGGTGTGTTCGGCATGCCGATGGCAAGTAATCTGGGCATCTTTATTGCTGCAATTGCCATTGGGACAGGGATTTCGGTAGCTACACAGGTACTGGTCAAGAAGCCGGTCGATGAGACCATCCCAACGGTTGAAGCCGGAGAAGACGAGCTGGATTTCGAAATCACATTATAAATGTCAAATAAAGCCTTCATTTATACTTGATCTATGGTAAAATAGTGAACGTTGCTAAAACAAAACCAATCAATGTTAGGAGAATGCCTCCGTCTGTACTTAAAAGTAAACAAATGAGTTTCCGCTTATTTGTATACTTGTATAGACGTTCAGGGCATTCTCTTTTGTGTTAAAAAAATAGAAGAGGTGGATACATGACATCGGTCGTAGTAGTTGGTACGCAATGGGGAGACGAAGGTAAAGGTAAAATCACGGACTTTCTCAGTGAAAGTGCGGAAGTAATTGCACGCTATCAAGGTGGAGATAATGCAGGACATACCATTATTTTTGATGGAGTCACTTATAAGCTGCACCTGATCCCGTCGGGGATTTTTGCCCAGGATAAAATCAGTGTGATCGGAAACGGGGTCGTTATTAACCCTAAATCACTGGTCAAGGAACTGAAATACCTTCATGACAGAGGCGTTTCAACTGAGAATCTGCGTGTTTCGGACCGCGCACACGTGATCCTGCCGTATCACATTAAGCTGGACCAACTCCAGGAAGACTCAAAAGGCGCCGACAAAATCGGGACCACGATTAGAGGAATCGGACCGGCTTACATGGACAAGGCGTCACGTGTCGGTATTCGAATTGCTGATTTGCTGGATAAGGATATTTTCAGAGAACGTCTGCGCATCAATCTGGAGGAGAAAAACAAGTTCTTCACGAATGTGTATGGCGCAGAGGCTTTGGACTTTGACGATATTTTCGAGACCTATTATGCATTCGGCCAGCAGTTCAAGCAGTATGTCTGTGATACATCGGTTGTGCTGAATGATGCGCTGGACAGCGGTAAGCGAGTCTTGTTTGAAGGGGCTCAGGGCGTCATGCTGGATATCGACCAAGGGACGTATCCTTTTGTTACGTCTTCCAACCCGGTTGCTGGCGGAGTAACGATCGGAAGCGGCGTGGGTCCATCAAAAATTGAGAAAGTAGTCGGTGTGTGTAAAGCCTATACATCACGTGTAGGCGACGGGCCTTTCCCAACTGAACTGCATGATGATATCGGTCAGCAGATTCGGGATACTGGGAAGGAATACGGAACGACGACGGGCCGTCCAAGACGGATCGGCTGGTTTGACAGTGTGGTCATGCGCCATTCCAAGCGTGTTTCCGGCATAACCAACTTGTCTCTGAACTCGATCGATGTTCTTTCCGGGCTGGAGACGGTCAAAATCTGTACAGCCTATGAGCGTAATGGGGAGAAAATCCTGCATTATCCTGCAAGCTTGAAGGAACTGAGTGAATGCACGCCTATCTATGAAGAACTTCCAGGCTGGAGCGAAGACGTGACTCAGTGTCGCACGCTGGAGGAACTGCCTGAAAATGCCCGCAACTACATCAGACGGGTAGCTGAACTGACAGGCGTCCGTGTATCGACTTTCTCTGTTGGACCGGACCGCGATCAGACCAATATTTTGGAAAATGTCTGGGCACCCATCAACTGATTTATTTTCAGACATGATAGACCCCACAAGGGTTTGAGATCACAAAAAAAGGCCGAGGCGGTATTTCCTGATATGCTCCCCTTATAGTAGACAGAGAAATAATAAAAATTCTCTGACACTATAAAGGGAGTTTTTGCCATGTCTAAAAGAAT
>NZ_JANL01000008.1 GCF_000585255.1 Alkalibacterium sp. AK22
TACTTGACAGGGTGCAGTTCATGGACCGACTCTGCTGCCTTTTTTAATTATTTATTTTTTGAATCGATTAAAATGGTCACTGGACCGTCATTAATTAAGCTGACCTCCATGTGAGCACCAAATTCTCCCGTCTGTACAGGAATACTTCCCTCTTCGATCAGACTGTTGAACTGATCATAATAGATTTTGGCCCTCGCTGGACCAGCTGCGCCTGTAAAACTTGGACGGTTGCCCTTTTTAGTATCCGCATGCAGCGTGAACTGGGATATAGACAGAAGAGCTCCACCAATGTCACTTATAGACCGGTTCATCTTTTCCTCTTCATCTTCAAAGATACGCATACTAGAAATTTTTCTCACCAGATAACGGACATCCTCTTCAGTATCCTCATCCTCGACTCCTAATAGGACTACAAGGCCCTTTTTAATTTTGCCAATAACGTTTCCGTCAACTTTGACCTCAGCTTGACTGACCCTTTGAATGACTGCTCGCACATTTGTCCTCCTCACTTAAATCGTCTTCCTCAGGACGTGATTCGCTTGACGGAGTATACGTCCTGTACTGTCTTGACCTTATCTACAATCAGCTCAAGCTCTTTTAAGTTCTGAATCGAAATCGTGACCTTAATGACTGCCGTCCCGCTTTTATCGACCCTGCCATTGACGTTGCTCAGTTTTTTCGTCTGAGAATTGATCACCTGCAGAATTTCGTTCAAGAAGCCAGACCGGTCATAGCCTTCGATTTGAAGCTCTGCGTTGTACTCTTTGGCAGAATCTGTGGATTCCCATTCCACATCAATCAAGCGATTATGCTGATCATCTGTGCCCTGGATATTCGGACAGTCTGCACGGTGAATCGAAACACCTCTACCTCGCGTAATATATCCAACAATCGTGTCTCCTGGAACAGGATTACAGCATTTGCTGAGCCGGACTAGCAGGTTGTCTGCTCCCTGAATAACAACGCCACCTTCGTGACGGATTTTCATTTTTTCAGGTTCGCGCTTACTTTTTAGCTCAATCGTATTTGTTTTTTCATCAAGCTGAATAATATCCTTTTCCCGGTCTTTGCGCTCTTTGTCGGTAAGCCTATTGGCAATCGAAATACTCTTGACTTCCCCGTACCCGATAGCAGCAAATAAATCATCTTCATTATGATAGTTGAAACGCTCAGCCACACGCATGATATTTTCACGCTTTAGGATCTGCTTAGGATTGAAGTCCATGTCCACTAGTAATTTTTCAATAATTTCCCGGCCGCGTCCAATATTCTGATCTTTTTCCTGTGTTTTGAAAAAACGTTTTATTTTATTTTTAGCCTTTGATGTATTGACATAGTTCAGCCAATCCCGGCTAGGGCCGAATGAACTGGACGATGTCAGCATCTCGACAATATCCCCATTTTTAAGCTTATAGTTTAACGGTACAATTTTACCGTTGACTTTGGCCCCCATGGATTTATTGCCGACTTCGGTATGCACATGATAGGCGAAGTCAAGCGTACTTGATCCAGACGGCAATTCCATTACATCGCCTTTAGGACTAAATACATACACTTTGTCCTTAAAAACATCCTGCTTGATTGAATCCATGAAGTCACTTGCATCTCTGGACTCGCTTTGGAGTTCCAGAATATCTCTAAACCAGGAAATGTGTTCGCTGAGTTCATCGTTATCCAACTTCTTCGAGATGCCTTCTTTGTATGCCCAGTGGGCTGCTACTCCGAACTCGGCGATTTCATGCATTTTTATAGTACGAATCTGAACTTCCAACGGTGTAGCATTAGGTCCAAGAACTGTAGTATGCAGAGACTGATACATATTGGCCTTGGGCATGGCAATATAATCCTTGAATCTACCCGGCATGGGCTTCCACCTAGTATGAATGGCACCTAAAACAGCATAACAGTCCTTGATTGAGTCAACAATGACTCTAATAGCCAGCAAGTCATAAATTTCGTTGAACTGTTTTTTCTGGCTTTTCATTTTCTTGTAAATGGAATAGATATGCTTTGGACGCCCAGTGATCTGTGCTTCTATCCCAAGCTCTTCAACCGATTCTTCGATTGCCCCTTTGGCATCGTCAATATACTTCTCGCGGTCTTCCCGTCTTGAATTCATTAAATGAACAATACGGTAATACTGCTGCGGATTCATGTATCTGAGAGAAGTGTCTTCTAGCTCCCACTTCATCCGGTTGATCCCCAGACGGTCAGCCAGAGGAGCATAAATGTCCAGTGTTTCCTTAGCTATTTCTCTCTGTTTTTCAGGTCTATGATGCTTAAGCGTCCGCATATTGTGCAGACGGTCAGCCAGCTTGACCAAGACGACCCGTACATCCTGTGCCATGGCCAAAAGCATTTTGCGGTGATTCTCGGCCTGATGTTCCTGCTTGGATTTAAATTTGAGCTTACCCAGCTTGGTCACACCATCGACTAGATCAGCCACTTCCGGCGAAAACATCTCAGCCAGCTGCTGGTAGGTATAGTCGGTATCTTCAACGACATCGTGCAAAAAGCCAGTCGCAACTGTGACCGGATCCATTTTTAACTCAGCCAGAATACCGGCTACCTGAACAGGATGCATAATATAAGCTTCGCCTGACTTACGCATCTGTCCTTCATGCGCCTTGTCTGCCAAGTCAAAAGCTTTCTTGACAAACGTTACATGCTCGCTGCTCATGTAGGTCAAACATAAAGCAATGACCTCTTGAGGTGTATAATCTTTATTTTGGGGCATACTGTTCACCTTCTTCAATCTGTAAGGGTACGTGGTTCGTATATTTTGCAATTGTATGATAAGAAAACCAGCACTGCATAAGTGCTGGCTAATCCTTACTATAGTATATCTTTTTTGCAGGAAGACTTCAAGATAGCTCTTATTTCAGGTATCAGTAAGCTTCTGTCGCTTCATTGCCTTCAATCAGCGCAATGCCATTGGAAGTTCCGATACGGCTGGCTCCAGCTTCTATCATCGCCTTAGCATCCTCGATGGATCTGACCCCACCGGAAGCCTTGACGCCCATGTCCGGTCCAACTGTCTTGCGCATTAGACGGATATCTTCAACCGTAGCTCCACCTGTTGAAAAACCGGTAGATGTCTTGACAAAATTTGCTCCAGCACGCTTGGAAATTTCGCAGGCACGGACTTTTTCATTCTCTGTCAGCAAGCAAGTCTCGATAATTACTTTTACGACAGCCTTACCTTTCACAGCATTTACGACAGCCTTGATGTCATCGTGAACAACAGCAAAATCTTCGCTTTTCAGCGCTCCGATGTTGATCACCATATCCACTTCAGTTGCTCCGTCCTTGACGGCTTTTTCTGCTTCATAAGCCTTCACTTCAGAAGCGTTGGCTCCCAAAGGAAAGCCGATTACCGTACATGTCTCGACATCAGAACCATTTAAAAGATCCGAAACATACTTGACCCATACGGGCTGAATGCAGACCGCTTTAAAGTCATATTTTTTGGCATCCAGACAGGCCTGCTGCACTTGCTGATCTGTTGATTCCGGCTTTAGTAGTGTGTGGTCGATATATTTTTTCAAGTTTTCCATAAATAATTACACGTCCTCTTCTTCTTTTTTAGCAATGATTGCAACCCAGTCATTCATCTGATTGACCTGAACAATCGTAAATCCATATTTTTTACATTCTTCAATCACTTCATCCTTTTTCTCAGAAATGATTCCGGACATAATAAAGTGACCACCTTGTTTGAGCTTACGGTAGGCATCTTCCACAAACAGCAATATGATTTCGGCTAATATATTGGCTACAATAATATCAGCTTCTGCATCGATGCCATGTAGCAGATTATTTGCCTGTACGGCAATCTGGTCCTCCAAATTATTCAACCTAATATTGGAACGGGCAGAGTTTACTGCCACCTCATCCAAATCATAAGCCTTGATCGTTCCAGCACCGTAAAGCGCACTGACAATCGACAAAACACCAGACCCGGTTCCGACATCAAGAATTGTATCGTCCTTTCTGACAAGTGTTTCCAGAGCCTGAATACACAACTGAGTGGTCGGATGCGTCCCGGTCCCGAAAGCAAGCCCAGGATCCAGATAACAGACTCGCTCATCCAAAAAATTTGGAGCATATTCTTCCCATTGAGGGACGATGGTCAAAAAGCGAGTCACTGCAACAGGGTGATAATGCTTTTTCCAGGCGTTGGCCCATTCCTCTTCAACCACATCGGTGACCTCCAGTTTGAACAATGAAATATCGAATCCGTAATCCTTAAGCTTGTTTATACGTTTATTAAGCTCTTGTTCCACCTGTTCAACGTCATCAAAAGTCGTAAAGTAACCTTTAATGACAACCCCTTCTTCTGGAAAGAACTCTTCATCGACACCCCATAGGGAATCTGGTCCAGCCTTGGACAACTGTTCAAGATCCTTCCTATCCAATATCGAAACACCTGCCGACCCTAATTCTTCCATGATTGCAGAGACCGGTTCAGCTGCCTCAGCATTGATTGCTACACTAAATTCTTTCCACTCCGCCATCTGCTTCATCCTTTGCTAATTTTTCAAAAAACGACTCTTCTTCATCCAGATCCAGCGGCAGCAGACTATCGTCATAACGGCCCGTATCTTTCAGCGTCTGAATGAGTCCTTCCATTTGCTGGTCCTGCCATTTCAAGTAATATTCACCAGCAAAGTCATCCGAAAGAAAGTCTCTCAGTTCAACCATTCCTTGCTTGGTAATTAAATTCAACTGCCTGAGTACAGCCTCTAGAAACCCTTTTTCCAGTCCCACATGACTGTCAAAAGAGAATGCTTTCAAATAATTTTGTGGCTTGACATGCGATACTGCGGGATCATAAAAGCAGATAATATCCTCAAACTGGACAATCCCCGGTTCGTTGTTCTGTCCGAGCATATCCTGCACCTGAATCTCTTTTTCTGTTTTGACATGAAATGTAAAGTAAAGCTCGACTAGCTTTTTCCGGCTGTCCCGGACAAGGCGCCATTTAAAATTTGGCAGGAGATCTTTGAGTTCTGAATCGATAAAACCAGTAATGTTTTCCTTTGACATTCATTTTCCTCCTTCACATTCTACGCTCACACCCAGCCATTAGTTACAGCTGGTTTACCTCGCTTTCTGGAAACATACGGATTGCCCTTAACCGTATACCTGAGCAGCGCTTCCGTCCATTCACCCTTACCCGGCACGCCAATCCGGCTCGATAGGTCTACAGCTGACGGCCTTTTCCTCATATGGGTATCAATACAAACCGGAGGTACATCTACACATGACCCATCTGCTTCCATCGTAATTCCCATAGCTTTCGTCAGCTTTCCCGGTCCATTAGTGATTTCAAGGCCGGTCTTTTGTCTGCGCTTTTCCATCAGGTCAATGCCTTCATAAGGCTCGACTGCCCGGATCAGGACGGCCTCCGGTTCTGCTTCGTTTCGGGTCACCACATTAAGCAGTTTGTGGGTATGCATCTGGTAAAGATACAGCGTTCCAGCTTGCTGAAACATAGACTCTACCTTAGGTGTCCGTCTGCCTTTAAAAGTATGACAGGCCTGGTCGAGAACTCCCAGATAGGCTTCTGTCTCAACAATCCAGCCCGAAGTTCTCCTCCCACTCTCATCCTCGGTGACCAGCAGGCAGCCCAGCAGGCTCTCAGCCACTTCTTTTGTTGTCTTGTCGGTATCCTTTAAAAATGTCATATTATTTTGGAAAACGCTCCCTTATTTACTCTTCCTCTTTATCTGCCTCACTGGGATCATAATCAATCTGAATCTCCAGTACCCGACGGTTTCGCACTTGAGTAACCGTGATGTCCATGTGATGATATATAAAGTGGTCTCCTTCTTCAGGGAACTGACCCAAGTTTTCGATGATAAACCCACTGACGGTATTGGAAACGTACTGATCTGCCTCCTCTACTCCGAACAGTTCGAATATCTTGTCCAGATTGGCCGTACCTTTGACTTTGTATCGTTTACCTTCAAGGATTTCTTCGATTTCTTCTTCAATAATATCGTATTCATCCCAGATTTCTCCAACCAGCTCTTCAAGTACGTCCTCCATGGTCGCTATACCAATCGTTCCACCATGCTCGTCCGTAACAATTGCCATATGCGTCTTTTTCAGCTGCATGGTTCGTAGCAACTTGGATAAGTTCATAACAGGCGGAACAAAAAGGACTTCCTTCACAACTGTCAGCAAAGAGGTGTCCCTGCCCTGCTGTTTTTTGGCTTTAAGGTACCGATTAAAGTCTTTCTCGTGCAGCACTCCGATTACATCATCAATCGTATCGTCAAAAATAATTAGTCTTGAGTAATTATGTGTCATGAACAGACGCTCAATTTCATCATCTGCAGTATCCAGTTCACAGCCGACGACATCTACACGGGGCATCAGGATAGCTGACACCTCTAAATCGTCAAACTCAATCGCTGCCCTCACCAACTGATGTTCATGATCCTCTATGCTTCCGCCGCTTTCCGCTTCATCTACAATAGAGAGCAGTTCATCTTCACTGATGATTTCTCCCTGACCCAAGTTGAATACACGGTCCAGCATTAGTTTCCATTTTTGAAGCATCCACAAGGCCGGCTTAAAAAAAAGCATTAGCAAGTGAATCAGTGGCGTCGCACTTTTAGCCAGCGCTTCTGATTTCTCCTTAGCTATTGTTTTGGGGGTGATTTCGCCAAACAACAAGATGATCACTGTCATAACGACAGTAGCTATAGTCGGTCCGTATGTTGGAAACCAGTTGACAAACATCAGTGTGGCGATTGCCGACATTGCGATATTTACAATGTTGTTTCCGATTAGAATTGTTGACAGGACCGCATCAAAGTTTTCAGCCAGTTTCAACGTTTTTCTGGACCGATCGTCGCCATTTTCTGCTTCATTTTTCAGTCGAATCCGATTGGCTGATGTGAAGGCCGTCTCCGTTGAAGAAAAATATCCGGAGAGAATGACCAACACAGTAAGTAATAAGATACTCCTGAAGCTTTCATTATCCATTAATTGCCTATCCCTACTTTCATATTTAGTCTGTCTTATTTAGTATAGCATATTTAGGTAAAAATTGAGACAGTTTGACACCCTATAGCTGCTTGATTTATCAGGCTCCTCCCTTTTAATCTAATTGCTTTAAAAACATTTTTTACATGAAAAAAGATAATTGTCTATGAAAAGCGTTATCCAAGATGTAGCCTTAAATGATTTTTATCTTTATGCTTTGAAAGCCAAATTAAACGTTGTCTTAGATATGAGACAGTAATCGATTTCAGAAAAATTGCGGGATAGGAATAACAGTTTATGAGAGTCGATGAAAGTAGAGCCTACAAACATACTACTCTATCTTACTCTTATAGAAACTGGTCTCATAAGGTCAACTTTTCTTTTAACAGTTTCTGTACATACTCGATATGTTCGAGACTATTTTTCTAAAATAAACAAAAATTGCCTACCATCCAACTTCAATGTTGGCATCCAACTTCAATGTTGGTAAATGGTAGGCAATTTTTGTTTATTTCAGCTAAGTTAAAATCAAAAACACTGTCAAATCAATCTTTATTCTTCATCCAGGTTCAGAACGCTCATGAAGGCTTCTTGAGGAATCTCGACATTCCCGACGTTCTTCATGCGTTTCTTACCAGCTTTCTGCTTTTTAAGCAGTTTCTGACGACGAGTCACGTCTCCGCCATACAGTTTGGCAGTGACGTCTTTGCGGTAAGCCTTAACTGTGGACCGTGAAATAATGTTCTGTCCAACGGCTGCCTGGATCGGAATCTCAAACTGCTGTCTCGGTATTGTCTGCTTAAGCTGTTCAACAACAGAACGGCCTCTAGCATAAGAAAAGTCTTTGTGCACGATGAAACTCAAAGCGTCGACTTTATCTCCGTGAATCAGAATATCCATCTTGACCAGATTGCTGACACGATAGCCTGCTTCTTGATAGTCTAGTGAAGCATATCCTTTCGTGCTTGACTTCAGACGGTCAAAGAAGTCATAGACGATTTCAGACAAGGGCATATAGTACATGACATTGACGCGAATATCGTCCAAGTACTCCATCGTTATAAAGTCTCCACGCTTGCGCTGAGCAATTTCCATAACGGCTCCCACATAATCATTGGGTACGGTAATGGTTGCTTTGACATAGGGTTCTTCTACTGATTCAATCTCCTGAGGATCCGGCATATCGGCCGGGTTAGATACAGTAACCTGTTCTCCGTCTGTCTTATTGATGTGATAGATAACAGATGGAGCGGTTGTGATCAGTTCCAGGTTAAATTCACGTTCCAGTCTTTCTTGGATTACATCCATATGAAGCATACCCAAAAATCCACAACGGAAACCGAAGCCCAGGGCCTGAGATGTTTCAGCTTCGAACTTCAAGGCTGCATCGTTAAGCTGCAGGCGCTCAAGTGCTTCACGCAGGTCTTCATATCTTGAGGAATCGGTCGGATACATTCCGCAGAAGACCATCGGTACCATTTCACGGTAGCCTGGAAGCGGCTTGTCTGTTGGGTTATTGGCTAGCGTCAGTGTATCTCCGACTTGAGTATCCTTGACGGTTTTGATGTTTGCCGTGACATAACCTACGTCTCCAACCATCAGAGCATCTCTTTCAAGTGGCTTAGGCGAAAAGACTCCTACCTCAGTTACCTCAAATGTCTTGCCGTTACTCATCAGCTGAATCGTATCGCCTTTTCTCAGTGTTCCATCCATAACTCGGATGTTCAACACGACACCCCGGTAGGCATCATAAGCAGAGTCAAAAATCAGAGCTTTCAAAGGATTATCGATATCTCCTTCAGGTGCAGGTACTTTCTGGACAATCTGTTCCAGAATGTCTTCAATACCTATCCCACTTTTGGCACTAGCTAGTACTGCTTCGCTGGCATCGAGGCCAATGATATCCTCAACTTCTTTACGTACACGTTCCGGATCTGCTGCCGGCAAATCAATTTTATTGATGATTGGCAAAATTTCCAGCTCATTGTCTAAAGCCAAATAGACGTTGGCCAGTGTCTGTGCCTCAACACCCTGAGCTGCATCCACAACGAGCACAGCCCCTTCACAGGCAGCCAGGCTTCTGGATACTTCATAGGTAAAGTCTACGTGTCCTGGTGTATCAATCAAGTGGAGAATATATGTTTCCCCGTCCTTGGCCGTATACTGGACTTCTACAGTATTCAGCTTGATGGTGATTCCACGTTCTCTTTCCAGATCCATCGAATCAAGCAGCTGGTCCTGCATTTCTCGGTCTGCGACGGTGTGGGTCAACTGTAAAATCCGGTCAGCCAGCGTCGATTTTCCGTGATCGATATGAGCAATGATGGAAAAATTTCGAATCTGTTTCTGACGGTCTCTTGCATGTTTTTTATCCATTACTTTTCTTCCTCTTTCCTCTAAGGGCATTCTTCCTCATTATACCAACGATTTCCACTGAGTACAACGTAATCCTGGTAAGCACGGTAGCTCTTCGGTAAGGTCCGTGCACTAAAAACTGCTAGAACGTCTAGATTTTTTCAGGTTTCGAATCAACTTGAATAGCACCTACAAAGAAAAAGGGACCAGCCGAAGCTGCTCCCTTTCCCCACTTTACTTGCTTTTATCTTTAAATGCATCTTTCACTTTAGAGAAAAAAGAACTGTCTCCTTGCTCAACAATCTCATCATATTCACTAGCTTCAGCAAATTTTCTTAAATAGCTGGCCTGTTCTTGGGTCAGCTTGTCTGGTACGACGACTTTGATTTTGATGTGCTGATCGCCATTTCCAGTTCCACGTAATCTCGGCGCCCCTTTTCCGCGCAGCCTGAAGGTCGTCCCCGGCTGTGTCCCGGCCGGGATCTTGAATTTCACTTTTCCGTGGACCGTCGGCACTTCAAGCTCGTCTCCTAGCGTTGCTTGCACCACATTCACCGGCAGCTCAAAATAAATTTCCGACCCGCGTCGATCAAAGAGTTCGGAGCGTTTGACTCGGAAGACAACATATAAGTCACCATAAGGTCCGCCATTTTTGCCGGCATCTCCCTGGTTTTGAACACGCATCTGATTGCCGTCCTCAACTCCCGCTGGAACCGTCACCTTGACAGAGTGCTGCTTCTTGGAGTGTCCAGCCCCATAGCAGACTGAACATTTCTCTTTTATTTCCTGACCGGATCCATTACAGGTCGGGCAGGTCTGCTGCGTCATGACACGACCAAATGGTGTATTGCGCTCAACATTGACCGCCCCGGCTCCGTGACACTGTGAACAGGTTTGTGGACTGGTCCCGGGCTTAGCACCTGAACCGTTACAGTTTGAACATTCTTCTTCACGGTTATAGCGGATTGTGGTTTCTTTACCGAAAATTGCTTCTTCAAACTCCAGATCCATAACATACTGCAGGTCTTCCCCTTGCATTGGCGCGTTCGGGTTCCGTCTTCTAGATCCGCTACCACCAAAGAACTGATCAAAGATGTCTTCGAAGCCACCTCCGCCGAAGCCTTGACCTCCGCCAAAGCCTCCACCGAATCCGCCTCCGGCACCAAAGTTCGGATCAGTTGAAGCATGGCCGTACTGATCATAGGCTGCCCGTTTCTGGTCATCACTCAACACTTCGTATGCTTCAGATATTTTCTTGAATGTTTCATCGGCATCCGGATCATCGCTAATATCCGGGTGATGCTTTTTTGACAGCTTGCGGTATGCTTTTTTTATTTCGTCTTTGGAAGCATCTTTAGACACACCCAGCAAGTCATAAAAGTCTTCTTTTCCAGCCATAATATTCCTCCATTACTACTCAGCCTCACTTGTTGCGGCAATGTATTCATCTGAACCTTGCCCATTTATCTTCAGTGAGCTGCTCATTTCAAAAAGAAAGAAAGCACTTATGAAGCTTATTCCAAAGTGCTTTCTTCTTTATATCTTACTATAAATTATTCTGCGTCGTCTACCTCTTCAAATTCTGCATCAACAACATCATCAGCTGATCCAGCAGCTTCTGCGCCTGCATCGCCTGCAGCACCTTCAGCTTCAGCCTGCTGAGCAGCTTGCTCATACAGTTTCACTGACATTTCCTGAACAATTTCATTCAAAGCATCACGCTTTGTCTTGATTTCTTCAAGGTCGTCGTTTTCAAGTGCTGTTTTCAGTTCATCACGAGCAGCTTCTGCCTTTTTGACATCTTCATCATCTGCTTTACCTTCAAGCTCTTTAAGCGTCTTGTCGATTTGGAAGACCAGCTGATCCGCTTCGTTGCGCAATTCAACTTCTTCTTTACGCTTCTTGTCGGCTTCAGCATTTTCTTCCGCTTCTTTTACCATACGCTCGATTTCTTCTTCAGACAAACCTGATGAAGACTTGATTGTGATCTGCTGCTCTTTACCTGTACCCATATCTTTAGCGGATACATTAACGATACCGTTCTTGTCGATGTCGAAGGAAACTTCGATTTGAGGCACTCCACGTGGTGCTGGTGGAATATCTGTCAGCTGAAAGCGGCCAAGGGTCTTGTTATCTTTCGCCATTGGGCGTTCACCCTGCAGCACGTGTACATCAACGGCTGGCTGATTATCCGCCGCTGTAGAGAACACTTGAGACTTGCTGGTTGGAATCGTTGTGTTGCGGTCAATTAGCTTCGTGAAGACGCCGCCCATTGTCTCAATACCTAGTGATAACGGAGTAACGTCGAGCAGTACAATATCCTTAACTTCACCAGAGATAACTCCACCTTGAACAGCAGCTCCCATCGCTACTACTTCGTCCGGGTTCACTGAACGGTTTGGTTCTTTGCCTGTTTCCACTTTAACTGCATCAACAACAGCTGGGATACGGGTAGATCCACCCACCAGAATGACTTCATCGATATCAGATTTGGATAATCCCGCATCTTTCAGTGCCTGACGTACTGGATTTTTCGTACGTGTCACCAGGTCATCTGTAATTTCATCAAACTTGGCACGGGTCAAGGTCATTTCCAGGTGAAGCGGTCCTGATTCACCTGCAGAGATAAATGGCAGGCTGATTTGAGTTGAAGATACACCTGACAAATCCTTTTTCGCTTTTTCTGCTGCATCTTTCAAGCGCTGTAGGGCCATTTTGTCCTTGCTTAAGTCCACGCCATTTTCTTTCTTGAACTCTGCTACTAGATAATCGATGACTTTTTCGTCAAAGTCGTCTCCACCCAAGTGGTTGTCTCCAGCAGTCGCCATTACTTCAAAGACACCGTCGCCCAATTCAAGAATAGATACGTCGAAGGTTCCGCCACCCAAGTCAAATACAAGAATTTTTTCGTCCTTATCTACTTTATCAAGGCCGTAAGCCAGTGAAGCAGCAGTCGGCTCGTTGACGATACGGTCAACCTGAAGGCCGGCAATCTTACCTGCATCTTTGGTTGCCTGACGCTGTGCATCGTTGAAGTAAGCCGGTACAGTGACAACAGCGTTAGTTACCGGTTCACCCAAATAGTCTTCTGCATAGTCTTTTAAGTGTTGAAGAATAAAAGCAGAGACTTGCTGAGGAGAGTAGCTCTTGTCTTCTACATCTACCTTATAGTCTTCGCCCATATGACGCTTGATGGAGCTGACTGTATTCGGGTTCGTGATAGCTTGACGCTTGGCTACTTCACCGACTTGAATTTCACCATTTTTAAATGATACAACAGAAGGTGTGGTACGGTTCCCTTCTTTATTAGGGATAATTTTTGCTTCTCCGCCTTCTAAAACTGCAACGGCTGAGTTTGTTGTTCCTAAGTCAATTCCGATTACTTTACCCATATATGATCACCTTTATCCTTTAAAATTTAGTTTATAGTGTAACTGAAACTTTTGCTGCGCGCAGTACGCGCTCGTGAAGCTTAAAACCTTTTTCAAATACTTGAGCAACTTCATTGCTGGCTTGGCCTTCCTGGGCCGGTACTTGAGTATAGGCTTCATGAAAATTCGGGTCAAAGGGTTCTCCGACAGGATCGACCACTTCAATACCCTCTTTTTCAAAAGCTTGCAGGAGACTACTGTGAACCATTTCGATTCCTTTTTTCAAATTCTGACCTGCTTCGGTGTCTACCTCTATGGTCAATGCCCGCTCAATGTTATCAAAAGCTGGCAATAGCTCTTTGGCAAGAGACTGACTGCTGTACCGCAGCAGATCTTCGCGGTCCCGCTGATTACGCTTGCGGATGTTTGCCAGTTCTGCTTGCAGACGATAGAAACGATCAGTCATCTCATCTAGTTCCTGCTGTTTCACCTCAAGCTCGGTCGGTTCAGTAGAATCGTCCTGAGACTGCGCTTCCTCAAGGCTGTCTGGTTGTTGATCTTCCAAGATTTCGCCGGCTTCTGCTTGCGCTTCCTCTTTTAGTTCTTTTTCATCCAAGATGATTCCTCATTTCTGTATTATTCTAAATAATAATTCAGTAAAGTGTGAGTCAGTTGTTTTCTGAACACATCCAGTACGCCAAATGTCTCATCATACGACATGCTGGTCGGTCCCAGCACTGCCAGGATACCACGCCCATGATCCCTGACTTCGTAAGTGGCTGTCACTAGGCTAAAGCTCGTGAAGAGCTCGTGATTGATTTCTTCACCTATTTTAACATCAAAATCCTGACTGATGTGGTCAATAAGCAGCTTAAGATCTCCTTTGTTTTCCAATAAGGAATAAAGAGATTTCAGCTTTTGTTTGTCCATATCTTCTGTAAAATCAAGCAAATTGATTTTTCCCGAGACGTGGAAGCGGTCTTCGGTTGAATCACTAAATACCGACTCCAGACTCATATAAACATCCATTGAGTTAGAAGCATATTTTTGTATCAGCAAGGGAATATCCGCTGCCAGTTTTCTAGCTACTTCTGTTAGAGGTCGACCTACAAGATGGTGATTGAATATATTCACCACTTTATTCAGATCGGACTCATCAATTGGACGGGACAGTCTGAACACTTTATTTTCTATTGCTCCACTGTCTGTTTGAATAATAGCCATGACATGGTTATCGTTTAAAGCCAGCAGCCGGAAGCCGGTAAGCCGGCTCGATTCAGCCCTGGGGCCGAGTACGATTGCCGTGTAGCTGGTCAAATCAGACAGCAGTCGGGCAGATTGGTGCATGATGTCATCCATCTGTTCCGCATGACCATTTAAAACGTCCTCTATCACTTGCATTTTGTCCTTGGCAACTGCCTGAGGCTTAACCAGATGGTCAATATAAAAACGGTAGCCTCTTATAGACGGCACACGTCCGGACGATGAATGGGTCTTTTGAATGAAACCCAATTTTTCCAAATACACAAGTTCATTTCTAATAGTGGCTGAACTGGCATCAATATCCGTTTCAGTTAGAATCGTTTTTGAACCGATTGGCAGGCCGGTAGACGTATACAGTCGAATCAGGGCGTCCAGAATTATGATCTGTCTCTGTGTCAGCATGTGCATCACTCCTTGGCACGGAAGAGACTTTCAGGTTACTGAACTGCTCTACTGGTTCTCACACCAGTTTAGTGTCAGTCGTTAAATTAGCACTCGAATGACGCGAGTGCTAACACAATAATAATTTATCAAATCGTCACTGATCTGTCAACAATTAAATCTGATTTATCTTGACCTTTGCCAGGCTTTCTTTAGCATCCAGCATGTCCTGGTCGAGACGCTCAACCAGCTCATCAACAGAATTGAATTTGATTTCGTCTCTCAAATAATCGACCCATTTGACTGAAACATCTTCACCATAGATCTGTTCATTATAGTCAAACAGATGGACTTCGATCGAATAGCTGGGACGGTGGCCAAAGGTCGGGTTGTAGCCGATTGAGGCCATCCCATCGTGCCATTTCCCGTCTACTTGCATGCGCACGGCATATACACCGCGCTTAGGCACCATGACGTAAGGATGCGGATAGATATTAGCTGTCGGATAGCCAAGTTCTCTGCCTCGAGCATCACCATGAATCACAAAACCACTTGTTTCATAGACATAACCAAGAAGGTCATTAGCCCGTCTGATCTGCCCTTCGCCAATATAACGCCTGATGCGGGTAGAACTAATCTTGTCACGCTCATCAGCGTACTTTTCAACTTTTACAATATCGAAGCGGCCTTTAGCAAAAGATGCCAGTGTATCCATGTTGGCTACCCCAGCCTTGCCATAAGTATAGTCAAAACCAGCTACAACCACTTTGGCGTGCCAGTCCACCATGTATTGATCAACAAAAGTCTGTGGAGGTAACGTCCCGAAGCGGGAAGTAAAATCGACTTCATACAGAATGTCGACACCCAGACTTGCCATGATTTGCTCTTTGCGCTTTAGCGGAGTCAGGTAATTCAGCTTATCCGGATCAAATGTCCGATAAACAAAGGCCGGATGTCTATTAAAAGTCATGACTGCACACTTCAGATTCTTTTCTCTGGCAATCTCTACACCTTTTTTGATTACAGACTGGTGGCCTACATGCACGCCATCGAAAAAACCGAGTACCAGTACAATGTCTCCATCATAAATTTGTTTGGGATTATAAGGGTGATGTATTTTGATAATTTCCATAATCTGCACCTACAATTCGTTTCTTAGTACTTTGACAGGCTTGATAAAAGCTGTTTTGCTCGGGTGAGGAGCATATATTGCTACTGCTTTGTTCTGATATACAAAGACTAGGCGGTCTACACTTGGGGGCATATAGCTATCCTTTTCCAGCAAAGATCCGTTCTTGATTTTTTCAAACAATGCATCTGTAATTTCTACTTGCTCTAAGCCACTAAGAGCTGTTTCCAGTGGATACAGCTTTTCTTCAATCCGATTTGCCTCCATCAGTTCCTGAACGCCACCGAGTGTCACAGCCTGATCAGCAGTAAATCCCCCGCTAGCCTTCCGCGTCAGCTGAGACATATGTGACGGCAAACCAAGCTGCAGACCTAAGTCCACTGCCAGTGTCCGGACGTAGGTTCCTTTGCCACATTCCACTTTAAACTTAAAGGCAGCCGTCTGCTGGTTCTGGTTAAACACCAAAGGAGACGTTCGCTCAAAAGAGTGTATTTGAGCTTTACGTGTCGGTCGTTCGACTGTTATCCCTTGTCTGGCATACTCATACAATCTCTTCCCGTTAACTTTCACGGCGGAATACATGGGCGGTGTCTGCTTGATCTCCCCAATAAAAGATTGTAGAGCTTTATCTATCATCTCTTCGTTCAGATCAGCAGGTACAGATGTTTGTTCGACGATTTCGCCTGAAGCATCTTCGGTAGTGGTTGAAAAACCAAAAGTTACTTCGCCAGTATACACTTTTTGTGAATCCATCATATACTCAATTGTTTTAGTTGCCTTACCGACAGCTACCGGCAGTACCCCATCCACATCCGGGTCCAGAGTGCCGGAATGTCCGATTTTTTTGGTTTTCAGAATTTTTCTCAGCTTGAATACCACATCGTGACTGGTCATACCGACTTCTTTCCAAATAGGCAGTAATCCTTCCATAATACCCTCCTGATCAAGTTGCTCATTTTTGACATAAAAGAAAGGAGAATCTCAGTTTGTCACCAAAGATTCTCCCTCCCCTATTTTCCGTCGTTATGCTGTTTAGAGAAATTTATTCCTCTTCTCTTTTGATTTGGTTGAGCAGTGTATCGATTTTGTTACCATAAGCAATCGATTCATCTCGGGAAAATTTCAGCTCAGGTGTTTTGTAAAGGGTAAGACGGGATCCAAGTTCTTTTCGGACCAGACCTGTAGCTTTATCCAGTCCTGCCTGTGTCTCCTTGACAGCCTGATCGTCATCCGACAACGTACTGTAAAATACAGTTGCCTGCTGAAGGTCACCCGTCACATCTACACCTGTTACAGTCACTCCCTCTACGCGCGGATCTCTGACCCGTTTGCGCAGAATATCTGTGACTTCTTTTTGGATTTCCTGAGATACTCGTCCTACTCGATAGTTTGGCATGCGTTACACCTATCCTTTATTTATAATTTAGTACCTAGCATACATGGTTTACTTCTTAATTTCTACCATTTCGTACGCTTCGATAACATCATCGAGCTTGATGTCATTGTAGCCTTCGATTGTCAGTCCACACTCGTAACCTTTTTTGACTTCTTTCGCGTCGTCTTTAAATCGTTTCAGACTTGACAATTCGCCTTCAAATACAACAACGCCGTTGCGAAGCAATCTGATTGAGCTGCTGCGCTTGATGACTCCGTCAGTCACGAAACAACCGGCAATCGTACCTACTTTAGATACATTGTAAGTTTCTCTTACTTGAGCTTGTCCCGTAACTTTTTCTTCAAATTCAGGGTCAAGCATCCCTGTCATAGCTGCTTCGATTTCATCGATTGCATCGTAAATAACACGGTGTGTACGGATATCCACTTCTTCACGGTCTGCACTTTCCTTGGCCTGAATGGTAGGACGGACATTAAAGCCGATAACGATGGCTGAACTGGCGGATGCCAGTGTAATATCACTTTCATTGATTGCTCCCACACCTGTATGGATGATGTTGACCTTGACGCCTTCGACTTCAATTTTTTTCAAGCTGGCAGCCAGCGCTTCAACAGAGCCTTGCACGTCAGCTTTAACAATGACATTGACAGATTTCAGTTCGCCTTCTTCCAGACTATCAAAGAGGTTCTCAAGTGTTACCTTAGTTGTCTTAGATCGCTGTGCATCCACAGCTTCAGCCGCACGAGATTCTCCTACTTGACGGGCAGTTTTCTCATCTTCAAAGACGACGAAGCGATCGCCTGCTTGTGGAGTTTCGTTTAATCCGGTAATTTCAACCGGAGTCGAAGGGCCAGCATGTTTAACACGACGGCCTTTATCATTCGTCATGGTTCTGACACGACCAAAGGCATTTCCGACTACAATCGGATCCCCTTGTCTGAGGGTTCCTTCCTGTACAAGAAGCGTGGCGATTGGGCCTTTCGCTTTGTCCAGGCGAGCTTCAATTACACTACCGATAGCTTTACGGCTAGGATCGGCTTTCAGCTCTTCTACTTCTGCTACCAACAAGACCATGTCCAGTAGTTCATCTAGATTCTTGTTGAAAAGCGCAGAAATCTGTACAAAAATTGTGTCACCGCCCCAGTCTTCAGGAATCAGTTCGTATTCTGTCAGTTCCTGCATGACACGGTCCGGATTTGCCCCTGGTTTGTCAACTTTGTTTACTGCTACAATGATGGGCACACCTGCTGCTTTGGCATGGTTGATCGCTTCAACAGTCTGAGGCATGACACCATCGTCAGCTGCCACTACTATAATCGCGATATCAGTTACATCAGCTCCACGTGCCCGCATCGTCGTAAAGGCTGCGTGTCCTGGTGTATCCAAGAAAGTGATCAGCTTACCGTTTTCTTCAACCTGGTAGGCACCGATGTGCTGAGTGATTCCGCCCGCTTCACCTTCCGTGACGTTTGTCTGACGCAAAGTATCCAGCAAAGTCGTTTTCCCGTGATCGACGTGCCCCATGATAGTGACAGTCGGCGGACGGATGGCCAGGTTTTCTTCAACAGGTTCCTGATCAAAGAAGGTGTCAAAGTCAGTCATGTCAATCTGTACTTTTTCTTCTGTTTCAATCCCGTATTCTGCGGCTAGAAGTTCGATAGTGTCTTTGTCCAGGGACTGGTTCTGAGTCGCCATGATCCCCATCATAAAGAGCTTTTTGACAATTTCAGCCGGCTCACGGTAGATTTTTTTAGACAGTTCGACAATCGTCATGCCATCAGTGTACTCCAGTACTTTAGGCAGTTCCTTAAACTTTCTAGGCGTTGCCGGTACCTGTGACTTTTGATGTTTCTTGCCTTTACGCTTTCTTCCAGCCGGCCCACCGTGGATTCCACGGTGCTGTCTGGAATTGCGCTTCTTCTTATCAAAGGACTGCTTCTGCTTCTCGTCTGTTGTACGCTTAGGTGCAGACGCATTGCCCTGAGGCTTGTTTTGGCTAGTAGATTGTTTTTTCGGCTGTGATGAAGGTGTTGCTTTTGATTTATTTATATCGGATTGTCCTTTACTATGGTTAGATTTTTTGTTTACATGGTTCGGCTTGCCAGTTGATTTTTGCTGGCGGTTTCCACTGTGCTGGGAATTTTGACCGCTGCGGTTTTGTCCCTGCTTTTTATCTGCCGAAGGCTTAGGCTTTGAAACCTGCTGCTCAGGCTTAGGTGCAGGATTTTTTAGAGCTTTTTTTAGCTTAGCCACATCACTGTCTTCCATCGAAGACATGTGACTGCTGTAGGTGATGCCCATACCATTGGCTGCATCCAGTACCTGCTTGCTTTCTACATTGTTTTCCTTTGCGAATTCATAGACTCTTTTTTTGCCCATTTAATCACCTTCCCATTCATTTTAAAGCAATTTTTGAAGGGAATGCACAAAGCCTTTATCTAAAAGGGCGCATACTGTCCGATCCTTCCCTAAAGCATGAGAGAGTTCTTCTCTGGTAAAAGCAGTTACAACCGGTACATTGTAATGCTCACACTTGTTCAAAAATTGCCTGGTCGTGTTGTCACTTGCATTTGATGCTACACACACTAGTTTGGCCTTGCCCGAACGGACTCCCTGAAGAACCAGTGCTTCTCCTGAAAGAAGCTTGCCGGCTCTTTGCGAAAGTCCAATCAGATTCAAAGCCCGCTGCTTATTGTTCATTCTCAATTTCCATTCGTGCCTGTCTGTAATCTATAAAATCAATCAGTTCAGCGTAAAATGTGTCCGGTACGGTTGCATTTAACGCCTGGTCGAACATTTTTTTCTTTCTAGCCTGTTCAACAAGTTCGGTATCCAGTGAGATGTATGCGCCCCGACCATTTTTCTTTCCTGTCGGGTCAATCGACACCTGACCTTCTTTGTTGCGTACAATACGGATCATTTCTTTTTTAGGCTTCATTTCATTTGAAGCCACACACTTTCTCATCGGAATCTTTCGGCTTTGCATCTTAGACCACCTTACTCGTTTTCATCATCTTCAGAAAATAGCAGGTCCTCTTCAGCTTCCACTTCAGCCTCTTCCATATCATCAATCGAAGCTGAAACTGCTTGTTCCTCATCCATGCCATCACGTGCTTCTGCGAATTCGATCATATCTTCGGCATCGCCGGGATTCATTTCTCCAGACTGAAAATCTGCACCCATGATTGTATCAGTTGAATCATCATTCAAGCCTTCAGTATCTTCTGCAAAAATATCAGACTCCTCTGATTCCGAAATAACTGATTCATCCAGCGTTTCCGTTTCTGCAGATGACTCTTCTGCAAACAGAGCCGATTCGCCAGCCAACTCATCCACTTGCTCTTCAGCTTCCTCTTTACCTTCATTCAAGGCATCAAAGAATGAATCATCTTTCAACTCTTCAGCTTCCTGAGCCAGGGCTTCCATGTCAGACTCAGATTTGATATCAATTTTGAAACCAGTCAACTTAGCTGCCAGGCGGACATTCTGTCCGCGCTTACCAATAGCAAGAGACAGTTGGTAGTCAGGTACAACAATCACGCAGGAATGTTCATTAGCGTCAAACTGGACATCCAGCACTTGGGCCGGATTCAGAGCGTTTTTGATATAAACGGCGGGATCTTTGTCCCATTCTACGATATCCATATTTTCGCCATTCAACTCATTTACAATAGCCTGTACTCGCGTCCCTCTAGGTCCGACACAGGTTCCTACAGGATCTACGTTTTCATCTCTCGATGCCACGGCAATCTTGGAGCGGTCACCGGCTTCCCTCGCAATGGAGATGATTTCAACTGTACCGTCATATATTTCCGGCACTTCCTGTTCAAACAAACGCTTAATCAAGTTGGGATGTGTCCGACTGACAAATACTTGCGGACCTTTGGTGGAATTTTCTACGTTACTGACGTACACTTTGATCCGGTCGTGAGTAGCGTATGTTTCGTTCTCAATCTGATCCCTTTTAGATAGAACAGCTTCCACCTTACCAAGGTTGACATAAATAAATTTATTATCCTGACGTTCAACCGTACCTGTCATCAGATCATCTTCATAAGCTATATATTCATTATAGATAATGGATCTTTCTGCTTCACGCATACGCTGCATGATAACCTGCTTAGCTGTTTGAGCTGCAATCCGGCCGAAGTTTTTAGGGGTGACTTCAAATTTGATTTTGTCCCCCACTTCGTACGCTCTGTTGCGCTCTCTTGCCTCATTCAGGCTGATTTCAAGCTGCGAGTCGTAGACGTCTTCTACTACTTCCTTAACTTGATTGACTGTGATGCTGCCTGTCGCTTCATCAAACATAACTTCAACGTTCTGTGAAGTACCGTAATTCCGCTTGTATGCAGAAACCAGTGCCGCTTCTAGCGCGTCGATAACGATTTCCTTGGAAATTCCTTTTTCCTTTTCCAATGTTTCCAGAGCAGCTGCCAATTCTTTACTCATTTATTTGTACCCCTTTATTTAATTTTCTCTTGTAATCAAAAATCGATAGCTAGTCTAGCTTTGGCTACACTTTCTTTGGATAGTTCGATCAGTTTCTTACGGGTCTTGAATTTTGTCTCGATTGTCAATTCTACACCATCAAAGGCTGTAAGGTAACCTTCAAGTGCATCCTGCCCCTCCACCTGACGGCTAAGGGTTAGATGGACATATTTGCCGACTGCTTTTTTCAGGTCATCATCACTCTTCAGGGGACGCTCTGCTCCTGGTGACGATACTTCCAGATAATAGGCATGAGGAATAGGATCCGGTTCAATTGAATCCAGTTTCTCGCCTACTTTTTCACTGAACAGGGCACAGTCATCCAGGTCGATACCACCGTCTTTGTCGATATACAGTCTCAGAAACCAGTTTTTGCCTTCCTTAACATACTCCACATCCACCAGCTCATACCCCAGCTCATCTGCAACAGGGGCTGACAGTGTTTTGACTTTATCTATAGTGCTCAAACAGCTCACTCTCCTCTCAACTGAGTACAGTTTTCGATCGCAATCAAGGCTGTGAAAAAGAGTGAGCGGATTCGCTCACTCTTTACACCTTCTATCCCGCTCGATTCGTCTATAAGTGTACCATACTTGCCTAGGCATGGCAACTTAAAGGGGATACTGCTAGATATCAAAAAGGGACAACTGATTCTCGTCAGGCAAATGACTCAGCGCCTTATTAGCCTCAAGAAATTCCATTACTGTCTTGGATACTTTCCCTCTTCTGGACAAATCCTCCTTGGACAAGAACGGCTCTTCCTCTCTTGCCTCAACAATAGCATTTGCTACACTTCCTCCAAGAGAAGGCACTGCACGAAACGGCGCATATAAACTATTTTCTTCAATAGTAAAATCTGTGGCATGCGACTTATCCAGATCGACCATCTTGAACTCATAGCCACGCTCAACCATTTCATTTGCAAGTTCAAGGACGGTCAGCAGGTTCTTGTCTTTGGCCGTCGCATCCATGCCCTTGTCTGTAATTTCTTTAATTTTAGCCTTTATGGCATCCTTGCCTTTGCACATGGCCTCTAGGTCAAAATCGCTAGCTCGGATTGAGAAGTAGGCTGCATAATAGTAAAGCGGATAATGCACTTTAAAATAAGCTACCCTGAGTGCCATTAGCACATACGCCGTTGCATGGGCCTTAGGGAACATATACTTGATTTTCAAACAAGAATCTATATACCACTCAGGTACATCCTGTTCGCGCATGGCAGCCTGCCATTCATCAGGAATCCCCCGGCCTTTACGAACATGCTCCATGATTTTGAAGGCAATATCGTCTTCCAGGCCTCTGTGTTGAAGATAGACCATAATGTCATCACGACAGCCAATCACTTCTGCCAGCGGAATGTCATGTAGACGAATTAGCTCCTCTGCGTTACCTAGCCAGACGTCTGTTCCATGAGAAAGACCGGAAATCTGCAGCAGCTCGGCAAAGGTGTTGGGATTGGTCTGCTCCAGCATCTGGCGAACAAATCGTGTTCCGAATTCTGGAACACCCAGCGTACCGGTCTTAGAATAAATCTGATCTTCTGTGACCCCCAGCACTTCCGTTCCACTGAACAGCTTCATAACGTCTGGATCATTGACCGGAATGTCCAAAGGATCGATGCCGGACAGATCCTGCAGCATGCGGATCATAGTCGGATCATCATGTCCGAGAATATCAAGTTTGAGTACATTATCATGGATTGAATGAAAATCAAAATGCGTCGTTTTCCACTTAGACTCCTGATCATCCGCAGGATACTGGATAGGAGAAAAATCATAGACATCCATATAATCAGGGATAACGATAATCCCTCCCGGATGTTGTCCACTGGTGCGCTTGACTCCAGTCAGTCCTTTAGCCAGACGGTCGACTTCTGCCGAACGGTAATGAAGCTGGTGGTCTCTTTCATAGCCTTTAACGAAACCAAAGGCTGTGCGGTCGGCGATGGTGCCTATTGTCCCAGCTCTAAATACATAGTCTTCACCAAAAAGCTCTTTTGTATAATGGTGGGCCGTTGCCTGATATTCTCCTGAGAAGTTCAGATCGATATCCGGCACTTTATCTCCTTTGAAACCTAAAAATGTTTCGAAGGGAATATCATGTCCGTCCCGGTACATCGGTTCCTTACAGCTTGGACAGTCTTTTTCGGGCAAGTCAAAGCCGGAACCGACTTCTCCAGCCGTAAAGAACTCAGAATGCCGGCATTTTTTACAACGGTAATGCGGCGGCATAGGATTTACCTCTGTGATCCCTGTCATCGTAGCGACAAAGCTGGACCCTACCGACCCCCTTGATCCTACTAGGTAGCCGTCTTCGATGCTCTTGTGCACTAGCTTCTGTGAGATCAGATAGATAACAGAAAAGCCGTTACCAATAATACTATCAAGTTCTTTTTCCAGACGAGCCTCAATAATTTCCGGCAGCGGATCCCCATACAGACTATGAGCCATGTTGTAGCTCATCTGACGGATCTCTTCTTCCGCACCTTCCATTTTTGGTGTGTATAGTTCCTTCTTGACAGGTGTGATGCCTTCTTCAATCTGCTCATTCAATTGATGAGGGTTGTCAATGACAAGCTCTTTCGCTTTATCTTCACCAAGGAAGCGAAAGGCGGACAGCATCTCTTCCGTTGTTCTGAAATGAACAGACGGATTTTTCCCACTGGAAGATGAAAATTGAGAGCTTTGAGTCTCCAGAAGAATATCGCGGTAAACAGCATCTTCAGGATGGATGTAGTGTACATTACCAGTGGCTATAACTGGCTTGTTCAGCTCTTCTCCCAGCTGGATGATGTTTCGGATAATATCCTCCAGATCTGATTCGTTTCTGACTAGTTCCCGCTCGATTAAGTCACTGTAGACTTCTTTGGGCATGATTTCGAGATAATCATAGTAGCCAGCTTTCTCTTTGGCTTCTTCATAACCCTTCTGCATCATCGCTTCAAAAACTTCCCCTTTAGCACAGCCGGCTCCTACGATTATTCCTTCGCGGTGCTTTTCCAGAACCGATCGGGGTAGCCGAGGTACGCGGTAAAAGTAATCAACAAGCGACGTTGAAATAATCTTAAACAAATTTTTCAGGCCCGCCTGCGAACTGGCCCAGAGCGTTACATGACTGGGTCTGGAACGTTTGTATGCATCGCCTTCTCCCATAAATCGGTTAAGCTGATCATGGTAGTGAATATCCTCTTCTTCTTTGGCTTTTTTGACAAAAATCCACAGCAGGTGACCAGTGGTCTGGGCATCATAAATAGCCCGGTGATGCTGCTCCAAGTTAACTTTGAAGCGCTTGGCAAGAGTATTTAACCGGTGACTCTTGAACGTGGGATTGATGAAACGTGAAAATTCCAATGTGTCAATAACCGGCAGTTGGGAAGAGTCCATCCCGTGTTTTTTGTAGGCGGTATTTAGAAAGCCCATATCAAAGGATGCGTTGTGAGCAACCAGCACGGTGTCTTCTGCAAAGGCCTTGAAAGCCTGCAGGACCTCTTTTTCCGATTTTGATCCTTGAACCATGTCATCGGTAATCCCCGTCAGCTGTATCGTTGTTTCTGACAGGAGGTGACCAGGGTCGATAAACTCCTGAAATTCTTCGATGATGTTTCCCTTGTGCATTTTTACGGCAGCTAGCTCAATGATGCTGTCGTAAATGGCAGAAAGCCCGGTTGTCTCCACGTCAAAGACCACATACGTCGCGTCTCCTAAGTCGAGATGCTGTTCGTTGTAAGCAACAGGAACCCCGTCATCGACCAAGTTGGCTTCAAGACCATAAATGATCTTCACTCCATTTTTTTCACCTGCCTGATGCGCTTCCGGGTAAGACTGCCCCACTCCATGATCGGTAATGGCAATGGCCTTGTGTCCCCACTTGGCTGCCTGGGCAACAAGGTCAGTTGCACTGGCAGTTGCGTCCATCTGGCTCATATTCGTATGTGCATGCAGTTCGATCCGTTTCTTTTTCCCTTCATAAAGATCCTCGCGACTCTCATGAAAAGTCTGCATGATGTCCTGGGCGTTCATGACCAGATCACGCATAAAGGTGTCTTCCTGTATACTTCCGCGTACCTTGACCCACATGCCGGGCTTAATGGCTTCAAACATCTGCTCATCCTGCTCATTGTTTGAAAACTTCTTGCAAGTGAAAGAAGAGGAATAATCTGTAATTTTAAGCAGTAGCAGCTTTCTGCCTGAACGTAGTTCACGGACTTCAGAATCAAAAACATATCCTTCCAAAACAAGACGCCGCTCTTCTTCCACGATATCGATCATTTGGGTCACTTCATCTCCAGCAGCTATAGCCCGCCCAAGTTTGACTGGACCATTAACGTCACTGCTGTTTCTCGTCTCTTTTTTCTTTTCAACAGTTTCAACCAAGCGTGTGTACTCTTGCGCCATCAACTGGTCGCTTTCTTCTTTTCTCTGCTTAAACTCTTCAACTTTTTCCATGCTGGCCTTAGCATCCACAATCGGTTTGACTACAAAGCGTTCTGGAAATCCAAGAGAATGATATGCAGCAGATATTTTAGGTAGAAATTCTTTTTCATATTTGTCATAAGTCAGCTCCTGATCAATAATCAGCAGCCATCTGCCCTCCTGCTTTACCGGATAAGTGCTGCTTAAAAGCTGGTTGCAGATAGGAGAATCCACTTTACTTCTGCCACAGGCAGCCGGCCAGTAGTCCTTTACCTGCTTTTCGCTCACTTCCGGCTCACTGGCCTGAATAAAGAGCTCGACTTCACATATAGACCGGAAGGATTCACGAATCGCATGATTTAAGGTAACATATAAGCGAAACGGAAGAATATTCGGAAAAAGAAGTGAAATATCCCATTTCTTCTGGTTTTTGTGGACAGTGACTGCTTCCACTTCTCCCTTGGACAGTATTTCCCGATCTTCTTCTGACAGGTCGATGTTTACCTGAGCAAGCAGTGTCTGAAACAGTTCAGCTTTGTTTAAACTCAATTCATTACCCTTCTTTCTGTGTCATTAATGATTCGGGCATATAGAAAACTGAGACACGAGTGCCTCAGTTTCCTGTTGTACTTTTATTTTTGACCCTGCATCAGAATATCGATCGTATCCAGCACTTCATCTATTCTGGCTTCGATCATCTCACCTGTTTTGCGGATCGTGACTTCAACAATACCTTCTGAAGCTTTCTTACCGACGGTCAACTGAACCGGTAAGCCTATCAGCTCTGCATCCTTGAATTTTACGCCCGGCCGCTCGTTACGGTCATCAATTAAAGCAGCATAGCCTTTCTGTTTGAGTTTGTCATATAAACCCAGTGCAGCTTCTCTCTGCTCATCATTTTTCATCTGAACGGGGATGATGTGCACGTCGAAAGGCGCGACGGAGGCAGGCCAGACAAGGCCTTTTTCGTCCGCATGCTGTTCGGCGATGGCTGACAACAGACGGCTCACACCGATACCGTAGCTTCCCATGATTACCGGGGTTTGTCTACCGTTGTTGTCAAGCACTGTTGCTTTCATGGCATCACTGTATCTTGTTCCTAGTTTAAAGATATGTCCTATCTCAATACCTTTGGTAAATTGCAGACTTCCTTTACCGTCTGGTGAAGGATCTCCCTGCTTGACTACTCGAATATCTGCATAATTTTCTACTTTAAAATCTCTTCCCGGATTCACATTAATCAAGTGCTTGTCTTCCCTATTGGCTCCTGTCACTCCGTTTACGACATCTTGCACGTGCAGGTCGGCAATGATGCGGACATCTTCTGAAATGCCTACCGGCCCGACGTATCCCGGAGTCGATTTAAACAGAGACTGTATCTGCCCATCTTCTGCCGGCTCAACATCTTCAGCTCCTAGGGCAATCCTCAGTTTGACGTCATTTACTTCCTGATCGCCTCGAACTACGGCCAAAACTGGCGTAGTCTGGTCAGCTACAAACAAAACACTTTTAAGTGTCACTGATGGAGCGACATCCAGAAAAGCAGCAAGATCGGCAATCGTCTGCGTTCCCGGTGTATCTACTTCCTTCATTTCAAGTTGAACGTCGGTATTAGGTATTTTTCGGTAAAGGCTTGTTGCCATTTCCAGATTGGCAGCATACTCGCCTTGATCGGAATATACAACAGTGTCTTCGCCCGCTTCAGCTAAAGCCATAAACTCAACCGAATCCTTACCTCCCATAGCTCCCGCATCTCCAATGATGGAACGGAAATTCAAGCCACAGCGTTCAAATGAGTTGCTGTAAGCTTGAGCAATTTGATCATAAGAGTCATCTAGGCTTTCATAACTATCATGGAAAGTGTAGGCATCCTTCATGATGAATTCTCTTCCACGCATCAAACCGAAACGCGGACGCTTTTCATCACGGTATTTAGTCTGAAACTGATAAAGCATTAGAGGCAGTTTTTTGTAAGACTTAATTTCTTCACTGATCAGCTTGGCAAACGTTTCTTCATGAGTCGGCCCCAGGATAAAATCCCTCTCATGGCGGTCTTTCAGCTTGATCAGGTCTTCTCCGTATGTTTCATAACGCCCGGATTCTTTCCATAGATCTGCTGGAAGTAGGGCTGGAAGCAGCATCTCTGAACCATCAATGGCATCCAGTTCCTCCCGGATGATTGTTTTTATTTTTTCCATTACCCGGTTGGCAAGCGGCAGATAAGAATAAATGCCTGCAGATATCTGTCTGATGTAACCGGCCCTAAGCAGTAGCTGGTGACTGATTACTTCTGCATCGCTTGGTGTATCTCTCAAAGTAGGTGCAAATAATTTTGACTGTTTCATATGGACTGGTGTCTCCTTTAGTCTTTAGTTTAAAAAGAATGTCTGTATATCGTTCCAAGTAACAAGCAGCATCAGAATAAGCAGGAAAAGGACACCTATCAGAGTGATGTAGCCTTCCTTTTCCGGACTGATAGGTTTTTTTCGAATGCCTTCAATCACATTCAAAAGCAGCTTGCCTCCGTCCAGTGCCGGTATAGGCAGCAGATTCATGATTCCAAGGTTTACACTGAGAAAACCGATCCAGCTGATCAGACCTAAGGCCCCGGTCTGAACAACTGCTTCAGTTGTAGCATAAATCGCCACAGGGCCGCCGAGCTGGTCCACACTGAAACCACCGGTAAAAAAAGATCCCAGCAAGCCAAAAATTTGAGTCACGATAAAGAATGTTTCTGTAAAGCCGAAAACAATTCTGGCTCCCAAACTTTCATCTATATACGCCTCAATACCGATACGCCCGATCGTCTGGTCTTCCACTTCTTCAGCCGCAGGTGTAATGGCGGTTTCGGTAGTTTCTCCTGATTCTCTCTCTATTTCAAATGATAATTCCTGTTCAGGATTTTCGCCAATCACAGTGACCAGCTGACTCCAGCTGCCGACGGGCTCACCGTCGATTGCTGTGATTCGGTCTCCTGTTTCTAATTGAGCTTCAGCTGCAGGTGTATTTTCAGATACCGCTCCAATCAACGGTTCATTTGACCGTACCCCTCCCTGTAAAAAAGCAAGTAGGGTAAACGCCAGAATGGCCAGAATAAAGTTGTTTAACGGACCGGCGAAATTCGTCAGCATCCGGTTGAATAAAGACGCACTCTGGAATTGCCTGTCTCTCGGTGCAATCTGGATCATCGTTCCATCTTTTTCAATCAGAAGAGCATCCCGGTCAACAGCATATCGCTTCTCTTCTTTTTCGAATCCTATACGGCCAGCTATGAACAGCTCGTCATCGAAGTCAAAGGAAGTCACTTCAAGCGGAACCGTATCTATGGCTCCTTCCTTAGGCTGCAAGTCAATTCGCTGCACGTTTTCCTGTTCTCCAAGCGTTAGCTGAACTGCCATGCCGGGTCTCAAGTCTGCTTCTTCTTCGTAACCCGCCATGCGGACGTAACCTCCGACAGGCAGCAGCCTGATTGTATAGGTTGTCTCACCTTTGCGATGGTGGAAAATCTTGGGTCCAAAGCCTATGGCGAATTCACGGACAAGTATACCCGCCCGTTTCGCAAAATAGAAATGACCGAATTCATGGATCACAACGATAACTCCAAAAACCAGTGCAAATGCTAATATTGTCTGAATCATATTCGTGCTCCTTTAAGTCATAGTAGTCCGATGAGGAACAGGACGTTCAACACAAGCAGCAGACTGTCAAAACGATCCAGGATGCCGCCGTGTCCAGGAAGCAAGTTACCTGAGTCCTTCACTTCGTGTTCCCTTTTAATCTTCGATTCGATCAGATCGCCCAGTTGTCCGGCTGCAGATACCAGCACCGTGAAGCCCAGAGAAAGCAGGTAGGAGTTAAACAAAGGGAAAAATACTAGGTAGACTGCACTTACAAGAGTAGCTACACCTGTTCCTCCAACAGCACCTTCGATTGTCTTATTCGGTGAGATTGTTGGAGCCAGTTTGTTTTTTCCCCATTCCCTGCCGATCAGAAAAGCCCCTGAGTCCGTAACCCAAATCACAATAAGGACCAGCACAAGAACCGTCAGATCCAGGTCTCTTAAAGCCACAAATGAGTGAAATCCAATTCCGATATAGGTCATCATCAGTGTCAGTATTCCGATTTGGCTGATCTTAAGTTTCGATTGTCTGATTGAGTAGGCTAGAAGTAAAACGGCTGCCAGCAAAATAATTTTTGCAATGACTTGCTCACCCATCACAGGCTGCAGACGTTCGCTGAAAACAATCGCCAGTGCCCCACTTCCAGTCAGTATGGACGGGAAAGACCCGACCTTTAGTTTGTTCATTTGTATAAATTCGGTCTGACCCAGCAAAGCAGCAAGTCCCATCAGGACCTCCAGCGGCCAAGAACCTATCCCAACAATGGGGATGAAGAGCATCAGAGCGATAACAGCAGTAATGACTCGTTTAGACATGCGTTCCCCTCGGCTTTCTTATTATTTATACAGCCCCGTATCGGCGCTGTCTGTTTTTGTAGCTCAGGAGAGCCTCATCTAGAACATCCCCGTTAAATTCAGGCCAAAGCAGGTCCGAGAAATAAAATTCACTGTATGCGTTCTGCCAAAGCAAGAAATTGCTCAGCCGCTGCTCTCCGCTGCTCCTGATTAATAGATCGACATCCTGGTAGGGACTGATTGACTCTGTAAACAAATGCTGTTCAATCAAGCTCTCATTAATTTCTTTCACGTTTATTTCTCCAGCAACTACTTTTTGACAAATAGCTTGAGTGGCCTTGGCAATTTCAGCCCGACTGCCATAATTAAAAGCAAAATTAAGAATCATTCCTGTATTGTCTTTAGTTTCTTCCATAGCTTTGTATATGGCCTTTTTTGTGGATGCTGGTACTTTTTCCGGAAAGCCAATCATATTGACTCGTACATTCTTTTCCTGAAGTTCAGGAACAAAACGGTCAAAAAAGCGGATAGGCAATTGCATAAGAAAGTGAACTTCCTGAGGGGGCCTTTTCCAGTTTTCCGTGGAGAAAGCATATAAAGTCAGAACTTTGATGCCACGCTCACTTGCCCGGATAGTGACCCGGCGAACAGCTTCCATCCCTTCCTCATGTCCGTACTTTCTAGGTTTTCCCAGCTGTTCAGCCCAGCGGCCGTTGCCATCCATGATCATGGCTACGTGATTAGGTACGCTTATTTCAGTATTCTCAGCCATAATATTCGGTGTCGTCTACACCATGCCCTCCTATTTAGTGAATATACATCTCCTCTATTGTAGTAAAAATCAGACGAGATTACCATAACAATCCGTGTTTCCCCGGATATATAGAAAACCTTATATTTTTAGTATGTAAATTTATTTGCTATAATTGAAGCAGTTCCATTATCATTCTACAATCAAGGAGGACTGTTCATGCAGCGTTTAAAAAAATACATTGTCAGTATCATCGTCACTTCAGTGGTGACCAAGCTAGTCAATAAATACATCATCAGCAAGTTATAATCTATTAAAAATAAGAAAAGAGAGTCTGCTTGTATCTTTAAGGTTATGGTACGTTTCAACCTAAAGATTTACATGCGACTCTCCTTTTTTATTATCCTTCCAGAATTTCTTTTTCTTTTTCTTCGGATAATTTATCTATAGCTTTAACACTGGCGTTTGTCAACTTCTGCACTTCTTCTTCGTAGCTGTGCAGATCATCTTTAGTCAGGTCGCCATCTTTCTCGGCTTTTTTCAAAGAGTCCATTGCATCGCGGCGAATGTTACGGACAGCAACCTTGGCACTTTCAGATTCTTTGCCTACTTGCTTGGCAATTTCTTTTCTTCGCTCTTCGGTCAGAGCAGGTACGACCAGTCGAATAACGTTTCCGTCATTTGCCGGTGGAATTCCAATATCTGACTGATTGATGGCTTTTTCGATATCTCCAAGAGCAGATTTATCGTATGGGGTAATTAGAAGCACGCGGGCTTCAGGAACAGAAATTTGCGCCAGCTGATTTAAAGGAGTGGGCGCTCCATAATAATCAATGCTGATTCGGTTCAGTAAGCTTGGGTTTGCGCGTCCGGCACGGATACCACCCAATTCTCTGACATAGGCCTGCTCAGCCTTCTTCATTCTTTCCTGGGTATCTTTCATTACTGCATCTGTCACTATTTTTTCCTCCTAACGGTTGTACCAATCGTTTCACCGAGGGTGGCACGTTTGATATTGCCTTTTTCGTTCAAATTGAAAACAACTAGAGGGATGTCGTTGTCCATACTCAAGGACGACGCTGTCGTATCCATAACCTGAAGAGATTTGTTGATGATATCCAGATACGTCAATTCCTCATATTTGACAGCACTCTTATCAATGTTCGGGTCAGCTGAATACACACCGTCAACGTTGTTCTTAGCCATCATGATGACATCAGCGTGCATTTCTGCGGCTCTAAGTGCTGCTGTTGTATCCGTAGAAAAATAGGGATTACCTGTTCCACCGGCAAAGATAACTACGCGTCCTTTTTCCAGGTGGCGCATCGCTTTTCTACGAATATAAGGCTCGGCCACTTGACGCATCTCAATTGATGTCTGAACACGAGTGGGTACCCCCGTTTTTTCCAGTGAATCCTGAAGAGCCAATGCATTCATGATTGTAGCAATCATACCCATGTAATCAGCCTGAGACCGCTCCATTCCCATCTCGGCTCCAACATGTCCACGCCAGATGTTACCTCCGCCTACTACAATGGCAATTTCAACACCTAATTCGTGTACGCCTTTGATTTCTTGGCAGATCTCCTCGATTGTCGGCGGCTGTATGCCAAAACCGGCATCTCCTGCCAGTGCTTCTCCACTCAGCTTCAGAACGATTCGTTTGTATTTCGGTTCATCCATATAATCTTTCCCTCCATAATTCATACATAAACATTCTACCACATAACCAGTTCAAGGTCATCAAAAAATCAACCTGCTGTACGATTCATGCTCGCTATACCGAGAGCCTGATTCTCTCACTCGTTTGTTACTGGTTTAAACAATCGGACTGCTCACAAATTTCGGGTAAAAGCCGCAGCTTGTCTACCCGCCTGTCTACCAAAAATAACTATTTCAGCAATGGCATTGCCGCCAATACGGTTCTCACCGTGCAGCCCTCCTACCGTCTCTCCAGCCGCATAAAGACCAGGCAAAGGTAAACCCTCAGAATTAAGAACTTCAGCCTGAGTACTGATTTTAGCCCCACCCATCGTATGATGAATCCCCGGGGATACTTTTACTCCAAAAAACGGTCCTTTTAAAATAGGATAATCCAAGCCGGTCACTCTGTTAAAGTAGATGTCTCTTTGTACAGTTACTGCCTGATTCCACTGACGGATTGTATTCTCAAGATTTCTGCCGTCAATACCCGCTTCTTCTGCCAGATCTCTCAGGCTTTTTTCCTGGTGAAGCATTCCTTTAGAATCATAAAAACGCACTGCCGGCACTCTACTACTCAGCAACACATCAAAAATAAGGAAAGCCTGACCTTCAATCTGTTCGCCGATGGCTTTCGACACAACATCTCTCCTATCCATCTCGTTGACAAACCGCTTCCCTTGTTTATTGACAAGGATAGCTCCTTCTCCTCTAAGCGCTTCAGTCACAAGAAAGCGACTTTCATGGTGAACTGTCGGATGAACCTGTATTTTATCAAGATCCCTAAGTGCTCCGCCAGCTGATTTGATCAGGTCGATACCGTCTCCAGAGCTGCCCACGTGATTAGTCGTCACCATTTTCGCCAAGTCACTACGAACTTCCCTTATTTTTTTATAATTGCTGCCAAAGCCGCCTGTTGCAATAATAACTGCACCACTTTTAACAGAAATCAACCTTCCCCTTACATCTATGTATTCGACTCCATCCACCCTCTTTGACTGAGATTGAATCAGGCCGGTGACTCTGGCATTCAGCACCATTTCAATATTTCGCTGATTTGTCGCTTCAAGCAAACCCTGGACCAGATAACCCCCGATAGCCGATCCGTCACTTGGTCGGTGTGTTCTTTTGACAGTCATTCCACCAGTTGTTGTCAGACTAGACAAGCGAACTCCCAATTGATCAAGCCAGTCCACCGCACTTGCGGACTGGTCTACAAAATAGCGGAGCAAATCCGGGTCATTTGTCCGGTTGCCCCCCGCAAGCGTTTCTTCATAAAAAGTATCCGAGTCATCAGTAATCCCCTCATTTTTTTGGAAGCGTGTCTGACAGGCATTCATTCCTGCCGAAGACCTGATTGTATTTCCCCTCACAGCTGACATTTTTCCAGTATCAGCACATGTGCCCCTTTGTCTGCAGCCTCTATTGCTGCAGACAGACCCGCACCTCCGGCTCCGACCACAATGACATCATAGTGTCTAGTCTTGCTGTTTTTGCTTGCTCTCATCCTTCTTCTCTCCCCCGGTAAAAAAGTCTTTCTGCGTGCCGCTATATCAGTAAACCTGCAAAAAAAGAGCAGGGTCATCAAATACCCTGCTCTTTTTTATATAATTATTTGTTTCCTAGCTGACTTTGAACTTCTGCTGCGAAATCTTCTGTACGTTTTTCGATTCCTTCGCCCACTTCGTAGCGGATGAATGATTTAATAGACGCACCGTTTTCGCTCAGGTATTCACCGACAGTTTTGTCCGGATCTTTTACATAAGGCTGATCAACAAGGCTTACTTCAGCTAGCCACTTGTTCAGGCGACCCTGAACCATTTTCTCAACAATGTTTTCAGGCTTGCCTTCGTTTTTCGCTTGCTCGGTCAGTACGCTCAACTCGTGATCTCTTTCGTCCTGAGAAATCTCTTCACGGGTAATAAACTTAGGATTGATTGCAGCAATGTGCATTGACACATTACGTGCCACTTCTTCATCATTCGTTCCTTCAACAGTTGAAAGAACGGTGATGCGTCCGCCCATATGCTCGTAGTCTCCAAAGACATCGTTGTCTGTTTTTTCAACAACAGCGAAACGGCGAAGCGTGATCTTCTCTCCGATTGTCTGTGTTGCTTCAGTAATCGTGTCCTGAATAGATTCTCCGTTCATGTCAAGAGCCAATGCCTCTTCAACAGAAGCAGGATTGTTGTCTGCAACTGCTTTAGTGATGCCTTTTACGAGGTTCTGGAACTTGTCGTTCTTAGAAACGAAGTCTGTTTCTGAGTTAATTTCAGCGATAGCCGCAACATTGCCTTGGATTTGGACATTAGCCAGTCCTTCAGCCGCAATACGGTCTGCTTTTTTAGCTGCTTTGGATACACCTTTTTCTCTCAAGTAGTCTACTGCTGCATCCATATCACCGTCAGTTTCGACCAGTGCTTTTTTAGCGTCCATCATACCGACGCCCGTTTTATCACGTAACTCTTTTACTTGAGCTGCTTTAATGTTTGCCACACAAATTCCTCCTTAGTAGTATGTTGATCAGTGGACTGATTTTACTCGTTGTCGCCTTCCACTACTTCAACAATTTCATCTAGAGAATCAGATTTAGCTTCTTCTTCAAAGCCTTCTTCTCCCTGGTTACCTTCGATAACAGCATCAGCCATTGTCTTGGTCAACAGTTTAACGGCGCGGATTGCATCGTCGTTTGAAGGGATGATAACGTCGATTTCATCTGGGTCACAGTTTGTGTCGACCATTGCTACGATTGGAATGTTCAGTTTTTGAGCTTCCTTAACCGCAATGTGCTCTTTTCTTGGGTCAACGACGAACAGGACGTCCGGACGTTTAGGCATGTCTTTGATTCCGCCCAGGAATTTCTCCAGACGGTCACGTTCCTTGATTAGGATTCCAACTTCTTTTTTAGGAAGGATGTCAAATGTTCCATCTTCTTCCATTTTTTCAATTTGTTTTAGACGCTTGATACGCTTCTGGATTGTATCCCAGTTTGTCAGCGTTCCACCCAACCAACGGTGGTTGATGTAGTATGCGCCAGCTCTTTGTGCTTCTTCTTTGATTGCATCCTGAGCCTGTTTTTTAGTTCCTACGAAAAGGACTGTGCCGCCATCTTCAGCGATTTCACGAACGTAGTTATACGCTTGGTCGATCAGCTTAACGGTCTTCTGCAAGTCGATGATGTAGATACCGTTTCTTTCTGTAAAGATAAAAGGTTTCATTTTTGGGTTCCAGCGTCTAGTCTGGTGACCGAAATGAACACCTGATTCCAATAATTGTTTCATTGATACAACTGCCATTTGTCATTCCTCCATTTGGTTTTATATTTTCCCTCCCCGAGCATCATCTGCTTGAACACTCCATGGCATTAGAGCACCATTCAATCCATCCGCTCAGGTGTGAAATTTGGTACATTTTGCACCGCCATTAAGTATACAACATTTATTGCTTAAATGCAAATATCACTGAAAATAATCTTGCACATTTTTGACTTCTGGCGCATACTGGACTGAGAATACGAAAAGGAAGTGGAATACTGTGTTTTTCTCATCTCTTAGACTATTAGTCCGCCTGCTAGTTTTACTGCTGAACGGACGCATGACTGTTGTAGGCAAGGAAAATCTTCCCAAGGACGATAACTATATCCTGATTGCGCCGCACCGGTCCTGGATTGACCCGGTCTTTCTTGTTCTGGCTGCCTCTCCCAAGCAGTTCAGCTTTATGGCAAAGAAAGAATTGTTTAAAAATCCGGCATTTAGATGGCTGATTACTAAAATGAATGCCTTCCCGGTCGACCGCAAAAACCCGGGGCCAAGCGCCATCAAAACCCCGGTGAAAATCTTGAAAGAAACAGATCTGAGTCTAGTAATCTTCCCTACCGGTACCCGCCATTCAACTGAATTAAAAGGCGGAGCAGTGACCATTGCAAAAATGAGCAAAAAACCGATTATACCGGTCGTTTACCATGGTCCTTATACCTTTAAAGATTTACTTAAACGTAAACCGGCGATTGTACGCTTCGGAGAGCCTTTCATGGTCGAACGTAAACTAGAAGGCATCAAAGATACCACTGCTCATTATTCTGAGCGTATACAGCAGGCATTCAATGATCTGGATGCTGAATAAATCAGCTTCAGGAAACCAAAAACCAGTCACCTCAGTCAGCTTCAAAGCTGTTTCAGGTGACTGGTTTTTTTAGGTTTGCAGTCCGATATTCTGTAGTTCGTACATATCCTTGTAAGAACCGCCACGGGCAATCAACTCGTCGTGCGTTCCCCGCTCGATGATATGTCCTTTATCCAGAACCAGGATTTGATCAGCATCACGAATCGTTGACAGTCGGTGCGCAATGGCTACGGTAGTCCGGCCTTTGCGCATTCGCTGGAGACCTTCTTGAATGAGAGATTCTGTTTCCGTATCAATGTTGGCAGTTGCCTCATCCAGAATCAGAATTTTAGGATCGCGGACAATTGTACTGGCAAAAGAGATCAGCTGCTTCTGACCACTGGAAAAGCTGGCTCCCCTTTCGACTACTTTGGCGTCATAGCGGCCCGGAAGTTCCTCAATAAAGCGGTCCGCCTGAACAAAGCGTGCAGCTTCGATGATGTTACGGTCACTAATTTCCTCATTCATTAGCCGGATATTATCTTTAATGGTCCCGTAAAATAAAAATGAATCTTGCAGCACAAGTCCCGTGCGCTGCCGAAGCTCGCGCATCGGAAATGACCGTATAGACTGTCCGTCTATCAGTACTTCTCCCTGCTGGAAATCATAAAACCGCATCAGTACATTGATGATTGATGACTTTCCACTGCCAGTATGGCCAACTAGCGCGACGGTTTCTCCCGGATTGACCGTGAAGGAAATGTTTTTCAGCACATTGTTCTGACCGTCATAAGAAAAAGAGACATTATTAAATTCAATTTTCCCATTGGTAATTTGTGCGCTATCATCTTCCACCTGAGCAGGAACAAATTCCTTGTTGTCCATTACTGTCAGGATACGGCTGCTTGATACAACACCATCCTGAAACAGACTCAGGCTGTCCATTAATCGGGTAAGCGGTCTGAAAAAATCATTGGCGTAGGATGTAAAAGCATAAATAACTCCGACTTCAATTGGACTGTTCAGAGCTTCAAAACCAAAAAGTGCAAGGATAAGCACGACCGCTAATGTATAGAGCATATTAATAACTGGACTGAGCAGCAGGGCATTGATTTTCACCATAGAATAACGGGAATCAAAATAAGAGGCATTCGTCTCTTCAAACTCTTTTTGGAGGCGTTTCTCCTGTCTGAACTGCTGAATCACTGACATGCCGTTGATTGTCTCAGCTAATTTGGTATTCAGCAAACTTAGCTTGGACTTCATCTCATGATACGTTCGGGAACTGTATACTTGGTAGAAACGGATGACCAGCAGTAATACCGGCGCAAAAATCAGGATCCACAAAGTGACTGTCACGTCCAGCAAGAACATGGCGCCCAGTGAAATTACCACCCCAAAGACTCCCTGAATGATAGTCAAAAACACATGCCAGAAATCTTTCATGGCCTCCGTATCATTAGTCGCCCGAGTTATGATCCAGCCAGTAGACGTCTGATCAAAAAATCGCATCCCTAGGCGGTGAAGCTGCTCAAACAACTGCTGCCTTATATTTTGTACTGTTTTTTCGGAAGCCATATTGAATATATACAGCTCAAAGTACCAGACAGTCATACGTACAATCGTTACGGAAAAATGCAGACCCGCAAAAAAGAGAATCGTCTGAGTCGCAACCGACCCGGCAGTCAGGTGATCATCAATAAACACTTGAATGATCCGCGGCAAAGCTGCATTGGTAATGGCCAAGGCGACACTGAAGACAATCGCCAACATAAATTCATTTTTATAGGGGCGGGCAAATCTTAGTATCCGCTTGAGTATATGCATCTGTTCTTTAAAGGGAATTGTCCGTCTTTTGCTCAACTCCTGCTGTTCCATCAGCTTTCGCCTCCTTCCATTGCTCTTTCCAGCTGTTGCTGTTCGTACATCTCTTTGTACCAGCCGGCCTTTTGTAGCAGCTGCTGGTGCGTGCCTCTTTCAATAATTTCTCCATTGTCGACAACGATGATTTCTTCCGCATGCATAACTGAGCTGATTCGGTGAGCGGCTATAATTGTCGTTTGTCCCTGTCTCAAATCCTTGAGACCAGACAGAATACTTTCTTCGGTCTTAGCATCGACAGCTGACAGTGAATCGTCTAAGATCATCAATTCTGGATTGATCAGGATTGCCCGCGCAATTGAAATGCGCTGCTTCTGACCTCCGGAAAGTGAGACACCACGTTCGCCGACTTCTGTATCATAACCATTAGGCAGACCAAGGATATCATCATGGATGTCCGCAAGCTTGGCAGCCGCTTCTACTGCTTGCTGATCCAGAGTGGGATCGGCAAACCGAATATTCTCCCTTATAGTGTCGGAAAAAAGGTAATTATCTTGAGGGACATAGCCGACATGCTTAAGTAGTGCATCCAGCGTGTAGTCCCGAATGTCAAAACCTCCATACCGTATCGATCCCTTATAGTCATCATACTCCCTCAAAAGCAGTTTCAGTATAGTTGTTTTCCCCGCTCCCGTTTTTCCGACTAGGCCTAGCGTTCCACCAGCTTCAAGCGTAAAGCGGATATCACTTAGTGTCGGCCCTTCTTCATCAGGATAAGAAAAATTGCTCAGATCAAAAGTCAGATTACCTGACACCGGACGGTCGATTGCTCCCTGACGTTCCGCAATCGACGTCTCTTCTCTCAGTAAACTTTCAATCCGATCATAGCTAGCTGAACCACGCTCAATAATGTTGAATAGTCGTCCAATAGCAAACATTGGCCAGACGAGCATCCCGATGTAGTTGATGAAGGTGACAAAATCTCCTACTGAAATTTCTTCGGCAGATATCAGTGTCCCCCCGATAAAAATAGTCAAAAAATAGGATATACCCATAATAAAGGTAATGGCTGGATCAAAGAGCGAGTCGACTTTATAGACTGCTTTATTTTTAACCACTACATTATCTGTCTGTCTGGAAAACTGTTCAATATCTTCTGTTTCCTGACCAAATGTCTTGATGACTTTAATACCTTGAATACTCTCCTGAACTTTATCATTCAGATGTGAAAAAGCAGCCTGTGCATCACGAAAACGTAGATGCAATTTTTTACCTAATACTCGTGACGTTAATGCCAGCAGTGGAAGTGGGATAATTGCCAGCAAAGTCAGACGCCAGTCGACGATAAAAATCATGGCTAGTAACGTCGTGAGCCCCACACTAATGGCATCCGCCATCGTTAGGATACCACCCCCAGCTACCATACGTAAGCCACGTAAATCGTTCGTTGCATGAGCCATCAAGTCACCCGTCCGGTACTTCTGGAAAAACTGATTATCCATATTCGTAAAATGATCAAACAGCTGTTTTCTAACAATTTGTTCAAGCTTGGCTGCATTTCCCCAAATACGCACGCGCCAGCTGTATCTCAATATATATTGCCCAACTGCTGTAGATGCCAAAATCGCCAGCCACATCACTAGAGATTCTGTTGTAATGATACCCATCTGAATTTCATCGACAACAATACCGATGATCCTTGGTGGAATCAATTGCAGAACAGCTACAATGATCAGCGCAGCTATGCCAGTTAAGTAGGACCTTTTCTCCTTCCTGAAAAACCAGCTCAGCCTTTTGAATATCCCCATAATTCCATCCCCTTCTTTTTTGTATCTTTTTTGGCATCAATGTGACAGATTGTCACATTGTGTTTAAATCAAAGGACAGCTGCTTGAGCTGCCCTTTAAATGACACTTATTTCTTTTTCTTTTTCGTACTCTTCTGCTGTGTCTTCATCTGGCTCATCATCTGGTTGATTTTACGCTCAGATGGCTTCTGTCCCATTTGAAGCATCATCATACGCAGCATGTTTTCATCAATTGGAGGATTTTTTTCAAAATAATCCATCATATATTTTCTGGCAATGAAAAAGCCTCCAACGAGCCCTCCGATTAGCGCTAAAATAATAAGTAAAATAGCTAAGCCTGTATTCATTTTACGGTCACTCCTTTCACTTTCAATACTGTAGGCCTGACAAAACTGTCAGTACTGCTCACTGAACTATTTTACACAATAAAAGAGGAAAAATAAACCTTAACCTGAGTTATTGACTAATAAAAAAGCCCTTTGCTTCTATTTCAACATTACTCCACTAATTTATCAGCAATATCTTTAGAAGAAAAAACCGTTTCATCCGGCTGAACCGGATAAAACGGTCTGTAGTTATTTTTATGACAAGTAAGTGCTAACAACATTATCCACAGTAAAGCCATAAGCTTCTACTACTGCTTCACCGTTACCGCTGGCACCAAACTTATCGATAGCCAGAATTTTGCCTTCCGGTCCGGTGTACTTGTGCCATCCAAAGGACGACCCCATCTCAATAGCCAGTCTATTTGTAACAGTTTTCGGAAGCACAGACTCCTTGTACTCGTCTGATTGCTGTTCAAATAAATCGAAACTTGGCATGGAGACCACAGAAACATCTTGTCCTTGAGATTTCAGTTTCTTCTGAGCCTCAACAGCCAATGTCACTTCTGAGCCTGTAGCAATTAAAATACCGTCTGGTGTGTCACTATCCGACGGAGACAGAACGTAAGCACCTTTTTTGACCTGATCTCTAGCAGAATCTTTTGTACCAGGAAGTACCGGCAGATTTTGACGAGTCAGTACAAGCATGGTTGGTCTGTCTTTGGAAGTCAATGCAACTTCCCAGGCAGCGGCTACTTCGTTGCCGTCAGCCGGGCGCAGCACAGTGAGGTTATGCATACCTCTGAAGCTGGACAGCTGCTCAACAGGTTCGTGTGTCGGTCCATCTTCTCCTACTGCAATAGAGTCATGTGTCATGACATAGATTGCCGGAATTTTAGACAGTGCAGCCAGTCTGACGGCCGGTCTCAGGTAATCCGTAAATACAAAGAAGGTAGCCACGTAAGACTTTGTTCCCCCATGCAGCAGGATACCGTTAAGAGCTGCAGTCATTGCAAATTCACGAACCCCATACCAGATGTTACGCCCTTCGTACTGACCAGCTTTAAAGTCACTGACATTATCTATCATGGTTTTGTTTGATCCGGACAAGTCAGCTGATCCGCCCCAGAAGTTAGGTACTCGCTTGGCAATAGCATTCAGAACTTTCCCGCTCGTTGAACGAGTCGCTTCTGTCCCACCTTCTTCTGAAAACACTGGCAGTTCGGCATCCCAATCTTCAGGCAAATCACCGGAAAGAGCCAGTTCAAACTGCTCAGCCAGTTCAGGATTAGCAGCTTTATAGTCAGCAAACAAATTGTCCCACTCTTTTTCAATTTTTGGTCCCTGATCAGTCAGCTGCTCACTGAAACGACGGCTGACTTCTTCAGGTACAAAGAAATCTTCGCCTTCCCAGCCGTAAGCTTTCTTAGCTGCTTCGACACCCTCGGGTCCTAGAGGAGCACCGTGTACATTGTGTGTACCGGCGTTTGGCGCACCAAAGCCGATGACAGTTTTGATTTCAATCAAGGTTGGCTTATCGGTAGACTCCTTAGCCTGTGAGATGGCCGCATCGATGGCATCCATATCATTCCCGTCTTCTACATAGATGTGTTCCCAACCATATGCTTCAAATCGCTGGCCCACATTTTCTGAAAAGGCGTTTGATGTTGGTCCGTCAAGCTGGATATCATTGGAGTCATACAACACTACCAGTTTTCCAAGTTTTAGGTGACCAGCAAGAGAAGCTGCTTCTTGAGAGACCCCTTCCTGCAAATCACCGTCTCCACATAGAGCGTAGGTATGATGATCGACCACAGCGTAATCTGATGTGTTGTAGGTTGACGCCAAATGAGCTTCTGCCATAGCCATCCCTACAGCATTGGCAATTCCCTGACCTAAAGGTCCTGTAGTTGCCTCGACTCCGTCAGTATAGTGAACTTCCGGATGCCCTGGCGTATTACCGCCAAGCTGACGAAAATTTTTCAGATCATCTATACTAACGTCATAGCCTGATAGGTGCAGCAGGCTGTACAGCAGCATCGACCCATGTCCGGCCGACAGGATGAATCGGTCCCGGTCGAACCATTTTGAATTTTTTGGATTAGCTTTCAAGTGTCTAGTCCATAGCGTGTATGCCATCGGTGCTGCTCCCATTGGCAGTCCCGGGTGTCCGGAATTCGCCTTTTCCACTCCATCAATACTTAAGGTACGTATCGTGTCTACAGCCATCTGATCAATTTTATCGAACAATGCACTTCAACCCTTTCGTCTTCTCAATAATTAATACCCTTACATTGTACACCTGATTGTCTTTCAGTTCAATGCAGGCCAGTGAAATGACCGCACTAATGTAACACTAGTTATCTATCGTGCAGTCCCTTTTTCTTCTGGATGTCTTTGACTTTCTGCGGAGTAACATCCTGGCCGTCAGGATCGACAACTTTCATGCCTTCGATTTGATTTTTCATACCCGAACGAAAGGCCTGAATATACTCTTCTCTCAAACTTTTTTGTTCTTCTTTTTCCTGATCATTCAGTCCATCATTCCGCTCTTTTCTGACCAGCTCATTTATCCGATCAAGTTTTGCTTTCTCTAACATAAGATCCTCCTACAATTGATATTCGAATACTTTCATTTCTATCATAACATCCTTAGGTTGAAAGTGGTAGAGACACCGGCCTGTAATAATAAAACTGATGTCGAACGTTTGTTTGAATCACTCTATATATTGTGCTATACTTAATTTGTATAGCTGAACACACGTTCCATAAACTAATGAAAGCGAGGGTTAGTATAATGACTACAAGAGGCCGTAAAGGCGAAAAACAATTCGAAATACTTCAGTATATATATGAACAAGTGAATAAGAAGGGTTATCCACCTACGGTTAGAGAAATCGGCATTGCTACGGCTTTGTCTTCAACCTCAACTGTTCATGGTCACCTCGCCCGTCTGGAAAAAAACGGCTACATTCTCAGAGATCCTTCCAAGCCGCGGGCCATTGAGTTTACTAAAGAAGGACTCAATAAACTGGGTGTCAGCGAAGCTTTTGAGCAGATTCCACTTCTAGGAGTCGTGACGGCAGGCGAGCCGATACTAGCTGTAGAAGAAGCGACAGACTACTTCCCAATCCCCAATGATCTTGAGCTTGAAAAAGGGAACCTTTTCATGCTGACAATTCGAGGAAACAGTATGATTAACATCGGTATTCTTGATGGAGATCAGGTGATTGTGCGCAAGCAGGAAACAGCCAGTAATGGAGATGTGGTGATTGCCATGACAGACGAAGATGAGGCCACCTGCAAGCGTTTCTTCAAGGAAACTGATCATATCCGTCTCCAACCTGAAAACGATGATCTTGAACCTCTACTGTTGAGTGATGTGACTATACTCGGTAAAGTCATCTCTCTGTACAGAGGCTCAGTCAGCTAAAGCGTCTAATCCAGCTGACTTGCTTTACCACAGCAGTAAAAAATGCATTTCCCATGTCTCCCACAGAGGGGCCTTACGGGAAATGCATTTTTTTTCTTACTTTTACCTGATCGGTTAGTAAGTCATAAGGGTAAAGATATCATAGCCTTCAATTTTATCCCGGCCGTTCAAATCTTTTAATTCAATGAAGAAAGCTGCTCCAACTACTTCTCCTCCAAGCTTTTCAACAAGTTTAATTGTTGCGGCAATCGTCCCACCTGTTGCCAGTAAGTCATCCGTGATTAATACTTTCTGACCAGGCTTAATAGCATCCTTGTGCAACTGTAGAATGTCACTGCCATATTCCAGGCCATAGCTGACTTCAACCGTTTCTCTAGGCAGCTTGCCTTTCTTTCGGCAAGGAGCAAAACCGATTTTTAGTTCTGTGGCTACCGGACAACCCACGATAAATCCTCTCGCTTCCGGACCAACAATCATATCAACTTCCTTGTCGCGTGCATATTCTACAATTCTGGAAGTTGCTTCCTTGTATGCTTCTCCGTCAGCCATTAAAGGTGAAATGTCACGAAATACAATCCCTTCTTCTGGGAAATCATGTACAGCTGCAATATACTTCTTAAAATCCATGTTTATCCTCCGTTATATATACGATTAATGCGTCTTGAGGGCCGTCAGTAACTCACTGAAAGAACTATAGACCAGCTTCTCTTCTGCTTCTATCTGATCCTGTCTTTTTTTGTACGTTACAGTGTCTTCCAGCCGTTTTTTATTCGGATTGGAAATGACACTCAACTCCCCATTCTCTATTGTAACAAATTCGTTCTCCAAAAACACCATCAACATAAATTTAGCCATCTCTTTATCCACTCTGAGCATACGCGTAATTGTCTGAGTCTCCTGTGCCAAATTTATTTTTTCTTTACTCAACAGCCATTTGTACAACTGCATGAACTGTGCTCTTTTAGGCATTCCTTTAAAATAATATTCGTTAGTTGACTGCAAATAACAGTGAATGACATGCTGATCATAGTGACGGTATACCTTTTGCATGAGTGCCAGGTGGTCTGGAACATCGACAACAACGACCGCTTCAGAAGATGGAATATCCATGGGTTCCAAGTCGGCCTCTAAAAGCTGGCTTGAAGCTTCTGGATGAATGGCAGACTGCCAATTACTGAAGTTTCGTCTGGAAAAAAAGAGATAATGAGCATTGTGCTGCTTGAAAACTGTCGGACTGATTTTCAGCTGACGTTTGTCAATGACGACAGGCCTGTCGGTTTTGAAATCAATAGCCTGAACCTGAACTTTACGATTGCCGTTCCATTCATTAATATTGACATATCCTGCTATGTCGACTGTCGGTTTTGACCGGAAGACGTCATGCCAGTCAGCAGAATGGAAAGCAATAAGATCCAGTACCCGTTCGTTTTTCTCCAACTGAGCTTTAAAGTGATCCTGATTCGCTCCAATCACCCTCGATTCTCTGACGTTAGCTGCGGATAATTTGAACAGCGGTTTGGCATTGTTTTGACCAAAAGGCTTGAGCTGGTCAAGCTCTTCAATCAGTTCAACCGACAAATCAGACCAGTCTAGTTCAGAATCTATGACCAGCTCCCTGGACATATCTGATCCAGCGAGCATCTTCTGGGCTGCTGTCCTGACTGTGTCGCTGAATGCTTCCTTATTCTCGATGGGCAGACTGATTCCGCATGCCATTTCATGGCCTCCAAAGCTGCTCAGTAGCGGTCGGGCTCCATCTATGCAGGCATATAAATTAAAGCCTTCAATACTTCGACCGGATCCTTTAAGCACTCCCTTTTGACTGTCAACAGAGAAAATTAGGGTTGGCTTGTTGACTTTTTCAGCAATTTTACTCGCGACAATTCCTAAAACACCTTGATGCCAGTTTTCATGACTGAGGATGATGACGGGATCCAACTTGCATTCTTCAACTTTCTCAAGCGCTTCTGCGGTAATTTTTTCCACGATTTCTTTCCGCTCATTATTACTAGCCAGTACAGACTGACTAAGTTCCTGTGCCCGTTCTTCATCAAAAGTTGTCAGCAAATCGACGACAATCGAGGCTTCTCCAAGACGACCTGCTGCATTGAATGGAGGAGCCAGCTTAAACCCGACTCCTTCCTCATCCATATCTTCCGGTCGAATACCAGCTTGCTGAAGAAAAGCCAGAAGCCCTAGCCTTTGAGTACGGGCAATCAACTGCAAGCCAAAATAAGCGATGGCACGATTTTCATCCTCAAGGGGCACTAGATCAGCTATTGTTCCTATCATAGCCAGTTCCAGCAGTTCTTCAGGTATTTCCTGAAGCAAAGCTTCTGCAACTTTAAGACTCACACCTGCTCCCGCCAGTTGCTTGAAAGGGTAATGTCCATCAGGATGATTCGGATGAACAATACTATAGGCGTTTGGCAGAGTCTCTGGACATTCATGGTGATCGGTTACAATCACATCGACGCCAGCTTTATTTGCATAATCAATAGCCTCATGACCGGCAATGCCATTATCAACTGTAATGATCAGCTCTGTCCCCTTGGCAATAAGCCTTTCAAAAGCGTCAACATTAGGGCCATAACCATCTGTAAAGCGGTTTGGAATATAATAATCAACAGTGCCGCCGAGCAGCTCGATTGCTTCATACATAATTACTGTACTTGTAATGCCGTCAGCATCATAATCTCCATAAACCGTGATTTGTTGTCTCTTTTCTACCGCTTCTTGTATACGATGAACTGTTTTTTCCATTCCGGTCATGTCAAATGGGTTATGAAACCACTCTCTGGTAGGACTAACGAAATGCTCGATAGCCTCCTTGCTGTTCAATCCGCGATGCAGGCACAGACGAATAAATGTTTTAGACTGCTTCATTTGTGCAGCCAAAGTCGATAACATATCCTCGTCGATTTGGGACTCTTTCCAGGTCGTTTCTGACACGTTCTGATTCACTCCTTAAGTTATTCATACCAACTTATCTTAGCAAAGAAAAAAGATACAATAAAGATATGCTTTATTGTATCTCTTTTAGTATGATCGATTTTTCAGCTCAGTATTTGTACTCCGATACCGATAAGACCGGGTCCTGTGTGCACACCCAGTGCTGGACTGACTTGATCAAAAAAGAATTCTTCGAAATCGGGAAGCTTCTCTTTCAGTTCCAGTCGAATGGCTTCCGCTTCTTTCAATGCAGTCTTGCCTCCATAGGCAATGGCCAGATTATATTTCTTGGCAGAGGACGCGAATTCCTCCACCAACTGTACAGTCTTGCTAACTGATTTCGCTTTACCTCTGACTTTAGCCACTGTATGGTAAATACCGTCTTCGTTGCATGTAATAATTGGCTTAAGATTCATCATACTACCGAGAACGGACTGAACCAGACCGATTCGACCACCTTTTTGCAGATATTCCAGTGTGGGCACGTGGAAGAATACTTTAGCCTTTTCAATATCTTTCTGCAGCTTGTCCTTCAATACATCCCATCGCATCTCCTGATCAACCAGACGGGCTGCCTCAGCAACAGTAAAACCTGATCCAATGCCGATGTTTTTTGTATCCAGAACAAAAATGTCTAAGCCCTCGTACTGTTCGGCTACAACGCGAATCATGTTGTTGGTACCACTTAAACCGCTTGAAATCGTTATAGCCAGGACTTTTTCATATCCTTCAGCTTTAATTCCATCCAGTATTTCGCGAATCATTTCACCATCCGGCAGAGAGGTCTTCGGGATTTCCTCGTCCATACGCTCATACACTTCTTCTGCTGTGATATTGACTTTATCGACGTACTCGCCGTCTTCAAAGATGATTTTTAATGGAATAACTTTTACATCATATTTCTGCCGGACCGCTTCAGGCACATCAGAACCAGAATCCGTCAAAACTGCTATCTTTTCTTTATTCATGATTATCCCCCTGTATCAAATAGTCGTTCTGGCGTTTCTTTATTTATCTTTACTGAACCGGCCAGCAGCCTTATCCGTACGTGTTTGCCTTGATGGCTTAGCTTCTGGTGTTTCTTTATGCTGACGCTGGTCTTTGTAAATTTTGAACGTAGACAATAGCGTGGCTATGAATGCTCCTAGCAGTACGGATACGAAAATAACAATAATCAGCGGCCATTCTACCACTGCAAACCCGAAGTTTATAGGAACCGGGTCCACATTGAGAACAGATAATACCGCAACAATCAAAAATAGAAGAATAGCCCCTATCATACTCCATTGCCTTTTCATTGTAGAGCTCCTCTCGAAATCATAATTATTTTCTAAAGAATACCATATTTTTATAATTATTTCATCAAAGAGCTTACTTTTTGTTAAAGGCTGTCCGAACAAGGAAGTCACTAATTAGCGGAAACAGAGCATATAGTTTCGAGGCAACACTCAAACTTCTGGGAAGATTTACTTCGCGCTTCTTCGTGCCTATAGCGGCTACTGTTTCATGAGCGACATACTCTGCGGACAGAACCATCGAGCTGACATTTTTAAGGTATTCACCAGAAGGATCAAATTCATCAAAAAAAGGAGTGTCCACAGGGCCGGGATTGACTGTAGTCACTTGGATATTGTTATCCTTTAGTTCGAGTCTCAATGCATTGCTGAAGCCAATTACAGCAAATTTGGTGGCAGAGTATACGGCTGACTTAGGTGTCGCCACTTTTCCGGCAATCGACGCAATATTGATAATATGTCCCGCTCCTGCTTGCTTCATGTCTCTGGCAACCAACTGGGACATATACATCAACCCGAGAACATTGACTTTGAACATATTCTCTGCACGGCTGAAGTCATAATCCAGAAATGCCTGAGTATGTCCGAAACCTGCATTGTTTATCAGTACATCAATCGACCCAATTTTTTCTGAGACGGTCGACACAGCTGCTTTGATTGCTTCAGGATCTGAGACGTCCATGGGATACACGAGAACCTGGGCAGAAAATCTGGTTACACACTCTTCTTTTACCTTTTTCAGCTTGTTCGCACTCCGGGCACTGAGGATCAGGGTTGCCCCTTTCTCCGCCAGCTGGTAGGCCAGTTCTTCTCCAATACCCGATGATGCACCCGTTATCCATATAACTTTTCCTTGTACCTTATCCATCCTGCAGTCCTTCTTTCTTCAGTGGGATTGACACTTCACTTAAGTCATGCATAACATAAGTTTCTTTGAAGTATTGTCTCGCTTCTTTTTCCATCACTTTACTGTCAGCATAGAGATAGCGTGCACTGATATGCGTAAGCAGAAGCTTTGCAGCCTGTGCTTGCTGTGCGGTTTGGGCTGCATCTACATTGGTCGAGTGTCGGTAACTGGCGGCAAGCTGCTGATCCTGAGACAGAAAAGTACTCTCATGAACCAGAACATCTGCATCTCTAGCAAGTTCTACACTCTTAGCCGTCTTGACAGTATCTCCAAGTATAGTCAGCACTCGACCTTTCTGGCTCGGGCCGATAAAGTCTTTCCCGTTAATGATACGCCCATCTGATAATGTTACAGTTTTGCCCTGTTTAAGCTTTCCAAAAAGAGGACCGAACGGCACGCCGATTTCTTTGAGCCTGTCTGCCATCAGCTCTCCTTCACGGTCTTTTTCTTCTATTCTAAAGCCATAAGAAGGAATACCATGCTTAAGTTTACCCATTGAGACAACAAACTGCTTATCTTCAAAAATAATCCCTTCCTCATCAAATTCGACAAATTTTATGGCATAGCGAAAATGAGACTGAGATAGTTTCAAGGAAGTCAGAACATACTGCTTGATGCCTTTGGGTCCATAAATAATTACGGGTGAGTCTCCACCCTGAAAAGCCCGGCTACTCAGTAGTCCAGGAAGACCGAATATATGATCACCGTGCATATGAGTAATAAAAATTTTTTCGATTTTTCTCGGTTTTACTGACGTCTTTAGAATCTGATGCTGCGTCGCTTCGCCGCAGTCAAACAGCCACAAGCTGTTGCGTTCGTCCAGCAGCTTGAGAATCATGCTGGAGACATTGCGGTGTTTAGCGGGCACACCTGATCCTGTTCCTAGAAATAATAAATCCATCAAACTGTCCTTTACACATATTATTCTACAAATTCAAACTCAAAATCATCGATACGTACAGAGTCGCCATTTCTAGCTCCCCGGCTGCGCAATGCCTCATCGATGCCCATACCTCTCAGTTGTCTGGAGAAGCGCATAATAGACTCATCAAACTGGAAATTCGTCATTTTGTAGAGTTTCTCGACTTTATCCCCAGCAATCACCCATGTACCGTCCGGATCGCGTGTTACCGTAAATTCACGGCTGTCCGGTGTAAACTTATACAGTACCCGTTCTTCTTCGTTGGTCTCTTCTTCGTATAGCGGGAACTGCGGTGCAGTTTCCAGCAGATCAGCTGTTCGGCTGAGAACTGCATTCAACCCTTGCTTGGTCAAAGCGGATACTTCAAAAATATCGATGGTCTCTTCTTCAGCTATCTTTTGCTTGAATATTTTTAAATTTTCTTCTGAGTCCGGCATGTCCATTTTATTGGCAATAACCAGCTGTGGCCGTTCTCGCAGCTTGAGGTCATAGCTTTCCAGTTCTTTGTTGATTGTCAAATAATCCTCGTAAGGATCACGGCCTTCTACACCACTCATGTCGATCACATGCAACAGAACGCGAGTACGCTCGATATGACGCAGAAATTCTATACCCAGACCTACACCCTGAGAAGCTCCTTCAATCAGCCCTGGCATGTCCGCCAGTACAAAACTGCGGCCATCTTCAACCTGAACCATCCCCAGATTCGGAACCAGTGTGGTAAAGTGGTAAGCGCCTATTTTAGGACGGGCAGAAGAAACTACGCTCAGGAAAGTTGATTTGCCCACTGAAGGGAAGCCGACCAATCCAACATCAGCCAAAACTTTCAGCTCAAGTTCAATCTCTCTTTCATCTCCGGGCTCCCCATTTTCTGCTATTTCAGGTGCTGGATTTCTCGGTGACGCAAACCGGATATTTCCGCGTCCACCGCGTCCACCCTTGGCGATGATCGCCTGCTGCTCATGTTCAACAAGGTCAGCCAGCAAATCTCCAGACTCCGCATCCTTAACGACAGTCCCGGGCGGTACTTTTACAAAAAGAGGCTTGGCTCCTCTTCCGTGCATGCCCTTGGACATGCCTCCTTCACCGTTTGCCGCTCTAAAGTGACGGTTATACCTAAAGTCCATCAAGGTTCTTAGCCCTTCATCCACAATAAATATAACATCGCCACCGATGCCTCCGTCTCCTCCTGCAGGTCCGCCGTCAGGAACATACTTCTCTCTACGGAAGGCAACCATTCCGTTACCTCCGCTGCCAGCTTTTACGCTGACTTTGACTTGATCTAAAAACATTGACACGTATAACCCTTCTTTCTCCATTACCGAACTGGTTTATCTCTTTTATTCTACACTAATTTATCTGTGATATCTAATCGCATTCTGTTACTGTCCAATATTGTTTTGTTATGTTCCCAAGGGAAATAAAAAAAGCATGGGACCAAAAGCCCCCTGCCCTTTTACCCTTAAAGCTAATTTACCTTACCTGTTTTAAATTCTTTTTTGAAAAGTGAAAGACACTAGTATTTTGCAGATGATTGAAATGATCCATGTACTGACTTGTCGTTGAGCTAATCAATTCATCATAAGCTGTTTTGGCTGCTTCCTGCCGGTCTTCAGTATATTTCCTTACCGGTTCGTCATCGATATGCCGATAGTCGATCGACTCGTATTTATGATACACCGTTTCATCTTGCGCGTAACTGAAATCAAACACTAACTGGTGTTTTGCCGTAGGCCTCATAATCATCATTTCCTGCAGCAGTTCTTCTGATAGCCATGAGTGTTGCTCGGAAGGACCGATGATAATCACATCTGCTTTTGCCAGCCTATAAAGAAGCTGTTGAGAATCGATAACCTGAATGTACCGGTTCCAACTGGACTGCTTTGCAATCCGAAGCCAGGACTTAAGCTGAGTCACAGCCTTCTGTGTGTGATTGGTTCGGTCCAGAATGCTAAGTGAACCGAGTGTCCCACTCAACAAATGCTTTAAAACCATATTTGTCAGCTGATCACTGCCGATCACCAACACGCTGGTATCTTGTTTATTCGTTGCTTCTTTTATCGAACGGACTGCCTTGAGCACTTCGCTCTGCATGAGAGGTTTCAACGTTTCCTTTTCACAGAGAGTCAGAGAAAATTCCATAGCTCTTTTGAACAGAGCTTTAAGGGCTGTTTTAGCTGTATGATTTTTTAAGGCTGCAGACAGGGCGTCATCGATCACATCAACGGTTTCATCCGTCTGATGCTCTGATACATTCAGATTGCTTGACAGATCAAGTAAGTGTCTGACTACGTCCTCATTAAACTTACTGTAGCTCTCCAAAATGATTTCTTCCAGAGATTTTTCCGTATAATCAGATAGGTATCTCAACAAATCTCCGTGACGGAACTCTGTCTCATCCACATAAAGGTAATATTCGTTTCGATTGTCGGTGACCAGCAATACAACTTCCATGACACCGTCAAAAAGGTAAATGTCTCTTAAGTGCCTGCTTCTTGAAGCTTCCGTCAGGCTGTACCGGGAAATATCTTCTGCAGATACTGTGTCCCGATTGATGCCGTACATCAGCAGTTTCATTGTTCTTCATCCCCTGTATAACGCAAGATTTCTTCCCAAATCGCATCTCTGCCTTCTCTAGTTGCTGAAGAAAAGGTGAAAAATTTATCTTCCGGCTCGATTTCCAAAGTTTTTCTGATGATGCTCTCATGCTTGTTATATTTGGACTTTTTAATTTTATCTGCCTTAGTGCCAATGATTAATACCGGTACATCATAGTACTTGTACAGATCATACATCTGTATATCCTGCTCAGTTGGTACATGTCTAAAGTCTACCAAAAGGATGCCTAAAGATAATGCATCCCGGGAAGCAAAATATTCAGTCATCATGCGGCCCCACTTGTTCTGCTCAGCATTGGAAACCTTTGCGTAACCATACCCCGGAACATCTACAAAAAACAGAGCATGTTCTATATTGAAAAAATTCAATGTACGTGTTTTCCCAGGTTTACCGGAAGTACGTGCCAGTTTCTTTCGATTGACCATCGTGTTAATGAAGGAAGATTTTCCTACATTGGATCTTCCTGCTAGAACAATTTCTGGTAGGCCATCATTTGGATATTGCGAAGGAGACACGGCACTGATCGTAATCTCAGCATAATGTATTTTGTCGCTGTTCATAATTTCTCCTCCAGTTCATTCGTGAATCACTATTTAGTATATCACATAATTTTATGTTTTAAAGACTCTTGTTAAAATAAGATGACAGAAACGCGCCTAATGTTACGAAAAAATGACTGCGCGTTTTTCTATCCGCATAAAAAAGACCTCCCGCCTCTAAAGCCGGGAAGTCTTTTTGACTTTTTATCCTACTTTTTGTCCATCTTCATCATAAAAGATTGGGGCACTTTGGCTTTCGACAGTCGCTTGAGTGATCAGGACTTTTTTGATTTCGGGACGGCTCGGCACTTCGAACATAATATCCAGCATGATACTTTCAATAATGGAACGCAAGCCGCGGGCACCTGTATCTCTTTCGATGGCCCGTTTCCCAATCGCTATCAATGCATCGTCATCAAAATCGAGGTCAACGTCATCAATCTGAAGCAATTTCTTATACTGCTTGACCAGTGAATTTTTAGGTCTGGTCAAAATCTCAACCAAATCCTCTTCGTTCAGCTTGTCAAGTACTGCAGTAATTGGTAACCGACCGATAAACTCGGGTATTAGACCATACTTAAGCAGGTCTTCTGGTATAATTTGCTGCATGATGCTTTCTTTTTCGTCTGCTTCTTTACGTTTGCTTGAGGCTCCAAAACCGATAACCTTATCTCCTAGACGGTTTTTGACAATTGTTTCAATTCCGTCAAAGGCTCCTCCAACGATAAACAGAATGTTCGTCGTGTCAATCTGAATCAGTTCCTGGTGAGGATGCTTACGCCCACCCTGAGGAGGTACGCTGGCAGTCGTGCCTTCCAGTATTTTCAACAGGGCCTGCTGAACGCCTTCACCACTGACATCTCTAGTAATAGAAACATTTTCTGATTTACGGGCAATTTTATCGATTTCATCTACATAAATGATACCTCTTTGAGCCAGCTCTACATCGTAATCCGCCGACTGCAGAAGCTTCAGAAGAATATTTTCGACATCTTCACCCACATAACCTGCTTCAGTCAAATTCGTTGCATCGGCAATCGCAAAGGGCACATTAAGGATGCGTGCCAGCGTTTGAGCCAGATAGGTCTTACCTGACCCAGTCGGCCCGATGAGACAAATATTACTTTTCTGTAGTTCAATTTCGTCTTCACTTTCTTCGTCCAGGCTGTTAACCCGTTTGTAATGGTTATAGACAGCTACAGACAAGGCTTTCTTGGCTGCTTCCTGTCCAATAATATAGTCATTGAGGATTTCACGGATCTCATGGGGTTTCGGTACATTCATTTCGCCATCAAATGACTGCTTACTGAATTCTTCCTCCATGATTTCCTGACACAAATCGACACACTCGTTGCAGATGTAGACTCCTGGACCAGCCACTATTTTTTTTACCTGTTCCTGGGATTTTCCGCAAAAAGAACAGGAAATGTTGCCTTTTTGCTCTTCATCGTTAAACATAGGCAAGGTCACCTTTCTTTAATAAACTTCTCTTTTTTATTCCCTTATGAAAAACGGGAATGCTGGTCAGCATTCCCATCCTTCTTTTTTCAAATGCTTTATTCTGCGTCCGCTTCTTCAGAAGCTTCTAGCGTTTCTTTAGACGTAGACGTAATCACGTCAATCGCTTTTTTCAAGGAGATATCTCTGTTCAGCAGATCCGGTGACAGTACACTTCTGACCTGATCTTCAGGCATGTTGTATTGTCCGGCAAGATCAGAAATCTCTTTCTCCATGTCTTCATCAGTTGCTTTCAGGCCTTCAGCTTCAACAATAGTTTCCAGTACCAGATTCGTACGGACATTGAATTCAGCTTCGCCTTCAAACTGCTTGTGCAGATCTTCTTCTGAAGAATTAGTCATCTGGTAGTACATTTCAGGCGAAATCCCTTGCTGCTTCAAGTTGTTCAGGAACATGTCCATCTGACGGTGAACTTCTTCATGAGCCATTTCATGTGGGATTTCTTCAATTTTTGCATTGTTTACAGCTTTTCTGATGGCTTCATCATCTCTAGCATCATCAGCTGCTGTAGTTTTGCTTTCTTCAAGTTCTTTGCGGATTTTTGCCTTCAGCTCATCGACTGTTTCGACATCTTCATCCAAATCTTTAACGAATTCATCGTCCAGTTCAGGAAGTTCTTTGGCTTTCACTTCGTGGACTTTGACCTTAAATACTGCTTTTTGTCCAGCCAGGTCTTCAGCATGGTACTCTTCTGGGAAGGTCACAGTGACTTCTTTTTCGTCTCCAGCTTTCACTCCAGTCAACTGGTCTTCAAAACCTGGAATAAAGGAATTGGATCCCAAAACGAGTGAGTGGTTCTCACCTTTACCGCCTTCAAATGATTCGCCATCCTTGAAACCTTCAAAGTCCATAACCACAGTGTCGCCCTCCACTGCTGCATCTTCTTTAATGACCAGTTCGGCAAGACCTTCACGACGACGCTCAAGTGCGTCTTCAACATCCGAATCATTTACATCGCGGTCCTGTTTAACTACTTCCAGGTCTTTATACTGACCTAGTTCGACTTCAGGCTTAAGGGTCACTTCTGCAATCAGCTCCCAGTCCTGCCCTTTTTCAACAGACTTGATGTCGATGTTCGGCTGAGCAACAGGATCGATTCCCGCTTCTTTTACAGCGCTGGAATAAGCTGCCGGCAGCAAATCGTTCAATGTGTCTTCATAAAGAGCAGATTCTCCATACATCTGGTTAAAAATACGACGTGGAACTCTTCCTTTACGAAATCCTGGGATGTTCAGGCTTTTTTGAACTTTCTTGAATGTTTTATCCAAGCCCTGTTTCACAGTTTCTTGGTCGATTGTAAATTCTAGACGGCCGGTTGTCGGTCCAGTCTTTTCAAATGATGTACTCATGTAATATTACCCTCCGAAATGATTTCTATTTTTGTTTCATGACGCGCCTTTAGAGACCCTATGCTCCTAAAGGCCCGTTCACGTTTTTTGTTTAAACATACTTTTCTATCATACAATATTTATATATCCTTGTAAACTGCAGATGCTTATTTTAGTGGAATTGACGGCGGATATCATTAATCCAAGAAAGGATAAATGCTTGCTTTTCATCCGAGACTGTTTCTCCTGTCAGCTGACCCGGTTCTATTTCTTCTGCAATTAGACGAATCCAGCAGCCAGTATCTTCAGGCTGGATCACTTCACCGATAAAGGGAAAAAGCGAAACCAGATACACATTGAGTTCACTCTGAACAAACTCCAGCAGAGACGGATTTTGCTCAAACCACTTTTCAGCGTCTTTAAAAAGTGCAGCTACAAGCGGATCAGTCTCTAGCGGAATGACTTCTAAGGGTCTTACCTTGCGAGTCTGATCAAACCAGTTGTAAAGAAATTCTTCACTGACCTCCCTTTCAGTCAGCAGCGAAAGAAAGCTTGACTTGGCCAGCGGATGCACATATGGATTCTGGAAGATTGATGAAGCCGCTTTAATTAGACTGTTTGTACGCATACTTTTTGCCTCACGGATAATCATGAGCTGCTCCTCCGGTAACACTGACGCTAACGCAAAAAGCCTCTTGGTCTTTTCTTTTTCCTGCTGCATCTGTTCTTCTTCGATCCGCTGTTTCACCTTGTTAAGACTGTCCTGAAGGCCAATCCACTTTTCGTTAAAAGGATTCTGAGCGTCTTTCAGCTTCGGGTCTATATGCTTTTGGGCTTTCAAAAGCTGGCCGTTCTGTATAAGCAGTTCGGCATATATTAGATAGCGTTTTTCGTTTGTAACATAAAATGCCTCTTTCTCTTCTGCTAGCTCTAGCGCTTCTTTCAGCTGACCGTTTTGGTACAATGTAGAAACAAGTAGCACGTTCAGACTGTTGTCATCCTTGATGGCATATGCCTTTTCTAAATCGCTTATCGCTTCGCCATAATTCCCCGTCTGCAAGGCTCTCATGGCATGGTGCATATACGTCCCGTAATTTTTTGGAAATTCGATCTGATCACCCACAGGGCATCCACTCCTTACATGGATTGTACCATAAGTAACCAAAGCGATAAACGGTCCGAAAATTCCGACTTTATCTGCCTGAAAATGGCTGCAGATAAAAAAGCAACGGGAAGACCCCATTGCTTTTTTAGAATTTTCTGAACCGTTCATACCGTCTGTTTAGTAGGGTCTCCCTGTTCATCTGTTCATACTTGGTAAAGGCACGGTCAATCTCTATTTTCAGTGAAGACAAAATACTCTCTTTGCTGAGCCACTCTCCGTCAGATTGTTCCGGAATCACTTGATCAATGATACCAAGCTCTTTTAAATCTGCTGAGGTTAGCTTCATTAATTCAGCCGCTTCGCCGGCCTTTTTAGCATCTTTCCATAAAATCGAAGCAAATCCTTCAGGTGATAGGATCGAATAAATGGAATGCTCCATCATCCATACTTCATCAGCTACTGCAAGCGCTAGCGCACCTCCGCTGCCTCCCTCACCTAAAATAATGGAAAGCACCGGTACAGATAGTTTGCTCATCTCCAGCAGATTTCTGGCTATTGCCTCTCCCTGTCCACGGTTCTCGGCATCGACCCCACAGTAGGCTCCAGAGGTGTTGATAAAATTAAGTACCGGGCGATTAAATTTTTCAGCCTGCTTCATCAAGCGCAATGCTTTTCGGTAACCTTCAGGATGGGCAGAACCAAAGTTGCTTTGCATATTTTCCTCTATGCTCGTTCCTTTTTGGTTACCAATTACCGTTACCGGACGGCCACTCAGGCGGCCAATACCGCCTACAATAGCTGTATCATCCCTGTAGAGACGATCCCCATGCAACTCAATAAAATCGTCAATCATAATAGATGTGATATCTCTAATACTAATTCGGTCCGTTTTTCTGGCTAAGGCCACAGTGTCCATCACATTTGTCATGTTTTATCGCCTCCATCCAATTCCGTGTGCAGGGTCAGTAATTGAGCAATGACTGACTTTAAACGCTTGCGTTCAATAATTTGGTCAATAAAGCCATTTTTAAGAACCGTTTCTGCAAGCTGGAAATCCTCCGGAAGTGAAGCCTTGATTGTCTGTTCAATTACACGCTTGCCTGCGAAGCCAATTAGCGCCCCTGGTTCAGCCAGGATAATATCGCCTAACATGGCAAAACTTGCCGTTACTCCTCCAGTCGTTGGATCCGTGATGACCGTTAGATAAAACAGACCTTTATCGGAATGATTTTTTATAGCTGCACTGGTCTTTGCCATTTGCATAAGAGAGAAAATTCCCTCTTGCATACGGGCTCCCCCCGATGCAGTAAAAAGAACCACCGGAAGAGATTTTTCTGTTGCCTCTTCAAACAGCCGGGTAATTTTCTCTCCAACAGCCTGTCCCATACTGCCCATGATAAAGTGCGAATCCATAATACCAATGGCTGTAGGATTTCCATTAACTGTTGCCTCTCCGGTCAGCACGGCTTCTCTGAGACCACTGCTAATCTGTACCTGCTTGATTTTATTTTCATACCCCGGAAAATCTAGCGGATTGGACGGATGGATGTCTGCATTCCACTCAGTAAATGACCCTCTGTCGGTCGTCAGGGCGAGTCTTTCTTGAGCCCTAATACGCAAGGCATAATTACAGTGCGGACAAACGCGCTCCCGCCCAAGTGCCTTCACATATACCGACTGTTTGCAATTAGGACACTTTTCAAACATACCATCCGGTACAGACGGTCCATTTTGTGAAGTGGATTTTTGAAGAGAGATATAGGGGCGCTTTTTAAATAATCTCATTCAAGGTCCCTCCTGTCTTCAAGCCAGTCCAAAATGATGGTTTCAGATAATGTGTCTGTAGTATAGTCACCTGTTACAAAAGCCGGATGACTGAGCAGATCCATCTGAAATTCAAGATTAGTCTGTACCCCTTCAATGACTGTTTCACCTAGCGCACGCTTCATCTTACTGATAGCTTCCTCACGAGTGTTTCCATGAGTAATAATTTTTGCGATCATGGAATCGTAATGCGGCGGAATTATTCCTCCTGCAAACATGGCCGTATCGACCCGAAGCCCAAGACCACCAGAAGCCATGTTGAGATAAGAAATCTCCCCAGGTGAAGGGGCAAAATTGAATCCTGGATTTTCCGCATTGATTCGACACTCGATGGCATGCCCAGCCATTTCCACATCCGATTGGGTAAATGACAATTGTTCTCCAGCTGCAATGGCAATCTGCTCTTTGACAATGTCAATGTGAGTAATCATTTCCGTAATCGGATGCTCGACCTGGATACGTGTATTCATTTCCATGAAATAAAAATCATTCTGTTCATCAACAAGAAATTCAATTGTACCGGCATTTTTATAGCCGACTCCTTCGGCCGCGCGTACGGCACTCTCACAGATACGCTTTCGCGTCTCCTCAGATAGAGAGGAACTTGGCGCTTCCTCCACGATTTTCTGATGATTGCGCTGAAGTGAGCAATCTCTTTCACCCAGATGGACCACATGACCATAATGATCAGCAAGGATCTGTACTTCAATATGCTTGGCCGGTTTAATAATCTTTTCTACATACATCCGGTCGTCACTGAAAGCAGCCTTTGATTCCGACTGGGCCTGCAGAAAACGCTCTTCCAGCTCATCTGCTTCAAATACCATCCGCATGCCTTTGCCACCACCGCCAGCAACGGCTTTGATGATCACCGGCAGTCCGATATCTTTGACATTGGCATGCAGCTCATCCAGGGTCGTGATAGATGAACTGCTTCCTGGAATCACTGGAACACCTGCCTTGATCATCATTTCCCTGGCATTGGACTTGTTTCCCATCTGCTCGATGATCTGCTTGTCCGGACCGATAAAGGTCACATTGACCTCCTCACACATAGCCGCAAACAGGCTATTTTCTGAAAGAAAACCGAAGCCGGGATGGATCGCTTCCGCACCTGTCAAGACCGCCGCACTTAGAATATTATGTATATTCAAATACGAGTCCGATGCTTTTGGAGGACCGATGCAAACTGCTTCATCCGCCAACTGCATATGAAGGGCGTCTTCATCTGCAGTTGAATAGACGGCTACTGTTTTAATATTCAATTCTCTGCAGGCACGGATGATGCGAACTGCTATTTCTCCTCTATTGGCTACCAATATCTTCTGAAACATACATAACCCTTCCTTAGTGAATAGTCAGTTGCTTACCTTCCGATAATGAAGGTCATTTCGACTTCACACACTTTTTTGCCGTCAACATAAGCAACACCTTTTCCGATGCCCGCATATTCCTTCAGTTTAACGATATCAACTTTCAGTTCCAGTACATCCCCAGGCACTACTTTTTTCTTAAACTTAACCTTGTTTAATCCACCCAAGTAAGCTGTCTGATTTTTGAACTGATCCAGCTTCAGTAGTGGGATAGACCCGGCCTGTGCCAGACTTTCAACGATGAGTACTCCGGGCATGACTGGTTCTCCGGGAAAGTGTCCCTGGAAAAACTCTTCGTTTATTGTCACGTTTTTTATGGCCGTCACATGTTCTCCCGGTATCAGTTCTGTTACTTTATCAATAAAATAAATCGGATAGCGGTTCGGAATCAGTTCCTGGATTTCATGGATATTCATTGTAGTCATTAGTCTGCTCCTTTAATCTGTTTTGATTTTGATCAGTGCTTGGTTAAACTCTACCGGCTGTTCGTCTTCAATCAGGATACTGACAATTTCTCCGTCAACATCACTCTTGATTTCATTCATCACTTTCATTGCTTCGATGATGCACAAGGTTTGTCCAGTGGTCACACGGTCGCCTTCTTTCACAAAAGGTGCCGCTTCAGGTGAAGAAGACAGGTAGCCTGTTCCGACAATCGGGGCCTTCAGCACATGCAGGTCTTCCGTTTCGCTTAAAACAGGCTCAGAATCTTCTTTTTCAGGATTTCGTGCAGCTTGCTCCTCCTGCTTGACAGCTAAACCACTGCTATCTTCAGCAAGAGTGCTAGCACTAGCCTTCTCTACACCTGCAGCCTCTTTTCGCTTACTCATCGACAGCTTGACATCTTCACGCTCGAGTGCAAACTCATAAAGAGATGAGGCATCGACATGATCGATCAGTGCTTTGATTTGTTCAAAATCCATTACTGACCCTCCCATTTTTTGAAGCAGGTCACCGCATTGTGTCCTCCAAATCCAAGAGAATTATTAAGCGCGTAAAGGATATTCTTTTCTCTTGGTTCATTGGCAATATAGTCCAGGTCGCAGTCTGGATCTGCTGTGACATGGTTAATTGTCGGTGGCAGAATGCCCTCCTGAAGAGCTTTAACTGCAGCAATTGCTTCAATAGCGCCGGCTCCACCCAGCAGGTGTCCGGTCATACTTTTTGTGCTGGAAACAGCTACCTTATTTGCAGCGACCTCTCCCATGGCGGCTTTGATGGCTGCTGTTTCAGATGAATCATTAGCCGGAGTCGATGTCCCGTGAGCATTGATATAGCCGACGTCTTCCGGCTGTATGTCTGCTTCTTCCATCGCTAGTTTCATAGCCCGAGCCGCTCCAGATCCGTCTGGAGAAGGGGCCGTCATGTGGAAACTGTCACCTGTTGCTCCGTAACCGACAATTTCCCCATAAATCTTTGCTTTCCTTTTCAAAGCTGACGTCAGGCTTTCAAGCATCAGTACGCCGGCTCCTTCACCCATAACAAACCCATGTCGGTTTTTGTCAAAAGGTGTAGAAGCTGCATTTGGGTCCTTGTTGTTGGATAAAGCTGTCAAAGCTGCGAAGCCGGACATCCCGATTTCATTGATACTGGCTTCGGAACCTCCAGCGAGCATCATATCGGCATAACCATGCTTGATGGTACGGTATGCTTCTCCGATTGAGTTATTCCCGGATGCACAGGCTGTTACGATGGACAGGTTCGGTCCCTTGGCCCCTGTTGCAATGGAAATGTTTCCTGCTACCATGTTTCCAATCGCCATAGGAACGAAGAAGGGAGCTACCCGGTCCAGACCTTTTTCATGCATCTTGATGATTTGACTCTGCATGGCATTTAGTCCGCCTATGCCTGAGCCGACCATGACTCCCAAACGGGTAGGGTCAATCGCTTCTATATCAATCTGGCTGTCTTTCATCGCTTCGAGCGCAGCAGCTACGCCATATTGTGAAAAAGGATCCATGCGCTTGGCCAGTTTTCTATCCATTACTTTTTTTGCTTCAAATTCTTTCACTTCACCGGCTACGTGCACATCAATGGCTTCTCCATCAAACTTTGTCAATGGGCCGATACCATTTTTTCCATTTTTCAATCCATTCCAGAATTCTTCAGCAGAATTCCCTAAAGGGGTGACTGCACCCATTCCTGTCACTACTACTCTTTCCATTGTTAGCCTCCTATGGTTATCCGTTCATCACCATGCCGCCGTCCACGTGGAACACTTGGCCGGTAATGTAGTGCTGATCACTCAAGAAGCCGACCAATTCGGCCACTTCTTCTGCCTTGCCTAATCTGCTTAGCGGGACTGCTTCCAGAGCTTTCTCTTTGACTTCCTCTGATAGCTCGCCCGTCATATCTGACTCGATGAACCCTGGAGCGATGGCATTGGACAGGACTCCGCGTGGGGCAAGCTCTTTGGCAAGAGATTTGGTCAGGCCAATGACACCTGCTTTACTGGCTGCATAGTTAGCCTGACCAGGATTGCCGACAGTGCCAACGACACTGGACAGATTAATGATATGGCCGGCTCTCTGCTTGAGCATCACTTTCGCTACTTCCCTGGATGTATAAAATGTACCCTTTAAATTTATGTTTAGTGTAGCGTCAAATTCTTCATCTGACATGCGGATAATCAAATTATCTCTGGTAATCCCTGCATTGTTTACCAGAACATCAATTTTTTTAAATTGCTTTTTCGTTTCTTTTATGAGTGCTTTCGCGAATGTCGGATCACTGACATCTCCCGCTATGAAATGAGCTGTTCCCTTATAGGAGCTGTAGTGAGTCTTTGCTTCCTCAGACAACTCACTTCTTCCGTTAATCACGACCGTGTGTCCTTCTCTTAAAAACTTTTCAGCGATGGCTTTTCCAATCCCCCGGGAGCTCCCCGTAACAATGATTGTTTTTGTATCCATAAGTCCTCCCTAACTTCAGTTTCTGGCGATAAGCTTTTCGAATTGACTGACGTTTTCTACATTTTTTGCCAAGACGCTCCGGTCAATGGCTTTAATGAAAGACCGCAACGTCTTACCTGGTCCTACTTCAATGAAGGTCTCAGCTCCATCTTTAATCATCTGTGTGATCATCTGTTCAAAGTGCACGGATGACACCATCTGTGCTGTTAATTTTTCTGGTATGGAAGCAGCTTCCTGGTAGCGGCCCGCATCAACATTAGAATATACCGGACGAACTGGTTCCTTGAAAGTGAGTCCCTCCACCACAGACCTAAACTCATCTGCTGCCGGCTGAAGAAGCTGCGAATGAAACGGACCGCTCACATTCAGCTCAACGACACGTTTGGCGCCAGCTGACTCAGATGCTTTTGCAGCCAGCAAGACCCCTTCAGAGGAACCTGTCAAAACGAGCTGGGTAGGCGTATTGTAATTGGCCACAGCCACGTAGTGCCCAGAGGCAGTTACTTCTTTGCAAATGTCCTCAATTTTAAATGATTCAAGGCCGATGACTGCTGCCATTTTTCCCTGACCACCTGGAACCGCGTGTTCCATCAAGGTACCGCGCTTATGTACAAGCCGGACAGCGTCATTGAAACTCAATGCTTCAGCAGAGACTAAGGCAGTATATTCTCCCAGGCTCAAACCGGCTGTCATGTCAGGAGACAGGCCATTTTCTGCTAACACACGCTCGATTGCATGGCTGACCGTTAAAATGGCAGGCTGAGTATAAGGCGTAAAGTGAATGGCTTTCTCATCATTGAAGCAAATATCATCCAGTTTAAGATTTAAAGCCTCGCTTGCTTCATCAAACACCTCTCTCGCTGTCGGGAAAGCATCATAGAACGTCTTACCCATCCCTACATACTGTGCTCCTTGTCCACTAAATACAAATGCTGTTTTCATGACATACGACCTTCCTTAATCTGTTTTTTCTTGATCCGATAATAGTTTGATTATCAAAGTATCAGGTCAGGAAAATGGCATCTCAAAGTCCGTAGGATGCGATACGACTTCTTTGTACTCCCTCATCAGTTCCTGAATGATGTCTTCACAGCTCTGCTCTTTAGAAACAAGACCTGCGATTTGGCCAGCCATGAAAGACCCACCGTGCTTATCACCCTCAACAACTGCTTTTCTTAAGGCACCCTTGCCAATAGCTTCAAGCTTGGAGAAATCAGGTTGTTCATCACTGGTGATTTCTTTTTCGACCTTTAAATACTCTTTTGTCAATTTGTTGCGCAAGACACGCACTGGATGACCGGTTATCTGACCCGTGACGACTGTATCAATGTCTCTGGCTTTTAAAATACGTTTTTTAAAATTCTCGTGCGCAATACTCTCATGCGCGACAACGAAACGGGTCCCCAGCTGTACAGCAGAAGCCCCCAGCATAATAGCGGCAGCTATTCCCCGACCATCTGCAATACCCCCAGCTGCAATAACCGGTATGGATACTGCATCAACCACTTGCGGAACGAGAGTCATTGTTGTCAGTTTACCTATGTGTCCCCCGGCTTCCATGCCTTCGCAAATAATAGCGTCTGCTCCATCATTTTGCATTCTTCTTGCCAAAGCTACAGAAGCTACGACCGGTATAACTGTGATGCCGGCTTCTTTAAACTTTTTCATAAATTTCCCTGGACTTCCCGCACCGGTTGTGACGACTTTAACGCCCTCTTCACAGACAACATCCACAACTTCTTCAACATAAGGTGACAGCAGCAGTACGTTTACTCCAAAAGGCTTATCCGTTAGTTTTTTGGCTTCCTGAATCGTTTTTCGAACCACTTCACCGGGTTCGTGTCCGGCACCAAGCATCCCCAAGCCACCAGCGTTGGAAACGGCGGCAGCTAAACTAGGGGTTGCAACCCAGGACATGGCTCCTTGTATGATGGGATACTTGATTCCTATTTGTTCCAGTAATGGCTGATTCATATAGGAGCTCCTTCCTTGATTAAGCTTCAGTCTGAGTTTCTACATATTTCACTAGATCTTCTACTGTAGACAATCCTTCTTCAGACTCAATCTTGATATCAAATTCGTCTTCGATGTCATTAATGATTTGGAACAGATCAAGACTATCCGCTTCGAGTTCTTCTCTGAAGTTGGTTGAACGCTGTACTTCGCTTTCTTCTTTATCAAGCTGGTCTACAATAATTTCCTGGATTTTTTCAAAAGTTGTCATTTATAATTCCTCCATTTAATTTAATTTAATTCTAAAAGCAGCGTTCCCCAGGTCAATCCCCCGCCGAACGCGCTCAATATGATTGTCTGTTTGTTTCCATTCAGTATTGTCTTTTCCTTTGCCAGCTCATCGATTAAAATCGGTAAACTGGCAGCTGATGTATTCCCGTAATGTTCAATATTGGTGGGGAATTTGTCGAGCGGACAGTTCAGTTTTTTAGCCATAATCTCAATAATACGGGCATTAGCCTGATGGAGAAGGATGAAATCCACTTCTTCCATCTGCCTGCCGGCACTATCTAGAACAGTCTGAATACTAACCGGAATAGCTTTAGTGACAAAATTAAAAATTTCTCTGCCATCCATCGAAAGTTGACCCAGGTTGTTCTCTCCTTTGACGAGGGGATTGCTGACACTCTTTTCCCCAGATACTAGCGCGTGACCTTTGTCACCGTTTGTATGTAGATCTTCAGAGATAAACTGTTCTTTTGCGTCGGCTTTTTCAAGAAGCACGCCCCCGGCTCCGTCACCAAAAAGTACCGCAGTACTGCGGTCACTCCAGTCAACGACTTTTGACATGACCTCACCGCCAATTACTAAAGCATAAGGCAAAGTCATATGTCTAAGCATTTTTTCAGCTACAGCCAGCCCGTAGACAAAACCGGAACAAGCCGCATTCAAGTCGAACGACATAGCGTTTGCTGCTTTCAGATGCGCCTGCACCTGACTGGCCACCGATGGCGATTGACTATCAGGGGTCATCGTAGCAACAATAATCAATCCTATATCTTCCGGATCAACCGATGTGCCCTTTAGAACATTCTGCCCGGCTTTGATACAAAGTTCACTGGTGTTTTCACCCATTGACAGACGCCGGTTGTGTATACCGGTACGCTTATTGATCCAGTCATGGGATGTGTCCAACCACTGAGTCAGATCGTCGTTACTCACGCAGTGATCAGGCACATAGCTGCCTGTAGCTTTGATGCTGATTGTATTTGGTTTTATCACTCCGGCAACTGCTCCTTTGTCCGCTCAAGAAATCCGTGAAGATTGAATAGCCCTTGCATCAGCACTTCTGCTTCCTCTTCACTCATTTCCTTTAGCGTTTCTCTGACCATGTCACGATGAAATTTATCATGCAAACGATACAGCAGACGTCCTTTACGGGCCAAAGCCAGTTTAACAACCCGGCGGTCTGTTTCACTTCTGACTCTTTCGACATAGCCTTTTCTGACAAGGTTGTTGACCGATACCGTCAATGTTCCGACCGTAATGCCCAGTTTCTTTGCCACTTCACTCGTGGTATGCTCCTGGTACATCCCGATGGCGTCAATAGTATGCATCTCTTTGATCGATACATCCTTGAACTGACTTCTCTGAAGAGTCCGCTCTTCGATCATCAGTACATCATTAAATATCGATACGAGATAACCATTGATTTCATTTATTTTCGGATCCACATCAACTCCTCCTCTTTTTGTTTGATAGTCAAACTATTTGACAATCAAAATAATATCTTACATTGGATCCTGTGTCAAGAACCTGGACAAAAAAAAATAAACCATGCACAGATGGTTTATTTTTTCTTTATTCCTCTCCCATTTGACTCTTGAAGCCTTCAATATCTTTAAAATTGACAACCGTTTTTTCTTCTACTAGATCATGCATACGCTCTGCTGAATGGTTCCAGTTTATACGAACGATTGCGCTGTTTGTCAGTAATTTTTCAATAACGCCTTCCATTGGTTCATCGCGAAAAGAAAAGACAATTTCGTCGCCCACGTCGGGTCTCAAGCCTTCCTTGATTGACTCGATGATTTCTACTGCCTCTTTATAGGGCAGATCCAATAGATTAGCAATTCTGGAGTTGCTTGCACCTTTTCGAAGCTCTGTTTCTACAAGTTGTTGAATTTCAGCAGTGATTTCTTCTTTAGCCACTAACTTCCCCTCAATTCTTCATTAAGTTTTTAAACTCCTTTAATAATTATAACATATCAGGAGTATTTTAGCGAATCGAAGTGGAGAGCGTTTTATTTATCTGATATGAAAAGAGACTGTTCATATTATGCCTGCGCAATTAGACCAGCTGCTTTTTTAGCACCAGCAATGTTTCTTGCGGTCGGGCCTAGTATTAGATCTGTCAAGGGACCCATTAGAAACAGGCCGTCATGCCATTTTAATCGACTGTCTGGCAAAGGTGTCCCACATGGCGCACTGGGGAGGTTATACTGTACTGCAAAATCCGCCAGCCACTCTGGAACAGCTGCTAACTGGTCATATCCTGTGCATAGAAGAATCGATTTTACAGTAAGGGCATCTTTTTGACTAAAGGTTACCCGTAGTTTATTTGAGTTTTTGGAAACTGTTTCTACCTGGTCTTTCACAAAATGCACCTTGCCGGACAAAATTGCCTTTTTAATCCTTCGGTTCAGAGAACCTGGAATGGATCCGCTCAATCGAGCCTTACTTACCATAGCGCGCCGCTGCTGTGGATCATCAATATCAGACCAGCTGGCCATCAGTTTAGGGCCCATCCAGCCGGGAGAGCTATCAAACTCTGATATTCTAAAGTCATGCCGGCTATTAAGAATCACTTCTCCCGGAAACTTTTCGCTCCATTTTAGGGCAGTCTGACAGGCAGTAATTCCTCCACCAACAACCAGTAACGGTTTGGATATCTCCTGATCTGAAATGTCCGCTGAAGACAGTACGTGGGCGATGTGCGCCGTAGATAAGAGTCCAGATGCTTTCACCCAGTCCGGCTGGTTCAGTTGATTGGACCTGCCTGTAGCAACAATGACATTGTCTGATACAATTGTCTGCCCATGCTGTGTGCTAATCACGTATTTCCCTTTTGTGTAATCGAGCTTGATCACTGTGTCTGGGCAATGGCTATCTTTTAGCTGATAAGTCTGGATCAGACTGTCACAATGAGCATGAAACAATTCAACCGACGGTTTTTTGTAAGGCCCACTGAAGCCCGTTTTCCACCTGTACTTTTTGGCAAAAGACTGCAAAGAAAAAGGCTCGACATCCAGATGATGCACAGAAGGGGACCTCAGGTGAGTCATTCCTGTTCTAGCCGCCTTTCTTTTCCATTCATACAATAATTCAGGTGCCGGATCAATCAGCATAAGACGAGAACTATCAATTTCTTTTAATTTGATCAAATGGACGGCAGCGGCTACACCGCAGACTCCTCCTCCTATGATTACCCATTCTTTATCAGTCATCTAATCACCTGCTATAAAAATTCAGCGAAAGCCTTCATTGTCTTGGCATTTTGCAATACTCACCGCTTTACTGTCGCTATTATTAAAGCATATTAGCCTACTTATGTAAAGCGTACCAATTACGCTTTACATAAGTAGACAAAAGAAATACCGGCCTCATCAGCCGGTACTTCTTTTGCTTAAATGATCCCTTCGAATCCCTCTGCCGCATAGGAATAATAGACAGTCAATCACATTAGTCCAGCAAATCAATAGCTCGATAACCTACTTTTTTCAAAGTGCTCTGCAGGTTTTCAATTTCTTCTTTGCTGCAGCCGTCAAAAAGCTCAGCAATCTTGCTCGCATGTTTAGGAAAAATATCGTCCATCAGGGCATTACCGTCTTCCGTCAGTTCACAAAAAGTCACCCGCCGGTCAAACTTGTCGGCAACTCGGCTGACCAGTTTCTTTTCTTCAAGCTGATCCACCACATAAGTGATGCTGCTGGATGCAAGCAGTATCTGCTTGCCAATCATCTGTATCGGTTGTCTGCCTTTATTGTAAAGCAGTTCAAGTACAGAGAACTCTGTTGCATTTAGTCCATGTGAGGACATATCTTTCTTAACCACTTTCTCCACACTCGATGATGCTCTAAACAGTATCGTCAAGGCTTTCAACTCTTCTTTATTTTCACTCATTTTCTCACCACCATCAGTAAGAACATACACATAATGTTCTTCTGTCAATTATGCTCAGCTTTATTTTCCCGGACAGCCATCATGGCCTTTGTCCAAGGAAGCAGCTGGCTCAGCATCGTTTCAACCGTTTCCTGCTGTTTTTCTGATGCCTTAAGTTTCGGATAATCAAAATCATAAAAGATAGACAGTGAGGGATGTGTTCGCACATGTGCAACTTGGAATTCTGAAAGCACCGTTCTCAACTGCTCGGCTGCCCTTACACCTCCGGCAGACCCGTAGCTGACAATACCTGCTGCTTTATCATTAAATTCTTGATATACAAAGTCGAGTGCATTTTTTAAAGCGCTCGGTAATCCATGATTGTACTCTGGAGTAACAAAAATAAATCCGTCTTTTTCTTCTACCTTATCAGACCAAGGTTTCTGCTTGTCTCTTGCATTCAGTTCTTTGGTGAAAGCAGGAGATACAGGTTCAGCGAATAATGGAAGCTCAAAAGTTTTGATGTCGAGAATTTCATACTCTGCTCCCCCATAATTTTCAGCAATCTCCAAAACCCACTCTGCAACATCCAAATTGACTCTCTTTTCACGAATTGACCCAGTTACGATGCCTATTTTCATGTTATATCCTCCAACCTTTATAATCATAACGCGATTAGTTATATTTGACAATTGAAAATAAGATTACAAGTATTACATCTTATGCATGGCTCTGAACAGACGATTGTAATTGTAAAAAGCAATCAGCTGAAAAAAGCTGGCCAGACCTGCGATAAGCCAAATCAAAGCATCATTGAGACCTGGAAGTAAAACGGCGAGAAGCATACTCACATAGAAGACAATTGTTGCAATTTTACCATACCATTCCGCTCCATCCAGTGTTTTCCCCTGTCGATATAAACGAATATTTTCGATAAACATATAAGACTCTTTAAATAAAAACAGCAGAAAAAGAAAAAGGAATACCGGCCACCGGATCATCAGTACCCCCACTACAGCAAGCTGCGTCAACTTATCTGCAATAGGATCGATTAATTGACCGAGCTGACTGCTCTGATTGAACCGTCTTGCTATGAAGCCGTCCAACGCATCGGTAAGACCAGAAAAAAATAGGATACCACCGGCCTGATAAAATTCCCTACCGCTCTCTGCAGTTAGATATGCATGTACAAATACTGGAATAAGCAAAAGCCTGACATAAGAAAGAATATTGGGAATAGTAAACATATCTTTACGATTCATAGCTGCCCACCTTTCTCTTTACTGGTTTTGTTTTTACACTCACTTGGAAAGTAAAGTTGCCCTTGAAAAGATAGAGCAGCGCTGTCTCTTTACTCGTTTCGGCTAAGCAGGAGAAAGCCACCTCTAAGCAGTATGTCTGCATACATGCTCTTTGATGAGGTATGTAGACCATACTCATCGAGAGCATTTTCCTCTGAGAGTTCCGATTCATCCAACGGATCCACTTTAATCCCTGTTAAGGTACGGACTTCTGATGCGTGTTCCTTAAGGCATACGATCATGAGATCTTTGCGATACCCTTCATTATTCTGAACCATTTCTTCTACTTTTGCGGACAATTCTTCCAGATTTTGATGCGCTAAAACCAGTTTCACTCCTCATCCTCCTTTTCATAATACTTACAGGTTTATTCTACCAGAGCTGCTCTTCCCTAACCAATCATAGCAATTACAACTATATGATATTTATCTTCGAAAATATGGTTGACTTTCGGCTCAAATGATTATATAATAAATTCTGTTGTTAAAGTTATTCTAAAGTTTCGGTAGCTCAGCTGGATAGAGCATTCGCCTTCTAAGCGAACGGTCGGGGGTTCGAATCCCTCCCGAAACGTACAAGAATCCCTTCATTATGTGAAGGGGTCTTTTTTTACTCTCAAAATAAGGAAAACCGTTCTTTCACTGGCAGCTTTTGCTGAAGCGAAAGAACGGTTTTTTCGACATCCATCAGATTTCTACCGAAAAGCCCTTATACAATATATGAAATCAATAAAGATGTAGGTAGTTGTCTTTTTCCCACTGGCTGACTGTAGCCTTGTACTGATCCCATTCAAAAGTCTTTGATTTCATAAAGTTCTTGTAGATATGCTTGCCAACTGAATCTCTGATGACGTCATTCTTTTTCAAAGCTTTCAGAGCACTGTGAAGGCTCGTTGGCAGAGACTGAATACCTAACTCTTCAAGTTCACCGTTGTCCATATCATAGATGTTGTCGTTTGTTTCTTCAGGTGGCGTCATTTCCTTCTCGATGCCGTCCAATCCAGCTGTCAGCATAGCTGCAAGCGCCAGGTAAGGGTTAGCCATTGGATCGACGGATCTGACTTCCAGACGGGTAGACATGCCACGTGATGCTGGAATACGGATCATTGGAGTACGGTTGCTTCCGGACCAAGCAATATAGACAGGTGCTTCATACCCAGGCACTAGACGCTTATATGAGTTGACTGTTGGGTTAGTCAAGGCAGTAAAGGCTGGTGCATGATGCAAAAGTCCTGCAAGGAACTGATACGCTTCTGTACTCAACTGACGCTCGTCGCTTTCATCAAAGAAAGCATTTTTCTCATCCTTAAACAGAGACATGTTGCAGTGCATACCTGAACCGTTGATGCCAAACAAAGGCTTGGCCATAAAGGTTGCATGTAAACCATACTTGCGGGCAACGGTCTTGACGACTAGCTTAAACGTTTGGATATTATCACACGCTTCGACTGCATCAGCGTATTTCCAGTCAATTTCATGCTGTCCAGGGGCTACTTCATGGTGACTCGCTTCGATTTCGAAGCCAAGATCTTCAAGCTCCAAGACAATATCTCTTCGGCAGTTTTCTGCCAAATCTGTCGGTGCCAGATCGAAATATCCCCCGTGGTCATTTAGTCTTTCCGTTACTTGATCATCTTCATCTAGTTTGAACAGGAAAAATTCCGGTTCGGGTCCTAGGTTAAAGGAACTGTATCCCATATCTTTGGCTTTCTTTAAAATACGCTTCAAGTTTGTACGCGGATCTCCCAGGAAAGGCGTGCCGTCAGGATTCATGATGTCACAAATCAGACGGGCTACACGGCTGTTTTTTGTGTCGTCTGTTTCCCAAGTAAAGACAAGCCAGGTATCCAGATCCGGCTGCAGATACATGTCTGACTCTTGGATACGAACGAACCCTTCAATAGATGACCCATCGAACATCATCTTGCCGTCCAGCACCTTGTCCAGCTGGCTGACGGGCACCTCCACATTTTTAACCGTTCCAAGAATATCTGTAAACATCAGTCTTAAAAAGCGAACGTTCTGATCCTTCACGTCCTGAATAATTTTTTCTGCTGTCATTTTTGACATCATCATCTTCCCCTATCTATACCACTTTGTTTTTTTATTCCTCAATGCTTATTAAAATAAGTACTCGTGAATAGTACCACTCAGTAATGTCTGCTTCAAGGGCTACTTAATATGTAAATGAATATCGTTCAAAGACTTAATTTAATTAAGCTAGAGGCTTTGAAAGCTAATTATATTAATCAAATTCTCATTTTCATGCTTTTCATTTGTCACTTATTTGCACTTAACGGGGAGAAAAACGTTCATAGTTACCCCTGCTGTTTTTTTTTGACTGACATGCTAAAAAACCGATCATCACTCCCACCAGCTGGCGGAAATGATGATCGGTTGATTTCCTGTTATCTATGCAAAAAATCAGTAAAGTTCAAAGTAACGGTCAGTTTCCCAGTTAGAGACTGATTTGGTGTAGTTCAGCCAGTCTGTTTCTTTCGCAAGCACAAAACGTTCAAAAATGTGTTCACCCAGACCATCTTTGATTGTCTGATCTTCTTTCAGTGCATCAACTGCCTCTTTGAGGTTCTGAGGCAGAGAGTCAATCTGGTTTTCAGTTCGCTCAATCTGATCCATGTTGTAAATATTCTTGTTGATCGGACTAGGTGCGCTTTTAGCTTCCCCAATTCCTTTCAGGCCTGCTTTAAGCAGTACCGCCAAAGCCAAGTATGGGTTGGCTGCCGGATCTACACTTCTTAGCTCGACTCGCGTTGAGTTGCCTCTTGAAGCGGGTACGCGAATGAGCGGAGTACGGTTCGTTCCTGACCAGGCGACATAAACAGGAGCTTCAAAGCCCGGGGTCAGTCGCTTGTAGGAGTTGACGATGGGGTTGCAAACTGCCGTATAAGCCTGAGCATGATCGAGTAAGCCGGCGATAAACTGATAAGCTGTTTTACTTAGACCGTCTTCTGAAGACTCGTCGTAAAAGGCATTGCCGTCTTCGTTAAATAAAGACATATTGAAGTGCATACCTGAACCATTAATATCTCCAATCGGTTTCGGCATAAAGGTTGCATGTAGACCATGCTTACGGGCGACAGTCTTGACAATCAGCTTGAATGTCTGAATGTTGTCACACGCTTCAACTGCATCAGCGTATTTCCAGTCGATTTCATGCTGCCCAGGGGCCACCTCATGGTGACTGGCTTCGATTTCAAAGCCTAAAGCTTCTAACTCCAGAACGATGTCTCTTCGGCAGTTTTCAGCCAAATCTGTCGGTGCAAGGTCAAAATATCCACCATTATCATTAAGCGTCTTGCTCGGTCGGCCATTTTCATCAAGTTTGAACAGGAAAAATTCAGGTTCCGGTCCCAGATTAAAGGAAGAATATCCATGCTCTTCCATATCTTTAAGAACACGTTTTAGATTGCTTCTAGGGTCTCCCGCAAAAGGACTCCCATCCGGCATGTGCACGTCACAGATAAAACGGGCAATTTTACCATTGTCATTATCTAGTTTCCAAGGGAAAATCAGCCACGTATCCAGATCCGGGTGCAGTTTCATGTCACTCTGATCGATTTCTACAAAACCGTCGATTGATGAGCCGTCAAATGCCATCTCATTGTCCATCACTTTGTCTAGCTGACTAACTGGAACCTCCACGTTCTTTATGACTCCATCTATGTCTGTAAACATCAGACGAAGGAACCTCACGTTTTTCTCACTTGCTTCTTTTTTTATAGCCTCTCTTAAATTGGCGGACATTGTCCAGTCATCATTCCTTTCACCATCTGGTGGTTTAATTTTTTTCTTCAACATCAAGCCTACTAACTTCTTTGACTATTGTCAAACAGAAGGCCCTGTATATTTAGCTAACAACTATTGAACAGACTCAGCTTCTTTGCTCATACTGCTGCTCCTGTCACATATATATATATATTGAGAACACAACAAAAAGAACAGCCTGTTCTAAGATTAGAAAGGCTGTTCTTTATAGGTATGTTTAACTGTCAGACTGCTTATTTTACAGCATCTTTCAGCGCTTTACCAGCTTTAAATGCTGGAACTTTGCTTGCAGGGATCTGGATTTCTTCCCCAGTTTGAGGGTTACGTCCTTTACGTGCAGCACGGTCACGTACTTCAAAGTTACCAAAGCCGATTACCTGGACTTTTTCACCTTCAGCAAGTGATTCTTTGATTGTTTCGAATACAGCTTCAACTGCTGCTGTCGCGTCCTTTTTAGTAAGGTCAGCTGAAGATGCTACTTTTTCGATCAATTCTGCTTTATTTGCCATTGTTGTCTTTCACCTCCTCAAAAGAAGATCCATACTGGTCTACTCTACAATAAACCGGTACTCTCACGCCATTCTTTTGTATTCGAATGTAATGGGTGAAATAGTCTTAACGTGACATTTCAATTAAAAAGATACCATAGAATCGTTGATACTGCAATGGTTTTGTCAAAACTCTCGCTTAAATCCCACTTACAATATAGTCATAAAAATGATACGACTCTGTAACTCTTACTTTCTTCTTCTCGGAACAATGCGAATGGGTGTTCCTTCAAAGTTGAATGTATCTCTGAACCTGTTCTCCAGATATCTGGCATATGAGAAGTGCAGGAGTTCAGGATCATTTACAAAAATAATAAAGGTAGGAGGCGACACAGCGACCTGAGTAGTGTAATAGATCTTTAAGCGACGCCCTTTATCGGTCGGTGTAGGATTAGTCGCTACTGCGTCCATCACCAGATCATTCAGTATGGAAGACTGAATTCTCAAGTTGCGGTTCATAAAGACTTCCTCTATGCGGTCCGGAAGCAAATGCAGTCTCTTTTTGGTTAAAGCTGACACAAATACGATGGGTGCATAACTCAGGTACTGGAATTCATCTCTGACATCCAGCTCAAATTCTTTCATGGTATTGGTTTCTTTTTCTACCGTATCCCACTTGTTGACCACAAGTATGATCCCTTTGCCTGCTTCATGTGCATAGCCAAAGACACGCTTGTCTTGCTCTCTGATGCCTTCTTCCGCATTGATCACACATAAAACAACATCCGAGCGCTCAATGGCCCGCATCGCTCTAAGCACACTGTATTTTTCAGTATCTTCGTACACTTTCCCTTTTTTACGCATCCCAGCCGTATCAATCATGACAAAGTCCCGGCCTTCTTGGGTCTGAAAACGGGTATCAACGGCTTCGCGCGTAGTCCCTGCAATATCTGATACAATCACCCGTTCTTCGCCTATGATTGCATTGACCAGACTCGATTTCCCAACGTTAGGTCGGCCAATAAGACTAAATTTGATTGTAGACTCATCATATTCTTCTTCCATTTCTTCAGGAAACTCTTTAATGACCGCATCAAGCACATCTCCCAATCCCAGTCCATGAGAACCGGAAATAGGATACGGTGTGCCTAGCCCCAAAGAATAAAACTCGTAGATATCCGACCTCAATTCAGGATTATCTGCTTTATTTACAGCCAGAATAATCGGCTTACCGGATTTAAATAAAATTGGAGCCACTTGCTCATCTTGAGTCGTCACACCTTCTTTGACACTTGTTAGCATGATGATGACATCGGCTTCTTCAATGGCTATTTGAGCCTGATTACGGATTTGTTCATTTAAAGGTTCGTCTTCCATCGTGATCCCGCCTGTGTCAATCAGCGAAAATTCCTTGCCGAGCCACTCAGCATCGGCATAAATTCTATCCCGTGTCACACCGGAGACGTCCTCGACGATAGAGATTCTTTCGCCGACGATACGGTTAAAAATCGTAGATTTCCCTACGTTTGGTCTCCCGACGATTGCCACTGTTGGTTTAGTCATATATACACCTTCTTCCATTTCTTCAACAAAATAACCGCACCCAATCTAAACAGGTCTGTCCTGCTCAGATTGGGTGTGGTTGTCATGCCGATTCAGTTATTAGTACGATTATTCTTCGTCTGAATCCATCAGGCTGGACAGTTGATCACCAATCTGGTCGCCTAATGTAAAGGAAGCATCTTCTTCATCATCCTGATACGCCGGTTTGGACGGAGCAGGTTTTTTAGATTTTGCAGGCTTGGATTCAGTTTTTTCGCTTGTATCTTCTTCAAGCGCTTTGATACTCAATGACACACGTTCATCCTGCGGGTTAACGCTCAAGACTTTAACTTCCACTTCTTCATCTTTAGCTACCACTTCATGCGGAGTCTCCACATGCTTGTGCGCCATTTCTGAGATGTGAACCAGTCCTTCAACTCCTGGCTTCAGCTCCACAAAGGCTCCAAAGTCAGTTACACGCTTGACAAGACCCTTAACTACTGTGCCTGCAGCGAATTCCTCTGCAGCATTGTCCCACGGTCCAGGTTGAGTGTCCTTGATGGACAGAGACACACGTTCTTGCTCTTTATCCACTTTAAGAACTTTGACATCTACCTGATCACCGATTTCCAGTTTATCTTTAGGATGTGCAATGCGTTCGTGTGCAATTTCAGAAATGTGGACCAGTCCATCGACTCCTCCGACATTAACAAATGCACCAAAATTAGTCAGTCTGACAACTTCTCCAGACACAACAGTACCTTCTTCAAGCGCTTCAAGAGCTTTCTCTTTTTCCGCTGCCTGTTCTTTGGCCAGAAGGGCTTTGCGGGAAAGGATTAGCTGGTGTTCATTTGGATCGATTTCGATGATTTTAAAGGTATACGTCTGTCCTTCAAACTGACTCAGGTCGCTTACAAACGCTGTGTCCATCTGAGATGCAGGAACAAATCCACGCACTCCGAGATCCACAGTCAGTCCGCCCTTCACTACTTTAGTAACAGGTGCCTCTACTGTTTCATCATTGTTGTACTTATCCTGCAGTTCTTCCCATACTTTACGCTGATCAACGCGTTTTTTGGACAGGATAAAGCTACCCTGCTCCTTGTCCTTGATATCTCTCAAAACAACGACATCGATGATGTCTCCGACGCCCACGATATCTGAAGGATGATCAAAACGTTCCGTTGCTAGCTCTCTAGGCGGGATAAGACCTTCCTGTCCGCCCCCAAGACCAACGATCACTTGCTTATCGTGATCAATAGCCAGAACCTCCCCTTTAACAAGGTCTCCTGGCGTGATGTCAATAACATCTTTCATGACATCAGACATAGATTCTGCCTGTTCTTCTCCGTTATCCGTTTCAACAGCTGGCTCGACTTGTGCGTCTTCGTTGTCAGCTATTACGTCTTCAGGTGAAGTGCCTTCAGCAGAATTTACTTCTACTTGCTCATTTGCTGTTTCAACAGCTTCTTCATTTGTTACTTCCTGTTCTTCAAACTCATTACGGTTTTCTTTTTCCGTCATCTTTGTCTGCCTCCTATAACCAATAATTCCTACATATATAATTGTACCGAATATGATATTTAATTTCCACTAAAACATTTGTTACGACTCAGACTAGTGGGCCGACACCTTCTCAATAAGTCGCTTGACTTCCTCGACCACTTCATCGATTGTCAGCTTGGTTGTATCGATTCGTACTGCATCCTCGGCTTGCTTGAGCGGTGAAGTCTCACGGGTCGAATCCTTATAGTCTCTTTCAGCAATATCTTTTTTCAGTTGTTCCAAATCAGAAAAAATACCTTTGCCTGTATTTTCCTTGTGCCGTCTTTCTGCACGTTCCTTCACGCTTGCTACCAAAAAGACTTTAACATCCGAGTCAGGTAAAACGACTGTACCAATATCTCTGCCGTCCATGACCACACCGTTGTTTTCAGCCAGTTTTTTCTGTCTGTCGACCATTTCCTGACGCACGCTGGAGTGCGCAGCAACAATCGAAACAGCGTTCGTCACATTATTTTGTCTAATTTCTTCTGTGACATCCTTATTATTTGCTGTGACTGACTGTCCTGTCCCCTCTTTCTTTAAAGTGATTTCAGTTCGCTTGAGCAGTTCAAGAAGCTCTTGTTCCTCTTTAATATTGACATTTTCTGTCAGAGCTACGTACGTGAGTGCACGGTACATCGCTCCTGTATCCACGTAAATCAGTCCCAAGTCATGGGCAATTTTTTTTGCGACCGTACTTTTACCGGAAGATGCCGGTCCGTCGATGGCTATCGTTAGTTTTTTTCTGTCCATTCGGTTCACACTTTCATTCATCATATTTTGTTATCTGACTCTAAGTTCCTGTCCGATAAATACCGTTTCCTCGCTTAAACTGTTCAACTGCATGAGCTCCTGAGTGGTCAGTCCATGGTTGAGAGCAATACGGTACATGTTGTCTCCAGCTTTTACTGTATAGTATTGGGCTTGTTGGTCCGAAGCAGTCTCTTGCTCTTCGGTTGCCGGTTCCTGAACAGTATCTGCCTGTTCAGAAGCTACTTCACTCTCTTGGGTGGCATTTTGTGTCTGCTGAACAGGAGCCGATGCGTCTTCAACTGATCCGGATTCTGCTTGACTTGCAGGGGCTGTTTCTATCTCTGAACTGCCAACCCCCTCTACCGTCTCTGTACTTTCTTCTGGCTCTGTTTCCTCCACCTCAAATTCTTCTTCTGGTTCTTCTTCTAAAGGGTCTTCTTCGTTTTCTTCTTCAAGCTCTTCTTCAATGTCGTCTTCCATATCATCTTCGTCTGCTTCAACGACCAACGCCTGTTCTACAGAAGGAGAGGTGGGTTCCTCTGACAAATCTTCTCTGTTTGAAAACCAGGCATAGGCAGATATAGGTAAGATAATAAGTAGAGCTAAAAAAATTACAATGACTGTAAGTACAGGAGATATGCTCTGCTCTTTTTCGCGCTTCGCTTTCCTAGTCATGGGTCCATTTTCCTCATAGTCGACTTCTTCGTCAAAACGTTTGGACCAAAGTTCTTCCATAGATTCGCGGTCTTTACGGCTCATATTATTGCTCCTCTCAATAAAAGTCCCTTTGATTATATCATAGAATACAAAATTAATGAGGTCAGCTTGGTAAATTAAACAACAATTTCACTCGATCTTGCCAGTTTTCTTCACTATTTTGTAATATATTATCGTATTCCTGTTCATCATAAGGCAAGATTAATGGATTTGAGCATGTACTGCAGCAGCCGTTTTGTCGCTCTTTCAGTGATTCACGGAAATAATCAAGCAGCAGGATTCGCTTACATGAAGCTGTTCTAGCATAGCGAATCATTGTTTGCAGCTGACTTTTCCTATTTTTTTTATAGTTCTCAATTAATGCTGTTGCTTCACTGAGAGACAACCCTTCGGTAATAAAGTGGCTTGCAAGCTGGCTGCGGTGGTCGTCAGTTAAATCTTTAAGCTTTTGAGGGTACTTATAAGCAAAAGCCAGTTGATTAGGTTCAGGCAGGCTGTCCTGCTGTAGTCTATGCTGAATCAGCTCATCCCCCGGCGAATAGAGCAGCACCGCCACCCCGCCCTTTTTGTCTCGGCTGCATCGTCCAATCTCCTGTAAATACATTTCCGGGCTGGCAGGCATATGATAATGAATGACAAACCGGATATTAGGTTTGTCAATTCCCATTCCAAAAGCACTGGTTGCACAAATCAGGCTGACTTGTCCAGAAAGAAACTGCGCCTGCACAATTCTTTTGTCATTTGCAGTCAGATCACTGTGAAAGCTTTCTGCTTTGATGCCTATATTTGTCCGGATAAAGTCTGCTGTTTCATCAGCGAGCTTTTTACTTGTAAAGTAGATGATTCCAGAACCTTTAAAGGTGTTAAGCAAATTAGTCAACTCATCTGTCTTATGATCACACTGCCTGACCCTAAGTTGGATTTCCGGTCGGTCAACTGAATGAACAACTGCTTTCAATGGATACCGAATACCTAGTACATCGATAATTTCTTCTCTGACTTCCTGAACAGCAGTAGCAGTCAGCGCCATCGTGAGCGGGTTATTCAGCTGCCTTCTAATGCTCCCCAGTTTGAGATAATCAGGCCGGAAGTCCATTCCCCAGTGCGAAATGCAGTGCGCTTCATCTATAACCAACAGAGACAGCTGCAGACTTCGTAAACGCTCCATCACTTGCTCCTGTTGCAGCATCTCAGGGGACACGTATATAAAGCGGTACTGGTCCAGCCTTTTTAAAATCTCCTGTTTTTCAGGATAAGTCAGGAAACTGTTCAATGCAACAACAGACTTTTCACCTTTCTGTTTCATTTTGTCCACCTGATCCTCCATTAATGACAGCAGAGGTGAAACAATCAGTGTAGTTCCTCCGAGAAAATAAGATGGCAGCTGGTAACAAAGGGTTTTCCCAGTTCCCGTAGGCAGCATCACCAGCGTGTTTACTCCCTTGAGAACAGCTTCGACAACTTCTTCCTGACCAGCCCTGAAGTCGTCGAAACCAAAGCGTACTTTTAAAAGCTCTTTTGTCTTGAATCTTCTTGCCTCTGACATCGCCTTGCTCTCATCCTTTCAATTTCGATCAGTCTAAACCAGAAGAAATCCAGCCCTTTCATTTGCGCGTTTGCTTCCTTGAACGAAAGCTTTGGATTTTGCTCAAATAGTTGATGTAGTCTGACGGTAACGTTCGAAGGGATATAAGGGGAATAGTCATCCCAGTGACTCACCATGACGTACTCCAGCAGATGCTCTTTAATGGTATTAATTTTGCGTTTTCGGATGGCTGCAATGTTATGCAGCGGCAGGTGCTGATGAAAGTAGCGAATACTTTTATGCGTACTTTCACTTGTACCTGAATAACTTAATTCGTCGGTCTGCTTCCAAAGAGAATAGATTAACGGGAGTTCTTCTTTAAACGTCTGAATACTTTCCATAAAGTGAAGATTTAAAAGTTCGACTGCAAGATAAGGCATGCCGTACTTTTCACTCAGCTGTCTTTGAGTCAATGCTTCTGCTGTGTGTCCAGTGAGCTGATCAAGCAGCAAGTGTATTATGTCATCGGTTTGCTTACTTAAAAATAAAATCAGTTCCTCGCCCCACTGCCTGCTTAAATCTGTTGAGCCCCTCCTTTGCAGAGACAGCCACTTTTTAACGTGCTTTTGTGTAAGGGGATCACTGATTACCGGCAAGTACTGGCTGTTATGATAGCTCATTTCTGAAAAGATTTGAGAGACAAATAAAAATCTTTTCCAGTTTGTTTTTCTGGTAAGTGCATATCTCAGTGTAGGCGCAGAAGAGGTAACTGGGTACTTGCTCAAAAAGTGTGCTTTAAGCTTAGATCCCTCTGTTGACAAGCTCCAGCTTTTGTCTGTACTTGCAAGGAATCCTTCTGACTCAAGTTCTAGCAGTAAATTTTCCCATTGTAATTCGTTCAACCTTTCAAGTGGTGAAAGAAAAAGAGCATACAGTTCATTTTTCTCTGTCAAGTAAAGGTTGGAGGGGGTACGCTTCCCTGAAGCGATTAAGCGAAGCTGTTTAGGGTTGACTTTGGTGTCTGCAGTAAACACTGAACATACATAATCTTTAATAAATCTTTCATCCACTTGTTACCACCTTCTTTTATCCAGTATACGCGGGTGCGCATTTAAATACACTCTCAAATTCCATGTTGCCAAAGCATTTAACAGTCAGCAAAAAGAGACGTGGCCGCTTTATACGGTCCCGTCTCTTTTCCCTGAGCCTTACTTTATTTCAGACATGACGTAGCTTGCCTGTTTCTTGCGATTGATTTTTTTTCTTGTCTTGTCGAGCCACGGCTTGAGCTTTGCAAAAGCTGTGAAAAACAGGGCACCGACCATCGGACCTTTAATCAGATTAAAAGGCACTATGGCAAATAGCAGATAGGTCCGCATAGGTCCAACATCAAATCCCATAACCGCCATATAGGCCGGAGCGATAAAGAGCCAATTGGCCAAAGCCATCGCTGCTGTAAGCGTCAGACTGGCCAGTCCGGTAGCTGCTAGCTTATTTTTCAGATCCATGCCTCTTCGAGTGATGAAGAGGTAAAGAGGTAATGTGAACGACAAGGTCGCGATAAATGCTGCCGTATCACCGATTGGGAAGCCCATTTCTCCACCTTTTTGGGCATATGACAGCAGCGAACGAATGAAAGCAATCGCCACACCAGCCAGCGGTCCATAGATGTACATACCAAAAAGTACGGCAAGGTCACTGAAGTCGATTTTCAAAAATGGCGATCCCGGAAGAACGGGAAAAGATAGTGTCGAGATAACCCAGGCTAGTGAAGCCAGCATGGCAATCCCTACTAATCGTTTTGTCTTGTTGTTTGTCATAATAAATCCTCCTGAAGGATTCATCATTTCTAGGGTGAACTTTGAAGACCCCCACTCTGACCTGTTCTGCAAGTAATAGAAGCGGCCAGCAAAAAAGCTCTGCTGTTCCCACTTCAGGTCACTAACAGAGCATAAAGACAGAATTATTTACGGTCTAAAAGCTCCATCTTCTTTATCCAGACTATACTGTCGGTACTGGAATTACACCAGTTCAGCAACTTGCAGTCGCTCGTGGACTATACCACCGGTCGGGATTTACACCCTGCCCCTGAAGATGAATCATGATATTTTATTTTCATTATCAATTATACACTAATGTGAAAGATTAGTCAAGCTCTATACAGCCGTTTCACGGCCCATTTTCCTGCATTGGCTCTTCTTCCGCCACTGGAAGATGGATAATAAAAGAAGCTCCTTGTCCTGACTTGGACTCTACCTCAATATAGCCATCGTGAGCTTCTACTATATTCTTCACAAGAGACAGACCAATCCCTGTTCCTTTAGCATTAACCGCATAATTGTTTCTCGATTTGTCAACTTTAAAGAAACGGTCAAAAATATATGGCACATCTTCTTCAGGTATTCCCGTGCCTGTGTCTTTAACGACCATGACTACCTCATTAAGCTGGGGTTCATTAAAGAGCTGCAACGCAACGATTTTTTCGTCTTTTTCTGTCATGCTAGTGTGACGGATAGCATTATTGATTAGGTTCACAAACACCTGATCGATTTTATCTTTGTCCATCAGCAGTTCAACCGACTCTTTAGGTATATCCAGTTGAAGCGATACATCTGCTTCGTTCGCCATTTTATCAAAACGGAACAGCAGATTTCTCATATACTGGTTTAAATGCACCCATGTTTTCTGGAGTTCGATAAATCCTGCTTCCATTCGGGAAAGATCCAGCATTTCATTCACCATGCGATTCATTCGCTGAGACTCATCTCGAATGATTGTAGCCATTTCCTTTTTCTCGTCAGGGCTTTCCGCGACGTCATCCAGAATTGCTTCACTGTATCCCTGAACCATAACAAGCGGTGTACGAAGTTCGTGAGAAACATTGTTGATAAAATCGACCCGCATTTTATCCAGACGATGCTCCTTAGTCAAATCTTTTGTTGAAACCAATACCCCACGCAGGTCATTTTTCTTCTCGTCTACCAGCGGAAGCAGCGTAACATCGTGATAGGATTCTTCCATTTCGATTGTAAAATGTCCCGGACTGTTACTTTCTGTTGCCTTGTGAAGCTCTTTGCCCAAATCAACAAATTCTTTATCCTCACTGAAGTTGGCTTTTTCAATCTGGTACTGTGTAAGAAATAAATCACCAACAGGATTAGATAAAAGCAAAGTAAGGTCCGCATCGTAATAGAGAATACCGGTCTCAATACTGTGCATGATATGTGCTAGCAGTTCTTTCTCCTGTTTGACAACAGTACGATTAGTCTCTAGAGAGTGTCCCATTTTGTTCATGGCCATTGCCAGTTCTGACAAGTCATCCCGACCAGATATCGGCAGCTGATGAGTAAAATCATCACGGGCAAAGTCAAAAGCAATATTGGTCATGGCGTTGATGGGCTCAGAAACATTTTTCTTTAAATACATATAGTAGTAAGCTGCAATCAGCAGCTGCAAAACCGCTAATCCCGTAATAACATACGTCATTCGACGTTCAATGGCAATCAGGAAGGACAGATCAGCGTAAGAAACAAGTGCTAGCTCTTCTCCATCCAATTCTGTAGTTTGAATTCTAAAAACAAAAGGGATTCTGTAATTCATCCCTGTATCGACATCGGAGCGGATCATGAGGTCTGAGCTTGAATCTATCTGGGTTGTAATGTCCGGTTTGTTTTCCATCGTCTCCAGCACTTCATTGGAAAATGGATACAGCCAGTCTTCTTCGCCCAGACGGTTAGTGTCTTCCGTACTCAAAGCAAAATGAATACTGGAATGCAAATTATTAACTGATTCTATATTCTCTACTAAAAAAAGTGGATCCGCAGTGGCTAAGCGTTCCACATTTATAATTATTTCTTCAAAATCATTCATGAAGTTTTCTTTGATCTGCTGTGAATAAAAAACACCATAGAATAATGTAGTAGCGATAAAAGAGAATAATATGATCCCAAAGGTAATGAGCCAGATTCTGATTGCGACTACATTTATCTTCATGAATGTTACTCCTCTTCTTCGTGAGGATATGAATTCAGTTTATAGCCGAGTCCCCATACCGTTTCGATCATCTTAGCAGCCACATCGGACTCTTTCTTCAGTTTCTCTCTCAGGCGCTTGACGTGTGTGTCCACTGTTCTAAGATCTCCAAAGAATTCATATTTCCACACTTCTCTTAAAAGCTGTTCACGACCAAATATCTGATCGGGCGCAGACATAAGATAATGCAGCAGATCGTATTCTTTCGGTGTGAGGTTGACTGCTTTACCATCAGCGGTAACCCGTCTGGAATCATTGTCGATTTCCAGGTGAGGCAATTTAAGCGTATCGGTCACCCCGCCTGCTGTTTCTGCTGAACCGCCCCTAGCTTTGGTACGTTTAATAATTGCTGCCACTCGCAAAACGATTTCTCTTGGACTAAAAGGCTTAACGATATAGTCATCCGCCCCTACTTCAAATCCCTGAATTCTATTCAGCTCTTCACCTTTGGCTGTAAGCATCATAATTGGGGTCTCTTTTTCTTTTCTCAGCTCTTCAGCTACTTGAATACCGTCCATTTCAGGCATCATGACATCAAGCAGAATTAAATCGTACTCATTTTCCATGGCCAATTCCAGAGCCACTTTGCCATTTTCTGCTTCATCAATGTCGTAATCAGCTTTTTCGAGATACATTTTAAGCAAGCGCCGGATACGATCCTCGTCGTCCACAACTAGCAACTTTTTTTGGTTTTCCTGAATAGATTCTTCAGTCAATTTAAGACACTCCTCTAAACTATATTGGGTAGTCATTCCGTTATAAATCAATCTCTTTCTTTTAATTATAACTAAAGCACTGTCATACTTCCAACAATTCCACCTAATATCAAGAGGAGTAGTTTTCATCGACCAGCTGTTTCAATTTGTTGACTTCAAAGTTTTTCAGCTCACGCCATTCACCTGACTGAAGACCATCGGCAGTCAGAAAAGCATACTGATGGCGATTCAGTTTTTCAACTGGAAAGCCGACAGTTTTCATCATTTTCTTTACCTGATGATTTTTACCTTCATGGATGGTCAGTTCAACAAGACTGGTATTGGAAGATGCATTGACATCAATAATTCTTGCCTGCGCCGGCCGAGTCTTGTAACCGTCAATGGTAACTCCACGCTCCAGACGACTGACAGCCTTTTTGTCAATCAAGCCCGTCACCTTGGCCACATAGGTTTTTTCCACTCCATATGTCGGATGAGTCAGCTTGTTTGTCAATTCCCCATCATTTGTTACTAGAATGACTCCAGTTGTATCGTAATCCAAACGTCCCACCGGATAAACTCTCTGGTCGATAGAAGAAAAGAAATCAACGACTGTTTTTCGGCCTTTGGGATCTTCGGCACTCGAAATCACTCCACGAGGCTTATTGAGGAGGAAATATAGCTTCTGTTCCTGAGTAATGGGTATATTGTCGACTTCAATGGTGTCGCTAGGCTTTACATTGACTCCCATTTCTGTCACAATCTGGCCATTAACTTTGACACGCCCTTCTTTGATGAGCTTTTCCGATGCTCTTCGAGAGGCTATCCCCGCATGTGCCATGACTTTCTGTAATCTTTCCATTTCATTGCTCCCTCGTCACTTTATATTTTAGCCGAAATTCAGCGTCTCATCGAACAGGTTCTGACTAACAGTCTGTTCTTCTAGCTCCAGTTCCGGTAGTTCTGTCAAATCATTAAGTCCAAAGTAATCCAAAAAATAGTCTGTGGTACCATATAAAACGGGCTTGCCCGGTGCCTCCAGACGCCCAATTTCTGCAATAAGCCCTCTATTTTTCAGTTTATGCAGACTGGATGAGAGCTGAACCCCTCTAATTTCTTCTATTTCAAGTCGGGTTATCGGCTGTTTATAGGCTATCACCGCCAGCGTTTCGACCGAAGCCTTGCTCAATTTTTTACTTAGCGGAGACTGGGCGTAAAGCTGGATAATTTGTGACAAGTTTTTCTTGGTCACCAGCCGGTAACTGTCAGCTGTTTCTATTAAAGTCAACCCACGCTGGCTGTTTTGGTCATATTCTTCTTTTAACTTATGCATACAAGCCTGAACATGATCAATCGTAGAACGGTTAAGTTGCGCCAGTTCACTCAATGTCAGGCCCTCTTCTCCTGCTACGAAAAGTAGAGCTTCATATGCTGCAAATTCACTCATCTACAGTCAGTCCTTTCCTTCTGAATTCAGAGCACTGAGGTAAATTTCTCCAAAGCTTTCTTTCTGCCTGACATCCAGTCTATTTTCTTTAATCATTTCTAGTACAGCTAAAAAAGTCAGTACACATTCTTTTTTAGAAGATGTGATAAAGAGGTCAGAAAAAAGAAGAAAGCCCTTGTGTTTGCTTAATAAGCCTTCCAGTGCATGGATGCGATCAGAAATAGTCGTCTCCTCCAACTCAATCATGCTAGGCGGCTGCTCTTTATAGCTGCTCTTCTGGAGCATGTCTGCGAAGGCGTCCATGAGATTGACTAGCGACAGCTCCCCCACCTGCAGAGGAACGGATTCTTGAAGATGGGCAAGGTCAGAATGGGGTTTGGAAAAATAATGTTCTCGGTCTGCTCTTTGCTCATTTAGACGGCCGGATGCATATTTGATCTTGCGGTACTCAAGAAGCCTCTCTTGCAGCCTCTCCATAGAGTCCTCCTCTATATCGAAAGATTCGCCCTCTTCTTCCCATTCGTCGTTTCTGGGAAGTAGCAACTGGCTCTTAATGGACATCAGCGTCGCTGCCATTATCAGATATTCTCCTGCTACATCCAATTTAAGCAGCTGCATAGCCTGAAGATATTTCAAATACTGCTCAGTGATTTCACTGATTGGAATATCGTAAATATCGATTTCGTATTTTGCAATCAGATGCAGCAGCAAATCCAGCGGGCCTTCGAAAACCTCCAGGTTTACCTTCCATTTATCTTCAGCCATTTTTTCAGTCCTCTTCGCTAGTCTTCCCAAAGTCTTTCTGCCATTTGGTTATTAAAGCAGCAGTTTCCAGGGTTCCTACAATTTTTTTGGGAGAACAGCTGTCTGATAGTGCAGTCAAAATTTTGTAGGCAATTCCTTCATCTCTATACGAAGGGTTAATTGCTATATGTCTCAAGAGAACAATCTCGTCTTCATCTTCAATACCTGCAACAGCTACTAAGTCCTTTGTCTCTTCACTTTTCCATAAAAACAACTGGCGATTTTCAGCCTGATCATACCACTGCATTTCTTTTGTCAAACGACTGGTTTCTTTCAGATCCGGCACGTAAGACAGCAGCCCCATGGTGATTTTCTGATAATCGGGTTTATACTTTACGAGCATTATGTGCCCTCCTATTTTTCGAACTGATCGTGTCTGCTGATTTCCAGATTAAGGAAGTCCTGGTATGTTTCACGTCGAACCGCAAGCCAATCCTGCCCTTTATCAACGAAGACTATCGCCGGTCTAGGTAGACGGTTATAGTTGCTTGCCATCGAGTAGCCATATGCTCCAGTGCTAAATACTGCGAGGATGCTGTTCTGTTCAGGTTGGGGCAGGATCAAGTCCCATATCAGCATATCCCCGCTCTCACAGGCTTTTCCGGCAATCGATACAGTCTCAACAGCAGACGCTTCGACCTGGTCAGCCAGTACTCCAGTATACTGCGCTTTGTACAAAGCTGGACGAATATTGTCAGCCATACCGCCGTCAACTGATACGTATTTTCTAATGCCTGGGACCGTTTTTTCAGTGCCAACTGTGTACAGACTCGTTCCTGCTTCGCCAACAATACTTCGGCCAGGTTCAATCCAGATGTCGGGTAAGTCAATATGTTTTTTCGAGGCGTGTTTTTTGACTGCCTGAATGATTGCCTCAGCATAAGCCTTTAAGGGCAAGGGTGAATCCTCTTCTGTGTAACGGATACCAAAGCCTCCACCCACATTTAAAACATTTAAATGGAATCCGTATCTTTCCTGCCAGTCTGCGGCTTTATCTATAAGTTTTTCAATCACAGCTTCATAGCCGTTCACTTCGAAAATCTGAGATCCGATATGCGCATGCAAGCCAATTACATTGATGTTTGGCATTTCATTAAGTTTGACTATCGCTTCTTCAACTTGTCCAGAGCCAAGGTCAAAGCCAAACTTTGAATCTTCCTGTCCTGTCGTGATGTATTCATGTGTATGGGCACCGATACCAGGAGTCACACGAAGCAAGACATCCATCTGGCTTTCTAGCTGACTCGTGACCTCATTTAGCATGTCTATTTCTACAAAGTTATCAACGACGACACAGCCGATTTTGTTCTCTACCGCTTCCTTAAGTTCGTTGAACGACTTGTTATTGCCGTGAAAATGTATTCGATCTGCAGGAAATTTCGCTTGAAGGGCCAGGAAAAGTTCTCCCCCTGAAACAACGTCAAGAGATACATCTTCTTCAGCCAATAGTTCATATAGAGCAAGGGAAGAAAAAGCTTTACTGGCATAGGCAATCTGCGTACGCTTCTCGTATCGGGCAAAGGCTTCTCTGAAAGCCTCTATTTTCTGCCTGATTAAAGCAATATCGTATACATACAGCGGGGTGCCGTACTTGTTTGCCAGCTCAACTGTATTGACACCGCTTATTTCAAGCTGATTATCCTCATTTACTGACATGTTCGACAGTAGTCTACTGTTCATTGATGTCTGATTCATATTCGTCCCCACTTTTCTATGTTTTATTCCTATTAGATTCATCCGTTCAAAAATTCGTCCAAGAATATCATACTAACTTATTGTATAAAAATCAAACCTATGTAGAAATTGCTCTGAAAATATCCAATAGATGCCATTCTGTTCAGCAACTCTATGAACTACCTAGCACGATTCAAAAAATGAAGGAGTTTCCATCTTGACAATAGAAACTCCTTCACAAAGCATTTTAGTGTTTTATATTTAAAGCTTTTGATTAAAGCTGTGTAATAACTTCCTTGACAAGAGTCTTGAAAGAGTCTCGGACACGTGTCGTCACTTCAACCACTTCATCATGATTGAGTGTTTCCTGCATCCCTGCTGCATAGTTCGTGATACAAGACACACCTGCAACTCTCAAACCAGCATGACGGGCTACAATGACTTCAGGAACAGTAGACATACCTACAGCGTCTCCTCCCAGAGTACGGACCATCCGGACTTCCGCCGGGGTTTCGTAGGTTGGTCCAGTTAACCCGAGGTAAACACCTTTTTGAACTGGGATACCGTGCTTCTCAGCCACCTTTTCAACAACTACTTGGTAATCCTTGTCGTAAGCTACGCTCATATCGGTAAAGCGCGGACCCATTTCGCTGTTGTTTGGTCCAAGTAGAGGATTGTCTCCCGTTAAGTTAATGTGGTCTGTAATAATCATGAGATCTCCAGGAGTAAAGGTTTCATTTACTCCACCGGCAGCATTTGTGACCACCAAAGAAGTCACACCTAGAGCTTTCATGATGCGCACAGGAAATGTTACTTCTTTTACACCGTAACCTTCGTAGAAGTGGAACCGCCCCTGCATGGCAAGAACTTTCCGTCCACCCAGTGAACCATAAACAAGTTTACCGGCATGACCCTCTACAGTTGATACTGGAAAACCAGGTATGTCTTCATAAGGAATGGCGACCGAGTTAGTGGCTTCATCCGCCAACTCTCCAAGTCCGGATCCCAATATGAGTCCAATCTCCGGCTTTTTTACCCCTTTATTCTTCAAATACGCGGCAGCATTTTCAATTGCCTTCAAATATGCTTTATCCATTACTTGTCTCCTTATTTTTGATTATTTCAGATTGGACAAAAAACTTTTTCCAAAACCTGTATCCTTGACTTGGAAATTTTCGGCTATAGTGGCACTGATATCCGCAAAGAATCCCTGATCAAGTTTTCCAGACTCCGTAAGGCTTGGACTAAACGCGAGCAGAGGAACAAATTCTCTTGTGTGATCGGTACCGTGATGGGTCGGATCGTTCCCGTGGTCAGCGGTAATAATAAACAGATCCTTGTTGCCCATTGCACCCATCAGTTCAGGCAAACGGGCATCAAAAGCTTCTAAAGCATCTCTGTAGCCTTCTACATTACGGCGATGACCATAAAGGGCATCAAAATCGACCAGATTTGTGAAGCTCAGGCCGGTAAAATCTTTTTTCATAACGTCCAGGAGTTTATCGACGCCATCCATGTTGGACTGGGTACGAAGAGCCTGTGTAATGCCTTGTCCATTAAAGATATCGTGTATTTTCCCGACAGCGACAACCTCTTTTCCGTCTTGCTTCAAAAAGTCCAGAACTGTTTCGCCAAATGGATCCAGCGCATAATCATGGCGATTGCTAGTCCGGGTAAAGCTTCCAGGTTCTCCCACGTAAGGACGAGCAATGATGCGTCCAATCATATATGGATCATCTTTTGTGATGTCACGGACATATTCACAAATTTCATATAGTTCATTAAGAGGAATAATATCTTCATGTGCAGCAATCTGAAGCACCGGGTCCGCTGATGTATAGACAATCAGATCCCCAGTTTCCATCTGGTGGCCACCAAACTCGTCGATAATTTCTGTCCCGGAGGCCGGTTTGTTGCCTACAATCTTTCGTCCTGTCTTTTCTTCGATCTGAGTGATTAGTTCGGCCGGAAAGCCGTCTGGGAAGACTCTGAAGGGTTTATCAATATGCAGTCCCATGATTTCCCAGTGGCCTGTCATGGTATCTTTACCAACCGATTTTTCCTCCAACTTAGTATAATAACCCAGCGGATTGTCGACCGGTCCGACACCTGAAACTGGCGCAATATTACCTAGACCTAGTTTTTCCAGATTAGGAAGGTTAAGACCCGCTTTCTCAGCAATATGACCCAGGGTATTAGCCCCTTCATCATTGAAGGCTTTCGCATCCGGAGCTTCTCCAATACCGACAGAATCCAGCACCATAAGATGTATCCGTTCAAACGTCATTGTATTTCCTCCTTATTGACTCTTTTCTCCAGAATAAGCGAGTACAGCACAAAAAGCAAGCTATGCATGAAGCTCCCGTTTCTGGACTTTACGCTCGGGGGTGATATTTTCCATAAATATCCTTGAGTCTGTGTTTAGTAATGTGTGTGTATATCTGTGTGGTAGAAACATCAGAATGCCCCAGCAGTTCCTGAACCACTCTTAAATCTGCCCCATTCTCAAGCAAATGTGTAGCAAAAGAATGCCGGAGCGTATGGGGGGTGATTGCACTGCTTATCCCAGCTTTCTGTTTGATTTGTTTGATTTTTTTCCAGACTCCCTGCCTAGTCAACGGATTGCCCCTGGCATTAAGAAAAATGACAGGCGTTTCTCTGTCTGCTTTTTTTAATAACTCGAGACGTGCTGACTCCATATAGTATCTCAGCCACTGACAGCCTATCTCTCCGATAGGAACCAGACGCTCTTTGTTTCCTTTGCCGACAATTTGAATAAGCTTCATGGAAAGATGTACTTCATCAGTCGTTAATTCGACTAGTTCAGTAATTCTTAGACCTGTTGCGTACAGCACTTCCAATATCGCCCGGTCTCTAATCCCCAGAGTCTGTGATGTATCCGGCGTATTCAGCAGGCGATCAATTTGTTCAGCTGAGATTATTTTTGGTAACGTATCCGCTTTTTTGGGTGTACGTATAAAAAGCATCGGATCTTCCGCAGTTATTCCTTCTTGCTTGAGATACTGATGGAATTTACGCAGAGAGGAGAACATGCGGACCAGAGTATTGTCAGACTTTGCTGACTGCCTTTCTTCACTAAAAAAAGCAAGAAGCACGTAGCGGTCCACATGTCTCCACTCTCCAACGTTCTGACTGTTCAAAAAGGTGATATAGTGCTTCAAATCCCTCTGATAGCTCTCGATCGTATTCAAGGCAAGGCCTTTTTCAATTTTTAGGTAAACAAGATAATCATCCAATGGCCTCTGATCCAGCTCAGTCATCGCTTTGCTCCTTATCCTCCGAGCATCTCTTGCAGTAACCATGAAAAGTCAGCCGGTGATCTTTCACCTTGAAATGATAATCCCGCTCGATTTCTTTTTCGATTTCATAGAGCATGTCGTGCTTCACTTCTTCTATGTCTCCACACTTAAGGCAGAGCAGATGATGATGCTGATGCTGATCATTATTCATATTCAAATCATAACGGGCAATGCCGTCCTGAAAAGTCAGCTTGTTGATAATCTGAAGTTCCGTCAATATTTCAAGCGTACGGTAAACTGTGGCCAGTCCAATCCCAGCATTTTTAGTCTTCACCAGCAGATAGATTTCCTCTGCACTTAAGTGATCCTTTTCCTTTTCCAGCAATACTTCCACCGTAAGCTCACGCTGGGGAGTAAGCTTGAAACCGGCTTCGTGAAGTTTCTGTCTAATAGCTTTGAAGGACGAGTCTAATTTAGTCATGAGAGCTCCTTAGTTAGTAATGATTATAATCTGAAACAGCTTTTCTTATTCCTCATTAGAATAAGTATAAAATAATCCTACCCAAGTCTCAAGCCTATTCCTTATCCTCTGCAGGGAAATCAGTTAAGCGTGTACCATGCTCATCCTGAGTTATAAGGTTTCTTTTCATTAGCCTGCCCACTGCACGCTTGAACTGACCTTTACTGATGCCAAACTGATTTTTGATTGTTTCAGGATCAGTTTTATTGTGAAAAGGTATCTCTCCATCTTCGGAGCGCTTCAGCACTTCCAACAGCATCATGGCATCTTCTTCCATCACTTCATGAGCCCTTGGCTTAAGTGAGGTATATAAAACTCCATCTTCTCTCAGTCCAATTACACGGCCCGAAATGGTTTCTCCCATTTTAGGTTCACTTTCCCGCTCGCTCGGATGAATGAACAGAATCAGTTTCTCTTCTGTTATGGCATAGGTACCGCTTTTCTTTAAGTGAAAGACTGTTCCTTTTACGTCATTGTTGTGCATGTCCTTTGTTCCTTCAACATAGTCATCGAAAAACTGCGCCTCTTCGGCAAGTATCCCCCATATACGGCCTTTCTCATCGACTTTGACTGAAAGAAACAGACGGTTTCCTTCTTTAGGCCATAGACGTCCTTCAGCCGGGAGATCATCCATAGAAACAACCACGTCTTTATCCGGCCAGCCTATGTCAACAAATACACCCAGTTTACGGTTCACTTTAACGACTTCGCCCCATCCGTAAGTACCGGGTCTTATGGCCGGAATATCGGTAGTGAATACTAGGGCATCCTGCTTATCCGCGTAGGCAAACCCCTTGAGCACGTCCCCTATTGATGCTTGCACATCGGAGAGTACCTTGTAGGTGACGCCGTTTTTTTGCACAAACAGCTGATCCTCATTTTTGTCGGTTACAATCGCTGTCAGTTCTGCTGCTAGGTTATTATTCATAGTAGTCTCCTTTTTCCTTTAAATAAAAATGAGACAATGACTGATATGAATGTCGAAGTACTGTTGAGTCAATAAACAGAGTTTTCTCATCCTATCAATCATTATCTCATCATGGGTCTAAATTATACTCTCGCTTTTACTGATTAAATCGCTGTTGTCGCTCCGCGGTAAATGATTCCTCGTCGCGCATCTACAGTGATTAGCTCGTTTTGTTCGATCAGTTCTGTTGCATTTTCTGCAGAAACAATCACAGGAATCCCCATGGCAATACCGATGACGGCTGCGTGAGAAGTCAGTCCACCCTGTTCAACAACAATGGCCGCAGATTTTTCGATAGCCGGCAGGTAATCTTTATCGGTATTCTTGACGACAAGGATACCGCCTTCTACTGCTCTTTCCATTGCTTCGTCAGCCGTGTTAGCTACAATCGCTTTACCGATCACAGATTCTGAACCGATTCCTTGACCGCTAGTCAGTTTCGATCCGATCAGCTGGATCTTCATCACGTTAGTTGTTCCTCTTTCGCCAACAGGTACACCTGCAGTGATCAGGATTAGATCGCCTTCTTTAGCATATCCTTTATCAACGGTTGTTTGAGTAGCTAGATTGAACATGTCGTCGGTAGATGTCGGCTTCTCAGCTACAGTCGGCTGTACGCCCCACTGAAGAGCCAGTCCACGAGCAGTTTCTTCACTGAATGTCACAGCCAAAATATCTGCTTTAGGTCTGAATTTAGAAATCATACGAGCTGTATGGCCAGACTCAGTCGCTGCAACAATAGTTGATATATTAAGGTTTTTAGCTGTATGGCCTACAGCTTGTCCGATGGCTTCAGTCATATCATTCTGGTCGTATGCTTTCAGCGCAAAAGCATCTTGATTGATCAAAGCACCTTCTGTGCGCAGTGCAATGTTGTGCATAGTCTGTACAGCTTCTACTGGATAGTCTCCAGCAGCGGTTTCACCGGAAAGCATGATGGCATCCGTACCATCAAAGATGGCATTTGCCACGTCTGAGGCTTCTGCACGAGTCGGACGAGGATTGACTTGCATAGAATCCAGCATCTGTGTAGCAGTAATGACAGGTTTACCTGCATCGTTACATAATTTAATCATGCGTTTTTGAACAATCGGCACGTCCTCGGTTGGGATTTCCACTCCAAGGTCACCACGCGCAACCATCAGACCATCGGAAATCTTGACAATTTCTTCTACGTTGTCGACACCTTCCTGGTTTTCAATTTTCGGAATGATTTGTACGTGCATTTTGTCTTCTTTTTCAAGAATTTCAGTGATTTCCAGTACGTCTGATGGACGTCTAACAAAAGAAGCCGCAATATAGTCGATACCGTTCTCCAGTCCGAACATGATGTCCGCACGGTCTTTTTCAGTCAGACCTGGAAGATTGACAGATACACCTGGTACATTAACACCTTTTTTGTTTTTAAGCACGCCAGTGTTTTGTGCAGTTGTCACGATATCTTCATTTTCTCGATCAATATCTGTTACTTCAAGACTGATCAGTCCATCGTCCAGCAGGATAATAGATCCAGGATTAACATCATTGATCAAAGAAGAATAGGAGACAGAAAAACGTTCATTTGTTCCCTCTACTTCATTCATGGAAACACGGACAACATCGCCTTTAGTAATTGTTGTTTTACCGTCTTTCATGTTGTGCGTTCTAATTTCAGGTCCTTTAGTATCAAGCATGATGCCGACCATTTTGCCTGTTTCTTCAGAAGCCTTGCGGATATTTTTAATACGTCCTAGGTGCTCTTCAAAGTCACCGTGCGAAAAGTTCAGACGTGCCACATTCATACCGGATTCGATCAGTTTGACCAAGGTCTCATACGATTCACTGGCCGGCCCAATTGTACAAACTATTTTAGTTTTTTTCATATATAACTCTCCTAAAAAATTATTTGATTAATAAATGATGATTCAAGCAATTGTCTTGATCTAACGCTTGTTAGTTGGAAATTTCTTCGTTTAGTTTGAGGAGTTCCATATTCGGTGTATGCGTCATATTGTCAAGCGTGTCGATGATTCCCGATACAACGATTTCCTCGTTTCTCAAGCCGAGACAGACTCCACCTTGACCGTCCTTAAGAACATCTACAGCCTTAGCCCCAAAACGTGAAGCCAGTACCCGGTCTCTAGCAGATGGTGACCCCCCACGCTGAACATGTCCAAGTACACTGACTCTGACATGGAAATTGTCGATGGCATCGAGTTTCTGAGCAAACTCATTGCCGTCCATCACCCCTTCAGCTAAAACGATGATGCTATGTTTCTTCCCTCTTTCACGGCCTTCTCGGATATTGTCAGCAACTTCTGTGATATCGAAGCCTTTTTCTGGAATAATAATTTGTTCAGCCCCACTAGCTACACCTGTCCACAGAGCGATATCTCCAGCATCACGGCCCATTACTTCAATCACGAATGTACGGACATGCGAAGTAGCTGTGTCTCTGATTCGGTCAAGAGCATCCAGAACTGTATTGATACTGGTGTCAAAACCAATTGTATAGTCTGTACCCGGGATATCGTTATCAATTGTTCCAGGAATACCGACGCACGGGAATCCATGTTTGGTCAAAGCATAAGCCCCGCGATATGATCCGTCTCCACCAATGACGACAAGCCCTTCGATACCGAAGCGTTTGAGCTGCTCGATGCCCTTCAGCTGGCCCTCTTCAGTTGCAAACTGAGGGTATCTTGCAGAGTACAAAAACGTTCCACCGCGCTGAATCATGTCTCCGACATCTCTACGAGTCAGTTTTCTGATATCCCCAGCAACAAGTCCGGCAAAGCCGTAATTCACTCCGTACACTTCCATACCTTCGTAGAGAGCTTTCCTGACAACAGCACGAATGGCTGCATTCATGCCCGGTGCGTCTCCTCCACTTGTGAGAATCCCTATTCTTTTCATCTTAATCCACCTTCAATGCAAATTTTCTTCATTCCCTGCTGCGGTTGCAGCCTGGATATGTAAAATGTAAAGCAGCAAAGTCGCTTTCTTTGCGGCATGCACATTTCACCTTAAATCATCATTTATTTACATCCATCTACTATCTTATCATTTTTAGACATACTTGTCTTTCAAAAAACAAAGATAACTGTTATTTTTATTCTTACCGTAACTGTACATAGTCACTTCCAAGCAGGACGGAGAGGTCTTTGAGGCAGGATTCAACGGGGTCCACATTAAATTTCGACTTCAGTTTTTCTTTCTTTGTCGTAGCTGCGTCATACACAATCACGGGAACTGTCCCCTGATATGACGACAAAATAGAAAGCACTTGTTTAAGTTTCTCTTTCTCCTGACTAAGCTCATCAAATTTTATAAATAGAAACTGCTGAGTGTTCTCAACCTTATAGCTTGCAGGGCTGACCTGATTTATAAGGATATTCATCTGCCCTTTTTTTATTTCCGCTTTACCTGTAACTTCAAGGAGCGCACCTGACGTCAGCAACCTCGAACATTTCCGGTATACCGCTGGAAATAAAACGCCTGTTCCTTCTCCCGAAGAATCTGACATGTTCAAAAAGGCCATTGGCTCTCCTTTTTTAGTCTGAATTTTTTTTACTTCCTCCACCTGTATAATATAACTTCCCACAGAACCGGCTTCTGACATGGTAAGAAACTTACGGTTTTGAACAGTAAACTTTTCGGTCGGGTGTCCTGACAAGTAGAACCCAGTGACTTGATACTCCTGTTTCAGCCTTTCTTCAAACGGCAGCTCTTCAATTTTTTCAATTCGAGGTGTTAATGATGCAAACAGTTCCAGATTGCCGTTGCTCATCTGGATACTGTCCAAAACTGAATCAAGTGAGTGGATCAGCGTGGCCCTACTGTCTCCCAGTTCGTCGAAGCAGCCTGCCTGGATCAAGGGCAGAACTATTGCCTGCTTTCTCCATCTTTGATCAATCCGTCGGAGGAAATCCTGCATATCTTTGTAAGACCCTCCCTGTCTGCGCTCAAAAAGGATATGGCGAATAAAATCTTTCCTAATTCCTTTGATACTGTCTAGCCCGAACGTAATCGCCTGATCGTTGACTGTAAAAGATGCAGCACTTTTGTTAATGTCCGGTTTGCTGATGGATACTCCTCGCCCTTTGGCTTCCATAATATATTTTCTGACTTTATCTTTATTATTGGCAGAAGATTTCAAAAGAGAGACAAAGAAGACTTCTGGTTCATGTACTTTGAAGTAAGCCAATTGAAAAGCAAGTTTTGAATAGGACACCGCATGCGACCGATTGAAACCATAGTTTGCAAAGCGTTCAATCAAATCGTAGACTGACACGGCAATATCACGGCTGTACCCCACTTCCTTGGCGCCTGCAACAAAATGGTTTCTACCTGCATCTATCTCTACTTTGATTTTTTTAGATATAGCCCGCCTTAGGATATCCGCTTCTGCCAGACTATAGCCTGCTATTTTCGAAGCCACTTTCATAACCTGTTCTTGGTAGACCATGACGCCATATGTGACGTCTAGGATATCTGATAAGTCCGGGTGCGGATACGTGATGGGCTGTTCCCCTTTTTTGCGGGCGATATAGGTATCAATCTGCTCCATAGGCCCTGGTCTGTACAAGGCATTTACTGCTACAATATCTTCAAAATGAGTAGGCTTCAGTTTTTTGAGCACTCTTTGTATTCCGGTCGATTCAAACTGAAAAATACCATTGGTGTCGCCCTTTTTGAACAAAGCGAGTGTTTCGGAATCATCGAGAGGAATCTGGTGTACTTTCTGCTGAAATTTGCCTTTCAATGACTTCGTTAGAGAAAGGCAATCAGACAAAATAGTCAAGTTTTTCAATCCAAGAAAATCCATTTTCAAAAGCCCAACGGTTTCTACATCATTCATGGTGAATTGTGTCAACGGCATAACTCCACTTCCCTCTTGGAGAGGTGTAGAGTAAATAAGAGGCTCCTTGGAAATTACAACTCCAGCTGCATGCGTCGATACATGTCTAGGAAGACCTTCTATTCTTTTGGCAACCGAAAACAAGGCCGATCCGGTGTCACTGCCTGCCGTCAATTGTCTCAGCTCAGCTGATTCCTTATAGGCTTCTTCCAGAGAAATACCTGGTCGGGATGGAATAGCCTGGGACCATTTTTTCAGTTCATCTGTTGTAAGGCCATAGGTCCGACCGACATCCCGGACTGCCATTTTAGCTGCAAATGTTCCAAACGTCGCAATTTGTGCGACATGTTCATATCCATATTTATCGTGGACATAAGCGAGTATTTTTTCCCGTTTGTCATCAGGGAAGTCCAGGTCGATATCTGGAAGTGTGAACCGCTCTTCATTTAGAAAACGGTCAAACAGCAAATCATAGACCACGGGATCTACGTCAGTAATTCTTAGCACATAAGAAACGAGTGAGCCTGCTGCTGATCCCCGTCCCGAACCGGTTGCAATATTTTCTCTGTGTGCATATTTCATTAAATCCCATATGATCAGAAAGTAATCTGCAAAGCCCATTTTGCAGATGACCTGAAGTTCCTTGTTCAGCCTTGTCTGATACTGTTCATTAGCTCCCGGAACGGTTTTTTGCAGCCACTCCCAACTAACCTGCTTGAGATACGCCTCTGAGGAGAGTGTATCAGGGGTATTAAACTCTGGGAGCATCGGCTGCCAGTCAAAATCAAGCTCAATACGCTCAGAAATCTCCACAGTTGCCTGAACCGCTGAAAGCAGTCCCTTTTTTTCATAAAAAGAAGAGACTTGCATAGGGGTTTTAAGAATATGTTGGAGGTTTTGTTCGTCCTCTTTTTTGCCTTCACTGAGCGTTTGCTGTTCTTTAATGGCTTTCAGCACCTCTGCAGCACGAACATCAGCCGGCTCCAGACCGGTAACAGCTTCCATTACCACTGGCTGAATGCTTAGACTTCTGATTGTATCGACTAGTTCATTAATTAATCGTTCCTGATGATCTTTCCACTGTATTCCTACATAAAAATAATTCAGTTGAGAGTGGAAGGCCTTCAGACTTTCAGCTGCAGACTCTTTATGCAACTGAGTGAGTTGATTTGCTTCAGCATCATAAATAACAGTAAGCTGCTCGCTGAAAGAGACTAAATCATCTAGCCTCAATCTTTTTTTATTAAGCATGACATCTGTAGAAAGGGACATCAAGGCCTGGAAGCCTTCCTGATTATGAGCCAGCAGAGTGAGTGCAGAATCCTTCTCTTTTAACGGGTGAGCGGCTACTTCTACAGATAAGCCGAGTATCGGTTTTATTCCCTGCTTGACCGCCTCCTGATAAAATTCTATTGCTCCGTACATGACATTTTTGTCTGTGAGCGCTAAAGCCTTATAGCCTTTTTCCTTAGCCTTGCTGATCAGTGCCGGAATCGACACTGTGCTTTCCAGCAAAGAATACGAACTGTAAACTTTCAGTGGTATGTATTCCATTGAATCGATCCTCCCATGTATCCTGTCTGTGTACTGGACACCCCGCACAAGAAAACTCTCATTACTAGCAGTGGCCGCAAGGTTCACCAGGCTTTCATGAGAGTTTCTATACTATTTATCGTATGCCTAAGGCTATTCTAGCATATCTGCTCATTCGAGAAGTATCCCAGGCAGGATACCAGACCAGTTTGACATCAGTTTCAGTTATCTCGGGCACTGTTTTAACAGCATTTAAAATATCTTCTGTGATGACATCCGCCAAAGGGCAGCCCATTGTGGTCAGTGTGATTTTCACTTCACAATAACCCCCATTAAAAACATTGACTTCATAGACGAGTCCTAGATTTACAATATCGATCCCCAGTTCCGGATCAATCACCTGTTCAAGTGCTTGCATGATACGGTCTTTGATTATTTGAATATCTTCCTCTGTCCAGATTTTTCCTTCTTTACTCATATGCTTTCCTCCTCGCTATCGTATATAGTTTAACACAGATTCTCTATCCATTTTAACTTAAAATCATAAAAATTATGACAAGACAGACAGCTCAATTCAATTGAAATATACTTTTACAAGGAGCTTTGTTATACTGGGATAAGATGACCTTAAGCATACAAGGAGATGTATACATGAACAAGAAACTTATCGCGCTGGATCTTGACGGCACGACTCTTAACAATGAATCCAAAATCACTGCTAAAACAGTCGACATTTTGGATCGCCTGCGTCAGGCAGGTCATATCGTATCTATCGTGACCGGTAGGCCCTTTCGAAACAGCTACTACTACTACAATCAGCTCAAAATGACTACACCGATTGTCAACTTCAACGGTGCCTGGTGCCATAACCCCTCAAAAGAGAACTGGTCTCATGCCTATCACAAAACACTCAATAAAGAGCTAGCCCTTTCCATGCTATCTCTCCGTTCAAATCCGGAAGTAAAGCTCATTGCAGCTGAATCCAGAAAAGCAATCTATGTGGAAGGTGAATTTGTTCCCTATCCTGACTTTTTCCCCCAAGGGATTGAAGTCAGCAGGCAACTGACCGCAGCTACTCTACTTGAAGACCCGACTTCAGTTGGTGTGTTTACAACCACCAGTCAAGCTCAGCCACTGATCGAACAAAAAATAATCGAACAGTATGAAGATACAGTTGAAGTCCGTATGTGGGGCGGAGAAAGTCCATGTCTGGAAGTCGTGGCTGCCGGTGTGCAGAAAGCCATCGGTGTGGAACGGATTGCTTCTTATTACGGCATTGAAAGAAAAGATATTTTGGCGTTTGGAGATCAGGAAAATGACTACGAAATGATTCAGTATGCCGGCCAAGGAGTAGTTATGTCTAATGGAATTGATCGGCTAAAATCGATTGCCGATGACTTGACCGACTTCACTAACAATGAAGATGGTGTCGCTAGCTATCTCGAAAATTACTTTTCTCTGTAAGCACAGCATAAACAGGCTGTTCTACAGCTTTATTATTCTTTCAATTAATATTTTTCACAGCAAAAAGCACTCTTTCTTTCCACCCAAGATTTTTCTTAAGCGGAAGAAAGAGTGCTTTTGCTGTACTAGGAGGCATGCTTTATCCTTTTTTGCCGTCGTCCAGCATCAATTCTTCTGTTGCAATTTTGGCGGAGGTCAGTACTATCGGAACACCAGCTCCGGGATGCGTACTGCTGCCGGTAAAGTAAAGCTGTTCTACAGTGGTAGATTTAGCCTGAGGTCTAGACTGATTGCTCTGGGCTAATGTCGGTCTCAAGCCAAAAGTAGCTCCGTTATAAGCGTTAAACTGCGCCTTGAAGTCTTCGGGTGTCATATAACTTTCTGAAATAATGTCATCTTCTACTGTTTCAAACCCTTTGATAGTCTTTAACTTGTTCAAAATCTGATGACGATAATGAGCAATTGTCTCTTCATTCCATTCGTATTCAGCAGTAGACAAATCTGACACCGGGGCTAGTATATACAGGCCGTCTTTGCCTTTTGGAGCTAGTTCCTCATCAAGTTTCGAAGCAATGTAAACGTAGAAAGAAGGATTATCCAGCAGTTTCCCACTAAAAATTTCTTCCATGTTCTCGTCCAGATCCTGTGAAAAGACGATATTATGGATATTTTCTACAGCATCGTACTTGCGGTCCATTCCTAGATACATAATAAAACAAGAGCAGGAATAATCCATACTGTCGATTTTTTTGTCTGTATATTTTCCTTTGGCTTTCTTGTCCAGTACCAAGTTCTTCATGGCATAGGGGAAGTCTGCGTTACACATAACATAGTCTGAAAGAATCTTTTCACCATTTAATTTGATTCCCGTAGCTTTTTTGCCTTCAATTACGATTTCGTCCACTTCAGCACCGTACTCGATGCGGCCACCAAGTTCAAGGAACAGCCTTTCCATCGAACGAGCCATGGTGTACATGCCTCCTTTGATAAACCAGATGCCGTACATGTACTCAATCATAGGAATAATCGTGTAGATTGAAGGACCGTTATTTGGAGAAATACCGATATATAAAGTCTGAAAACTGAGAATCTGCTGAAGACGCTTGTCTTTGACGTATTTTCCGATCGTATGATTGGCACTGTCAAAAGTTTTCAGCTTCCAAGCCTGCCTAAGCATAAAAGGATTGTAAAAATCAGTGAATTTTCTGAATGGACGCTGAATGAAATGATTTTTAGCAATCACAAAACGCTCATAGATATCTCTTAAATAGCTCAAAAAGCCAACAACATCTTCTTCGCTGATTCCTTCAAGGTGTTCGACCAGCTTGACGAGATCAGAGGAAACGTCTATCTGTTCATCCCCAAAAAACGCAGAATACATCGGATCGAGCCGCTGCATCGGAATATAATCATCAGGATTGCGTCCAGCCTGTTCAAACACTTCTTTGTACAAATCAGGCATCATGACAATGCTTGGTCCCAAATCAAAAGTAAAGCCATCCTGCTCGATTTGATACATTTTGCCGCCAGCCATCTCATTTTTTTCATAAATTGTTACATCATAGCCTGCAGTCTGTAGTCTGACAGCACTTGCCAGCCCCGCTACTCCTGCACCAATTACGCTCACTTTTTTAGCCATTGTTTACCCTCTCTCTTTAGCTTTTTTTGCTTAAAATACCATCTTTCATTACATAGACACTGTCACAATACTCAGTCAGTCTCTCATCATGCGTAACCATGATTGTCGCCTTATTCTTCTTCTTTGTTTCCCGGCTCAATATGTCAACAACTTCGAAGGCCCGATCGGTATCCAAGCTTGCTGTCGGTTCATCAGCCAAAATTACCGACGGGTCATGATACAATGCCCTAGCAATCGCTGCCCGCTGTTTTTCTCCCCCGGACAAGTCACTAGGATATTTATCAATAAGGTCGTCTATTTTCAGCTCACCTAAAAGATTCTTGGCCTGGCTTAAGTCGAATGTACTGTTCCATATTTTATTAACTAGTTTGAGTTGATCTTTAACTGTCAAAAAAGGGATCAGATTGGAAGCCTGCAGAATAAAGCCAATCTCTTCAAAGCGTTTTTTTGCCCGGTCTTTCTCCTCTAGTTCACTGAACTTGTCGTTGTTGATCAGGACTTGACCGCTGGAGGGGGTCTGCAAGCCGCCAATAATCGTCAGTAAAGTACTCTTCCCTGAACCGCTGGGGCCAATAATGGATACAAACTCTCCCGCTTCAACTGCAAAGTCAGTGGGCTTGAGCGCTTCTATCGTTTTTCGTCCATCTTCAAAGGTTTTCGTTGCTTGTTTCAATTCAATCAGTTTCATATGCTGCTCCTAATCTATGGCTTCAAGCGGATCGATGTTCACTACCGTTTTGACCGAGAAAAATGCACCCGTTACAGCTACACTGATCAGCAGTCCTGTGATGGTAATTAGAAAGATAAAATTGTTCATATAAGGAACTGCGTTCGGAAGGATTAGGCCGGTTCCCAGTGTCAGAATCAGTCCGGTCAGCACGCCGAAAGCCGCTAAAATAAAGGTCTGTCCAACAACTGACCTGCCGATATAGGCCGACGATATGCCTTGAGCTTTCATTACACCAAGCATGGAAGACTTCTGCAGAGTCAAGACATAAATGAATATACCGATAATCATCGCGGCAATCAGAACAAGAAAGCCAATCATCAAACCGAACGTCAGAACCTGAGCGTTGTACCCAGGCAAGTTGTTGATAAATTCATCTATATCATACAAAGCCAGTTCATCCGTTGTTTGTTCAACAGCTTCAATATCTCCATTTTCTTGGCGGACAACGATAGCACTGATGATTTCATCTTCGCGTTGACCGAATCCGCTGGCTCTAATTTCCTGATACGTTGAATGGTTCGTGTAAAGAACCGGCGCTACATTAAACTTAGAGTCCTCGGTAAAACCGACAAGCTCCAAAGTGAGATCCATCCCAGAAAGTGAGAGTTCGTCACCCACTTCATATCCGTCCTCATCTCTCAAACTTCTATCAGCAACCACTTGCCTGTCCTCGCCAAATGCGTCCCCGTCAATAATATCTGGCATGATAAACTCTTCTGCACTGATTCCAAAAAAGGTAGCATTGACCTTCGCATCCTCATCCGTTTCTCTATTGGGCTCGATGACTGATGAGACCACTCCCAATGAGGCCGTTTCGTCTGCATTGACTTCCTCAAGCAAGTCTTTCGGAAACATCGACATGTTGATATTGGTATTGGATTCCTCTGCCAGAAAAATACCGTCAGCTTCCCACTTGTCGATGCTAGTCCGATTTTCCTGCGCTAGACCATAGGCTAGTCCAGTAAGGAAAAAGACAAGATAGGAGATCAGAACGACCACTCCTATAATTAAAGCAAAACGGGTTTTCGAATACCTAATTTCTCTCCAGGCTAAAAACATAACATCCCTCTACAATTCATATATTTTGATTTAGTAGTAAGTTGTGCATTAAATACACAGTATACTTTTCAATCATACCCTATATAAAAAAACGGTACAAATATTTTAAACTGAAAACCACTCAGAAAGACTAGAGTCTCTCTGAGTGGTTGATAGTCAGCAGTCTAACAGTAGACAGGCCGATTAGTGTTCAGTTGTTATTCAGTTGCACGGTTGTCGTCAGTCAGGTACCAAGTATGCGCACCGGCACCATCAGTGTCAGGATTCTCACCATATGTGATATCGTAAGCTCCTACACGGTTATTGACTGGGAAGACTTCATTACGGAACATTGTCGGAATAATTGGCAGTTCTTCCATGAAGTACTCCTGCCAGTCTCTAAATACTTCCGCACGCCATTCAACATCGAAGCCTTCTTCGCTCAGCATGTCATCCATGAAGGCGTCATTTTCTTCAGTTGCCCAACGCGTATAGTTGAATGGTGCATAACGGCTGTAAAGTCCGTCCGGAGTAGGGTCTGAACCTGTTCTCCAAGCAGCCTGGTAAATATCGATAGCCGGATCGTCCGCTTCAACACGGTCATAGAAAGAGTTGAATTCATGCAGACGGCCATCAAGCAGCTGAACATTTAGTCCGATATTTCTCCATGACTGCATGTAGTACTCTGCAATCGGCTCAGCTACATCCCCACCGGCCATAGATGCAAAGTTGATAACCAGCTCTTCGCCTTCAGGTGTTTCACGGAAGCCGTCGCCATTTGTATCTTCATATCCCGCTTCATCCAGAAGTTCTTGTGCACGTTCAGGATTGTACGGGTAACCTTCCAGCTCATCATTGTAGAAGTCAGCAAAGTTAGGAATGATTGGAGACGTTGCACGACTACGTAGTCCCTGATAGAAGCGTGAACCTACTGCATCGTTATCGATTGCATAAGCCATAGCTTGTCTCAAGTTAACGTTGGCCATTTTCGCATCAGGATCCGGCACATTTTGCGGCTGATCGATACCATCACCTTCTGTTACCCACTCACCCAGTTTAAATCCGATGTAAGTATAGGCGTTCTCCTGACGACCAAGAATAGAATATCCAGGGATATTTTCAAAGTTCTCGAACTGGTCAGTCGGCATGCTCAGGAATAAATCAAACTGGTGATTCTGCATTGCTGCTACAGCAGTAGAAGTCGGCACGGTTTCCAGTTCTAGACGTTCAATATTTGGTGTCCCTCTGAAATAATCTTCAAATCGTGAGTAAGAAACGGATTCACCCGGTACGATATTGTCGACTTTAAACGGTCCAAATCCAATCGGATTCTCACGAATTTCAGGTGCTGATTCTAGCTCGGCTACAGGAATATCTTCCAGATAGTGACGTGGAGCAGCATAAGCCCAGACACCGCCACCTGCTTGAAGCATTTGAACACCGACAGACTCATATTCGATTTCCAGAGTCAGGTCGTCAACTATTGTGATTCCCTCGATACTGTCAGCTTCTCCAGCTTTATAAGCTTCCATACCGATAATGCGCTGCATGTCCGCACTGTAACGCACCCCAGGATAATCTGGGTGGCCAATGATTTCATGCGTGAAGGCTATATCGCCAGCGGTCAGCTGTTCACCATCATGCCAAAGAATATCGTCCTGTAGTGTGATGGTTACAATATTTGTGTCTCTGTCTACTTCAATCGTTGCCGCACCGGTATCCGTGTACTGGAAGTTCTCGTCAACATCCACAAGTGATCCCATGGTGTACTGCATAACGGTGGCATCCGGGTTACCCGTGTAAAGTTCCCAGCTGAAGATACCAGTAAATGGTGAGTCGGAAACGTAACCGATGCTCATTGTTCCCCCGTCAATGGCTTCTCCTTCATTTTCAACTCGTGTTTCAAACTCAAGCGGTTGAGGTCCGTCAGCAGATTCGCCGTTGTCATCTGCATCCTCATCTTCGTCCACCTCAGTAGCGTCGTTTTCGTCAACCCCGTTGTCATCTGTGTCTGCAGTGTCTCCATTACCACAAGCTGCCAGAATAAATGCTACTGCTGCCGTGCTAGCCAGCATACTATACTTTTTCTTGTTTGACATATTCTTTCTCCCCTTCTCTTAACCTAATCGTTGTTTAGCGTCTGCCGAACGTTGTAGTGCCCGACCGACGTAGTTTATACACAACACCAACACTAAAATCAGCGTGGATGCCGGTAACCAAACCCAAGCTCTATTCTCCAGAATATCTGGATTAGTGGCATAGGAAACTAAGGTTCCCAGACTTGGCACTCCGGTCGGCAGACCAAAACCAAGGTAGGACAGCCCTGTTTCTAAGCCGATACTGCCTGCAAAGTTCAATGTCAGGTTAACAATGATCAATGAACTGATATTCGGCATCATTTCTCTCAGCATGATAACCAGTGAGGGTGTTCCCATCGTTTTCGACGCGCTGATGAAATCCAGTCTTCCGACTGTCAGCGCCCGTCCCCTGATAAATCTTGCCTGTCCGTGCCAGTTGAACACGATAAGAATCAGGGCGAAGGTAAACACATTGTATTGCGGAACGATCGTCACAAAGATAATAATAATCATTAACTGCGGCATGATCATGATAAAGTCAATGATTCTCATGATGATATTATCGACCAGACCAGCGTAGTATGCAGCCAGGATCCCTACTACAATTCCGATGATGCTTGTGACTACCGTTACTGTCCAGCCTAAAAGAAGCGAGTTTCTTGCACCAATCAACAGTAAGCCGAAAATGTCTCGGCCTGCTGAATCTGTCCCTAGAATAAAGCGGGTTCCTTCACGAAACGGATCCTCGCTCATCGACATTGGCGGAAGATAAGAATCCCATAAACTAACTTGAGTGACTTGATCCTGATCTACAATAAACGACCAGATAAAGACTGTAACAAGTATTGTGATTAGCAGGATCAGTGAAAACAGAGCCAGCTTGTCTTTTACAAATTCTCGAACAATTACTTTTATTCCCATAGGGGGTGATGAAGCAGCCATGTCATCTGAGAGGACTGCCGCTTCTGCATCTTGATTTGTTGCCATACGTTCAATTCATTCCCTTCCAGAGTAGTGTGCTATTAGTCGATACGGATACGAGGATCAACAGCCATCAAAATTAGGTCTGAAAGCAGCGTTCCAATCAGCCCCATAAGACCATAGAACATGACAAGAACAAAAATGACGCTGTAATCTCGGGTATTGATCGACTGAAGGAATAAAAAGCCCATACCGCGGAAATTGAAAATCTGTTCAATAAAGATCGATCCAGTGAACAGCGCAACGATGGTAAAACCGAAACCGGATGCGATTGGCAGCGATGCATTTCTAAAGATATGCTTCGTGTATACTTTTTGGATTGGCACACCTTTAGATCTTGCTGTTTTAACGTAGTCGGATACTTTCGCATCGATAATCTCACTTCTCAGGAACTGTATGATTGATGTCGTTCCCAGTATAGCCGTGGTTATCGAAGGAAGCAGCAAGTGGTAAAGCCGACTCCACCAGATTTCCCAGGTCGTATTGGCGCTGATACTTACCGATCCCCTGGAAGGGAACCAGTTCAGGTTGTATCCAAATATCCAGACCATTAGCAGGGCCAATACAAAGACCGGTATCGCAAAACTGACAAAGTTATAGACCAGTACACCCTTATCAAATACTGTTTCATTGTAGCGTCCAGCCATGATACCTAAAGGCAGTCCAATACCATAGGTGAATATCGTGGACAGTAGCGATAGGCGAATTGTATTCCCCATCCGTCCACCGATTACTGCAGTAACAGGCTGCTGGAAGTTGAAGCTGCGCCCAAAATCACCTTGTAGGGCATTACCTGCCCATCTGAAGTACCTTACAATCAAAGGGTCATTCAGACCAAACGCTTCTCTTTGAGCTTCAAGCTGAGCTGGATCAATATTAGGATCAATCATTCCAGTGAATGGATCTCCCGGCATGAAGTCGGCAATAATAAAAATAAGTATGCTCAAAATGATAATTTGAGGGATCATCAAAAGCAAACGTCTAAAAATTGTCTTCCACATATTTAACGTTCCCCTCCTGTATTCAACTTCTCGTTTTGAAGAGAAGCATTCGGCGCTTCAGGCTTTAGTGCGACCAGGTGATTTTCACCGAAATTCTGCAGGTCGTACACACGGCCGTCCGTATCATAGTAGTCTGTTTCCTGAGCATCATATTCTGCTTCGACGCGCTGCCTTTCAATCTTGTGTGCATGTCTGGTTGTCGGATCCATGTCAGGGATAGCCGACAGCAAACGTTTCGTGTATATATGCTGAGGATTATTATAGACCGCTTTTCTCGATCCCTGCTCTACAAAACGACCTTTATGCATAATTGCGATATCATCTGACATGTGCTGTACCACACCTAAATCATGAGAAATAAATAAATAGCTTAAACCGAACTCTTTTTGAATTCGTCGCATGAAATTAAGTACCTGTGCCTGAACCGACAAATCTAAAGCAGATGTAGGTTCGTCGGCAATAATCAACTTGGGATCACTAGCAACAGCTCTAGCTACTCCGATACGCTGACGCTGACCACCGGAAAATTCATGAGGATATTTATACATGGCTTCTTCATTCATACCGACGATTTCAAGCAAGTCAACAACTTTACGCTTGATTTCATCCGGCGTGTAGCTAAAATAGTTCCGCATTGGTTCCGCAATGACATCCAAAATTCTTTTTTTAGGATTCATGGATGACGTGGCATCCTGAAAGATCATCTGGACATCTTTATTGTAAGCAGCATACTTTTCCTTACGGCTTCTCGCTTTATTTGTGACATTTTGACCTTCATAAAAAATTTGTCCGGATGTCGCTTTTTCAAGACCGATTATAGTTTTACCAATCGTTGTCTTGCCTGAACCTGATTCTCCCACCAAGCCGTAAGTTTTACCACTTTCGATGGTCAGGTTCACTCCATCCACTGCTCTGACATGATCCTGAATGGTATTCAACACACCACCACGTATCGGATAATGTACTTTTAAGTCTTTAACTTCGATAAATCCCATAATTATTTTTCCTCTCCTTCAAAGTGAAAATGTTTCCAGCAGGTACATCTCACTTTGTGGTTTGGACTTACTTCGTGTAGAACCGGGTCTTCTTCATGCGCTTCATCTGCAATCCACGGTATACGTGGAGCAAATCGGCAGCCCTTACGGGGCAGTTTCTGCAGTGAAGGCACTGTACCGTGTATGACATGAAGTTCGTCATCATCGCTCTCCAGTTCGTGCGGAATCGAATTCAGCAGCGACCGGGTGTAAGGATGCAGCGGATTGGCAAACAGCTCTTCAACAGGAGCTTCTTCAACAATCTGGCCGGCGTACATCACGGCTACTCGATCAGCTGTTTCTGCTACTACGCCCAGATCATGAGTGATCAGGATAATACCTGATCCTGTTTCATCCTGAATATCATTCATCAAGTCAAGAATCTGAGCCTGAATGGTCACATCCAGAGCCGTAGTCGGCTCGTCTGCAATAATGATTGGTGGCTTATTGGCCAGGGCAATCGCAATAACGACCCTCTGTCTCATCCCCCCAGAAAGTTCGTGCGGATAAGCTTTCATGATTTGTTCAGGTCGGGGAATCCCAACTTGGTTTAGCAATTCCAGCACGCGTGCTTTTCGTTGTTCTTCATTCATATCTGAATGGTATTCCAAAGCTTCTGAAATCTGATTAAATATAGTCATCAGTGGATTTAAAGAGCCCAATGGATCTTGGAAAATCATACCTATATCATTACCTCTAATTCGGTTATACAACTTTTCATTTAGATCGAGAAGATTTAAATCTTTATATAATACTTCTCCTGAAATTTTAGTATTCTTTGGATCATGCAGGCCCATAATAGATGTGGCTAATGTCGACTTTCCGCAACCAGATTCACCCACGATAGCTAAAATCTCATTGTTTTTTAGCGTTAATGATACGCCATCAACTGCATTATGGTAGACCTCTCCGAATCTAAATCCTACTTGTAAGTTGTTAACCTCTAACAAACTCCGTTCGACGGCCACTACTTAACCTCCTATACTCTCTCCTCAATACTTGAGGAACTTATTAAGCTATCATTTTTTTCTAATCAAAAGCTTAATAATATAAATCGAATTATACACCTAAATTCTTAGCATATCAATAGAATTTTTTAACTTTATAACAATTAGTTAAATTTATTTATCTTTTTTCTAATTATATTCTCATTTTTATATTCATGAGTTTTTAGCGATATAGTCTACAGCCTTACCAACAGTCGTAATCTGTTCTGCATCTTCATCAGAAATTTCTCTACCAAAAGCGTCTTCCATTTCCATCACCAATTCGACCACATCCAGCGAGTCTGCTCCAAGATCGTCTTTAAACGTAGTGTCTCGCGTAATTTTATCTTCATCTACACCTAAGCGTTCGACAATTATTGATTGCACTTTTTCAAAAATTTCCTGTTCAGTCATAGTGTTCTGCTCCTTTATTAAATGGTTTTGAAAATTTCTTTCATTCAGATTAATCTATTATTAGAATATCATTTGACCAACAAACGTAATTGTATCTCATACTGATCATAATTTCCATATTTTTTAAAAAAATTACACAAAAGCGTCATATATTACAAATCGTTGAGTTTCTCTATTTTCTCAAAGTGACTAATCAGATCATCCAGCAGGTTAGTTTCCAGCATATCTCTAATTTGTTTGATTGTATGATAGACAGGTTCCTCCGTCGCTGAACCATGTGTCTTAATTACTGGCGCTTTCAGACCAAACAGCACTGCTCCTCCGTACTGGGAGTAATCTAGCAAGTCCTTGACCTCTTTGAGACTGTCCTTCAGCATCAGTCCACCTAGTTTGGCTTTGATGCCGTTCTCCATAATTGCACTTTTAATGACACCCATTAGGGACAATGCTGTCCCTTCGATTGTCTTCAAAACGGCATTCCCGGTAAAACCGTCCGTTACAACCACATCCACTTCACCATTAAGCAAATCTCTGGCTTCTACATTTCCGACGAAGCGTATCGCTTCATTGTTTTTCAGCAAAGCATACGCTCCTTTGGAAAGCTCATTTCCTTTATTCTCCTCGGTCCCATTATTTAAAAGACCGACTGTCGGGTCTTTTATTCCATGAACATGTCTGGCATAATACGTTCCCAAAGTTGCGTACTGATTGATATTCAGTGGCTTTGAATCTGCATTGGCTCCGACATCAATCATGTTGAACACGTCACGGGTATCTCCTAGTGAAGGGAACGTTGCAAGCAAGCCGGGACGATCAATGCCTTTCATGCGTCCAATGATGAGGGTGCCTGAAGCAAGCAAGGCTCCCGTATTCCCGGCTGAAAACAGTGCCTGATTTTCTCCTTTTTTTACTGAATACGCTGCCTTGACCATGGACGATTCCTTTTTTCTTCTAATCGATTTGACTGGATCATCATCACTTTTAATGACTTCTTCTGAATGAACAATCTCGATATTACTCAGTTCTTCATCCAGTTCTGCTCTGATTGCTTGTTCCTGTCCATACAGAACAAGGGTCACATCTGTAAATTCTCTGGCGGCTCTGACGCAGCCTTTAACAATCTCTCTCGGTGCGTGATCTCCACCCATTGCATCTACTGCTATTCTCATCTTTTTTCCTCCGATACTTTTAATCCAGGACAGGCAGTTGACTGATATCGATACCTGCCTCTTGTCTAAGACCGCTGAACTGCGGATCCTGGTAAAATGCTTCATTACTTAATAGTAAGATTGCTTCTTTTCTTGCTTCTTCAAGCACTGCAGCATCTTCAGCGATGTCTGCCAGCTTGAAGTCAGGAACACCCGATTGCTTGAACCCGAACATATCTCCGGGTCCTCTCATTTCAAGATCCTTTTCACTTAATATGAAGCCATCGCTGGTTTCAGTAATCACTTTCATGCGTTCTGCTCCTTTTTCACCTTTGGGATCGGCAATCAAAATACAGAAAGACTCTTTTGCCCCACGTCCTACTCTTCCTCTGAGCTGATGTAGCTGAGCCAGACCAAACCGGTCAGCATCATGGATAACCATGACCGTTGCATTGGGGACATTGACCCCTACTTCAATAACGGTTGTCGATACGAGTACTTGTAGCTGATTGGACTGAAAAGCGTTCATGACCTCTTCTTTTTCAGCTGGCGGCATCTTTCCATGCAGCAGACCGACCTGGATATCCGGACCCAGCACTTCCTGATAGGTAGCCTGCAAGGCTGTTACATTTTCAAGTTCAAGTGTCTCTGACTCTTCTATCAATGGGCTGATCACGTATACCTGGTGGCTTTTAGCTAGTTCTTTTTGAATAAAAACGGCCATGCGTTCAAAATGTTTTGGCCTGATCCAGTAGGTAGAGATAGGAATGCGTCCCTTAGGCATTTCATCAATCAGAGAAACATCCATTTCTCCAAATGCGGTGATTGACAGAGTACGAGGAATAGGTGTCGCCGTCATGAAGAGAACGTCCGGGTCAACTCCTTTTTCTCTAAGGGCTTTACGCTGATTGACTCCAAACCGGTGCTGCTCGTCAGTAATAACCAGCGCCAGTGCATGGTACTCGACCCCTTCCTGAATCAGCGCATGGGTCCCAACTACACAGTCGACTTTTCCTGCTGCCAGATCAGCTAATATACTGTCTTTTTCTTTCTTTTTTGTCGATCCTGTCAAGAGTTCAACTCTGACTTCAGTTTTTCTAAACATTTCATCCAAAGAGGCCTTGTGCTGAGCAGCAAGAATTTCAGTTGGCGCCATGAAAGCTGTCTGCTTGCCGTCTGTCCAGGCTGCCAGTATGGCTGCTGCCGCAACGACCGTTTTACCACTCCCAACATCCCCCTGAACCAGCCTGAACATTTGATGCCTGGATTTGAGATCTGTACAGACTTCATTAACCACTCGCTTTTGGGCAGTTGTCAGCTCATATGGTAGTGACTGAAAAAAAGTCTTGAGTTGTTTCACATCATAATTGATGCTGCTTCCCGACTGTGCCAACCGAATCTGCTTTCTGCGCCAGCCCATCTTTAGCTGATACAGAAAAAACTCTCGAAATATAACTGATTCTCTAGCTCGGTCAAGATGAGCTTCAGTTTCTGGAAAATGCATATTGAAAATCATTTCTGCGAAGTGCATAAGTTCCAACTGCTTTAACAGAGATTCAGGCATATACTCTGAGATGCAGCCCTCATAAGCGTCCCAAGCTTGTCTAATCAGTTTAATTAGCGTCGACTGTCTGATACTTTTAGTTGTATGATATACGGCCTCTTTACCCTGACTGCTGCTGGACACAGGCAAAATCTTAATGCCGTTAAGTTGCCTGCGGGCACCATCCCATTTTCCATAGACTTTCAAAGCTTTACCGGCCTCAACTTGCTTCTGCAAGTATGGCTGATTAAAAAATGTGACTCCGACAATTACCTGTTCAATATTCAGTCTGAAAGTCAAACGGTTTTTACGTCTGCCAAAATGTGTAAGGACACCGTCAGAAACTGCCTGTCCCTCCAGTACCACTTTTTCATTGTCCTCTATATCCTCGATTCCTCTAACTGTCAGGTCTTCATAACGAAAAGGAAAGTGGGTCAGCAAATCTAGGACAGTGTGGATATTCAGTTCTTTCAGAGCTTGGATCCGTTTGTCTCCGACACCGGAGAGAACAGAAACCGGATCATGCATACTCTTACTCATGTGCTCTCCCCTTTCTACAAAAATAGGAATAGAGGAAACAACAGAAATTCAAGTCGTTTCTTCTATTCCTATCGTTCGTGTTATTCTACAGAAATCAAGTATGGATAAACTGGCTGATCGCCTGCATGAATTTCAACTTCCATATCAGGATAGTTTTCTTCAACAAAATCAGCAATTTTTTGAGCTTCTTCTTTAGACCCGTCTTCTCCTATGAGCAAGGTCACGATTTCACTGTCATTGTCAACCATCAGCTTGATGGTCTCTGTCGTCGTTTCAAGCAAATCAGAAGCTGTCACTTTGATTGCTCCATCAATCAGTCCCATATAGTCATCTTTTTTGATGGCAAGTCCATTGATCTCAGTGTCTCGCACAGCAAAGGTCACCTGGCCTGAGGTCACCAATTCCAATTCGTCAGTCATGGCTGCTGTGTTTGTATCCAGATCTTCTGCCGGATTATATCCAAGCATAGCCGTCAACCCCTGCTGGATTGTCTTTGTTCCCACAACAGCTGCTGCTGCATCGACGACATCAGCTGCCTGTTCAGCCGCCATGAAAATATTCTTGTTATTCGGCAGGATGATGTACTGCTTGGCAGGCACACTCTCCATCGCTTTAACGATGTCCTCTGTACTTGGATTCATTGTCTGTCCCCCCTGCAGTACGCAGTCGACGCCCAAACTTTCAAATAGAACTTTCAGTCCTTCTCCTGGAGCAATCGCAACAACCGCAAAGTCTTTAACTGTTTTAGGATTTTCAGGGCTGCTGGAGAGTTCTGAGTGCTGTTCACGCATGTTGTCTACCTTGATTTTCATCAGAGAACCGAACTTTTGTCCATAATTCATTACATCGCCGGGCTTCTCTGTATGAACGTGAACCTTAATGATTTCCTCATCCGCCACAACAAGTAGAGAATCTCCAATTTTATCTAAGTAATTACGGAATTCCTCATAATCGAACGCCTGCTCGACCGTATCTCCCTCACCAATACGAACCATAATTTCTGTGCAATAACCGTAGGTGATATCTTCCGTAGAGACGTGTTCATGCACACCGCTACGGTGGTGCTCAGCCCGTACTAGCTCTTCTAGCTGTACTTCTTCTTCCTGAGGCTCTTCCCCAGTCATAGCTGACAGAAAACCTTCATAAATGTAGACCAGGCCTTGTCCTCCACTGTCAACAACGCCGACTTCCTTAAGAACAGGCAGCAAATCAGGCGTTTTTTTCAACGATTTTTTTGCTGCATTCAAGACCGTTTCCATGACCTCGATCACACTGTCTGTTTCTGCTGCCACTTTGCTGCCTTGTTTAGCAGACTGTCTCGCTACCGTAAGAATAGTTCCTTCAACGGGTTTCATCACAGCATTATAGGCTGTATCGACACCAGCCTGAAAGGCTCTGGCCAGATCTGCTGCATCAATTTCTTTTTTACCTTCAAGGGCTTTAGCGAACCCGCGAAACAGCTGCGACAGGATAACACCAGAATTTCCTCGTGCGCCCATTAACAGCCCCTTGGCCAGTGCCTGGGACACGACTTCCATTTCATCGCTTGCGGAGTCTTTTACAGCATTAGCTCCACTTGTAAAGGACAAGTTCATATTGGTTCCCGTGTCTCCATCAGGTACTGGGAAAACGTTAAGAGAGTTAACGTACTCTGTATGTTCATCTAGACGTTCTCTACCAAGAGCCACCATCGTCTTAAATTTCTTTGCATCTAACTTCTTTATATCCACTTTTACTATTTCCTCCTTTGCCACAATCAAACATGTGACGTTGGCTTATAACTCGTTGAGTACTCTGACTCCCTGGACAAAGACATTCACTGAGTCAGTCACGATGCCCAGATCGTGCTCAAGCTGATACCTTACTCGTTCCTGAACGTTTTTGGACACTTCTGTAATCTTAGTGCCGTAGCTGACGATGATATAGACGTCAACAGCAATCTGATCATTTTCCTGGCGAACGACTACTCCACGTGAATAATTGTCCCGGTTCAGTATCTCGTTGATTCCGTCTCTAACATGCTTGCGGCTGGCCATCCCGACGATACCATAAATTTCAGTAGCTGCTCCACCGACAACGGTGGAAATAACGTCGCTGGACATTTCTATCGTTCCAAATTCATTGTTCAATTGAATACTCATCCTTTTTCCCCTTTCGTTTGACATGCATACCTGCATCTAAAGGTTTCTTTGACATTCAAACATATTTTAGCATATTGAGCCCGCTAAAAAAAGACAAGATGTATCCTCCCTTGCCTCTCTCTGACCTGTACACTAGATTTGTTCATACAATCCAGTATACACTGTTATAGCCTCTATTTGTAGATAAACCTGTTATTTGACAATAAATTTCTATGCATTATATGAAATAGACATCAGGTATCCTTTCTCTATAGTCTGTAAAGTAAAAAACCTTTAAGGAGATCAAAAAACACTTGCCTCCTTCTCTCATCTATGGTAACTTGTATAAGTATGATTTAGCTTTGATTGATAAGGCTAAGCACGAAGGAGGAGAAAAAATGGCTAAAGAATGTTTTGTAACTGGACGTAAAGCTAGAAGCGGAAACAACCGCTCACACGCTAACAACAAATCAAAACGTCGTTTCGCTGCGAACCTGCAGAAAGTTCGCATCATGGTTGACGGCAAACCTAAAAAAGTTTGGGTCTCTGCTCGCGCTTTAAAATCAGGTAAAGTTGAACGCGTTTAATCACAACCACAAATAAAAGAACGGAAAAACTCAGATCCCTGTGATCCTGGTTTTCCGTTCTTTTTTAATTTATCCGCTGCTTTGTATAACAGCCAAAACGCCCTCTGAAAATGAAAAACGACTATATTCTTGTGTAAATTCATTACTGATTAGAGTAACTGGATATGCTGTATCCAATCTATCGACTGGATACTTCACCCCAGTTGTACTCAAACCTTTAAGAGCTGTCATCCCTACAAAGGCCAAGTATTTCATATTCTTTTGCCTGTCTAAATGATAACTGCCTGCTTTATAAAAGGTCACATTGTTTTGTGAATGCTTAAACTCAATTTTTTGAATAATATCTTCGAACCTTGGCTGATGTACTAAAAAAAGTAGGTTAAGCAAATGGTCCATTCGACCTCCAGACCAGTTATAAACAAATAGTTTGTCTGGCTTATAGCGCTTCTCAGCCCACTCGATGGCCAGCTCAGCATCCGTATCATCTTTTTCAGCTTCAAACCGGCGATACTCCCTGGCTTCTCTGGTAATCTTTTCATACTCTGCTTCGGATACCGAGTCAAAGTCTCCAATCGCCAGATCAACTGAAACTCCCTCATCTAGCAACATCAGGGCCCCTTTGTCTACTCCCACTACTTTGTCTCCCGGTCTCAAATCAAGCCTTAACTTGTCCATTTCGGGAGACCCCAGCATGATATGCACCCGGCTTATCATCCTTTGTTGACCGCCTTTTGAAGACTATCAATCTGGCTGGCCGCATTTTCAGCATTATAAATATAAGATCCTGCAACCATTACTGTCGCACCTGCTTCTGCACATGCTGCAGCTGTTTCAGGATTGATGCCTCCATCCACTTCTATTTCGTAATCTAGTTTTTCATTTTTTTTCAGCATATCCAGCTGCCTGATTTTATCAAGGGTTTCTGGTATAAACGCCTGCCCACCAAAACCCGGATTGACCGTCATGACCAGAACGAGATCGACCATCGGCAGAACTGCCTGGACTTGAGATACTGGGGTTGCCGGATTTAAAGCAATACCTGCCTTGATTCCTTTGTTCTTGATCATCTGAAGCGCCCGATGGACATGCACAGTGCTTTCAGCATGGATTGTGACCAGATCTGCTCCAGCTTCATAAAAAGAATCTATATACTCTTCCGGCTTCTCTACCATCAGGTGGCAGTCCATCAACAAATCAGTATGGGGTCTCAGCGCCTTGACCACATTAGCCCCAAACGTCAAATTGGGTACAAAATGGCCATCCATTGTGTCGACATGGATCCATTTTGCCCCTCCTTGCTCAACTTTTTTAACTTCTTTTTTCAGTTCTGCAAAATCTGCACTCAATATCGAAGGAGCAATTTTCATCATCAACTTCCTCTCTTCTTTCCATAACGTGGTTTTCTATTCTGTATTTCTTCAAGTATCGAAAGATAGTGATCGTACCTGTGCTGGGCAATAGTTCCCTTATTTACTGCTGTCTTGACCGCACAGTTCGGTTCATTTTGATGAACACACCCTTTAAACCGGCATTCTCGGCCTGTTTCCCATATCTCAGGAAAACAGACTGCCAGATCTGCAGCAGCGATATCATCAAACTCAATAGCACTAAATCCCGGTGTATCAGCAATCAGTCCACCCAGCAAAGGAACCAGTTCAACATGTCTGGTCGTATGCCGGCCTCTGCCAAGAGATTTGGAAGTTTCTCCAATTTTAAGCTGCAGATTCGCATCCAGTCTATTCAATAGAGTCGATTTTCCAGCACCCGATTGCCCAAGAAATACTGCCAGACGCTTAGTAATCATGCTTCCAAACAAATCTTCCACTTCGACTTGTTCCAAGACCTTGTCTCTTTCAGGCAAAATGACCTCATAGCCTATCTTACGATAATAATCGGCATGTACTTTAACTTTTTCATATTCTTTTTCGTCTGCCAGGTCTGTTTTTGTGATCCAGATGACCGGCTGAATATGGTGTTGTTCAAGAGACACTAAATACCGGTCTAGAAGTGAGGTAGAAAAATCAGGATCTTTGAGTGACATGATGATCACCCCAATATCCACATTGGCCACCGTCGGTCGAGTCAGCTGATTACTGCGCTGACTGATTTCCTCCAGAGTTCCTTCTGTGATAGCAGAAGCTGAGAACTTGACCTCATCACCAACAAGAGGACTCTCGTTTCTTTTTCTAAAAATCCCTCTGGGCTTAGTCTGATAGATTTTTCCATCTTCTGACTGAATATAGTAAAATCCACTTAAAGCTTTGATGATACGTCCATTTTTCAAGCTGTCGCGTCCTTTCTGTTTAAACTCAGTCATCCGGACTGATTTCGAGTTCCTCTTTAATTAGCTCACCATCTCTGTAAACCCTAAATGCTGCTGTCTGACCCTCTTCAACCGTCAAATTCAGTATAACCGGCGTATCCTCAAAAATGTCAAACGCTCTATATACCTCATCAAAAGAATTTTCAGCATCTTCTACGTATATCTCAATCTGATTAGCCTCGAGACTCTGCTCTTCTACATCTTGTTCATCGTTTTCGTCATTCTCTTCAGATTCTTCTGTTTCGTTCTCATCATCTCGATTGTTCGGTGACTCATAATCGACGATGATTCCTCTGTCGAAAGATATAGTTTCGGGTTCTTCAGGTCCACTTGAAAAGACAACTGAAATACGGGAACCAGGATAAATTGTTGTGCCCGGTTCAGGAGATTGTCTAGCTACCTGACCTTCCGGAATCGTGTCGTGCGGCTCGTTCGTTATCGTCACCGACAGATTCAAATCATTGGCATAATCTTCGACCCCGACAGATGAATACCCAATCAGCCGTCTTAACGCAAAACCTTCAGGTCCGGTGCTGACTACCAGAGTAACAATCGTATCTCCTGGAACTGCCTCTTCACCAGCTTCTAAACTCTGAGAGATGACACGTCCTTCCTGTACCTCAGCGCTAAAGGCTTCCTCCCTTTCGACTGTGAAACCTAAATCCGTTAACTCAGCACGGGCATCTTCGAAAGCCTGACCCTCATAATTCTCCATTGCGACACGTTCTTCCCCCATACTAACATAGAGATTAATCGCGGCTCCTTCCCTCAATACAGCACCCTCGGAAGGACGGGAACGAATAACATGATCCGCTTCAATCTCTGCGTGATACTGCTCGGTCAATTCACCAAGCTCAAGGTTGAGTTCGCTCAGACTATTTTCTACCTCTTCAAGGCTGACACCTGAAAAATCCGGTACCTGCACCTCTTGAGGCCGAGTCATGCTGAACACTAGTAGTGAACCAATCATCACCAGCAGCAGAATAATAATCAGCAGCAGGTTGCGCCTTTTCTTCCAGCTCGACTGCTCATCCTGTGGACTTGCTTTATCCGAAGCATTCGCCAGCTCTAATGTGGCTGTCCGGCTGTTGTCCGTTTTTGCTGTGAATTCGGCTTGAGCCGGTACAGGAATAGGCTGAATCATTTTGGTCTCATCATCTGAGAAAGAAGTTGGCTCAAAACGTGCCTCATCAGAACGGGAAGCGGATAATGCCGATTCCAGATCTTCCTTCATTTCGACTATGGATCCATAACGATTAGAGGCTTCTTTTGCAGTCGCTCTCAGAACAACGTTTTCGAGCGCCTGAGGCAGAGAAGAATCATTCTCTTTCAGGGAAGGCATATCATTTTGAAAATGTTTCAGCGCAATTGACACTGCTGATTCTCCGTCAAAAGGTACTTTTCCTGAGAGCATTTCATAGAGCAAGATACCCAGTGAATAAATATCCGACTGCTTAGTTGCCATGCTGCCCCTTGCCTGTTCAGGTGAAATGTAGTGCACTGATCCAAGCAAGGAGTTGGTCTGAGTAATTGAGTTCTCAGATAAGGCTACAGCGATACCAAAATCCGTAATTTTCACCTTCTCATCATGATCAATTAAGATATTCTGAGGCTTGAGATCTCTATGAATAATATTGTGATTGTGGGCATATTCTACAGCATCCAATATCTGAGTCATAATGCCAATCGTTTTTCGGTAAGGAAGTGGGTGATGATGCTTGATAAAATCTTTCAGGTCATACCCTTCAACATATTCCATGACAATATAAGGAGTGTCGTCTTCCCCGACGTCCACAACATTGACAATATTTGGATGAGTCAGTTCAGTTGTTGAAAGAGCTTCGCGCTTAAATCGCCGAATACTTGCTTCGTCATTATGAAAGTTGTAGGCCATCAGCTTGACAGCGACTTGCCTTTCCAGTATGAGGTCTGTCGCTAAATATACCTTGGCCATCCCGCCGGATCCGATTTCTTTTATAATTTTATACCTGTTGCTTATTCTCTCTCCTGGTATCATATCATTCCCCTCCCTTCCTATGTCGGTCCTCTTGAATCAGACAAAGACTGATGTTGTCTGTCGATCCATTCTCAAGGGCTTTGAGCACCAGTGATTCGCCTATACGGTCTAAATGGGTTTCTTTACTTAAAACAGCTTGCATTGACTGAATGTCCAGCCCATTGGACAGGCCGTCAGAACAGAGCAACAGCAAATCTGTTTCCTCACGTTCCAGAAGGAAAAAGTCGACATTCACTTTGTCGTATACACCCAAAGACCGTGTCAGTGTATGTCTCTGGCGGTGGGTTTTTGCTTCTTCAGCGGTTATCTCTCCACTCATCTGAAGTTCGTTGGCAAAAGAGTGGTCGATTGTGATCAGGTCAAGATGACCCGTTTGGCTGTTAAGCTGATAAGCTCGACTGTCTCCAATGTTTCCTATCAGGATTTTATCTCCTATAAAGGCAGCTGTCACCAGTGTAGTACCCATGCCTTCAAGATCATCATAACTTTTTGCCACCCGATAAATGCGCTGATTCTCTAAATTGATGTGATGATCCAGCCATGTTTTGACTTTGTCTTCAGCAGTAAAAGCTGTCTCTTCCCACTGGTGACCAAGCTGTATAACGGCCATCTCGCTCGCAATATCCCCCGCCTTATGTCCACCCATCCCGTCACACAGGATAGCTAGGAGCTGGCCATTTTGATTATAAAAGAGTTCAAGGTAATCCTGATTAGAAGAGCGCCTGCCTATATGCGTTTTTTTACATGTATTCACTCATTATCACTCCAGCCCTCACTATGTAGCGGACTGCCTTTTCAGCCAGTTTCCGCAAGTGTTCTAGTCTTCTTTTCTTTTCAATGCTGCAATAAAAAATCCATCTGTCTGATAATAGTGCGGATACAAATGCAGCATACCATCAGATTCAGCTTTAGAAAGCGCTTGGCTTGTATGCACTTCCTGTTTTTCATAGTCAGGATGCGTGTGTAAAAACTGCTCGATAACTTCATCGTTTTCTTTACGGGTAATGGTACACGTACTGTAGACCAGTAGCCCGTCTTTTTTGACCAAAGGCGCCACCGCATCCAGTATATCCAGCTGCACTTTCTGAAGAGAAACTATGTCTTCCAGTTTTTTCTGGTAGCGTATGTCCGGCTTGCGTCTCATCAGTCCAAGCCCGGAACATGGTGCATCTACAAGAACCCGCTCAAAGCTTTGGGGCTCAAAGACATTACCTGCCTGCCGTGCATCCATCGCACGTGTATCGACCACATCTAACACACGCAGACGAGCTGCATTTTCAATGATTTTGTTTACTTTTTTTTCATGCAGATCAAGTGCTGTCACTTTTCCTCCAGCTTCTGCACTCAGATAGGAAGCGATGTGAGCGGTCTTTCCTCCCGGGGCCGCACAGGCATCTAGCACCTGATCAGCCGGAGTCAGCTGCATCGCTTCAGCTACCAAGGCCGAGCTTTCATCTTGAACTGTAATCACTCCTTCAATAAAGAGTGCGGAGTTTACCGGCAAGCCATTCTGGCAGATCAATACCTGGTCAGAGACTTTACTTCTAACGGTCTCAAATCCTTCTTCAGCCAATTGACGGGCCACGTCTTCTACTGACTGCCTGTTTGTGTTTACTCTTACGCTGACTTTGGCCCGACTAGACAGTGACTGCAACAATTCTTCGGTCTGTTCTCGGCCCACTTCTTCCTCCAGAAGGCTGACAATCCATTCTGGATAGCTGTAAGTGACTGACATGCGAAGACCCCACTCCCTAATAGCTTGCGGATCGCGGACTCCTTTCCGATCGATTGCTCTCAGCACTCCATTAATGAAACCAGATATCCCTTTATGTCCTTTGAATTTGGCAATCTGAACGGCTTCATCTACAGCAGCATGTGTAGGGATCCTGTCCAAAATAATCATCTGATAGAGTGACAGTCGCAAAAGCTGCCTAACCCAACTGTCTATCTTTTTCTGCCGGCCGATAAAAGGTTCTAGCATGTAATCCAGCTTGATTTTGTTTTGAATGACCCCGTAGACCAGTTCTGTCAGGAAAGCGCGGTCTGTAGCCGTCAGTTCCTTTGAATTTAGTACATCATTCAACAACAGGTTACTGAAGGCCTGCTGTTTTTCTACTTTTTCCAATACAGTCATAGCCAAATAGCGGCTATTTTGATTCATTTTAGATTTCTTCAAAATGTGCTCCTTCTTCCAGATGATTGACTGCTCCTTGCAGATAATGATTGATCTGCATGCGAGGCTTGCCGGATGGCTGAACTTCCATTAAAGACACTGCCGTGTTCATACCACACTGGACCCACATCTCCCGCCTGTTCAATTTGATTATCGTACCAGGCTCTACTTCGGTAGTAAGGGCAAGCGGCTCGGCAAACCAGATTTTGAACCGCTGGCCTTCCAGCTGACTGTAGGCTCCAGGAAACGGGTTCATTCCTCTGATTTTATTGGCGACAGCTTCAGCCGAGTCATTCCAGTTTATTTTTTCCTGTTCTGGAGTGATCATTGGGGCATAAGTGACCTCGTCTTCTTTTTGTTTTTGGGCTTTTATTCTGCCGTCAAAGAGAGCCGGAAGCGTATCAAGCAGAAGATCTCTACCCAAAAGACTCAACTTATCGAACAAACTGCCGACTGTGTCTTCTGATGTGATCTTCAGGCTAGCCTGACTCAAGATATCCCCGGCATCCATTTCCTTTTCCATATACATGATGGTTACACCTGTCTTCTCGTCTCCGTTGATCAGGGCATAATGAATGGGTGCAGCTCCCCGGTATTTTGGCAAAAGTGAAGCATGTACATTGACTGCCCGATATTCAGGCGCATTGAGCAGGACTGTCGGTACATACTGTCCGTAGGCAGCTGTGACGATGAGATCTGGTTTCAGGTCCAGAATCTGCTGCTGCTCTTTTGAGCTGGAAAGTTTTTCCGGCTGCAAAACCTGAATCCCCTGTGCCATAGCCGCTTGCTTGACAGGTGGAGGAGTCAGTGTCTTTTTTCTGCCTACCTTCCGGTCAGGCTGAGTTACTGCAGCAATCACCTCGTATGCTCCATCATTGATTAGGCCCTCTAGTATTGGTACGGCAAATTGGGGTGTTCCCATAAATACAATTTTTTTCATTCTAAACTGCTCCGTTTCTTTAGACAAAATCGATCGGCTGATAATCAATGGAGATATACAGTCCTTTTGCCTGTTCTTTCTGCGTATTCATCAGTAGTTCATGACACTTTTCTTTTAACTGGGCTTCTTTTTTATACTTTATAAGGACCTGAAAGTGATAGCGATTGTGCGTCCGGGCAATCGATTTGGGTGTCGGCCCAAGGATGATAGCCTGGTTCGACAGAGCCGGCTTAAGGAAGTTGATGAACTCCTGTATTTTTTTAGCGGCTGTCATTTCGTTTGCATGACTGACTGAAATTTTTGTCAGAAAATAGTAGGGACTATACTGACTCATTCGCCGCAGGCTCATTTCTCTTTTATAGAACGTCTCGTAATCATGCTTTTTGGCAAGCTGGATGGCGTAATGGTCAGGGTTAAATGACTGAACAATGACTTCACCTTTCTTTTCCCCCCTGCCCGACCGTCCACTTACCTGAGTCAGCAGCTGGAAGGTCTTCTCAGCTGACCGGAAGTCCGGAAGGCCCAGAGACGTGTCTGCATTAATTACACCAACAAGTGTAACATTGGGGAAATCCAGTCCTTTGGCAATCATTTGTGTTCCCAGCAGGATGTCTGCATCCTGCTTTTCAAAGCGTTTGAACAGCTTCTGGTGCGCACCTTTTTTCCGAGTTGTATCAACATCCATTCGAATAATTCGTGCCTTAGGTATAAGCGCCTGAAGTTCTTCCTCCACTTTCTGTGTACCCGTTCCATAGTAGCGAATCGAACTGCTTTGACATTTCGGACAGCTGCTAGGGATTCCCTCTTCGTGTCCACAATAATGACACTTCATCGTACGGGTATCCATGTGTAGCGTCTGAGATATATCACAATTGGGGCATTCCAGCACATAGCCACAGTCGCGGCAGAGCACAAAAGAAGAATAGCCCCTCCTGTTCAGCAGTAAAACGGACTGTTCTTTTTTTTGAAGCCGGTCAAGCAGTTCTGCTTTTAGCTGCTCAGAAAAAGTAGCCCGGTTGCCTGCCCGGGCTTCCTCTCTCATGTCGACAACCTTGACTTCAGGCATAGTCTGCTGATTAGCTCTTGTATTCAGTTTCAACAAGCTGTAGACACCTTTAGTTGCCCTAGCTCTGGATTCCAATGAGGGCGTTGCACTTCCTAGTATAACTGGGCAATCATGGTATTGTCCACGCCATATTGCGACATCTCGGGCATGGTACTTAGGAAACTCTTCCTGTTTATAAGTCGTTTCGTGCTCTTCATCAATAATGATCAGGCCAATCTTATTCAGGGGAGCGAATATACTTGACCGGGCACCCACTACTACGGCTGCCTCTCCTCTGGAAATTTTACGCCACTCATCATACTTCTCTCCGTCAGATAAACCACTGTGCAGCACTGCTACCTGTTCTTTGAAGCGACTCTTAAAACGATCAACCATCTGGGGAGTCAAAGCAATCTCTGGGACCAGCATTAAAGCTCCCTCACCTTTCTCCAGCACTCGAGCAATAGACTGCAGATATACTTCCGTCTTTCCGCTGCCCGTTACTCCTTTAAGCAGAAAAACTTCATGCCGATCATCCTTGACAGCGGCATGGATTTGGTTATAGGCTTCAGACTGGTCATGTGTCAGTGTCAGATCGCTGCTTTGCTCAAACGATACATCAGCAAACGGATCGCGTAGGACTTCTTTTTCGACTATTTGACACCACTTTTTATCTGTACCCGAACGAATATGAGCCGACGTCAGTCCCTGAGTTTTTAAATCAGCGTATGAGAGCAAGTTCCCCTCCTGATTCTGAAGCAGGTTAAGCAACAGAAGCTGTTTGTAGGCATTTTTCTGTAGTCCCGCTCTTTCGTCTTCATAAGCTTCATAACTTAAAAGAGGTTTAAGATATTTTTCTTTCTTTGTTGTTGTTCGGTCAGCTACATCATAGTCAATACTAACTTTATCCTCACGGACCAGCTTCAGGACTTGATCTAGCTTTCCCCTGCTCTCAGCATCTTCCCAGCTTAGCGTATGCTTACCTTTGAACACGTCATAAAGAACAGACTCGTCGATGTCATCCGTTACAGTAATTTGCTTAGTATACTTTGCTTTTAAAACAGCGGGCAGCATGGTCTGATAGCATTTGATCTGAAAGCTGTAAGACTCATAGGCTAAATCTTTTCCTAAAGCAATCAACTCTTTGTTCAGCACAGGCTTCTCATCCATTACAGAGCTGATTGCTTTCAGTTCTTGCTCAGGCTGTTCCTGTTCAGTCATATTGACTACGAAGCCCTGGACCGCCCGGCTTCCCTTTCCAAAAGGTACAACTACACGCATACCCGTATGAATAAGGTCGGCAAACCTGTCTGGCACCTTGTATGAATAGGTCTGATTTGTTTGAAGAACAGGAACATCTACAATAATATCAGCAATGAGCGGCATTTTATCTTTCCCTTCAGTCAATATAGTTAATCAGCCAACTGATGATTTCTCCAGCGATTTCCGATTTATCTCTTAATGTCAGTGTGCGAGGATTGTCTGTTTTGGTTAGCAAAGTCACTTCATTCTGGTCTGAATTGAATCCTCGGTCAGACTGGCTGACATCATTGGCTACAATCAAATCAGCATGTTTATCTCGCAATTTCTGCTTTGCATAAGACACCAGTTCTTCTGTCTCAGCAGCAAAGCCAATTAGACACTGTTCTGCAGTTTTTTTCGTTCCCAAGTCCTTAAGAATATCTGGATTTTTTTTAAAACGCAGGGTCAGGTCCTCTTTTTTCTTCATTTTCTGTGTTTCTCTCGTCTCAGGGGTATAGTCGGAAACCGCGGCGGCCATAATAACGGCTGCTGCGTCGTTAAATTCTTCAAGAACAGCTTCATGCATCTGCTGAGCAGACTCTACTCTAATGGTATGAATGTAGGATGGAACAGCCAATGGACTTGCTGTAACCAGAATCACTTCGGCTCCTTGCTTCCAGGCCTCCACAGCCAGAGCATGCCCCATCTTTCCTGATGAGTCATTGGTAATATAGCGGACGGGATCGATGCGTTCTCTCGTCCCTCCAGCAGTAACGATAACTTTTTCCCCTTCAAGAGGCAATTCGGTCTGATTTGACCGGATAAACAGCTCCAGTTCGCTAATAATGCGTTCTTTCTCCGGATACCTTCCTTCTCCACTATAGCCTTCCGCCAAAAAACCTATATCAGGCTTCATAAGGGTAACCCTTCTTTCAGCCAGTTTCCTTATATTTTCCTGAGTGATTGGATTACGATACATATTTGCATTCATTGCCGGAACGGCGAAAATTGGCTTAGCCGTTGCTAGCAAGGCGGATGTTACAAAATTATCTGCCAGTCCATTAGCCAGCTTAGCCAGTGTATTGGCTGAAAGCGGCGCAATAACAGCATAGTCTGCCCAGTCAGCTATGTTGATGTGATTCACCACAGAAGGATCTTCCTCAGAAAATGTATCAACCGATACTGAACGACGACTCAATACTTGAAAAGTCAGTGGCGTAACAAACTGGCCTGCACTGGGTGTCATGGCGACTCGGACCTCTGCCCCTCTTTTGATTAACTCCCGCATCAGATCCACAGCTTTGTAGACTGCAATACCACCTGTAACATAAAACGCAATTTTTTTGCCTTTGATCATCAGTTCACCCCATCAGTCTTTCTATTATTTTACCAGTTATAGTGTATCTTGTCTGTACTGGTCCAGTCTTTTCAGTACTAGAAAAAACCTCTGAACGGTTCTGACGTTGACAGGTCAACGGACAGATGAACAGAGGCTTGAAAATTTGATTAATTGATGCTGTCAGGGTCCAGGACCAGATCGCCTGACTTAATTTCTTCCAGTGCTTTACCTACATTTTTTTTGCTCTGGTAGTCCTCCAGCATAGTTGCTGACTCATTGTCATGAAGCTGCTTGGCACGTTTGGCAGCTAGAATCACCAGTGAGTATTTTGAATCGATTTTGTTCAATAAATCATCTTGTGAAGGGTATAAAAGCATTTATTCCATCTCCTCTATAATTTCAGCATATTCTTTAAGGTTTCGCGTTACTTTTAGGTGTTCGCTTTCAATGATATTTCTAATTTTTCTGGCTGCATTTTCAACTGTATCATTTTCTACGACGTAATCATAATACTGAATAAGCTTCAGTTCTTCTACAGCTTTGTGCATACGACGCTCAATCATTTCGTTACTGTCTGTACCGCGATTGACAATTCGCGCTTTCAGTTCTTCCAAATCTGGCGGAGACAGGAAGATAAAGATTCCTTCCGGCATTTTTTCTCTTACTTTGAGCGCCCCTTGAACCTCAATTTCTAAAAAGACATCGCGCCCTTCATCCAGGGTTTTGTTCACATAATCCAGTGGGGTGCCGTAATAGTTGCCTACGTACTCAGCATACTCCAGCAAGCCATCCTCTTTGATCAGCTGCTCAAACTCATCTTTGGTCCTGAAAAAGTAATCAATTCCTTCTCTTTCGCCGTCACGCATTTTACGTGTCGTCATTGAGATTGAATAATCGAATTCATTTGAATAGTTATCAAAAATAGCTTTCCTTACTGTCCCTTTACCGACGCCAGAAGGTCCGGACAAGACAATCAACAATCCTCTATCTCTCATGTGTACTTCCTTCCCAACACATTCTCTGAATAAAAACTTATCCTCAATTCTACCATACCACCGGCAATAAAGAAATGTATTTTGCTATTTTCACTTACTTAAAAGATATTTCAGATACAGTGCCATCACAAAAGGAAATGGCCGGGTTCGAATTAGCAGTCTATGCCAACTGACTTCCCAGTCAAACGAATCATTTTCCAGCCTCTCCAGAAGTTGCAGCATCAATGCCCGGTTAGAGAGCAGAGGCAAACTTTCCAGAAACTCTTCTGACCATTCCTTACCACTCAGTACAAACCTCGGTTGAAATTCTTCTATCGAAGTCAATTTATTTTCGGCTTGCATTTTTTTTATTCGTCGGAGAATTTTTTCCTGAAAATCGGCCACAGTATACAGTTGGTCCGGCAGGATATTGAGCGTTTTTCCGGTCAGTTCCATGACTGCCAGAGCGATATTACTTTTTGTGATCGTATCTCTCCACCTTCGGTTCAAATCCTTCAGCATCGGCAGCTGATGCTCTTCTTTGCTGATATAATTGTATAAAGCTCGGCTGCGTTCGCCGGTAAGAAGTTCGTAAAGCGCCAGATAAAACTGCTCCTGCTCCTCCCGTAAGCTACCGCGATTAAAAGTATACCATAAGCCGCCATACTGATCCGGCTCTCCCAACTTGAGCGTATCATAGTAGCCTAGTTGGATGTTAACTTCCGTTCTCCTCTTGTCAAACAGCAGCATGTCTCCCAGCGGCCATTTAGTAGAGATGAGCAGACTGTCACAGTCCCCTGTTCTGTAGTGACTGCTGAACAGTCCCGGACCTTTGATGTCCACAATAATCATCTGCTCAGGTTTTTTTTGCAGGGCCATTTCTATCGGCATCCGGTTCTGATAACCGCCATCAATGTAGGGAACCCCGTCAATAACCTTTTTTTGTATCGCTGGATATAAGGAAGAGCTCGCCAAAAGATAGTCATTGAGTTTGCCTTCAGGAATGTCTTCAAGAAAAAAATATTCTATTTTACGTGTTTTGAGGTTAGTGGTAGACAGCCCAAAAGTCATGCCGCTGTTGCGAATCTTGCTTTCATTGTCAATGTACGTATGGATAAGCTTCTCAAGCGGTTTGGAACTTAGCCCCTGCTCGCGGATAATTTTGATAAGAAAGCCGGTAAGGGTCTGACGGTAGTCTGCGAAACTTTCAATGCTTAAAGGCATGTGAACATCAAGAATAGAGCCCGTCTCAATCTGTTTCCACATATTTTCTGCATCCTTGACATTTCCTAATATGTACAACGCACCATTCAAAGCCCCGACTGAAGTCCCCGTCAGAATGTCCGGTACATACTCCAGCTGTTCAAGTGCTTTCCAGACGCCAATTTCATAAGCGCCTTTGGCACCTCCTCCACCAAAGACAAGGGCTCTTGAAGCATGTTTTTTTTCGAAGAATTCACTTGTCATTGTTAATTCCTACTTTCCTGTTATTAAATTATAGCCAATAATTGCTGAAAGTGAAAGGCATTATCAAGCTTCTGTACAAGGCAAAGCGAGGTTAGGCCATTTTAACTTATTCAATAGGTCATCCTGAATTGCTCAAAGCTGTTCTTGCGTTATACACTTATGTACATGCAAAACGCCCCTTTCAGTATAGCCGAAGCTAAAACGGAAAAGAGGCGTTTTACAAACGGATTATTGACCCATGTCTTTAACCTTCATCAGACGTGTGATCGCTGACCGTTCACTTTCATCAAGCTTCATCTTAATAAAGTAAATCGTTTCCTCTAGCTGAGGAATGGTCATGTACTCTAGAGCGTTAACCCGGCGGCGAGTTTTTTCGATTTCATCGGCCATCAGCTGACATGTTTTTTCGATTTCAGCCAGCTCCAGCATTTTAGGCATGACTTCAATCAGGTATTCAAAAGTCAGGTCCAGCTCACCATTGGAATTCAAATAGCCGTAGCTGATATCCTTTGGGTCTGCCAAATCATCTTCGTAATGAAAATTCATCTGAGGCACTCTGACGCTCATAATATTTTTACGGTCGATGTTCAGTGACACACTTTGACTCGGCACTGCCATGAGTTCTTCTATATAGTTCTCGTGCAGCAGTGACTTGGCCATAGCAAAGGACTGCATTGCTTTTTCAAGCTTATCTTCCACCTGATTTCTTAAATCATTATTTTTTCGGATCAGCTGGATAAACTGACGCATCAGTTCATCCTGCTTGTCCTTCAGCAGCTTATGGCCCCGGCTGGCGAGCTTGAGTCGTTTCTTCAAGTTGGCCAGTTCCATGCGAGTGGGATTGACGTTTAATTTTGCCATTTACCTCACTCTCCTTTGGGCAAGTATTTATCCAGCATATCATCTTTGATCCGCTTCAGTTCAGCGCGTGGCAGAACTTTCAGGAGGTCCCATCCAAGGTCCAATGTTTCCTGAATATTGCGGTTGGTATAATTACCCTGGTTGACATATTCTTTTTCGAATTTGTCTGTGAATTTCACATAACTTCTGTCTGTTTCTGACAATGCCGCTTCTCCCAGTACAGCAGAAAGCTCTTTGGCTTCCTTACCTTGGGCATAAGCCGAAAAGATCTGGTTCATCGTCGGCGCATGATCCCCGCGCGTCTTTCCTTCTCCGGTCCCTTTGTCTTTCAGGCGCGACAGAGACGGCAAGACATTGATTGGCGGCTGATAGCCTTGATTATACAGTTCCCTTGACAGAATGATCTGTCCTTCGGTAATGTACCCGGTCAGATCGGGAATAGGATGGGTGATGTCATCTTCAGGCATCGTCAGAATCGGAATCTGTGTGACCGATCCTTTAGTTCCCTCTAGTCTTCCTGCACGTTCGTACAGGGTCGCCAAGTTGGTGTAAAGATATCCCGGGTAGCCTCGGCGTCCAGGTACTTCACGTCTGGCTGCTGAGACTTCACGTAGCGCTTCTGCATAGTTTGTCATGTCAGTCATGATGACCAGTACATGCATGTCTTTTTCAAAAGCCAGATATTCAGCAGCTGTTAAAGCCATGCGTGGAGTAGCAATACGCTCAATAGCCGGATCATCCGCCAGGTTGACAAAGAGAACTGAACGGTCGATAGCCCCTGTCTTTTTAAAATCGTTCATAAAGTACTCGGCTTCTTCGAATGTGATACCGATTGCTGCAAAAACTACAGCAAACTTTTCATCTGCATTAGTCACACTTGCCTGTCTGGCAATCTGTGCAGCCAATTCTTTGTGAGGGAGCCCTGAACCAGAAAACACTGGCAGCTTTTGACCACGGACCAGGGTATTCAGATGGTCAATAGTCGAGATGCCCGTTTGAATAAATTCATCAGGATAATCTCTGGCTATCGGATTGATTGCCTGACCATTGATATCTAGGCTTTTTTCAGGAATCAGCGCCGGACCTCCATCGCTGACACGTCCCATACCGTCAAATGTCCGGCCGATCATGTCCTCTGAAACATCCAAAGACAATGGCTTAGCCAAGAAGCGAACTTTTGTATCTTTCAGATTGATTCCTGTAGACCCTTCAAACAGCTGAACCACTGCTTTGTCTCCGTTAATTTCAAGTACCTGTCCTCTTCTGCGCTCTCCTGTCTGAAGTTCGATATCTACGAGCTCATCAAACTTGACTCCTTCAACGCCTTGAACAGTCATCAGCGGACCGACAATCTCTGATACTGTCTTATACTCCTTAAGCATCTGATTCAACACCACCTTTCTCTAATACTACTTGCATGTCCTGCTTGGACTGATCACGGATTTCTTTGATTTTGTCCAGTTCTGCTTCTTTGATGTACTTCATGCGTCCGACTCTCTCTCGGACAGCATCTGTCCCTTTTATGATTTCATCATAGTAGGCTCCCAGATCCATGGCACGGACAGCCTGATCTTCAAAGTCAAGAATGGTGTAAAGCATTTCATACTGCTTGTTTCTCGATGTGTAGGTATCTACATCATCAAAGGCATTCTGCTGAAGGAAGTCTTCACGGATCATGCGTGCAACGACCAGCTTCAAGCGGTCACGCTCGGAGAGTGACTCAACCCCAACCAGGCGGACAATTTCCTGAAGTTCTGATTCATCCTGTAGGAGTGCTTTAGCACGGGTAACCATACCGTTCCAGTCTACATCCAGTTTTTTACCAACAAATTCATTCATCTCATTGCTGTAAAGCGAGTAAGAATTCAGCCAGTTGATAGAAGGGAAGTGACGGCGCTGAGCCAGAGAACTGTCTAGCCCCCAGAATACTTTAGCGACACGCAGAGTATTCTGTGTGACCGGCTCAGATGTATCTCCTCCCGGAGGTGAAACGGCTCCGATCGCTGTGATACTTCCCAGGCGCTCGTCAGATCCGAGTGTGATTACTTTACCCGCACGCTCATAGTACTCAGCAAGACGGGAACCCAAATACGCAGGGTATCCTTCATCCCCCGGCATTTCCTCAAGTCGACCGGACATTTCACGCAAAGCTTCCGCCCATCGAGAAGTCGAGTCAGCCATAATGGCAACCGAATATCCCATATCACGGAAATATTCTGCAATCGTAATTCCTGTATAAATGGAAGCTTCACGAGCCGCTACCGGCATGTTGGAGGTGTTCGCAATTAGAACGGTTCGCTCCATGATTGACTCCCCTGTATTCGGGTCGATTAGTTCAGGAAATTCATTGATAACGTCAGTCATTTCATTTCCACGCTCACCGCAGCCGACGTATACAACCATATCCACGTCCGCCCACTTAGCGATTTGGTGCTGCACGACTGTCTTACCGGCACCAAAAGGTCCAGGTACAGCAGCTGCCCCGCCCTTAGCAACCGGGAACAAGGTATCAATGACCCTCTGACCAGTAATCAGGGGCTCTTCGGGATTCAGCTTGGTCTTGATAGGACGTCCGCGACGCACAGGCCACTTCTGCATCATAGTGAATTCTTTGTCCCCTTCATCTGTTTCGAGCACATAAAGTGCTTCAGAGACAGTAAAGGAACCCGCTGAAATGGACTTGATGCGTCCTTTCACTCCGTATGGGACCATGATGCGGTGCTCAATTACTTTTGTTTCCGGAACGACACCTACAATATCTCCTGCCTCAACTTCTGCACCAGCTTCTACTGACGGCTTGAATTCCCATTTGCGCTCACGGTTGAGCGGTTCGATTGTCATCCCCCGTTCCAGAAAATTACTTTGCGTCTTTTCCATGAACTCATCCAGCGGACGCTGAATACCGTCAAACATTTGTGAAATCATTCCGGGAGCCAGTTCAACAGATAAAGCTTCTCCTGTTGTTTCAACAGTTTCTCCAGGTCCGACCATAGATGTTTCTTCATAAACCTGAATGGAGGCAACATCGCCTCGCATTTCAATAATTTCACCGATAAGGCCCAATTCTCCGACCCGGCAAATATCTTGTATATTAGCTGTTTCCATTCCTTTGGCTGTGACCAAAGGACCGGATACACTTACAATTGTACCTTTACTCAAATTCATAGCCTCCTATAAGATATTTTGACCCACAGCTTTCTCGACATTTTCTTGCACACGCTTTTTACCTATGCCGCGTGAGCCAGCATGATTGGGGATCAAAATGATGGCAGGTTTCATTCTAGCGTCATAACGTCTGATTGTTTCAGGAACCAGCTCTGCCAATTGTTCTGTCAGATAAATCACTCCATAGTCCTTGTCTGCCAGACTGTCGATGAGACGTCTTGTTTCTTTCGCCTCTGATGCAAAGAATACTGAAAACCCGAGCATTTTAAATGCTAGTACAGAGTCTTTGTCTCCTACTACACCAATTTTATTGCGCATAATTCAACCGCATCCTTTCTCTGATCGCATCAGCTGATATGCCATTCTCCTTGCCGGAAAGAATAAGTCGAAGGTTTTTCACTTCAATTTCTTTAGCGTAGAGGTAGGCCAGAACAGGCATTGGCCCAAAGGACTGCAGTCGTGCTCCCTGCATCAGTTCCATATAGGCATTGTCAGTCTGCTGATCCAGTTTGACTGTGGATACGTCGTTTGTTTCATTGTCAATGGACTGTTCCATGATTTTTCTGTAGTCCGTGCTTCTAAAATACTGTAAAGCATACTGATAGCCATTTTCTGCTATATCCAAGAGATCGCTCTTAGGAATCGATCCCGAACTGGACAACACCGTCAGAAGAAAATTGCGTTTCTTCCCCTGTCTCATTCCCCGAATCAAGGTGGACATGTTCTGGTAGTCTATATATGTTTCAACCAGTTTTGGCAGTTCGTCTTCTTTTGTCTCGTCAGCCAACAGTCGCAAATGGGTAAAGTAGCGCCTGTCCAGAATAATGTCGACCGCTTGCACATTATGGTACTCATCATAATCATCCTGAACTTCCTTGATACTTTCCAAATATGCAGCAGGCAGTACTTCGGTATCTTTCATACGTACAGCCTGTCTAAGTTCTGAAGTCTCATAGCGTCCAATAGGGATAAGCAGATGATCGAGATCCTGATTCGTCAGTTCTTCTTTAAAAAGGACCTTCAAATTGTGATAAGCATACCTCAGGCCTGCAAGTTCGATGAGTTCCTTGTTGGGAACAATTTTAAGCAGCTCGTCAAATGTCTGATGCAATTCGTTCATAAACATAGAATCGTAATCATTATCCTCTTTGATACGTTCAACATCATTACGGTAAGGTGTTTCCCGTAGTACATTGATTGCCTCTTCCAGAGAATTGGCCTGCAGCATGCGCTCATAGTGAGAACGGTTGAGGAGATCATTCTCATAAACACGAATGAGGACATTACTTGATCCGTATACGGTATCTTTCATAAACATGCTCCTCTCTTAGAATAGTTCTTCTGAAATATCAGGTAATATGCTCATTTTCGCATCTTCGACTAGTGCTTCGAAAAGAAAATTATACTCGATACCGTCTTTTTCAATCAGCAGTCCTGCCCGTTTAGGTACCGTTTCATCCAGCAATCGAACATCCATTGTAGATGGGCTGTTGGCATCCAGCCAATCCTGACTTATGGCATCTGCAGATTTTTCTCCCAGCCTGACTGAAATCATTTCGTCCGATTTAAAGCGTAAAATAACGCCGGCTACAAACGTTTTAAACACTGATGGATCCATCTGATCCAACTCTCGTTTAGCCTCCTGAAAAACCTTATGCAGCAGATCCTGCTTGATTGCTAGCACGTCATTTCTACGTTTGATTTCCAGGGTGTTTTTTTTGATGGTATACTCCTGTTCATACTCAGCTTTTATGGCTTCTTTTTCTTGAGCCCGCTTCTGAACAGCTTCCGCTTCCGCAGCCTGCACGTCATCTTCTGCCTCTTTTTTAGCTTTTTCGATGCCATCGCGTATGGCAGCTTTTTCTTTTTCAACAATTCTTTCAGTTAGTAGTTTTAAATCAGCCATGGTTTCCCTCCTGTTCAGAACAAAGATAAAAAATGAAATAAAGGAATTCGGTCTTGCTGGCAAAAAACACAGGTCTTTGCCTGGATGCCAAATTCCTTGTAGTCATTAATTACATGAAGATGATCATCATCAGGGAAATAACAAAACCAAGAATTGCGTACGTCTCAACCATCGCTGAGTAAATAATCCCTTTAGTTGTGTGCTCTGGCTTTTGCGCTAAAATCTGCATCGCAGCAACGGAAACACGCCCCTGCAGCGTACCAGAAGTCAGCCCGGTAAATCCTACAGGCAGACCAACCATCAGGTAGTACCAACCTGTTGAAACATCCAGATCAGTTGTTAAGTTGATGATGATTAACAGACCGATAACAAATCCATAAAGTCCCTGGGTAGCTGGAAGCATCTGCAAGACAAGTGCACGACCAAATTTTTCAGGCTGTTCTTTTGTCAAAGCAGCTGCTGCTTCACCGGCAGAACCTACCCCTCTTGACGAACCAATCCCCGAAAGGATAACAGCTAGGGCGACCCCGATTGCTCCAAATACAAAACCTAAATTATTTCCAAAAAACAGTTCAAAGTTACTCATTTTAAAATTCCTCCATTAATTGTTTGTTTTTTATTTATTGTTATCTTCCAACCATATGTGTTTTTCCAGTGTCTTCAGTGGAGCCAGCGGTCTGCCGCCTCCTTCGAAGAACTTGCCGAAGAACTCTACATACTGCAGTCTTGAAGTATGCACGTAGGCACTCAGGAAAGTCAGTGCAATGTTTAAAGAATGCAGCGCTACGATTATGACGATTCCCACACTGAAGCGGGCGACAGGCGGTAGAAAGCCGACGATCATATTGAATGCCATGGCAATGTTGGCACTAGCAACGCCTAAGGCCATCAGACGAGTGTAACTGACAATGTCTCCTACATAACCGGAAATACCGTAGAGGTTGTAGGCCCCTAGTCCCAGTCCTAGTGCTTTATTTGAACTGGATATTGCAGATACGACCAGTATACCCAGAGCATTCAAGGCAACCAGCCCGATACCAGCTTGAGTCATAAACGGAATGTCTACTACTAGTGCTCCCAATACCCACAGTATGAATCCGACTAGCATGAGAAACCAAGCGTACCCATCAATATACGATGAAGCCCGCTGTCCCTGGTTCGTCTTGATTTTCCCGTTCAGGATCAAGCCATAAAGAAGCTGAATCAGGCCAAGAACAACCGAAAACACCATAATTTCCAGAACATCATTTTGTAGTGAGAACACTTGCACTGGAAGCTCTATGCCGAAGAAACTTCCGAAAAATATACCGAATGCCATCGTTGGATAAGAGAGAGTATACAAAAACTTGATAAAGTTCCCTACGCCTCCCTCAATATTGAATGCCTTGAGCGCAAACAGGGTGACCCCAAACAGAAGAAGGCCGTAACCCAGATCAGCACTCATCATGCCGAAGAAAATCATGAAAAACGGCATCATCAAAGGTGTCGGATCAACTTCATTGTACTTGGGATAACTGAACATTTCAGTTATCATTTCAAATGGCTGAACAAGTTTATTGTTTTTCAAAACAACAGGGACCTCTTCGTATTCTTTCATTATAATATCATCCGAAAGAATAGCCACTTCACCTTCTCCCGTCTCTTTCTCAATGTTTCGCTTCAGGTGCTCAACCTTTTCTTCTTCAATCCAGCCTGACAGCAAAAACATGTGGTGGCTGCTGATCAAGAGCGATTGTGCTTTTTCTCTTTCAATCAGATTATAGTAATATTCCTCGGCGAGTTCCAAATCTCTATAGAGGCTTCGCCAGTCCGACATCTCACGCACAGCTTCTTGTTTCTGTTCTCTTAATTGCTTTTGAGACACTAAATTGTTGTAAAGCGCATCTTCAGGCAGTTGGTCGTGCTGATACTTCAGCTCTCTAAAACTGAACTGACTGACTATACGGTCAAAGTCCTCTCTATCAGCTCTAGGTACAATAATCAGATACGCAACTTCGTCACTTCTCCGATAAAGTTCACTGGTAAAGATTCTTCCATTTTCTTTGAAATGTTCCATCAGTTCCGCATCATGTTCTTTATCCACTGAACCGACAATCACATCCATAAGCTTAAGATGCTTGACTTCACTTGGCATGAAATTAAGTGCGCGCCACTTTCTCAGATAGCTTTCGTCTTCTTTCAATTCCTTTAACTGTTCATCCAGTTGGCTGATGGTCTTTTCTTTCGCCTCGACCGTGTCAAGCATGCCTGATATGTCTGAACGTCCAACATGGTCCTCAATCTCATCCAGGGTAAAGACTTCCCTCTTGGACTTCAGACGTTCAATCAGCTTAGGTTGGCTGACAAATTCCTTTAAATAATTCAAAGCATATTCTATATCTTGAAGCTTCGCTTGCAAGTCACTTTTACTTTCCTCTGACACCCGAGCGTCAAAGTGATCCAGTAGCTGTTCTTCAAGCTTGTCTTCGAGTGAAATAATTTCAAGACTCTGCATTTCCTGCACACTCTTGAGCAGCACATCCTTGTGCGCATGTTCCGCTAGCAGTGTGAGTTTTTTCATTTTAGCTATGGCCATATCGACGCAACACCTCCTCGGCTATTCGACTGGCTAATGTATCTTTTTTTGTTTCGTAGTTTTCGGTAAATCTTTCTGCTTCAGCTTGGACCTGGTCTTTAAATGCTGCCCTGTCTTGCTTGAGCTTCGCTTCCATCTCAGCAGCCTGCTCTTTTTTGTAAGCTTCCAGTTCATGACTGGTTTGCTCATCAATTTTTTCAATCTGCTGTTTTGTGCTTTCTTTCAGCGTCTTTATTTCATTGTCCGCTCGCTCCCGCAGTTCTTCCACGCGGGCTTCCGCTTCGATGACATAGTTTATAGCCTCACGATTCATCCTGTTCTCCCCCCTTCAAAAAAAGGGCGCAGCTAACAAGCCTTCTTCTCGCCCTAGAAGAAATAGTCCTTGAAAGCTTACGCCCAACCGCATTTCTATTATTGATGCTAACAAATTTTATAATAGCACATACTTAAAAATAGTGTCAACTGCAACTAACTTTTACACTAGAGCAGAGAGCAGGGCATAAAGAGAATTTTCTATCAGCGTTTGTTTCCATAACTGAATACAGCCAGAGATCCAAACCCTGTATGGGCAGCAACTGTAGGACCGTAGCTGGAAATCACAATTTCCCTGGGCTTAATCCGTTCCAGAAGCTTGGCTTTTATGTACTCCGCTTCTTCTGGAACCCCGACATGTCCAATGAAAATAGGGTGATCCTCTACATCTTTCACTCCATTGATGGTCTGCTCAACTAAATGGTGAATCGATTTTTTTCTGCCTCTAATTTTTGCTACAGGAATGAGTTTACCTTGATCATTCATCACAATAATCGGTTTAACATTCAACAGTGACCCAACAGTAGCCGCTGTGGCTGAAATACGCCCTCCACGCTGAAGGTGCTTGATATCATCAACAGTGACCCAGGAATGGTAGTTCAATTTATGATCCTCGATCCACTGCACAAGCTCATCCTTATTCAGACCTTGCTCTTTTAAAATAGCTGCTTCATATACTAGCAGACCTTGGCCCAGACTGGCCGCCATAGTATCGATGATGGTTAGATCCACTTCTCCATATTCTTCCATCAGCATGTCTTTCGCCTGCAAGGCACTGTTGTATGACCCTGACAAACCTGATGAAAAAGATAGATAAATGAGCGGTACCTTTTTCTCCGCATACTGCTTGAACGTTTCAAGATATGTATGCACGTTGACTTGTGAGGTTGATGCAGTTTCCCCTTCCTTGAGTCGATTGAAAAAGGCATGTTTGTCAAAGGTCTTTCCCATATCATCTTGAAGCTCATCTCCGCCCATATTGATGGTGAAATTGACGATATCCAGATTGAACCGGTCGACAATATCAAGCGGCAGATCACTACAGGAATCTGTGATCAGTTGATAGTCCATAATCTTATCCACTCCTTTAGTTTAATACTCTTCTATTATACTTTTTTTGTCTATAAATAGAAACGGCTCGTACACATTATTTCCTTTTCTGTTTATAAACGGAAGGTAAGGACCAGGTTTCAAGTAAAATGATCTGAGCCATAACGCTGGTATACAGGCGTTGCTTTCAGTCGATCAGCCCCCTCGATAAAATGTCTCTGATTTTCCAGTTGACGAATGTATGTTCGCAAGCTATACTAAAGGTAACATATGTTCGGGGAGGACGATCATGAGTAAAATAAGTATTGAAAAACAGCATATTGTCGAGGTTTTCAAGAGAGGATACGGAGCTTTGTTTTCAAGTTTATCCAAAGTGCAGCCGCAGATGCCAAAAAATCAGTTAAGCCTGTTCCTGAAGCAGGCAGTCTTAAAGCAGCAGCGTATCATTGTTCAAGTCAATCCGACTGCTCATACCGATCACCTCATCGAATACACCGGTGTACCCTTTTTTTCAGCCAAGTCAACTCAAATTATTATTAAGCCAGCTTCAGCGAATACGGTATATCTACTGAATGCCAAAGATATCAGGCATGTTCGTCTCATCAAATAAGCTGTAATATTTTCTGTTCTTATTGCACCATGACCGGTAGACTTCCGGTCAAAAAAACACGTGTCTACTTCTTCATGCGAACTGCATAAAGAAGTAGACACGTGTTTTATCTTAATCAAAGGTATGTCTCACTTAGCCTCAACGACTGACCCGACTGGCTGGATTCAGCCTGCGCTCAAGCCAGCCCAGTACTAAATCTGAAATAACTGCCATTAAAGCAGTCGGTATAGCACCTGCCAGGATAATTGCCCCTCCATTGGAAGCATTGACGCCTCTTTGAATGACATCACCCAATCCACCGGCTCCAATAAAAGTACCGATTGCTGTTACGCCAATGGCAACAACTAATGCATTTCGCAAGCCAGCCATAATGACCGACAGCGCCATGGGCATTTCGATTTTATATGTCATCTGCCATCGGGTCATTCCCATACCCTTGCCGGCATCCAGCAGAGCATGGTCAACGTTTTTGACCCCAGCATAGGTATTTTTCACTATCGGCAGCAGAGAATACAGAAAAACTGTTATGATTACTGTATTGTGCCCGATACCAAACCCCAGCATCAGAATCGACAGCATCGCCAGAGAGGGGATTGTCTGAATCACATTAGCCGCCCCTACGACCCAGTCAGCTAGCCTACTATGCCTGGCAATGTAAAAGCCTATCGGGATAGCAACGACAGCGGCAAACAGGACACCGTAAATTGAGATTAGAAAATGTCGCGTAAACTGTTCCCACAAATATGCACTGTTCTGTTGTGTGTAATAAATGAGCTGCTGGAGCATATTCATCTGCGTCAGCTCTTCGAATCCTTCTAAATCAAACATTTTATTCTCCTCCTACTGGCTCAAGATACGGTTCGGCATCCTCGAAGAAATTATTCGCTTCCAGGAACTGCTGTGCCACAGTAGCCGGTTCAATCAGGTACTCATCAGCGATAAAATTCATTTCCTGCATCAGCCCTGTATCAATTGTTCCTTCCAGCTTTAGCAGAATGTCTTCCAGCTCAGGAAATTCTTCCAGTGTGTCAAAGAGTACTGAAGGACTGGCGTCGTATGGGGGGAAGAAGCTCAAATCGTCTTCCAGCAGGACCAGATCATAGCTGGCGATTCTGCCGTCTGTGGAGTATCCAAGGACGACATCCATGTTACCTGATCGAACAGCGTCGTAAACAAGACCGACCTGCATTGGATAAACTGTATCGAACTCGAAATTATAGGTTTCCAAAAACGCACGGTAACCGTCCCCTTCCCGTTCCATCCAGGAGGTATCGACTCCAGCAGTCAGGTCTGCCGCAATCGGTTCTAGGTCACTGATGCTTTCTATTCCATGCTCTTCTGCCAAATCTGTAGTGATCAAAAAGGAATAGGTATTTTCAAAACCATAAGACGGGAAGTACTTGATTCCGAACTGCTCTTCAAAGCCTTCAGTCACGACCCGTCTGGCTTCTTCCGCGTCCGTTATTGGGTCCATTCCCAGCTCACCAGTAAGCGCCGTACCTGTATAGCTAGCTGCGGCGACTTCAGCATCACCTTGAATCAAAGCTTGAGCAACCATTGTTGACGACCCTAGATTCTGAATCACTTCTGCATTGACTTCTGAGTAATGGTTGACCATTCCCTGAATAACATAGCCAAGAATAGCCATTTCAGTCGACGATTGAGTAGCAATACGAATATTAACATCCTCAGTCAATCCTGCTCCCAGCCCAGGCAAAGAACATGCTGTCGTGAAGACTGCAGTTGAGGATAAGGCAGCCAGTTTTATTTTTTTAGTCCATTTCATTATGATCAGCCTTTCTTTATTCTGCCAGTTGATTTCTGGGTGTCACGATTTTTTCCACCTTACCGAGGCCAAAATCGACCACCAGTGCCAGAATAGTGACAGGTATCGTTCCGCCAATAATCAGTTCAGGGATAAACAAGTTTAAGCCATTAAAGATAAAATCTCCTAGTCCCCCAGCTCCTATATAGGAAGCCAGAGCGGCCCAGGCAATGACATAGGTTCCAGACAAACGAATACCAGCCATAATGACCGGCGCAGCCTGGGGCAGCTCAACTTTTTTGATTAGCTGCATTTGAGTCATGCCCATACCTTTAGCTGCATCAACCAGATCACTGTCGACCCGCTGCATGCCTGTAAAAGTATTTCTTAAAATCGGCAGAAGCGAATAAATGAACAATGCCACAATGGCCGGCACGGTCCCTACACCAAGAAAGGGGATCATAAAAGCCAGTAAAGCCAGTGAAGGAATTGTCTGGAGAATAGAAGTCAAACCAATAAACCAGGTTGCCAGTTTTTCTGTTCGAGTCAGCGCTACTCCCAGAGGGACTGCTACCAATACACCCAATCCCAAAGATACTGCTGATATAAATAGATGTTCCCAAGTCAGTCTGATCAGGTCGGAGCCGTAATTGTTAAAAAAGTCAATCATTCCAAATTCCTCCTATTCCGATTCTGCACATTCAGTTTTTCCTAAAGGCAAGCTTTCGACGTCCTCGTCATCGCCCCAGATTGTGTCAAACACAATATCAACTAATGACGCCCGTGTGACCAGACCTTCAAGTCTTCCTGCTTCATCTACGACAGGGATATTTTTGTATCCACGTTTTAGCATTTTATCTGCCACACTGCTGAGAGGCGTGCCTGAATTAACATAAAAGACCGGCGATAGAATATCCTGAACCGTTCTGACTTTTTCACGGTTGCGGTTAATTCCTTCAAAATCGACAATTCCCTGTAGAATATTCTCATGGTCTGTAACAAACAGTGAATCGACCCGCTGGTCACGCATAACACGGATGGCATCTGCCAAAGTGATATCGTTAGTCACCGAAATTGGTTTTCTGACCATAACTTGATCAACACTCTGCATGGACGAACGCTGCTGGAGACGGTCTTCTCCCAAGAAGCTCTCCACAAATGAGTTGGCCGGCTTTGCCAAGATATTTTCAGGCGTATCATACTGAATAATTTTGCCCTCAGACATAATAGCGATTTTATCGGCAAGCTTGAGCGCTTCATCCATGTCATGGGTAACAAAAATCACCGTTCGCCCCATTTCTTCCTGAAGATGCTTAACGAGCTCCTGAAGAGCATCACGTGTAATTGGATCCAAAGCACCAAATGGCTCATCCATCAGAATAATATCCTGATTGGCTGCCAGTGCCCGAATGACCCCGATACGCTGCTGTTGCCCACCTGACAGTTCCTGAGGATAACGGTCTAGAAACTCAGGACCCATATCTACCTTATCCAGCAGGCGCTCAGCTGTTTCTCGCATTTTTTCTTTTTCCCATTTCAGCAGCTTCGGTACCATGACAATATTCTCATATACGGTCATGTGAGGCATGAGCCCTGTCTGCTGAATGACATAGCCTATTTTTCTTCTTAGTTTAACCGGGTCTTCGTCTTTGATATCTTTACCGTCAATAATAATTTCACCTTTGGTAGATTCGACCATTCGGTTGACCATACGCATAGTAGTGGTTTTACCACTTCCTGATGTTCCGATCAGAACAACAAATTCTCCTTTATTAACCGTAAACGAAATGTCGTCTACTGCGGTAGTTTCGTCATTGTAAATTTTGGATACATGTTTGAATTCAATCATGATACTTCCCCTTTTCCTTAATGTTATTATTTAATGACTGCAGCTGTTTAAGCCATAAAAAACTGCCTGAAATCGATAAGAAAATCATTCCTTAACTTTCACACAGATGGCTTCTTTGTAATTGTATATACCAAATACACATGTACTATCGATTACACAACGCTTTTTAATAAGTCATATCAAGTTTCACAAAGCAACTATATGCATTTTTTCATTCATAATAATGCAATAGTTCACCTATATAATTATTACAGAAAAGTAACAGGATTGCAAATCACACCTCTGTGTCTGCTTCTAAAGACTTTACGATTACAGCAGTATCCGACTGCTTTGCATACTCCAACAGCTTTATTTCATGATTATGCTAAATCAAAAACGGAAGCTCTCCATGTATTTTGAGAGCTTCCGTTTTATTTGACACTACGATATATATTCAGACTACAAAATCGGTGAAAACAGTCGACTAATTTGCCTCCTGATGCGCTCTTTTTTATCCAGACCGCTGAATGTGTTTTCTGACAGCAGGCTAGACACTTTGCTATCTGCTTCAAATAGACGAAGCTGTTCTCTTGCTTTCTGTGCATCATAAATAAAAGCAGTGACTTCAAAATTCAGTCTGAAACTTCTAATATCAAAATTAGCCGTCCCAATCGACACAATTTCACTGTCTATGACCACTGACTTGGAATGCAAAAAGCCTTTCTCGTATACATAAACCGATGCCCCCAAGCAAACTATTTCTTCTATATAACTTAGCGTGGCTCGATAGATTAGAGGATGATCTGGCTTATTAGGTATCATAACGCTTACACTAACACCGGAAAGCAAAGCTACTTTGATTGATTCCATCATAGCTTCGTCCGGAATGAAGTAGGGCGTCTGGATATGAATCGTCTTTCTCGCTAAGCTAATCATTTTAATAAAGCCTTTTTTTATAGCTTCCACTTCATTGTCAGGTCCGCTAGTAACAATCTGTACCAGCTCTGTGCCTTTGGTTTCAGTAATAGGGAAATATCGGCAGCTAAAGTCTACTGGTCGTTTACTGACTGCAGCATTCCAGTCCATAAAAAAACGAGCCTGCAATGACTGGACGGCAGGGCCTACAATCCTAAGGTGGGTATCTCTCCAATAGCCCATTTTTTCGTAAAGACCAAGATAATCATTTCCGACATTGAAACCGCCCGTATAGCCTGTTTTTCCATCAATAACTGCAATTTTTCGGTGCATGCGAAAATTGGTCCGAAAATTAACTGGTAATAGTCTGGGACCGAAAAATGTTTCTGCTTCTCCACCATAGGACCGCAGTCGATCAAAAAACCCTTTATTCAAGGCCTTTGCACCAGCCGGTTCATAAAGAAGGCGTACCTTTACTCCTTCTTTTGCCCGGTCTTCCAGTGCCTCCAGTATCTCAATTCCGATTTCATCCATGCGAAAAATAAAGTAGATGAGGTGAATGTGATGCTTAGCTTGCCTGATATCTGCTATCAGCTGCTTAAATTTTTTTTCACCGTCTTCGATAATGGTGACCGTATTGCCTTCAGTCATTAAGGCATCATTACTTTTCAGAAGTAGGCTGACAAGCTCATGCGCCCGAATCTGAAACCCTTTGTGTTCCAATAGCCACAGCGCTTCTGGGGTATTCTTCTGATGAGAGACGGCATCTGTCAGCCCGGACTCATTAAGAATATGGTTGCTGAAAATCGGCACTTCTGTTAGCTTCCTTCCCAAGAAGAAATAAGCAATCAATCCGAGCCCTGGAAACATTGTCATGGCAAAGAGCCACGCCCATGTGGAGGCTACTTCTCTTTTTCTGGAACTAAAAACAGTGTAGCAAGCTATAGCTGCATTCAATATTATCACGGATGCAAAAATAATCGTCAGTATTCTCATGGCGTGCTCCTTGCTTATGTGGCGGCTAAACCTTTATTGTCATTTTGCTGAAGAGGTTAAATCGCAGACTGTTTCCCTTGTAGAACCGACTCATAATGTTTGAACGTAAAGAGGATAAGCAAACATGATTACACATTGCATGTCTGCTTACAAATGACAGCTTTACTTTACAGAATCGGTGAAAACAATCGGCTGAACTGCTGCTTAAATATTTCCCATTTACCAAAGTTGCTGATCATTTCAGAAGTTAGCAGGTAAGATTTTTTTATATCAGCATTAAACAAATCGACCTGCTGCTGAGCCTGCTCCTGGTCATAGATAAAAGCATTGACCTCAAAATTAAGCCGAAAACTCCTGATATCAAAATTAGCCGTCCCGACAGACAAAATTTCCCCGTCAATCACAATCGTTTTGGAATGCAAGAACCCATTATCGTATATGTAAACTTCTGCTCCACTTTCAACCAGTTCTTCAGCATAACTCAACGTTGCACGGTATATAAAAGGATGATCAGGCTTGTTGGGAATCATGATTTTGACATTTATGCCTGAAAAAAGGGCGATTTTTATAGTTTCCATCAGTGCTTCATCAGGAATAAAGTAGGGGGTCTGAATATAGACAGACTCTCTGGCCATGCTGATCATTTTAGTGAACCCCTTTTTGATAGCATGAATTTCATCATCTGGTCCGCTTGATACAATCTGCATATCCGTATTTCCTTTCAGGGAAGACAGCGGAAAATACGCTTCTGTATATTTTACAGCACGCTCTTTAGCTGAAGCATTCCAGTCCATCAGAAAACGGGTCTGGAGGGTCAGTACTCCATTTCCTTCTATCCTAAGGTGTGTGTCTCTCCAGTAACCCATTTTTTCATATAGACCTAAATAGTCGTCCCCCACATTGAAGCCACCCGTATAGCCCACTTGCCCATCAATCACGACGATTTTCCGGTGATTTCTATAGTTTAGCCTCAAGTTAATTAGAAAGAACTTTGAACCGAAGAAGGGTTCCGCCTCTCCTCCCAGAGACTGCAGACGGTCAAAAAAATGTTTGCCCAAAACTCTGGCTCCTACTGGGTCATACAGCACTTTTATCTCAACACCCTCCTGGGCCCGCTCTTCTAGCGCATGGAGCAGTCTTCTGCCAATATTGTCTCTTCGAAATATATAGTAGGTCACGTGGACGTGATGTTTTGCCTGCTTGATATCTTCAATCAGCTGGTCAAATTTATCTTCGCCGTCACTGATGAGCGACACCTTGTTTCCCTTGGTCAGAACGGCCTGGTTACTTTCCAGAAACAGTCGAACCAGTTCATACGTTTTTCCATCATAGTGTGCCTCAGGTACATTAAGATTCTCTGACTCGATCAGCTTTTTCTGAGCTTCCACCAGTTGCGGCATGCCAATCTGCTCCTGACTCTGGAGGTCAAAGATGGACTCCTTGGATATTTTCCTGCCAAGAAACAGGTAGACTATGATGCCTATGCCCGGAAGCATCGTAATAACCAACAGCCAAGCCCAGATTGCGGCAATATCACGTTCTTTTTCCCTGAAAACAGTCCAGATTGCCAGTGCCGAATTAAGAAAAATAACCCCCCAGAAAATGCTGGTTAATATAGTCATGTTTGTCTCCTTTAAGCTTATTTATCCTAGTTTAACCTAGCAACAGATCTCCTGTCTACTATCCTTCACCTTTTAAGTCTGTTTATTTGGTTCTAGGCATGAAAAGTTTCGGTGAACGGCTGTATATCAGAATAAGAGCCAGCATCGTCACAAGTGCGGTAGATACCATACTCAGGCCGTTCATCAGCAGTGAAAAAGTGAAAGCACCCATGTCCCACATGGCATAATCTCCCCAGAAAATCCAGCCGGCAATGAAATGCCAGAAGTAGCGCCCAAGCGCACCAAAAAATACGGCTGCTGCTAGTCCTGTATAGACCTTCCAGTCCCTGCCCTTTTGCATACGTTCCAATATGACTGAAGACCAGGCTCCTGCAAGACCGATGCTGGCATACGTAATCGTATATTCAATGATGACCTGATAGACATTCAGCATGTAAACTGAACCCGTCACAAAATGCAGTGCTCCCCATAAAAAACCGGCAAACACTCCCGGTCCGAATCCTCTTCGGACCGCGTAGAAGGTCAAGGGGATCATGCCGAGTGAAACACTATAGGACGAACCGATTCCTGAGGGAATCAAAGACATCACCATAGCAAGAGCTGCAAACAGTGTCCCTTCGATATAAATCGTCAATGTCTTATTTCTCATAAAAAAAACTCCTCCATAGTCAGCTTACTGGACTAGAGAGGAGGATGAAATCTTAACCAGTCAGGATTTCAGCTCAAGACAGAAATCTGGCTGTAATCTTTGGCTTCAGTACTCTTCCTTCGCACGCATGAACGTACAGGTTCAAAGGGTCTGGACTTTCAGTCCACTCTCAGCCGATCAATCGACTCCCCTAGTACAGTATCTGTATTTTTTGCTTTAACGATTGAAACGGCGATTCTGGTTGACTTCCATAATGACAGGCAGAATAATCGGTCTTCTCTTGGTTTTTTTGAAAAGATGATTGTTGAGACCTTCTCTAATATCCTGCTTGATTGAACCCCAGTCAAAATCATTATGCTTGAGGTTTTTCTTCACGATACTCTTCACGATATCAGTAGACTCATTTATCAGCGCCTGGTTTTCCTTAACAAAAACAAAGCCTCGCGTAACAATATGCGGATCCGATACAATACGTTTTTTCTTGCGGTCAATTGTCACGACAGCAACAAATATACCGTCCTCAGACAGCAGTCGTCTGTCTCTCAATACAATATTTCCGATGTCTCCGATACCTATACCGTCAATGAGCGTGTTGTCTGCAGACACTTGTCCACTCTGTTTCATTTTTCCTTTAACATAGCTGACGACATCACCATTACTCAAAATGAAAATATTTTTAAACGGAATCCCTGTTTCATTAGCCAGCTCAGCATGGGCCGCAAGCATGCGGTATTCCCCTTGAATCGGGATAAAATAGGTCGGGTGCAGCAAGTTGATCATCAACTGCAGATCATTTGGTGTTGCATGTCCAGAAGCTTTCAGTAAGCTAGACAATTTAACAACTGTTCCACCGGCACGATAGATCAGGTTTTCTGTCTCTGCTACCGTTACTTCCATAGCCGTGGACGGGCTTGTCGCAATAAATATCAGGTCCCCTTCTTTGATGTTGACCTGATCATGGTTGTTTGTCGCCATACGGTTCAGTGTCTTGATGGGTTCGCCGGCAGATCCGGTTTCCAAAACTAAAATTTGGTCATCCCCGTATTTTTCGATTTCTTCAATCGGTACAATCAGATGATCGTCAGGAAGGGTAAGCTTATCAAGCTCCATGGCCTTACGCAAGATTGCTTCCAAATTGCGTCCGCTGATAAAAACTTTACGGTTCGACTGATGGGCTGCATTTAATACTTGCTGAATTCTGAGGATATTGCTAGCAACAGCCGCTACGATAATACGATTGCTGGTATTTTGAAACGTATCCAACACTTCTTCCTGGACTTTCTTTTCAGATACGTTTTCTACAGGGCTTTCTGCATCTCCAGAATCACTGAGCAAAGCCAATACGCCTTCCTTGCCAAGATCTGAAATCTGAGAAAGGTCCGTTTTATATAGGTTTTGGGAACTCTGGTCGAATTTAAAGTTTCCGGTATAAACGATGTTTCCTTCTTCTGTATGAACAGCGATCCCCATCGAATCCGGAATCGTATGCGTGGTGCGGAAAAACTTGACTGTTGTTCCATTGAAGTCGATCTCAGTATGCTCATCGATTACATGGAAGTCATCAAAGTTTGAATTGAAATTAGACTGTTCAACAAACAACTTCGCCAATGCAATGGTCAGTTCAGAACCGAACACGGGCACGTTAAACGTATCCAGAAAGTACGGCAAGGCCCCGATTGCATCCTCATGTCCGTGAGTCAGAAATACGCCTGTGATTTTATCTTTGTTTTCCTCCAGATAACTGAAATCTGGAATGATTGCATCGATTCCGAACAGTTCGTCCTCGGGATACATCAGTCCGCAGTCCAGAACAAAAATGTCTTCTTCTGATTCAATGACATACAGATTTTTACCATTTTCTCTTACTCCTCCAAGAGGAATAATCTTTATATTACTCATTCTTCTCCACCTCTGATACGCCTTTTAAAGCATTTTTTATTATAGTTTGTTTCACCTATGTACCTAGCCGTAATAGTGCTTAACATATTCAGTATAGCACAGATATAGGCAAATGCCTACTTATCCGTTATACTGGATGCACCACGTCTTGATGCATTAAAAAGGAGTCTGAGAAATGAAAACCACCCTAGCTGTTCTAAACGCGTTAAAGCTTTCTTATCCCCATGCACTGCCTATCCAGTTGCTTGCACAGCAAACCGGTCTTTCCTCTTCGGTCGTGACCCAACAGCTACATGAGCTGATTACAGAAGGCTATCCGCTTGCCATCAATAGTCATAACTGCTGTCTAACACTCCCTTTAATTGAAGAATTCAGTTTAAAGGCTCACCTGAACACAGAGCAGATTGGACGTAGCCTTCATATATTCGACCGGACAGCTTCCACGAATGCGCAAGTACTCTCTGATCTGTCAATATATGAACATGGTGACGTTGTACTGACTGATTATCAGTATAAGGGACGCGGCAGGCTAGGTAGAAACTGGCAGGCTGCTCCAGGAAAATCTATCGCTTTTTCGATTGTTTTAAAACCAGATATTCACCAGGTTCAGCCTGTTCTTCTCACTCAGCTAGCGGCTGCCGCCTTGTCAGTAGGTCTCGATAAACTAACTGGCAGCCAAATCAAGTGGCCTAACGATCTGGTTATTGGCAGTAAAAAGGTGGCTGGTATACTGACAGAATCACAATTCACTGGGGGGAAGCTGGAAGGTCTGGTTGTCGGTATTGGCATCAATACCAATCTTAGTCCAACTGACTTCAGTGAAGAACTGAGCAGCAAAGCCACTTCGCTTTTCATCGAACGGGATAAGCCTGTTGACCCGAATCCGTTGATTGCTGCTGTCCTTAATCAGTTTGACCGTTTTTATACAGACTGGATCCGCACACAGGACGCTTCTTCGTTTATCCGTCTATGCCAGGAGCGCTCTGCTCTACTGAACAGACGCCTCACCGTTCATTCCAATGGACTGGAACGAGCAGCAACAGTCACAGGCATCGGTTCTGGAGGAGAGCTACTGGTCAAGTATGCCGACGGTGAGACCGACTCACTGACATCACTTAATTTTTCAGTGAGAGCTAAAAACAGTTACCTGTAGAAACAAAGGCACCCGTCCGTTCTGATTGAACGGACGGGTGCCTTATTGTTACTGCTTTACAGTATATTATTCGTTGTCTGCGTTAAGAACCGCTTTGCGGGACAAGTTTACACGCCCACGGTCATCGATTTCTGTTACTTTGACATCCAGCACATCGCCCACTGAGAATTCCTGGGAGACATCTTTGATGTATTTATCAGACAGTTCGGATACATGGACCAGTCCATCGGTTCCTTTGATGATTTCCACAAAAGCTCCGAATTTTTCAATACGTTTAATTGTACCCGTATAGACTTTACCAACCTCTACTTCTTCAGTCAGTTCTTCAATGATCTCGATGGCACGTTTGATGCCTTCCGGATCCTGACCGTAAATCGATACATTCCCTTCATCGTCGATATCGATTTTGACATTCGTTTCATCAATGATACTGTTGATCGTTTCTCCACCCTTACCGATGACCACTTTAATCTGAGCCGGCTTGATTTTGATCGATTCAATTTTTGGTGCATACTTACTCAGCTCTTTACGCGGCTCTGAAATTGCTTCTTGCAAATTATCCAGAATCTCCAAACGGGCCTGTTTTGCCTGTACCAATGCTTCTTCCAGTATTTCTTTTGTGATTCCTTCAATTTTGATATCCATTTGCAGAGCTGTAATACCGTTTTCCGTACCCGCTACTTTAAAGTCCATATCTCCCAAATGATCTTCTAGACCCTGGATATCGGTCAGAACAGTATAATTGTCGCCGTCCATCACCAATCCCATAGCAATTCCGCCGACTGGAGCCTTAATAGGTACCCCAGCATCCATTAAAGCCAGTGTCCCTGCTGAAATACTAGCTTGAGAAGATGAACCATTGGATTCCAGAACTTCTGATACTAGACGGATCATGTAAGGGAAGTTTTCTTCATTAGGAATAACATAGGACAGAGCCCGTTCCCCCAGTGCACCGTGTCCAATTTCCCGACGTCCAGGGCCTCTGACCGGTCTGGTTTCACCTACTGAATAAGGCGGAAAATTATAATGATGAATAAATCGTTTGCTCTCTTCACTGCTTAACCCATCAATAATTTGATGTTCATTTAATGGACCGAGAGTCGCTACTGAAAGGGCTTGTGTCTGTCCTCTGGTAAACAGACCTGATCCGTGCACCCGTGGCAGAATTGATACTTCGGACTCCAGTGCGCGAATTTCGTCCACTTTACGTCCATCCGGTCTGACATTTTCTTCTGTAATCAGTCGGCGGACTTCATCTTTTTCCATGCCGTCGACGATAGTCTTGACATCTTTGACGACAGAATCCAGATCGGTCGAGTCACTGTACTCTTCCTGATAGGCTGCAACAATGGCTTCTTTAAGCTCGCTAGTTTTTTCTGCTCTTTCCTGCTTGTCGAAAATCTGAATAGCTTCTTTCATCTGGTCTTTGTATTTAGAGACGACTTCGTTTTTCAGTTCTGCATCAGGTAAAAGCAACGTTACTTCCATTTTTTCCTGACCGACAGCTTCTACGATTTCCTCCTGGAAAGCAACCAGCTTCTTGATTGCTTCGTGACCGAACAGCAAGGCTTCAAGCATGTCTTCTTCTGATACTTGGTCAGCTCCACTCTCGACCATATTGATGGCTTCTTTAGTCCCGGCAACGATCAGCTCGATGTCAGACTTTTCTGTTTCTTCTTCAGTCGGATTGATGATCAGCTCCCCATCTACACGTCCGACGGTCACACCCGCAATAGGTCCGTTAAACGGAATGTCAGAAATACACAAGGCCAATGAAGAGCCAAACATGGCAGACATTTCAGGAGAATTATCCGGATTGACAGACATAACTGTATTGAAAATCTGAATATCGTTTCTGAAACCGTCAGCAAACATTGGACGCAATGGACGGTCGATTAAACGGGCAGTCAGTGTTGCGTTTTCAGACGGACGCCCTTCTCTCTTGATGAATCCACCTGGTATTTTCCCAACTGAATACATTTTCTCCTCATAAACGACCATTAATGGGAAAAACGGCATACTGCTTGGTGTCTTGCTTCCAACAGCTGTAGAAAGCACGACCGTGTCTTCATAGCGTATAAGTGCTGCTCCGTTAGCCTGCTTCGCCAACTGACCGATTTCTACCGTCAGCTCTCTATTTCCGACCATTGTACTGAATACTTGTTTGTTTGACATAATGAACTCCTTTTTTCAGTCAGCCTAACCTACTAAACAAAAGTCAGCAGGCGGTGGATGATGCCGGCTCACTTTTGCATAGTAGACTGTCAAGCTGCTGAATAGTTTCTATAAAATAAGCGAGATTCCTAGGAATCCCGCTTTTAATAGGTTTGTCTATCCCGGAGGGCCTTAACCTGCAGTAACGCAGACTAGCTGTCTCCTAAAAGGATTAACGACGTAGACCAAGTCTCTTGATCAGCTCACGGTAACGAGTGATGTCCTTGTTACGCAAGTATGCAAGAAGGTTACGACGGTGACCGATTTTTTTCATAAGACCGCGCATTGAATGAAAATCTTTCTTGTGTGTCTTGGCATGTTCATTCAATTCGTTGATTTCAGCAGTCAATACAGCGATCTGTACCTCTGGAGATCCAGTATCACCTTCGTGACGGGCATAATCTGTAATGATTTGTTGTTTCATTTCTTTTGATACTGCCATGTTTTCCACCTCTTTCCCTATTTTGAATCCTGTTACTGAGTAAGCGCTGGTGATGCGGCAAACCAAGTAAAGGTCGTCGTGCTGAGAAGTTCAGCACTACAAGAATGGTACAGTATATCCGATTAAAAATCAAGCGTCAGGACCAATTTGACGGACTCTTTTTCCAGGCTTCTAGGCGGGCCCTGTCTGTCTCATCCACCAGCCTATTTTCTACAGCCGCTTCTATCAGACTGGAATAGTCTGTAATTGTCTGAAATCGAATAGCCAAATCTCGGAAGGCTTGCTCTCCCAGTTCCAGTTCATAAGTAAAAATAGCGGCCACGCCCAAAACGTCTGCCCCCTCTGCTGTAACGGCATTAACCGCATCGATCACACTCTGGCCTGTTGAAATCAAGTCTTCTATGACAACCATTTTAGCTCCCTTGTCGAACCGTCCTTCAATCCGTCTGCCTTTTCCGTGAGCTTTCGCTTCACTTCGGATGTAAATCATGGGAAGACCCATGCGTTCAGCTATCCAGGCGGCATGAGGAATGCCGGCAGTTGAAGTTCCAGCGATCACTTCCACTGAGGGATAATGAGTGTGTATAAGATCTACAAAGCCATCGATAATCTGGCTTCTAACTTCGGGAAAACTCATGGTCAGACGGTTGTCACAGTATATTGGACTTTTCAGCCCACTCGACCATGTAAAGGGTTTATTAGGCGATACCGTTACTGCTCCTATCCGAAGCAGTTCCTCCGGAATATTTCTTGGTTCAGTTATCATCAGAAATTTCTCCTTTCCATTCTTTGAATACACTTTCGTATGCCAAAAACGGATGCTGAGCCTGGATAACTGGCCGGCCGACTACAATATGTGTGGCTCCCGCTTGTTTGGCCTCAAAAGGTGTGAGAACCCTCGACTGATCATCCTTCTCGCTGCCTTCAGGCCTGATTCCCGGTGTGACCCTGAGAAAAGACTGATCTGTTATTGAGCAGACGCTTGCTGCTTCCAGCGCAGAACAGACTACACCATCTACACCTGCATTATATGCAAGTCTGGCATAATGCAAGACACTTTCTCGAACAGACAAGGCTGTCGCCTGTTCCCTCCGCATCTGTTCTTGTGACGTCGAAGTTAGCTGAGTGACTGCAAGCAGGATAGGTTCTTTTTGACCGGCAGGGGTTCCCTGCTTCACCCCTTCTCTGGCAGCTTCCATCATCGCCTGTCCACCGGCAGCGTGGATATTGACCATATCCACGCCCATCCTGCTCAGACTGGCCATTGCTCTTTTTACTGTATTTGGAATATCGTGCAGCTTCAGATCAAGAAAAATAGCGTGCTCTTTTTCCTTGATGGTCTGAATGATTTGTGGACCTTGACTGTAAAACAGCTCCATTCCTACTTTAACACTTAACTGCTCGTGAGAAAAATGGCTCAGGAAATCTTCAAGTTCAGATATATCCGAAAAATCGAGAGCTATGATTGGCTTATTGTCCATAAATCTCCCCTTCCTTCACTTCTCTGATCAGCTCTTCTAAGGAATCAATCCCCAGTTCTGACAACCGACCTGGAAGCTCCCTAATAATTTCGTTCATAACAACCGGATTTTTATAGGTAGCTGTCCCGATGGCAACTGCCGAAGCCCCTGCCAGAAACATCTGTATAGCATCATCAACAGATTGTATTCCGCCCATGCCGATAACTGGAATCGATACTGCTCGAGAAACTTGATAAACCATTCTAATCGCAATGGGGAAGACACTCTCCCCTGATAAACCGCCCATAACATTGCCCAGGACCGGGCGCCTGGTCTTGACGTCAAAATTCATTCCCAGGACTGTATTGATCAGGCTAATCCCATCTGCCCCACCTGCTTCTGCCGCTAGAGCAATAGCAGTAACATCCGTCACGTTAGGGGTCAGCTTGACATAAACAGGCAGATTCACAGCCTGTTTAACTTGTCTGATTATCTTCTGGACAACTTGCGGATCTGCTCCAAACGTCAAGCCACCTTCCTTAACATTCGGACAGGATAAATTCAATTCCAGTGCATTGATCAGACCGGACTCTGCAAGCCGAACTGCTACTTGTACATACTCATCTTCCGATGAACCTGCCGCACTGCCGATAACTGGTGTATCAAAAGTTTGCAGGCGAGGAAGTTTATCTTTGACCACAGCATCAACTCCAGGGTTTTTAAGACCCACAGCATTCAGCGCCCCACTGGGTAGCGGGTGATATTTAGGGTCTTCATTTCCTTTTCTTGCCTCAAGGGTGGTCGACTTTACGACGATGGCACCTAGATGATTGTAGTCATAAAGGTCATGGTACATGTCTCCAAATCCAAAGGTCCCGCTAGCAGGCATAACCGGATTTTTCATTTTTAGTCCGGGCAGTGTTACAGATAATCGTGTCGTCATATTGATTGTCCTCCAAGTCGTATTATAGTGCTGCTGTCATGAATGTCTGAGACTCCAGTACACTGATAATGGCTGAAACAGTATCCAGCGAGGTCATCAGTGGAACCCCGCGTTCAATCGCTGACTTTCTAATAGCAAAACCGTTTTGCATAGCATTGACGTTTCGTCCCATCGTGTTGACGACCAGATCAGCTCCCCCGGCCATAATCAGATCCACAATGTTGTCTTCTTTGTCCTTGTCTTCTTCTACTTTTTGAATCACCTGACAGAAAACTCCAGCTTTTTTGAAGGCGGCGGCAGTCCCGCTTGTCGCTGTAATTGAATACCCGATTTCTGTTAAACGACAGGCCAGCGCTGCTGCTTCCTGCTTATCCTCATCCGAAACAGTGAACAGAACGTTGCCATGATCTGGCAAGCGCATATCACTAGCTTCAAATGCTTTGTAAAGTGCTTTTTCCAAGTTTGCATCACTGCCCATAACTTCGCCCGTCGACTTCATTTCTGGCCCAAGGGATGCATCGACTTTGTGCAGCTTAGAGAAACTAAAGACAGGCGCCTTGACATGAACCATGTCCGAAGGTGTAAACAGCCCCGGCTCATATCCCTGTTCTTTAATTGTTCGGCCTAAAATGGCCTGTGTTGCTACTTGAGCCATCGGTATGCCGGTTACTTTACTTAAAAAAGGAAGCGTACGACTGGCTCTCGGATTGACCTCTATGACATAGACCATTCCTTCACACACAACGAATTGAATATTCATCAACCCCAGACAATTGAGACCCAGACTCAACTTCTGTGTATAGTCGATGATTGTTTCAGTCACTTCCTTTGACAGGTGCTGAGGCGGATAGACGGCCATTGAGTCTCCAGAATGGACACCTGACCGCTCGATATGTTCCATGATACCTGGGATCAGAACCTGTTCTCCGTCACAGATGGCGTCTACTTCCACTTCCTCGCCGATAAGATAGCGGTCAATCAGAACAGGATGCTCAGCAGACAGCTTGACCGCCTCATTCATGTAAGCGGACAGGTCAACGGCATTATCCACAATCTGCATCCCTCTACCACCGAGAACATAGCTGGGCCGGATTAGGACCGGATAACCGATTGATTCGGCTACAGCCAAGGCTTCTTTTTCAGTAAAGGCTGTTCCGCCCTCAGGTTGTCTGACTTTCAGTTCCTTTAGAGTTTTTTCAAATTTATCCCTGTTCTCCGCCCGGTCCAAATCCTCCACTGTAGTGCCTAAAATATTTACTCCTCGTCTACTTAGTGGTTCTGCCAAGTTAATAGCTGTCTGCCCACCAAACTGTACAATAACCCCGACTGGCTTTTCCAGTTCGATAACGTTCATGACGTCTTCAACAGTCAAAGGTTCAAAGTAAAGCTTGTCGGATATCGAAAAGTCCGTTGACACCGTCTCGGGATTGTTGTTCATTATGATAGCCTCGTAGCCCGCTTCCTGAATAGCCTTAACTGAATGCACGGTCGCATAGTCAAATTCGACCCCCTGACCGATACGGATTGGTCCCGATCCAACGACCAAGATTGAGTCGGTATCACTTACCTGACTTTCCTGTTCCTCCTCATACGTGCTGTAAAAGTATGGAGTCGATGACTCGAATTCCGCTGCACACGTGTCGACTGTCTTGTACACAGGTCCTATTTTCTTATCCTTCCTGTAGGTACGAACCGCCTGTTCCTTACTCTTCCAGGCTTCAGCAATTTTGATATCACAAAAGCCGTAACGTTTGGCCTGGGAAAGCATATCTGTATCCCACGGATGTTTTAACAGTTCTTTTTCAATTTCCACGATGTGCAGCAGTTTATCCAGAAAATACAGGTCAATGCCGGTCAGTGCCGACAGTTCTTCGATGGGATACCCCCGTCTAATGGCTTCAGCTAGATAAAATAGCCGGTCGTCCTGAGCTTTGACAGTTTTTTTGATCAGCTTGTCATCAGAAAGCTTTTCTAGCCCCAGAAGCTCGACATGGTGGACTCCAATTTCCAGAGATCTTACAGCCTTGAGCAGACTTTCCTCAAGGGTGCGTCCAATGGCCATGACTTCACCTGTTGCTTTCATCTGTGTGGTAAGCGTCCGGTCCCCGGCTTCAAACTTGTCGAAAGGCCAGCGGGGGATTTTAGCAACCACGTAGTCAAGAGCGGGTTCGAACTGGGCATACGTGGTTTCAGTGACCGGATTTTTTATTTCATCTAGTGTCAGACCGATAGCAATTTTTGCGGCCAGCTTTGCAATCGGATAACCTGTAGCTTTACTGGCCAAAGCTGACGAACGGCTCACTCTCGGATTGACTTCAATAATAAAGTAATTAAAACTCTCAGGGTCAAGAGCCAGCTGGACATTGCAGCCGCCTTCGATGCCTAGCGCCCGTATGATCTTAAGCGAAGCGTCTCTCAGCAGCTGGTACTCTTTATCGGTCAGTGTCTGACTCGGTGCAAAAACGATTGAATCTCCTGTATGAATCCCTACCGGGTCAAAGTTCTCCATATTGCAGACGACCATTGCATTATCTGCTGCATCCCGCATCACTTCGTATTCGATTTCTTTGTAACCAGCAATGCTTCTTTCTATCAGACACTGGCCGACAGGCGAGAGCTTCAGTCCATTTGATACGATTTCTCTAAGCTCGTCAGCATGGTCACACAGGCCTCCACCGGTCCCTCCCATCGTAAAGGCCGGCCGGACTATAACAGGATAACCGATCTCTTCGGCAAAGTTCAAAGCCTGTTCAGTAGTATGCACAATATCGCTTTCTGGCACCGGTTCATTCAACTCCCGCATCAGTTCACGGAAAAGATCACGGTCTTCTGCCTGATGAATAGCTTCCAGTCTGGTTCCTAGCAGCTCTACAGAAAGTTCTTCCAGTAATCCGCTCTTGTCCAGTTGTATTGCCATATTCAGCCCCATTTGTCCCCCAAGCGTAGGAAGTAAGGCGTCAGGACGTTCCTTTCTGAGGATGCGCGAAACAAAGTCCAGGGTCAGTGGTTCAATATACACTTTGTCCGCCACTTCCTTATCTGTCATGATTGTAGCTGGATTTGAGTTGATGAGGATCACCTCATATCCTTCCTCTTTCAAAGCCACACATGCCTGTGTCCCGGCATAGTCAAATTCTGCAGCCTGCCCGATAATAATTGGTCCCGATCCGATCACAGCGATTTTTTTGATGTCTTCTCTTTTAGGCATTGTTTCTATTCTCCTTCCACGCATCCATTGATTCAACAAACTGATCAAAGAGCTCTGCACCGTCATGTGGTCCCGGTGCAGCATCCGGGTGATACTGCACGCTGAATACCGGATAACGCCGGTGTCTCAGTCCTTCTACTGTTCCGTCATTGATTTCTACGTGGGTTACTCTCAGATTTTCCTTGTTCAAAGACAGCTCGTCCACTGCGTAACCGTGATTTTGAGAAGTAAAGTCAATCCGTCCGGTTGCAATTTCCCTGACCGGATGGTTGAATCCACGGTGGCCGAAAGCCATTTTGAATGTATCTGCTCCATTAGCCAGCGCTATCAGCTGATGGCCAAGGCAGATACCAAATATCGGAATATGAGGTTGAATTTGGCGGATCATGTCATGTGCTTCAGGCAAGTCTTTGGGATCCCCTGGGCCGTTCGTCAGCATTACTCCATCCGGCTTCAGGTTAAGAATCGTTTCTGCTTGAGTGTCATGAGGCAAGACGGTGACGTGGCAGTCACGTTTATTGAGTTCATGCAAAATACTGTGTTTGAGTCCGTAATCGACCACAATGACACGTCGTCCTTTCTGCGGACTGACATAGGGCGTTGTCGTCGACACTTGAGCTACCTGATTAGAGGGCAGTCTGACCTCTTTGAGCTGTTTGAGGAGATCGGGGATATTCTTATGCGCATCTGTCAATATCGCTTTCATCGCCCCATATTCACGGATGATTCGTGTCAATTTTCTTGTGTCAACGCCTGCCAGTCCGGGTATATCTTTTTCTTTTAAAAATTCATCCAGGTTCATCTGACTTCTCCAGTTGGAAGGCCGTCGGGCATACTCTTTTACAATCACTGCTCTTGTTGTCGGAAAAATAGATTCGTGATCATCGCGGTTGATACCTGCATTGCCTATAAGCGGATAAGTAAAGGTGAGCAACTGGCCATTGTAAGACTGATCTGTGATCGACTCCTGATACCCTGTCATGCCAGTATTGAAGACTACCTCACCTATCGTTTCCTTTGTAGATCCAAAACCTCTGCCTTTAAAAACCTCTCCGTTTTCCAACACAAGTATTCGTTTATTCATGCTTGTCCTCCTCATATACAATCTCACCCTCGACCATTGTAAACACAGTGCGGCCCTTGACTCTCCAGTTTAGGAAAGGAGTATTGGATGATTTTGACAGCAGACCGTCTTTTTTTATTACTGTCTCTTCTTCCAGATCAAAACAAGCCAAGTCGGCTGGTTCTCCAACACTTAAATGCCCCCCCGTCAACTGGAATACTCGGGCCGGTTCTGTTGTCAGTTTTTCAATCAGCTCCTGAAGGCTTAAGTGACCTGGCTGAACCAGATACGTATACAGCAGAGAAAAGGCTGTTTCACTGCCGACGATGCCGAAAGGTGAGCCAATCATAGAACCGGATTTTTCTTCGTCGCTATGCGGTGCATGGTCAGTGGCAATCAGATCAATGGTCCCATCCTTCAGGGCCTCAAGCAGAGCAGCCTGATCCTCTCGTCCACGCAGTGGCGGATTCATTTTATACAGACTCGTGTCAAAAGGGATGTCTTCTTCACACAGCAGCAAATGGTGTGGAGTGACTTCAGCTGTCACTCTGATACCGACTTTTTTTGCCTCACGGATTACTCTGACACTCTCTTTGGCAGAGACATGACAGACATGATAGTGGACACCGGTTGCCTCTGCCAGCAGAACATCCCTTGCAATCTGAGTGGATTCAGTCAACTGAGACATACCTGGTAGACCGAGTTCTTTATTTTTCTTGCCTTCATGCATGACGCCTTCAAATAAAAGACTGTTATCTTCTGTATGAGCTACAATCGATGCATTCAACCTGGCTGCTTCCTGCATCGCCAAGTACATTGTCTGGGCCGACTGAACACCCACACCGTCATTTGTATAAGCAAAGGCTCCAGCCTTCTGAAGCTCAGCCATATCGGTTTGCTCATCTGAGGTTAGTCTGCTGGTAATGGGTGCATACTGCCTGACTTTGACACAAGCATCCTGCTTTATTTTATCCAGTATAGCTTTCATATGTTCTGCAGTATCGGGAACAGGGTCGACATTAGGCATCGCACAGATGGTCGTAAAACCGCCTCGAGCCGCCGCGTGGGATCCACTGGTAATCGTTTCCTTGTACTCATATCCTGGCTCTCTCAGATGGACATGAACATCAATGAGTCCGGGGGTAACCAGTCTACCTTTAGCATCTACCACTTTTTGAACTGAAGCGTCAGATGAATGACCAATTGACTGAATAATTCCTTCTTTTATAAAAATATCGGTCATGATCAATTCTCCATCTGATTTGATTACTTTTGCGTTTTTAATTAAAATCGACACACCTGTCCACTCCTCTTCTCTATTTTTTTAGAACTGACTCAATAATGGCCATTCTTGCAAATACACCATTCTCCATTTGTCTGATGATTCTGGACCGGCTGCATTCAACCAGCTCATCAGCAATTTCAACACCCCGGTTGACCGGAGCCGGATGCATCACAATCGCTTGCTTTTTCATCTGCTTTTCACGCTGTGGAGTGAGGCCGTATGTCTGGAGATACGTTTTTGCATCTGTCTGGGAAATGTCCGGCAAATGCCGTTCCTTTTGAACTCTTAAAAACATCATGACATCTGCTCTCGGAATCAGCTCATCGATGGATAGATAGCTTCCAAATGTGTCGCAGTCGTCCGCCATCCACTTTTTCGGTCCAGTAAAGAAAACCTTGGCGCCAAGCGTATTTAAAATCTGCATGTTGCTGCGTGCTACTCTTGAATGTTTGATATCACCTGATATAGCAATCTCAAGATCTCTGAATGTTCCGAATTCTTCATAGATTGTCATCAAATCAAGGAGAGACTGGCTGGGGTGTTGGCCGGCACCGTCTCCTCCGTTGATGATAGAGCAGTGTATCGAAGGACTGCTAATCAGCTTTTCATAATAAGCTTCTTCACTGTGCCGGATCACGACCACATCGATTCCGATAGCCTGAAGTGTCAGAACGGTATCATAGAGACTTTCTCCCTTTTTCACACTAGAAGTCGATGGTTGAAAGTCAATCACCTGCATCCCCAGCTTTCTCTGAGCCATTTCAAAACTTTTATGCGTTCGAGTGCTATCTTCAAAAAAACAGTTCACAGCGTATCGGTCAGAAAAGGGCTCTCTCTCCGACTGGTTCTTGTAGCGCAACGCTGTTTCAATCAGCTGCATGATTTCCCCTTCACTAAAATTACTTAATGATACAAAGTGGCGGTCTGTTTTGTTTTTCAACATCTTCATTTAAGCCCTCCTGGTTTATCGAATCATTCCTGAAAGATCAACAGTATAGAAAAACCCGGCGCCTAGTATGGGCGTCGGGTCTTTGGGAAATTAGCGGATACCAGTAAAAACTGCCGGCTCAGAAAGAAATCTACCTATAACGGCAGCTGATTCTTCTGTTCCCTGACATAATCTGTATTCCTTTTCCTGTGACCTTCTGCGCCTCTCGGGACTTCAGTTAAAGTTCACTTACTTGCATTCATTACTATTTGACTATGTTTACACATTCTTTGCCATCGGTTTCACTCAGGCAGACCTGGATTCGCTCTTCCTGTGAAGTGGGAAGATTCTTTCCAACGACATCTGCACGAATGGGCAACTCCCGATTTCCCCGGTCAATGAGGACAGCCAGAATTATTTTTTCGGGACGTCCCTGATCCGTCAGCGCATCTAGTGCCGCCCGAATCGTACGGCCTGTGTAGAGAACATCGTCCACAATCACGACCCTTTTTTGATCAACCGTATTGATCTTTGCTGCTTCAGCCGGCTCCAGTGTAAATTCTCCATCACTATCGTCTCTGTAAGGGCGGGTATCGAGATCTACCACCTCAACGCTGACTCCCTCCAGCTCAGTGATTCGACGGGCGATTCGGCGGGCAAGGACTGCCCCCCTGGTCTGGATCCCGGCAAGGACCAGTTTTTCTATCCCCTTATTGCGCTCAATGATTTCATAAGTCATCCGTGTCAGCGTCCGGCGGATTGCATCCTCGTTGACTACCTCTATTGACTGCTTGTTTTGCATGAACTCTCTCCTCACCGTGAAATGGTTACTGACTGTCAGCATAGCTAGCAGTCAGTTCAATCAAACAAAAGTATCCAAAGAACGGCATTGTTCCCGTTGCATGAAAAAAGCACTCTTATCCTTAAAAGAATAAGAGTGCTTCCGCTTCAACCAGGTCAAATAGGATACAAACAGGCCTGCTGGTCATAACCATCGGTACTGTTCATATGTTACCGGTCTGTTACTCTCTGGTAAGTTCCGGTAAACTGCTGCTCCTTCTTAGCCTCTCTGGACTATCTTTTAAAGGACTTTTATTTAATTTAAATTAACTCTAAAGCTTTATGTCTTAAATGTCAACCTGTTCCTTGAATGTTTATGCATACTTAGTTTTTAGTTCCATAACAACGTCTCTCAGCTCGGCCGCCTTTTCAAAGTCGAGCTCCTTGGCTGCCTCTTTCATTTCCAGTTCCATTGTTTCGATCAGCTGACGTCTTTCTTCACGTGACAACTGTTTGACCATCTCTTCTGACAAATCTTTTTCTTCATCGTCAACAACGGTGGAGATTCGGATAAGATCTTTGACTTCTTTTTTAATTGTTCTCGGCGTGATTCCATGCTCTGTATTGTATTCTTCCTGAATCTGCCGGCGTCTTTCTGTTTCTTCCATAGCCTGTTTCATTGAATCCGTAATCCGGTCAGCATACATGATGACCCGTCCATTTTCATTACGGGCAGCCCGACCAATGGTCTGAATCAGCGAACGCGTACTTCTGAGGAAACCTTCCTTGTCTGCATCCAAAATAGCGACCATTGACACTTCGGGAACGTCCAGACCTTCACGTAAGAGGTTGATTCCAATCAGCACATCAAATTTCCCTATACGTAAGTCCCTTATAATCTGAGTCCGTTCGAGGGTCTTGACGTCGGAGTGCAAGTATTCAACTTTTATCCCGACTTCCTTCAAGTAGTCAGTCAGATCCTCAGCCATTTTTTTGGTGAGCGTCGTAATAAAGACTCTTTCCTCTTTTTCGATTCGGTCATTAATTTCATCAATGAGATCATCAATCTGACCTTTTATCGGGCGTACTTCAATGATTGGATCGAGTAAGCCGGTCGGTCGGATAATTTGCTCAACAATTTGACTTGAACGGTCCATCTCATAATCAGCAGGTGTAGCCGAAATATAGTTAATCTGAGGTACACGAGCTTCAAATTCTTCAAGCCGCAGTGGACGGTTATCTAGGGCACTGGGCAACCGGAAACCGTGATCAATCAGCTGCTGCTTTCTAGCCCGGTCCCCATTGTACATACCTCTAATCTGGGGCATGGTGATATGCGATTCGTCGATGATGAAGAGCGAGTCTTTTGGAAAAAAGTCTAACAATGTGTATGGTGCTTCGCCCGGTTGTCTGCCATCCATATGTCTGGAGTAGTTTTCTATACCGGAACAATAGCCCATTTCCATCAGCATTTCAATATCGTAATTTGTTCGCTGTTCCAGTCTTTGCGCTTCAAGTAACTTATTGTCTCGATTCAGTTCTTCCAGCCTGTTTTTAAGTTCTACCTGAATCGATTCGATTGCCGAGCGGGTCTGCTCGTCATTGGATACAAAGTGAGTCGCTGGAAAGACAGCGACGTGTGACAAGTCAGCTTTCACTTCTCCTGTCAGTACATCTACTTCTCTTATCCGGTCTATTTCGTCACCAAACATTTCAATTCGGACTGCTTCACTTTCTTTCGAAGCCAGAAAAATTTCCACGATATCTCCCCGGACCCGAAAACGGCCACGCTGAAAGTCAATATCGTTTCGTTCAAACTGCATCTCGACCAGCCTTCTAAGCAGAGCATCCCGGCTGATTTCCATGCCTGAACGCAGTGATAGAACATGCTCTTCGTAATCTTTCGGATTGACCAGTCCATAAATGCAGGAAACCGAGGCAACCACAATGACATCTCGACGTTCCAGTAATGCACTAGTAGCTGAGTGCCTCAGCTTGTCTATTTCATCATTGATACTGGCATCTTTTTCGATAAACGTATCGGTGGATGGAACGTAAGCTTCCGGCTGATAGTAATCATAGTAGCTGACAAAATATTCAACGGCATTGTCAGGGAAAAACTCCTTCAATTCAGTGTACAGTTGTCCAGCCAGTGTTTTATTGTGTGCCATAACCAGTGTCGGCTTATTTACCTGCTGAATGACATTGGACATCGTGAAGGTTTTACCCGTGCCCGTAGCTCCCAGCAGCACCTGTTCTTTCTGACCGCTGTTGATTCCTTTAACCAGCTTCTTGATTGCCTCCGGTTGGTCTCCGCTCGGCTGATAGAGTGATTTGAGTGTAAATGATTGCTCGGCCATGCATATGCCCCTTTCTTGACGTTTCCTGTCTATTTTATCATAAAAAAAGTATTCTCAAGGACTCCAAGTCCTGTGAGAATACTTTTTAGTCATTATGCTAACTTTTTGCTTAGACGAGATTTGTCTCTAGCAGCTTTGTTCGGGTGAATCAGACCTTTGCCTGCAGCCTTATCGATAGCTCTAACTGCCTGAACATACAGGTCCTGTGCATTGCCTTCATTTTTTTCTACAGCTAAAAGAAATTTCTTTTTAGCTGAACGCATAGATGTTCTCTGGCTCATGTTGTTCGCTCTTTTTTTAACGTCTTGTCTTTGTCTCTTGATCGTCTGGATCATGTTTGGCATGGGTAAAACACTCCTTATTTTTTATCTGTAATGTATGGGTCCAAGTCTATTGCACGCTTACTTGTACACAATATTTATCGACCATATAAGTTGATTTATTCAACATTCCCCATTTTACAACACACAGGCGTTTATTTCAATGAAAACTTTTCTTTAATCCATTCAGGGTCCCCATTAGAGGTGCCTGTTTGTTGGTGTGGGATTTAAGCCTGCAAACTGCATGATAAACAGCTCAACAGCCATTTCCGGATTGGAGCGCCCCGTTTTCACTTCATAATCAGCCGTTATCAGCATATGATGGGCCTCGGACAAAATACTTTGCGCAAATTTCTGTTCTTTCTGAAGGGCCAGCTTTACCCTGTAAGGGTGCACCTTAAGGATAGCGGCAATATCCGACTGCTGATATCCTTTGCTCTTAAGAATTTTGACCTGAAGAAGCAAGCGGAACTGGCTTATCATAAGGGCTAATATTTTGATTGGATCTTCCTTTTGCGTCAGCAAGTCCTGATATAGTTCGATTGATGCTCTTACCTGCCGATTCAATACTCGGTCATTCAACTCAAAAATATTTTGCTCGAGAGATTTGGATACGAGGCGGTCTACCGCGTCCACTGTGATGTCAGCCTGATTTCCGTGATACAGTGCAAGCTTCTCGGCTTCGCCTGCTGCTCTGGTCAAATTCCAGTCTGTCAGCTGCAACAGATGCTGTAGAGTTTCTCTCTCTATTCGTAAATCTCGGCTCTGAAAAAATTCTGTCAGGAATGCTTCCACTTCTCCCTGCTTAGATGCTTCAGCTTCAATGACCTCTGCTTGCTTAAGCAGATGCTTGGTTATTTTTTTTCTCTTGTCAAGTTTGTCATAAGGAGCTACAAAGACGATCACAGTAAAATCTGACGGGTCAGACAAATAATCTTCCAGCTGCTCAAGATTATGTGAAAGGCTCCCTGTGATTTTCTTTCCTGTCAAAATATAGCTGTCATGAACGATGATCAGTTTTTTTTCACCAAAAAAGGGCAGGCTTTTTGCTTCATGAACAATATCTTCTATCGATGCCTCTTTCAGATTAAAATGGTAGGTGTTAAGAGCGTCTTCCTTGTCTGCTTTCATTCGCTGCTCAAACGCCTGAATCGTCTGCGTAATCAGCAGGTCTTCTGTGCCCCAAACTAAATAACAGGTTTTAAGCTCTTGACTGGTGATAGACTTGATTTGTGCTGCTGCTTTTTTCATTTAGATATCTCCTATTATTGAATAATCGTTTGAAATGGTTCTCTTTGCCTGATCCACCAGTCGAAAAGCGGGTGATCAGCATAAGTATATATCACACCACCTTGGTTGTCTGTACGGTAAATTACACTGCCGTAATGATTCAGCCGTTCCAGTACCTCTTGCTGGGGGTGTGCATAGCGGTTGTTTGCTCCCACTGAGATCAGCGAATAAGTGGGCTGCACTTGTCTGATAAAGCTGTCCTTACTGGAAGTGTGAGAGCCATGGTGGGCAACTTTAAGAACATCCGCCCTCAAGTCTGGATAGAGACGCATTAAGGCATCTTCCCTGTCCGACTCAATATCGCCTGTAAACAGCCAACGATTCCTGCCGAAGCTACCCGCTAAAACCAGAGACCGATCATTGCTACCAGCACTTGCTGGCAAATCATCTGTCAGAACCTTCATTCCCGCTGGTGCTGGTACAAGGCCATTGCCTGCCTCGTCGGTACTTTCAATCTTGATGGACTGATCTTTGAGTCCAGTCAGCATCTTGATAAAATCCGGATGTTTCAAAGTGTAATGATTAGTTAGAACCTTTTTTACTTTGATTCCTTCAGTCAGCTCTTTAAGAGCACCATAATGGTCCCAATGGGGATGCGTAATAATCACATGATCAAGCTCCGGTACTCCCATACTTTTTATGACAGGAACCAGAACGTTTCCTCCCAGTGTAAAGGGGTCAGCTCTTTCTTGCCAGTCTTCTTCTGTCTGCCAAATCATAATGCCTCCAGTATCGATCAGGTGATTCCCCCTATTAAACGGCTCTTTGATCAGAACAGCATCTCCTTGGCCTACATCAATCATGACTATCCTTCCTAGAGGGGAATAGCGATTGACTTGAAGCAGGATCCAGAATCCAGCTAAGAAAACTAAGAGCAGCCGTCCGTATCCTTTTTTTTCAAGATAAACAAGCCCAGAAATCATCAGACTTATCCACAACAGTGTCACGACAGGAAGCAGCCTTCCACTCACGTACATCAGCGATACAGAAGAGTCAATGAAAAGCGTCAATCTCTCCATCAATATCAGCAGCTCGGCAAACAGATGCTCGGCAGTCATAAACACATTGCTATAAAACAGCAACGGTGAGATAAAGAAAAAGAACAGCAAACCCGGCATAATGATAAATGACAATATAGGGATATAGAGACTGTTGAGCAGCAGCACCCCCCAGGAAAACTCATAAAAATGATAGCTCAACACAGGAATACTGGCTATGAACAGCAGGATATTCAATGTTATAAACCGGACAAGATGAGTAGCCTGCTGGTAAAAAGTTTGAGCTGAAATCAGCAGAATTAACAAACTCAATGAGAAGCTAAGCTGAAAGCCTACAAAATAAAAAGCTGAAGAATTCAGCAGCAAGGTTAGCATTAAAGCAGCGCTCCAGCAATCTCCTGCTGTCAGTTCCCATTTACATACATCTGACAGGTATTTTGTCCACGCTTGTGTCACAGCTCTCATCACACTGACCCCCATGCCGGCAGCAGCTAGAATGACTGGCAGCAAAAGCAAGAGAACCAATCCACTCGACTCTACTGTTATACGTAATTTTTTCATCCCAAGCTCAGCAACAGCCAGAAACAAGGAGATATGCAGGCCAGATATACTAAGTAAATGAAGCAGACCAAGCTGGCGAAAAGAAGCGGTCACGTCTTTTGACAACTCTCTTCTGTCAGCAAAAAGCAGCGCTTTTACATACCGGGCAGTCACTGGCTTAAAAGCTTGATCACAATAAGATAAAAGTTGCTGCCTTTTACTGTCTAACCGGTATAACAAGCTTTGGGGCAGACTGGTATCTTTCAGAAAATTGAGCTGATCAGCTCTGAGAATCCAAACTATATTTTTCCTAGACAGATAAGCCGGGTAATCAAACTGATTAATGTTTCTTGGGCCTTCAGGAAAAGTCAGCTGACCTTTTGCTATCAGATGAAGCGGCGGGGTCAGGCTGGCTGCCTTCTCTGCTTCAGTATCAAACCGGTAGCTTACAGCCAACTGAACATATTCTTCCTCTTCCCAGAGACGCCCGTGAAATTTCAGCTGATTGCCGTCAACTGTCCAGCTGGTCTGCTTTACTTCAATCAGATGGTATGTTGTATCCGTGTTTTTATAGTCACTCGTGCTAGCCGCATCAACTGTGAATAAAAGCAGCAGCAAAACGACTACAGCAGCTGCCAGACTGTAGGCTCCAGTTAGAACCAGACGGAGCAGGCCAATGCCAACGATAATTAGATATACCACTTGCCCTGTATGGATGAAAAGGCAATAGAAGAACATCAGCAAGGCGGGAAACATCAGTTGGCCTTTCAACAATCAGCTGGCATTAGAGTGGCTGATCGTAGAGCACTTCGATACTTTTGAAAAACTCAGTAGGAACAGTGATTTTTTCCGTCTGAACACCGGCACGATCCAGCAGTTCTACGGCATAATTATGATTGCGGTAATCATTGAGATAGTAGATTTTATTTATACCACTTTGAATGAGTTGTTTTGTGCACTGGAGGCAAGGGAAATGGGTTACATATACATCGGCCCCTTCAGTATTGACACCAAATTTAGCACACTGAAGCAGGGCGTTCGCTTCTGCATGAACCGTTCGAACACAGTGTCCGTCCACTAGATAGCAGCCTTCATCTATGCAGTGGACATCTCCACTCACAGAGCCATTATATCCTCCGGAAATGACTCGCTTGTCACGAACGATTGTTGCCCCGACAGCCAGACGCGAGCAAGTGCTCCGCATGGACAGTAGCATACTCTGTGACATGAAATACTGGTTCCACGGTATTCTTTCATTCATTCTATTCACTCCAATCGCAGTCTTCTACACGTGATGCTTATTTCCTTAGTATACAAGAGCCTGAATGCCGAATCAATATCGTGCTTCTCAATAAACCGTTATCTGTTCCTGAATGTTTTCAAAAGTTTTGTCCCCAATCCCTGACACTTGCTTGATTTCCTCAGTTGTCATAAACTGTCCATTTTCCTCCCGGTAAGCGATGATTGCCTGAGCTTTTGCCGGTCCGATTCCGCTGAGCTGAGTCAGTTCATCCATCGTAGCTGAATTCAGATCAATTAAGGCAACGGCGCTTGACCCGCTTTCTTCGAGAGTATAGATCAGCAGTTCTTCACCTTCAAAAGGTATATAAATAAGCATTTCGTCACGAAGCGTTTCAGCAAAGTTGACTGTGACACTGTCTGCTTCTTCGAGCAGGCCACCTGCTTTCTGAAGTACATCGATAACCCGCTGACCCTGTTGCATCTGATATACTCCTGGAAAACTGACGGCTCCTTTGATGTCTACAAATACAGTTTCTTCAAAAGGACGCCCTTCTGATGCAACCCCGCTTCCACCTGTCACACTTTCTTCTTCAGCAGTTTCTTCAAGCAGTTGTTCTAGCGTCCACTCTTTTTCAATCTCGACAGAGACATTTTCCTTTGCCCTGACAAACACTACGACCAGCAGCATAATCAAAGCAGACAGGAATACAGCTGCAATCGCTTTGTTAGTTTTTATCCACTTCAATAGATACTCCTTTCCCTCCTCCCTGTATATAAATATTATCCAAAAAAATAAAAACTCATCAGATCAGCAAAAAAATATCCGTGAAGCTGGGAAAAGGAATCAACTTGGCGTCAGTAAAGAAATATATCAGGTACGCTTTATGTGCTCTACTTCAATATTAAAAAAGAGAGGCGGATCATCTCCACCTCTCCTAACTATTTCGGTTCTTTGTCAAATCGTGTTGGTCAATAGAATCTAAGGAAGAGAACTTAGCGGTTCTCTTCTTTTTTATGCAGCGTTTTTCA
>NZ_JANL01000009.1 GCF_000585255.1 Alkalibacterium sp. AK22
GGTGTATGGAGTTGCCGCGGAAAGTGGATTTGCGGCGCAAGTGGGAGAGAAGGTGGATGGAGTTGCCGCTCAGTAGTCATACGTCGCCTGCACGTCAGGCACGCCTCACCTCACTTCCTGGATTCAAACTTCCATAAACCACCGGCCAAGAGCCACTAAAAATCAGGTACAGGTAGTAAGCAGAAAAAGCCCGCCAGAAAGCGGGCTTTTATCATATCTAAAGGCTCTTAATCCAGCCGGTCTTCAAGGCGGTCTATTTTTTCGAGCAGGCGGTCTATTTTATCTTCAAGAGCATTGATTTTTTTAATTTCTCGGGACTTATTCTGACTAAAGTGAGTGGTCAGTGCACTGGTCAGGACACCAATCAGACCCAGACCCAAAAACATCAGCAATACGGCAGCCAGCCGACCAGTTAACGTAAGCGGGTAAATCTCACCATGACCGACTGTTGTGGCAGTGACGATGGCCCACCAGAGGGACTCAGAAAAGCTGATTTCTTCAGCTACAGAAAAAAGGGTAGAGCTGAACAGAATCAAAATGATACTGAGGTAGAGGACGTAGATCAGACCATTTGTATGCAAAATTGACTGAATTTCTCGTTGTGAACGCATCTTAAGGCCGAAGAGGCGAGTGAAACGTGAAAAGCGGATTAGATGGGTAAACCTCAGTAGTCTGAAGATTCTGGACAGGCGAAAAAGACGGAAAAAGGAATAAAAGGGAATAATTGACAGCAAGTCGAAACCATTATGCAGAACAAATTCCTTTTTGTGCTGGCTCAGCTTGAGCCGGTAAAGATAATCGGCTGCAAAGATACCGACAAAGATCAAATCGATTGTGAAGTAGGGCTGCTGCTCTAGCGACACCACTGAGAGCAAATCCAAAATGATAAGTAGAATCGACAAAACAGACAGGGTAAGAATACTCATATTGTATAGTCGAAAAGATCGCATAAAAAACCTCCATGGATGTGACAAGTTAATCTGATTATAGTACAAAAAGAGGCCAGTCGCTAACTTGAAAAGCAGAGAAGAAACGACATTTTAAAAATGACTCATCCAATACTGTGCTCAAATATTGCCGGCTTTTCATCCCATCCGGCGGGCACAGTAGTTAAGTGTGGTCTGTCAGTACGTTTACACACAAAAAGCGCTGGACCTTAAAGGTCAGCGCTTTTTTCACCTGTCGTTCTTACTTTTCTGCTGAATAGTTAAGTTCTTGGGTATCCAGTTTTTTACGGAAAATGTCGCGGAAGAACTGGATAAACGGCCCGAGGAAGAAGGCGGTCACGATGGTATTGATTCCCACAGTCGCTCCCAGCAGCAAGCCAATGATGGAAAGTGAAATATCAACAATCATACGCGCCAGACGGTAGGTTAGGCGGCCGCTTGACTGGTCCATCAAAATGATTGGCAGTGCATCATAAGGCGCTACGCCCTCCTTGGCTTCGGTGTAGAGCGCAACTCCGCTGGATAGGAAGACCAGCCCCAGCAGGGAGAAGAGGATTCGCACCACCATCGCTTCTGGTTCAGGAAAGACCATGGCATATCCGGACAAAGTCAGATCTGAAAAGTTCCCGACAATAAAAATATTGAACAGAGTGCCGATTCCGACCAGTGCGCGGTTTTTGAAGTAAATATAAATCAGAGCAAGTAGGCTGGAAATCATAATAAAGACGCCAAAGCCCATATTTAAAGCGCCGCTGGCCCCCAAGTTGAATGTTGTATAAGGATCGGTCCCTAAATCTGCCAGCCGCAGAAAGGAAACAGCAAAACTGATAAAGAATGTACCAATCAGTGAATACGTTAGTTTAATTTTTTTCATGTAAACCCTCTTTTAGTAGAATGTGTCCACCTGACATCATACGATGCAAACGGTCTTCAGTCAATGAGAAAGAGAGAACTGTTAGCAAGCTTTCATCAAATACAAAAGTTCAGAAAACCTTGCTGTGATAGCCTTGAAGCCATCTTCCGATGTATTGGTCGCGCACGGGAGAAAGCGTTCGGATATCGCTTCAGTTAAGGGGGCATGAGTGATTTTTTTTCCATATACGAGAGCGCACAAGCGAACGATTAGATCAGTAAGCAGAACACATCCTGAATGAGATTGAAACAATATATAAAGCCTGTTTTTAGAGCATCTGATTAGATAAACAGAAAAAAGATGATTTATATACATGTAATTTACAGCAGATTTACATAAGGGTGCTAAACTAATAACTGTTGAGAAATAAACGCAGTAACAGAGACCAAGGCTGCCACTCAAGAGGTTTAAACAGTTAAGGAGTGACGAGTGTGAAGGTAACATTTGACGAAGTAACAATGACGTACGGCGATAGAGATGTCCTGGATAAAATCAGTTTTGACATTCCAGAGGGCAAGCTGGTTTCCATTCTTGGCCCCAGCGGCTGCGGAAAGTCTACGACCTTAATGTTGATTTCCGGTCTGGCTTTTCCAACAGAAGGCGATATCTATTTCGGAAATGAGAAAGTAACCAAGGCAGATGCTGTGAAACGTAAAGTCGGAATGGTTTTCCAGAATTATGCCCTCTACCCGCATCTGACGGTACTGGAAAATATCATGTTCCCGTTAAAAATGGAAAAACGCCCTAAAAAAGAACGCATGCAGCGGGCCAAGGAACTGGCCGAGCTGGTTCAGATCGGTGATCACATCGACAAGAAACCCAAGCAACTTTCAGGCGGACAGCAGCAGCGAGTAGCCATTGCCCGGGCCCTGGCCAAGGAGCCGTCCATTCTTCTTATGGATGAGCCCCTGTCCAACCTGGACGCCCGCCTACGAATCGAAATGCGCGAAGAAATCAGACGTATCCAGCAGGAAACGGGCGTAACAACCGTTTTTGTCACACATGACCAAGAAGAAGCGTTAAGTATTTCAGATGAAGTCATGGTCCTCAACGGAGGAAGCATCCAGCAGTACAGTGATCCGATCACTTTGTACAAGCGTCCGGTCAATAAATTTGTAGCAGAATTCCTCGGGACTCCGGTCATCAATACGATTGATTTAAGAGCCGACTCACTTCTTCGAGACCGTTTGAAGCTGAGTCAAAATGGCCACTCTTCGGCAACAGCTCTAGGTGTACGGGCAGAAGATATCAGACAGGTGCATACAGCTGACCAAGCACTGTTCACGGGAACCGTCAGTCACGTGGCCCGTATCGGTAAAGATACAACGGTCCATGTCATCGATGGCGACAAAGAGTGCGTAGCCACTGATCTGGATATTGTTCCGGAAGAAGGAGAAACCATCCATTTGTCTGCTCATCCTGATACGGTGCATTATTTTGACGGAGAGGGCCAGGTTATCAGAGTGGGGGCGGCGGTATGACGGAAAAAGCCACACTTAAGTCCACCTTCAAGGCGCTAATATATATGGCACCGATGCTGACTATCATCATGACATTCAATATTTATCCGATTTTCCGGTCCTTCATGATGAGCTTCTATACGGACTACAATTTTTTTCAAAATACCGTAAACAGCTACGGACTGGATAATTTCATCACGATATTTAATGATGCCCAGTTCTGGCTGGCGATCAGAAACACCTTTATCTTTGTTCTGGGAGTTGTACCGACATCGATTGTCCTGTCTTTAGGTATTGCTTTGATGCTGAACAAGATCAAGTTTCTGTCCAGCTTTTTCCGCTCGATTTTCTTCCTGCCTTTTGTTACATCGACGGTAGCTATCTCGATTGTATGGAGCTGGATTTATCATGGCAGATTCGGCTTGATGAACTATTTCCTGGGCCAGTTCGGCATCGATCCGGTGGCCTTCATTACTGATCCGGATTACGCCATGCTGGCGCTCGTCATTATGTCAGTATGGAGAGGCCTCGGCTTCAATATCATACTGTTTCTGGTGGGATTGAATAATATTGACGAGAATTACTATTCGGCAGCAAAAATTGATGGAGCCCGGGAAATGGGCCGCTTTTTCAACATCACGGTCCCTCTTTTAGGACCGACGACTTTTCTTGTGTCCGTGATGGGCGTCATCAACAGCTTTAAAGTCTTTGATGAAGTCTATGCCCTATTTCAAAGTCGACCTGGTCCGGCTCGTTCCGCTCTGACCGTCGTCTACTACATTTTTCAGAAGTTTTACGAAGAGAATCAGTTCGGGATTGCAGCGGCAGCAGGCATCGTTTTGTTCCTGATTATCCTGGTCTTCACCCTGATACAGATGGCATTCAATAAACGCTTTGTACATTATTAAAAAGGAGCATGCACTTTGGAAGAACTAAGAGAAACAGATCAGCCAATTAAGCTGAAACCTCTGACTGTAAAGAAGTCGGCAGGCCTGTCGTCAGTTAAAAGCGAGTGGCTGCTGAAAGGTCTGGCATACGGCTTGCTCACAATCGGAGCGGTCTCGATGTTGATTCCGTTTATCTGGATGGTATCGACCTCTTTAAAAACGCCAGCCGAAGCAGTTGCCATGCCGCCGGTCTGGTGGCCAAGCGTTCTGCGCTTTGAAAACTACGCCCGGGCTTTTGAAGTGGCCCCTTTTGGCCGCTACTTTTTGAACAGTGTCTTTATTACAACGGTCTCGACGCTTGGAGAACTGTTCACGACGATTCTGGCAGCCTTTGCCTTTTCGAAAATGAAATTCTACGGCAAGAACATTCTGTTCACGGTGCTGATTGCTACGATGATGGTCCCGAGCGAACTGCTAATCATTCCAAACTATTTGACCTTATCACGGTTTGGACTGATCAATACCTACTCGGCCATGATTGTGCCTTACTTGGCGAGTGTGTTTTCCGTCTTTATGCTCAAGCAGAATTTCGAGTCTGTGCCCAATGAACTGTATTATGCGGCCAAAGTGGATGGCAGCTCCGACTTCAACTTTCTGTGGACCATCATGGTTCCGCTGTCCAAGTCAGCGATTGTGGCTGTGACGATTTTAAAGATCATCGGCAGCTGGAACGCCTTCATGTGGCCGCTAATTGTGACCAATGACCGCATGCTCAGACCGCTTCCCGTCGGACTCCAGGCTTTCACGACCGAAGCCGGCACGCACTTTGAGCTGCTGATGGCAGCTTCAACAATTGTAGTGGCTCCAATGATCGTGATATATCTCTTTTTGCAGCGCTACATCATCATGGGCGTCAGCAAAGCAGGCATCAAAGGCTGATTCACAGTCTTTTTGACAGTATGACAGGCACCACAACTTAAGCGTTAAACTATAAAAGTGAAAATAGAGGAGAGATTGATCAATGCAAAGGCAAAAAAGATGGTTACGTTATGGAACAGGACTTATGGCAATGGGTGCTCTGGCACTCGCAGGATGCGACAGTGGAGAGACTGATACAGCAAGCGTTGAAGCAGATGCCGCTTCCGATGATACTGGAAGCGAAGCAGCACCTGAAAGTACAGAAACTGTAGAAATCGACTTCTGGCATGCCATGAATGGCCCTCACCAGGACGCAATCACGGCTCTGACTGACCGCTTCAATGAATCACAGGATGACTTTTACATCAATGAACAGGGGCAGGGAGGCTATGCTGAGCTGAGTCAGTCCGTGATGGGAGCTGGGGTGTCCGGTGATTTACCGGTCATGTCTCAACTGACTGCCTCAGATGTGCCGGATATGGCTTCAAACGGCTTGCTGGTTGAACTGTCGACAGATTTTTTAACTTCAAATGGCATGTCAGAAGACACACTCGATGATATTTTTGACGGCTTTTTGATGACCAGCGTGTATAATGGTGAAAAATACGCTATGCCATTCTCCAAATCTACCCGTTTAATGTACTACAACCAGGGAATTCTGGACGAGTACGGCTTTGACGTGCCGCAGTCATGGGATGAGATTATTGAACTGGCTGAAGCAATGACTGATGCCGGAGATGACCGTGTGACCATGGGATTTGAAAACGGCTTTGAAATGGAATTTGAAACAATGGCTCGCCAAAACGGGGCCAACTTTATCGACCGCGACACCCTGTCTGTCGAAATCGACTCAGCGGAAAGTGTGGAGGCACTGGAATTCATTGTCAACATGTTTGAGGAAGGCTTTGCCCGCACAGCCGGTGAAGACGGCTTCTTCTCCGGACCATTTGGCCGTGGCGAATCCGCACTTTACATCGGATCATCCGCCGGAATCGCTCACGTCCAGCCGGTTGCTGACGAAAACGGCCTGGACTGGGGCACAGCTGAGATTCCGACTTTCAATGATGAAAACCTGACACTTTTTGCCGGTAATGAATTGGGACTGTACGCATCTGCGTCGGAAGAAGAGCAGCGCGGATATGTTGCCTTCATGGAGTTTCTACTTCAGCCAGAAAATACAGCTGAGTGGGCAATGGCTACCGGTTATGTGCCGATCCGTGAATCTGCCCTTGAAGACGAAGATTACATGGCTTTCTTGGAAGAAAACCCGCAGCAACAGGCAGCAAACCGTATGCTCAGCTACGGAATGGCTTCTCCGACATTTGCCGGACATGGTCAGTTCAGAAATGTCCTGGTCGATGCAATGGATGATGTAGCCGTATCCGGCATGGAGCCTCAGTCGGTTCTGGAGTCACTCCAGCAAGAAACAGAAGCTATTATTGAAGCCAACAACTAAATTTTTATGACAGCTGCTTAAAAAGGGATTTAAAACAAAGGTTCAGGCACCATGTTCATTACTAATGCCTGAACCAAGAAAGTCCCGCCTTGCACCACAGCAAGATTGGAAAGGAAGATTGGATGACAAACACCAGATTTTGGAGCGGACTAGAAACAATCGGCGGCAATATCGTTGAAGTATCAACCGAAAAGGCCCGGGTTATCTGTGACTTTGGTCTAGCTGTGGCCGATAATACAAAAGATCCGTTAAAGTCAGGATCAGAACTGGAGAAGGCAATCGCTAAAGGAACGCTTCCCCCTGTCCCTGGATTGTACGATACAAACGGGTTTGAGTCCTTGCTTCTAGAAGGTGCCGAAGAAAACACCAAGGAAACCGCTTTGTTTATTTCCCATTTGCACCTGGACCATATGGGGGGCCTGCGCTTTTTGCCCAAAGATACTACCGTTTATTTATCAGAAGATTCTTACAAGCTGTTTCACTTGCTGATTGCTGTGGAAGAGGATGTGAGCGTGGCCTGTACAGTGAAATCTTTTAAAGAGCGCGAAGTGGTGACTGTTGGAGATGTGAGTGTGGAAGCCCATCTGAGCGATCACGATGCAAGAGGGACCTGTGCCTTCTTTATCCAGTCACCGGATGTGAAGCTGATTCACTCTGGAGACTTCAGACTGGACGGCAGACATCCCGAACGCGTTATGAACTGGGCAATGAAAGCCAATGCTTGGCAGCCAGATGTCCTGCTGATTGAAGGCACCTCTTTCAGCTTTGATGAATCGGAACTGAATACACACGAGAAACTTTCTGACAAGCCAGTCTATACGGAAGAGTCGCTGCGTGTTGAATTGAGCCGTATGCTGGAAAACGAAAAAGCAGGCCTGCTAGCCATTAACCCATACATTCGCAATGTCGAACGGCTTCTGGATATCGAAGACTGTGTGGCTGCGAGTAAACGAACCATGGTCTGGGAAGCCCCCTACGCTTACGTTCTGTCCGGATTTTATCCTGGCCGCAAGTGGACAATTCTGGCTGAAACAGCTTCAGATCCAGTAATGGCCAACCTTGAAACCGAAAGCATTTCAATCGAAGCCATTCACCAGCAGCCAGAAGCGTTCGTTCTGCAGAATAGTTTCAAAAACCTAGAACTGCTTGGCACCTTTTCTGGAGCATTATACTTGCACAGCAATGGGGAGCCACTAGGGGATTACGATCCCCGCTATCAGCTCATGCTGGACTTCCTGGAAGAAGCGCAGATTACTTTTCAGTCGTTTGGAGCCAGTGGCCATGCCACAAGAGAAGCTCTCGTTGAGATTGCGCAAGTCGTTGATGCAGAACTGACTATACCCTGGCATACTTTTTCACCCCAGCATTTTTATGATGCCCTGACAGCAGAAGGCCTGTCCTCCTTCCTCCCAGAATACGGACAGGACTACCGCTTTCAGCAAATGATTCGCCAAATGAACTAACTTAATTTATCCCCCCTTTCATGGAACAGCACAACAGCCGACTTTATGACACGAAGCCGGCTGGAAGCTGTTCCTTTTAATATTCTGATTCAAATAAGGCCTGTTCAATAGAAGGAGCGTCTACCCAGAGGGCTCTCAGCTTGAAATAAAGCCAGCTTGATTGAAGGAGCGGTCATCTAAGCGTCTCCCTGCTTCAAAGAAAAGCTGATTATGTGAAGGAGTCGCCCGGGGAGGCGACTCCTATCTTATAGATACACACCGGGCGAGGCACATGGTACCAGCATTTTTCTTAGGCCAGTTGGTCGAGTGTGGACCAGCTGCTAGAGAAATAAGGGTAGTCAGGATAGTCAGTCAGCAGTGACGATAAGGATATCGGCTTTTGCCGGCTTCTTCCTTGAAATGCGACCCGGTCGGTCCGGATAAATCCATAGCGTGAAGCGTCTGTTTATCTTATACTGGAATTATCAACTAAAAAGAAAGTGAGTGACAGTAAATGAGAGTATCAACGAAATGGGAAGGCAATCTAGCTTTTACGATGACCAATCCAAACGGCAATGAGCTGCGTATGGACGCCCGCAAGGAAGTCGGTGGTGACGGCAGCGGCGTTTCACCGATGGAGGCTGTGCTAGGTGGATTGGCAGGCTGCATGGGGATCGACATGTATATGGTTCTGAAGCCTTACCAAGACAAGATGACGCGCATGGAGATTGAAACCGACGGCACACGTAACGACGAGTCGCCAAAATATTTTACTGCTGTGGAAATCACAGTGCATGTGGACGGAGACGTTCCGGCCAGTCGTGTCTGGCGCGCAGTTAAGCTAAGTGATGAGAAGTACTGTTCGGTGGCAAATTCCCTGAAAGCGAACCTGACTTACAAAGTGATCCTGAACGGGGAAGAAGTGTCTGCTTAAGGACTATGAGCTTGGGAGACATCGGTAAGGAAAAAAATGAATGAGAGGGTTTCAGGATCAAGTGGCTAGGCCACTGCTGACTTTGAAGCCTTACTTATAGAGGAGACCAGAGAATGGCAACAGTGACAGCAAGCTTTCAGTCGTTTGAACTGATGCGGAAAGTAAGTTTTACAGCTATCATCCCCACAGCAACCAAGTCTCTGTATGACCCGACGCCGGTCAAGGGAGGCAATGGACCTCTCAAAACCCTGTATCTGCTGCACGGCTGGGACGGGAATCATGAAGACTGGATTCAAAACAGCCGGATTGTGAAGTGGGCGACCCAGTACAATATCGCTGTAATCATGCCGGCGGGGGAAAACAGTTTTTATGTCGACCATCCCAATGGCGACAACTACGGACGATTCATTGCCCGTGAACTGGTGGAGGAGACCCGCAAGCTCTTTCACTTGTCCGACAAGAAAGAAGATACCTTTATCGGTGGGCTTTCGATGGGCGGTTATGGGGCTTTGAGAAACGGCTACCTTTACAGCGAGACGTTTGGGAAAGTAATCGCTTTGTCTAGCCGGGTCTTTAAAAAACATGATCCCTACCATGATTTGTCTGAAAAAGGTCCAATCAATCAGCGTATCTGGCAGCTGATCGGCAGCAAGAGCTATGATGATGTGCCGAATGACCTGGATGTGTATCAGCTGATTGAAAAATGCAAAGACAAGCCTGAACTCTTCCTAGCTTGCGGGACCGAGGACTTTTTGTTCCGGGAAAATCGTGCACTTCACGACTGGCTGAAATCCAAAGAGATTGAACATACCTATATGGAAGAGCCGGGGGAGCACAACTGGACTTTCTGGGCCGAGTCGATGGTTCAGGCACTGCCCTGGGCACTTGAAGAAGATCAGACGGGCCAATAAGATATAAGGAAGGAATGGAAGCATGGTCGAGCTGAAAAAGGTAGACGAGCATAACTGGGAAGCAGTCAGTTCATTGGAAGTTGAGCCGCACCAGAAAAGCTATATCGAGTCAAACCGGCAGTCGCTGCTGGAAGCCGCCTACGACCGTTCTTTGAAGTGGCACCCGTATGGTGTGTACGCGGAGAAGACACTGATTGGGTTTGTTATGATTGGAGATTATGATTCAGAGGAACAGACCATTTGGCTTGACCGAATCATGATTTCAAAAGAGCATCAGGGACGTGGACTTGGTTATGAGGTAATGAATGCAGCTGTGATGCACATTAAAAAGAACTGGACGGTTAAAAAAATCATTCTCAGCGTCACGCCGGACAATCAAGCGGCCTGGTCTTTTTATGAGAAGTATGGCTTTAAAGATACAGGGGCTATTGACCCGGCAAACGGTGAGCATCTGATGACTTATCTGCTCTAAATAAGGGCCAGTGGAAACGGAAAAGAGATTTGAGCTGATAAATGGGCTGGCGGACCGGGGCTTATGAGCCGGTTCATCCTGCTATACCAACTGAAACAGTTAAAGCCAGCTGAGTCGGCCCGCAAACAGTCTAGTGCATCCACTTGAGCAGGTAGCGCCCAGCGAGTCGACCCGCAAACAGTCTAGTGCATCCACTCGAGCAAGTAGCGCCCAGCGAGTCGACCAGGCTGCACCCCACTTCAGCAGACGCAAAAACAGCAGTAAGCAAATAGGCAGCAGTAAAATAGAAACCAGCTAATCATCGTAAAAAGCAGTACCCGCTAAAGCGGGTACTGCTTTTCTATTTCAATATTTTCGAAGAACTTTCGTTCGGAAGCGAGGCGTGGGCCTCGCCTCGGCATGAAAGAGTTATGCCCACTCACCTTTGCGGAAAACAGGAACACGGGAGCCGTCTTCTCGGATACCGTCGATATCCATTTCATTTGAGCCAATCATGAAGTCGACGTGAACATCAGACCGGTTTAGGCCAGCTGCTTTCAAGTCTTCTTCAGACATCTCTGTGCCGCCTTCCAGGTTGAAGGCATAGGCTGAACCGAGTGCTAGGTGGTTGGAGGCATTTTCGTCGAACAGAGTATTGAAGAAAGTTAGGCCGGACTGTGAGATTGGAGAAGCATCCGGTACTAGAGCCACTTCACCTAGACGGGCTGCGCCTTCGTCGGTTTCAATCAGTTTCTGTAGGACATCTTCGCCTTGTTTGGCAGTCACTTTATCGACTTTACCATCCTTGAAGTGGAACGCCATGTCTTCGATGACTGTTCCTGCATAGCTTAAAGGTTTGGTTGACACGACAACGCCGTCCACGCGGTTGGCATCCGGCGCAGTAAAGACTTCTTCGGTCGGCATGTTAGCCATAAAGCGTTCGCCGCGGACATTCAAGCTGCCGGCACCTTCCCAGCGGTGACCTTTCGGCAAGCCGACTGTCAAATCTGTACCTGGAGCAGTGTAGTGTAAAGCAACGAACTGCTCTTTATTTAATTCTTCCGCTTTGGTTTCAAGTGTCTGATCCTTCTCGTTCCATGTTGCAACAGGATCTTCATCATACAGGTGGATAGCTTTAAAGATAGCATCCCATAAAGCGTCTACGCGCTCTTCTGCTGTGTCCAGCTCCGGGAAGACTTTCTCAGCCCATTTTTCACCCGCAGCCGCAGCCACAACCCAAGAAACCTTGTTTGACTGGGTAGCTTTGCGCATAGCAGAGAAGGCGCGACCGTTAGCAGCCTGAGCTGCAGCGATTTTTTCATTGTCCAGACCTTTCAGGGCATCTGGATCTGATGAACGGACGCTGATGCGGCTGGCCCCTTTTTCAATATGATCCAAAGATTCGTCAACTTTATATTGAGGAACATCAGACACCACTTCTTTAGGTGCATGCTTGAACGTCGAACGGGTGACACTGTCATCTGTCCATTTGACGATTACTTCTTTTGCCCCTTTTGCATAAGCCGCTTCAGTAATCAGACGAGCGAGAGGAGCTTGGTCCACATCGACGCTTAAAACGACAGTATGTCCTTCGCTGACATTAACGCCAGTTGTGACAAGCAAATCAGCATATTTTTTTAGATTTTCCTCAAAATGTTGCAATACCATGTACATTCCTCCTACAATTTAAATACCATCATTATATTAGCACAGATGACAGATTGTCACAATCTAAAACGACAGCCATCAACTTTTAATGCAGCTGTCATTTAGATTATATGAGAAAAGTATTTATTTAAAGCATTATACATGTTATTCTATTTTGTACATACACTTGTATGCAATTGATAGACCTTTAATAATAATGTTTAACATGTTACAATAATGATATCATCTGTTGATTTGAATATAAGATTAACAACTTTACAGGGAGAGAGCCTTTATGCCTAGACAACGGAGAATACTCAAGCACCATATCTTGGATGCTGCTTTAGAGCTGATGAAACAGGACGATTTTGACCGTTTTACAGCCCGAAAGATTGCTGAGAGCTTGAATGCCTCTACACAGCCGATCTACAAGGAGTTCAAGAATATGGACGACTTGAAATGTCACCTGACAGAATATATCAAGATTTACTTGAATAAGGAAATCTTTCAGACGGAAAACACACATATGAGACTGCGCGATGTCTGTGCCAACTACATATATTTTGCACATAATGAGGGGACGCTGTTCTCCGTGCTGTTCATGGACAGGGAGATACCGGCTTTGTCACTGCATGATTTTGTATATAGTTGTATGGAGACGGTTGCTAGCCGTCATGACGCTTTGGCCGATAAAGATGAGAAAGAGGTTCACAGCTTGCTTGACGTCATGTGGCCGGTCGTGCACGGCTTTGCCATCCTGACAGCGCAAGGTAAGTATCAGATGGATGAAGGAGACTTGATTCAAAAAATAGATAGCATCGTGACCCACTCCTATAAGGTCTGGGAATCTAAGCAACAGGCATAACCACTTTGTCAAAAAGAGCAGACTAAAGCCCCCGTCGTCAGTCCATGCTGACGTCAGGGGCTTTTTTGGCTGTCTTTAATCCAGCTCTTTAAAACTCAATCGTGTCAGGATCTTTGGCCTGTCCAGCACGACCTTTAAGCTTATCGATGACAGTCATATCCTCAGAACTGATTTCAAAATCAAACAGATCAGCATTTTCAGCAACCCGCTCCTTGGTCACCGTCTTAGGCAAAGGAAGAAAGCCGTGCTGCAGGCTCCACCTTAAAACGAGCTGAGCCACACTTTTCCCATAGTTGTGTGCCAGATTCTGGAGCTCTTCGACATCAAAAATGCGCCCCGTACCCAGTGGACTGTACGCTTCAGATACAATATTGTGTTCCTTGTTGAATTGTGTGACAGTTTTTTGCATATCACTGGGGTTCAAAAGAATCTGATTGACAGCTGGCTGAATTCGAGCCGCTTCCATCAAAGGTTCAAGGTGATGGGGCAGAAAATTGGACACACCAAGCGAGCGGATTTTACCTTCATCAACAGCTTCCTCCATGGCTTTCCAGCTGGCAGCGTTGGCTTCTGCCCAGTTGTCTCTTGAGTAAACTGGATTAGGCCAGTGGATCAGGTAGAGGTCGATATAACCGCAGTCCAGCTCTTCAAGGGAGTTGTCAATGGCAGCTTTAGTCTGTTCATAGCCATGGTGCTTATTGGCCAGCTTGGTGGTTAGGAAAATATCGTCTCGAAAAACGCCACTTTCGCGGATTGCTTTCCCGACAGCTGCTTCGTTGCCGTAAGCTGCTGCTGTATCAATATGCCGATAGCCGGTATCCAGCGCCCACAAAACTGAATCCATAGCTTCCTGGGGACTGGACTGCCACGTGCCGAAACCGATAATAGGAATCTCAAGACCATTATGCATCTGATAAGTCGTTGTCAAAGTCATGTGCTTAGCCTGCTTTCTTTTAGTTAGTCGTTTAAGTATAAAAGAAGTGAGTACAGCTCTTCAAATAAAAGCCTTTACACAAGTGTCAAGCGGGTGTTAAAGAGCGGTCCGGATTTTTGTCTTAAGCTGTCTAATTAAACACAAAGGCAGCTGCGGTATTCATCAGCACAAAAAAAACAGAGCAGAAGGGTCTGCTCTGAAAAGAAAAAGTCATAGTGATTGAAAACGGCGGTGGACCGCTCGTACCCTGTTGGCGTTTAAAGCCGGCAAGGGAAGCATCAGTTCTCAAAGGCGATCATAAGCCTTTTGGCAAAGGCCACTAGATTGTCCCGGTCCTCATCTTCTGGATTTAAATTCACCTTGACGCTATTTGCACCTTTGACCGCACCGGTCAAGGCGAACTGCTCATCAAAATCATCTACAGACTGGCAGTATTTTTCATAGAAGGTATCACCGGAACCAAAGACTCCATATAATTTGCCAGTTAGATCGACATCTTCCAGCTCCTCATAAAAGTCCACAATCTCATCAGGCAGATTGGCATCCGTTCCGTACGTATAGGTTCCCACGAGAACGATGTCGGCATCGGTGAAGTCTTCCGGATCGGCAAATACACTCTCCACCAGTTCCACTTCCGCACCTAGCTCATTGAAGGCTTCTTCCAGAATCTCGGCGCATTCTTCCGTATTGCCTGTCAAACTGGCATATACGATCATTACTTTAGGCATAGCCTTTTCGTCCTTTCTATCATCTTAGGATAGACATTAGTCTCAAAAAGCATACCATGTTTACTTGTTGAATTCAATTATATATAACCTTCACAAAGATTGTTTAAAAGACATCAGATCAGGGACATATACCTTATACGGTATAGGTTTACTTTACAGATCGTGGGCATTTCATTTCACAAAGCAAGGCTGTCTCGTAGAAACACACAAAGAATAGATGAGCCTTAAACAGAAACAAATTGTAATTGTCACCCAGTCAGTTATACTGTTAAATGAACAAATAGATAAGGAGTGAAGAGATGTATCATGAAAAATTAAGCGCTTTTCCAAACGATTTCCTGTGGGGGTCAGCATCCGCTGCCTACCAGGTTGAAGGGGCAGCACAGGAAGACGGCAAAGGCGAATCAGTCTGGGACCGGTTTGTAAAGATTCCCGGAAAAACCTTCAAGGGGACGACCGGTGAAGTCGCGGTCGATCACTACCACCGCTTTAAAGAAGACGTAGCCTTAATGGCTGAGCAAGGACTGAAAGCCTACCGCTTTTCTGTTGCGTGGAGCCGGATTATCCCGGACGGCGACGGTGAGGTTAATGAAAAAGGACTGGCGTTCTATGATCAGCTGATCGACGAACTGCTCAAATACGGCATTGAACCTGTTTTGACTCTTTATCACTGGGACATCCCGCAGGCTCTGCTGGATAAATATGGCGCTTGGGAAAGCCGTCAGGTCATTGAAGACTTTACCCGTTATTCTGAGATTCTCTTCAAGCGCTACAACAAAAAAGTGAAATACTGGGTGAGTCTAAATGAACAGAATATCTTCATCACACTGGGCTACCGTATGGCTGCCCACCCGCCAAATGTTCAGGATGAAAAGCGCCTCTATGAAGCTAACCATATCGCCAATCTGGCTAACGCCTCTGTGATCAAAAAGTTCAGAGAACTGCATATCGAAGGTCAGATTGGGCCGAGTTTTGCTTACGGACCGACGTATGCCAAGGACAGTCAGCCCTTGAATCAGCTGGCTGCTGAAAACAACGAAGCCTTCAATGCGCACTGGTGGATGGACGTTTATGCTTTTGGTGAATATCCGAAAACAGTCTGGAACTACTTGAAAGCCCGTGACCTAGCACCGACCATCGAGCCAGGAGACATGGATCTTTTAAAAGAAGCGAAACCGGATTTTATGGGGGTCAACTATTATCAGACAGCGACCGTTGAGCACAATCCGCTAAACGGCGTATCGGCCGGCAAAATCAACACGACCGGTAAAAAAGGAACACAGGAAGACAGTGGACTGCCGGGGGTCTTTAAAACAACTGAAAATCCCTATGTCGAAAAAACCGACTGGGACTGGGCTATTGATCCGATGGGTCTGCGCATCGGCCTGAGACGCATCAGCAGCCGCTACCGTATGCCAATTCTAATCACGGAAAACGGTCTGGGCGCCTACGACTCACTTGAAGCAGACGGCTCCATCCATGACGACTACCGCATTGATTTTTTGAGAAACCACATCAAAGCTACCCAGGAGGCCATTTCGGACGGCGTTGACGTTTTAGGCTACTGCACTTGGAGCTACACAGACCTGCTCAGCTGGATGAACGGCTATCAAAAGCGGTACGGCTTTGTTTACGTCGACCGTGAAGAGCTGGACGAAAAGGAACTTAAACGCTACAAGAAAGACAGCTATTTCTGGTACAAGACCGTGATTGAAAGCAACGGGCAGACACTTTAAAATAAAAAGGTTTGAGAAAGAAGGCTTAAAAAAGAGCAAGCTAAGCTGAACGGCGGCGCTTCCTCTTTCTTAAAGCCTTTTTTTTCGACTAAATGAAAGGTTTAAAGTAAACTGTGACTTAAGATAATGACAAAGGAGTCGATGGCAGTGTCAAAGGCAATAGTGATAGTTAACCCTACTTCAGGAAAAGAAGAAGGTGAAAAGTTTGGACCCGAGGTCAAAAAAGAGCTGGAGAAAATGTACGACACTGTAGAGATTAAATGGACCAAAGCAGCGGGAGATGCGACACAGTTTGCCCAAGCAGCCTGTCGCCAGAAAGTGGATGCCATTTATGCCCTGGGAGGCGACGGCACTGTCAACGAATGCGTAAACGGTATCGCACCGGAACCGGACCGTCCGGTATTCAGCTTCATTCCACTGGGAACAGTCAATGACTTGGGAAGAGTGCTGGATATACCAATGAACCCTAAAAAAGCTATTCAACAATTGACGCAGCGCAAGAAAAAAACAATCGATATAGGAAAAGTGAACGATCAGTATTTCGTGGACATCGTAGCAATAGGTTCTATCCCAGATGCCGTTCACGAAGTACCCATCGAAAAAAAGACCCGGTGGGGAACACTTGCTTACGTTATGGAAAGCGTAAAAGTCTTGAACCAAGACGATGCCTATCCGTTTGTATTTGATTTAAATGGAGAAGCGCTTGCTGAAGAGTCTTTTCTGGTACTGGTTGCGCTGTCCAATTCGATTGCGGGAATTCAGACCATGATCCCGGATGCTGCAGTCGATGACGGATACTTGCACTTGCTTGTAGTGAAAGCAGAGACACTCTCGCAAAAAGTCAATCTACTGCCTAAAGTGTTTGCAGGCAAGGTAACTGAGGACGACAATATACTGTATCGGCGCTTCAAAAAAGGTCAGATTGCTCTAGCCGGTCACTCCAACAAGGAGCTAGTCACCAATGTCGACGGGGACGCTGGGGACAGTTTGCCTGTTACAGTTGAAGTGCTGGCTGGACATATGGACGTATTCGTTCCCGAATAAGCGCACCGGCCAGCTTATGATAGAGAAAGGCGACAACAACAGTGACGCCTGCTTAGCAGACTGACTTTTATCTTAAACTATACTGAGACGGGGCTATCCTAGCTACACAGTGACAGACCGTAGCTCCGTATATTTCTCAGCTGAACGAACAGCCCAATACGGCAAGCAGAGCAAGTGACCAGTTTACAGCTGACCTTGTCAAAAAAATAGCCGGCCAGTTGTAGGTGTCAGACAGAGATTGAATCCGTTTTCTTCGTATGCTAAACTGTTAAAGAAAGTCAATTTGCATAAGTTAAGAGGGCAGAGGCCAATGGCAAAAACTAAAGTAAGAGAAATACTGAAGTCAGATGAATCAAAGAAGGAAAAATTCAGTTACATGTGGCATTATTATCGTTGGCACTTGCTGACAGTGCTGGTGGCTTTGGGCGTGGGCATCTTTTTGCTCCAGGACTGGCTGAACCGGCCAGTGACTTACTTTCATGTAGCGGTGCTGGCCCCAGAGGTGGACCTTGAAGAGGAAGAACCCTTGGCAGAAGAGATAACCACTTTGCTCCAGCCGGAAGGAATGAATGAGACCGTCTTTGTTTCATTTACACCGCATGGGCAGCTGGCTGAACGATTTGTGGCGCAATTGTCCGCAGCGGAATATGATCTGCTGCTGATGGATGAATCCTCCTTTGAACAGTATGCCGAATTTAAGACGATGCAGCCGTTCAGACTTAGTAATGTAGATCAATCAGCCTATTATCACCCAGATGCCTACAATGAACCGATTGGTATTCATGCCAGTCAGGTTCCTCAGTTCGAAGCATATGAGACGACCAGTGATCTGATTCTGATGATTCCTCAAAATGCTCAGCGGCAAGAACAAATCCGCAATTTTTTTGAAGCCCAGGGTCTGGACTTGGAGTTTGCGAACTGAAAATAAATGAAGCTTTTCATCTTTAGCCCGTATGAGCGAACAGGTGATAAAGCTTTTTTATATGGGCAAAAGGTCTCCATTTATAAGAGACAGTTCAGCAATTAGGCGCATGACTGGCATCCAGGGACGAGGAGAGAGGAAAAGGATTGTGGAAAGTTCTCAAAATATACTTTTTTTCATGCTATGATAAAGTGTAAATATTTTAAAATAAAGGAAGAGTACAGTGGCAAAAACGAAGTACAAAGAAATACTGCAGTCAGAGGATCCTTTGAAGGACAAGCTAGCTTACTTGTGGGATTATCACAAATGGCATCTGCTGATAGTTGTGGCAGTTGTATCAACGATTGTTTTTTTGATCAACGAAACAGCTGACCAGCCGGAGGCTTATTTTCATATGTCCGTGTTAGGTGATGAAGGTGAAATCAGCGAAGAACAGGAACTGGAAGATGAGCTTCGGGAGCTTTTTGGCGTAGATGGTGAGGAAGAAGAGGTCTATGTCTACTTTAGTCTCATGGGAAGGCTGACTGAACGTTTTCAGGCACATTCATCTGCGGGGGAATATGACCTGATTGTGATGAGTCAGGAAGCATTTGAGCAATTCGGTTCGACCGGAGGCATGCACACACTGCGAGTAGACGAGTCAGATGATCGGGATGATTACTACCTGGACCAGAACGGCAATCCGGTAGGCATCGCAGCAGAAGAGCTCGACCTGTTTGCGGGATACAGCACCCTGGAAGACATGGTTATTACTATCCCAAGGAATGCCAAACGCACCGACCGCACAATCGAACTGTTCGAGACCCAAGGCCTGCAGCTCGAACTCATTACACCCGAGTCATAAAACCGTTCAATAAAGTCACCTTCTTTCTCAGGAAAGAAGGTTTTTTTATAAGGAAGGAAAGAATGAAAGAATGAGCTGGCTCATTCTTCAACAGCCCGGAGTAAAATAGGAGGACCATACTCGTCTTGGACGAGTATGACCTGTTACGCCGCAAGTCGGAGTCGCCCCCGGTGTGAGTTGCCGCGCAAACGGCATTTGCGGCGCAGGTCGGAGGCGCCCCCAGTGTGAGTTGCCGCGCAAACGGCATTTACGCCGCAAGTCGGAGCAGATTCAGTGTGAGCTGCCGCGCAAACGGCATTTGCGGCACAGGTCGAAGGCGCCCCCGGTGTGAGTTGCCGCGCAAACGGTATTTGCGGCGCAGGTCGAAGGTGCCCCCAGTGTGAGTTGCCGTGCAAACGGCATTTGCGGCGCAGGTCGGAGGCGCCCCCAGTGTGAGCTGCCGCGCAAACGGTATTTGCGGCGCAAGTCGGAGGCGCCCTTAGTGTGAGTTGCCGCGCAAACGGTATTTGCGGCGCAAGTCGGAATCCTCTCACTGTGGAGCCGCTCCTCCAAGCCTTAGGGAAGCGAATGCTTATAAGGAACATCCTCGCATGAAGCGAGGATGTCACCGCTTAAAAAACTCATTTAATTTAGTGAGTTTTCGTTTCTTTCGACAGTATATATATAAGGAGGCGAAAAAATGGATATTATTAAAGACCGAAAAGCGAGCCAGTGGTTTACTGGCCTGACTTATTTGAATGAACGGCTGAAGCTCAGTCAGGAGACTCGGCTGGAACTTTTGAATCAGCAGAAAGGATGGGAGGGAGAAAGGAAATTTGACGATTTAATCAAGGAATATCTGATGTGTGAAGCACTGGTTTTAAACGATTTGCTGCTATCTTATTCAGGCAAAAGCTGTCAGATCGATACACTGGTCATTACCTCAGACAAGGTGATCCTCTATGAAATAAAAAATTACCAGGGTAATTTTACTATGCTGAACGGACAGTTGCAGACAGCATCAGGGAAACCACTTGGAAATCCAACGGTTCAGCTCTCGCGTACAGGAGCCCTTATTGAGAGAATGCTGGACGACTGGGGGATTGACCGAACGTTTGAAAGCTTTGTCATGTTCATACACCCCCATTTTCATCTTTATCTATCATCGGAAACAGATCCCTTTATCTTTCCGGCTCAAATCATAGCCCACCTGACTTGCATGTCCAAGCAGACCAAAGCCTTGGATAAAATGGCTCACTACCTGGCTGATAAGCTATTGTCTGTCCAAAGACAGGAAGTCCCTTACCAGAAGGTCCTACCCGCCTATACCTTTGAGGAATGCAGTAAAGGACTGAGCTGCCTCAAGTGCAGCAGTCTGAAACTGACGGTCACACAGCGTAAAGTATACTGCAGACAGTGCAGACACAAAGCGTCGATGCAGGAGACCCTCTATTTCAATATAGAACAGTTCAGATTTTTATTTCCAAATAAACCAATCACGACTCGCAGTGTGGCAGAATGGACCGGCCTGCATCCAAAAAACAAGCGCCTCAACCGGCTGCTAAACACACATTACACGAGGAAAGGCGTAGCTAAAAGCATTCACTACGAGCCGAACCATCCTCATCAGTATGCAGGGAAAGAAGCCTAAATAAGTCTGCACCAGCCCCTAAGTCCGCATCTTTCATAGACAATTTAAGCTAAAAGGTTTAGTCCGGCTTCATTTTTCGCTATAATTATAAAGATGAAATGATAGATAGGAGAATGAACCCGTGATTACACTGAAATCACCAAGAGAAATCGAAGCAATGGATGAAGCCGGCAGCGTTCTGGCCCAGATCCACGAAGCACTGAGAGACTTTATCAAACCAGGCATTACCGGCATGGACATCGAAAATTATGTTGACAAGCTGATCAAGCAGCACGGCGCCACGCCGGAACAAAAAGGCTACCAGGGCTATGAATACTCCACCTGTGTCAGCGTCAACGATGAAATCTGTCACGGCTTCCCAAGAAAAGACGTTCTTAATCAGGGAGACCTGATCAAAGTGGATATGGTCATCAATCTCAACGGTGCCCTGGCGGATTCCTGCTGGAGCTACAGCGTCGGCGAACCGTCAGCTGATATGAAAAAACTGATGGAAGTCACCCGCGAAGCCCTGTATAAAGGAATCGAAGCCGCTCAGTTGGGCAACCGTATCGGCGATATCGGCCATGCCATCCAGACCTTTGTCGAAGCAGAAGGCTTCTCTGTGGTCCGCGAATTTATCGGCCACGGCATCGGTCCAACTCTGCACGAAAAGCCAAGCGTTCCCCACTACGGTGAAGCTGGCAAAGGCGGACGCCTCAAAGAAGGTATGGTCATCACCATCGAACCCATGGTCAACACCGGCACTTGGAAATCCCAAATGGACGCCAACGGCTGGACAGCCCGCACCCAGGACGGTGGCCTCAGCTGCCAGTATGAGCACACCATCGCCATCACCAAAGACGGCCCGCAAATCCTGACCCAGCAGCAAGGCGAATAAACTGACAGCCAAACTGACAAGCAAAAATCAAAAGCTTTTGGCCAGCAAACCAGCTTCTGCGCCTAAAAGCGCCTGCTGCCAAAGAGCTTGTTCAACCAGCATCTAAAGTCAAGCGCAGGCTTTAGCCATAAAGCAGCGCTGCAACTGAAAGCATCCTTTAAAGAAAAGAGTGACAGCGATGATGACACAGACAATCGGGATCCTGCTTTTTGACGATGTTGAAGTACTGGATTTCGCCGGACCCTTTGAAGTTTTTTCCGTGACCCGAGACGAACATGAAGGCAGGCCGTTCAATGTGGTCACCCTCTCCGAGACAGGGAAGATGATTACAGCACGTAACGGTCTGAAAGTGGTCCCGGACTATTCCATAAAAGACCATCCAATCCTGGACATCCTGGTAATCCCCGGAGGCTACGGGGCGAGGGAAGTGGAAAGCAAGAATTCGGTTATCATCGACTGGGTCAAAAAGCAGGATACCCAGGTTAAAAAAATGACCTCGGTCTGTACCGGCTCATTTATTCTGGGAGAAGCCGGTCTGCTAAAAGGCAAGCAGGCCACGACTCACTGGACCGCGCTGGACCGGTTAGAAGAGAGTTTTCCGGCAACCGAAGTGATCCGGGAAGTAAAATTCGTGGACCAGGGCCACCTGGTTACCTCAGCCGGGATCTCTGCCGGCATCGAAATGGCGCTACACATTGTAGCCGACCAGCTCGGAGTCGATACTGCAGCCAATACCGCTAGACACATGGAATACGACTGGCAGACCGGCTACTGACTTCTTTCAGTTAGGACCATCCTCGCCTGCAGCGAGGATGACCACCATAAAGCCCTTGGGAGGCGCAACTCGAAAGAAAGTAGTCCCGACTTGCGCCGCAAATCACCTTTGCGCGTCAAC
>NZ_JANL01000010.1 GCF_000585255.1 Alkalibacterium sp. AK22
TATCAGAATGGGGTTCTTTTTTTCATCACTTAACAGGTGAAAACAAAAAAAGTTTATTTAGACTGCCGTTAGGCAGTTTCAAACGCTTTAAAGAAAAAGTATGAATTATTCAGGTTGAAAAATGTTGTATAAAAAAAGAACCCTATATAATAGGATTCTTTACACATGATTTTAACTACTTTCATGTATCATGTTAAAATTTATCATTATTTTTTATTGATAAAATAATGGTATCCCTAGGATAATCAACTATATTGTTTCTTCTTCCCAAGCTGATATATACGATAAATAATTAAAGAGATAGTCATTCTTTTCTTCAATGTCTTTTTGAGTAACTCCTCTTGATATAATACAATCTCTGTATAGACTGTTACTATTGGTTTCTTGTAACCCTAAATAATCTTCATGAATTACAAAAACTGTGGGTTCATTAAAATAAGGTATATGTGACATACTTTGTGTGTTTTCTATTTCATTGTAATAGGCCTCACTTTTTATATTTTTAAGTATCTCGTAAAAATGTAATTTAATCGGTGTGTCACCATATCTTTTGGTATTATTGACATTTTGCTCTATGAGTTCTAATTGCACTGGGTGCAATAAATTTAAATCTATTTCTTTAATATCTACAAGATCTTTAAGAACATCAAAAGGATTTTTTTTATGATCTACCATAATTATTTTATTACGATATTTCTCCAATAAAAATTCTATCGTATACATATTAAAACTCCTCGTATTATCTGACAGTTACTTCTCCATTATCAATTAAACCGGATCTCCATCCTGAACTATGGTAATAGGCTTCTAGGCTACCAACCGATACTCTAAGTTTAGTTGCTGTAGATGGAGCGGTGAAGGTGAAAAGATATTGCGATCCAGAAGCTAGACCTGTAGTACTTTTAAACACATAGCTTTCATTGTGGTATGTTCGAGGAATTAATAAGTTCGTATTTGATATTCTAACGTTTCTTAACCTGAAACTATTTATAGTGGCTGTCCCTTTATAATTTAAATATAATTGATGAATATCTCCACTTATTCTGACAATCCCAGCTGTTAATAAAGTAGGCGTGGCTTGGATTGAAAAATCATTGTTATTAACATTTTGAATTCCAACTTTTGTTTTCAGTTGTTCTTGTACCTTGGCTTCTACTTGTTCTTGAATTTCCTTTTCTGTTAAGCCCGTTCCGTCAATATAAAAGGGTTCGAATTCTATTACTTCCTCATTAACGTTATTACTTGATATAACAGAAGCACTCACTGATGGAATAAAAATAATAAATGATACACAAAAAACAGCTAACGTGATTAACAAGATGTGCAAAGCCTTAGTGTTACAATACTTTAATTTTAACAAGTTCTTCCTCCTAATAATTTATATTCATTTTCAGAGCGCAATATTTAAGATTTTTTCGCTCATTGTTTCTCCCTTCATTACTATGATAACATAAAGGCGCATATATATGCGCCTTTATGTTAAATTCATTTGCAACTTTTTTCACTTTTATTCTTAAAAAATTGAGATACAACTTTTCAATGTTAGCATAATCGGCTTATCAGTAAATTACTATAGATTAAAATATTTGATTTACATAAGTGAACCAATTTCATACCTGAATAATTCATAGCTCC
>NZ_JANL01000011.1 GCF_000585255.1 Alkalibacterium sp. AK22
AAACTATTGCTTAAAGCCCTTTTGTTTGCCTATTCAGAAGGCATCTTTTCAGGGCGGAAAATAGAAAAGATGATGCAAGAAAACCTAGCCATGCATTGGTTAACGGGTCAAACAGTTATCACGTATCGTACAATTAACCGGTTTAGAGCGTCCGAGTCAATCAAAGGAATTACTCGAGAGTTATATTGCACGTTCTCTATTCGACTAAAGCAGGAAAAGCTGATCGAAGGACAGTCGTTATTTATTGACGGAACAAAGATTGAAGCGAACGCAAACAAATATACGTTTGTATGGAAAAAAGCTGTAGACCGATTCTATCCGAGACTTAAGCAGAAAGAACTAGAGTATTACAACCAAGAAATCGCCCCCCTTATCGACCAAGCGGTCGAAAGAGATACTAACCAAGAATTTTCAAAAGAAGAAATCACAGAACTCCAACATTTATTAGAAGAAGAACTTCAGAATGTAGAAGATGATCTAACCTCTGCCAATGAAAAAGAAACACTCAGTCGATTAAAGAAGAAAAGACGGTCCTTGAAAAAGCACAGAAATCGTCTCAAAAATGATTTTATACCTAGGGAACAAAAGTATGAAAACTATTATGAAACCTTTGACGACCGAAATAGCTTTTCGAAAACGGATAAAGACGCGACGTTCATGCGCATGAAAGATGATCATATGATGAATGGACAGCTCAAACCGGGTTACAATATCCAAATCGCAACAGAAAACCAGTTTGTTTTGCATACTCAAATTTATCCCAATCCAACCGATACTAAAACACTCATTCCTTTTTTAGATTCTCTTCCAGAAGTGATTAAACCTTCTGATTATATCGTCGCAGACGCAGGATATGGAAGCCAAGAGAATCTGGACTTTTTAGACCAGTCCCCCTGGACTGGATTGGTCAAGTACGGAATGTATGAAAAAGAACAGAAGAAAAAATACAAGAAATCAGATAAGAACCTCGAAAACTGGACATATGATGAAGAACAAGATACGTATACTCATCCTGATGGAACGTTGTACGCACACGGCTATATTCGGCGCCAAAAAACGAGTACTGGCTATATCAAGTTTTCTCATGTGTACCATTCGACTGATCCAACCTATCGAAATGGTAAGAAAACCTTGTGGATTAATTACGCGTACGAAGAACAAAAACTTAAAATCAAAGAAAAGCTTTCATCTGAAAAAGGGGCTAAATTGTATGGACAGCGAAAAATCGATGTCGAGCCAACTTTTGGTCAGGTGAAGGCCAATTTAGGTTTCACTCGATTTTCAGTACGTGGAAAATCAAAAGTGGAAACGGAAACCAACTTGATCTTTATGGCAAATAATCTAAAAAAATACAATAAAAGAAGCAAAGTTAATGAACGATAAAAAAGAAAAAACCGAGTAGGTTTGTACATAAGTACAATTCTACTCGGTTTAACTTTATTTTACTCCGGTTGAGACTTTTGTCCCAGCCCCTTTTTTACCAGTCTGCCAGACAACCTTCACAGGGTGCCGGATTCAAACGCAAAAAAAGGGGCTGGGAC
>NZ_JANL01000012.1 GCF_000585255.1 Alkalibacterium sp. AK22
TACATTAAGCTGGCAAAAGGTGGTACAATCTTTGGCAAACAGTGGTAAGAAAGTTGGCATCAGTGGTACAAATAAGTGGCAGTAGTCAGTATAAGCAGGCAAGCCCTTTTTTTGGCTGCCTCTATACGCGTATCGATACAGTTAAATACAAACAGGCCTGTCCTCTTGCTTCCAGTATGCTGGAAATGCGAGGACAGGCCTGTTTTTTAGAGTTTTACCCGTCTTTTTTGCAGGACATCAGATCAAGTCGACGTGAAGCTCGTTGGCACCATTTTGAATACCGTTTGGATAATGATGATATAACTGGGCCAGAAGTTTAGGGTCTGCACTGGTTGTAGACAGCAGGTGCACAACTTGTTTGATTCGTTCGTAATGTTCAGGAGAGGTTTTTTTGGCATCTGTTTCTTTGTAGATTGCCATCTCATCGAGGAGAGCATAAAATTCTTCAACAAAATGCTTGAATTCTGTTCCATTACCCAAAAGAACTGATTTCACTTTCTGGTTTTTAGAATGCAGACTTAGCGTATATTCTTCCAGGGTCATGCCGATTGACTGAGCATACTGCTGGACATCTTTGATTTCATCATTGATACATTTTTCCATATCGAGTCACCTCTACTTAAGGATGAAAACTAAGCCTTAAGTTATTTTCATGCTTTTATAGTTTATGCTTATTTGACAGTTAAGTAAATAAAAAGGGACGGGTTTAGGATAAGGAAATTCTCATTTGTTCAAACATTTGACATCTTATTAAAAGTAAGTGAGGGAAGACAGCAAGCAAGTTTTCATGCTTACTTGCAAGGGTGTCACAAAAAGTTCACATTTTAATTGTAAACGCTTCAATGGGCGGCGAAATAACAATTTGTTATATGTTGTCAATTTCGTGAGAGAACGATGAGTTTTTTTCTCATAATTAACATTGACAAGGAAAGTCTTCCTCTATAAACTTTAAATTACATTAAGAAAAAATGAGAGAAATCTAATGTGGATAATTATTAAATCAAGGAGTGGTTTAGTCGTGTCAATCAAACAGTTAGAGAAAGAATTAAATCACTTGTATCCTGAAACGGTGAAGTGGAGAAGGCATTTACATGAGCACCCTGAGCCTTCTTTTGAAGAATGGAATACCCGACAGTTTATTGCAAAGAAGCTAAAGGAATTTGGCTACGAGAATATCGAAGTCAATGTAGGTGGAGGTGGAATCGTGGCCTACCTGAGAGGAGCCAAGTACGGTCCGACGATTGCCTTCCGGGCTGACTTTGATGCCTTGCGTATCGAAGAGGAAACGGGCTTGCCTTTTGCATCCAAAACACCGGGTGTCATGCACGCCTGCGGTCACGATGGGCATACAGCTACTCTTCTGAGTGTGGCCAAGGTGCTGAAAGAGCACGAGGAAGAGCTGGCTGGAACGGTAAAATTCATTTTCCAGCATGCAGAGGAGGTACTGCCTGGCGGCGGCAAGTCGATGATCGACGCAGGTGTACTGAGTGATGTAGATGCTGTATACGGCTTGCATCTCCGCTCGCCTTTGGAATACGGCACGGTATCCTACTGTGCGGGCTATGCCATGGCGGCACCGGATTTCTTCAATATACAGATCCAGGGCAAAGGCGGACATGCGGCGCATCCAAGTTCAACTGTTGATGCAGTAGTCGTCGCCTCCTATGTCGTCAACCAGCTGCAGAGCATCATCAGCCGTAAAAAGGATCCGAATCAGTCAGGGGTACTGACAGTGTCGACCTTGCAGGCTGGTGACGGGGCCCATAATGTCATTGCTGATAAGGCAACCATCAAAGGTACGGTCCGGACGTTCGATCCAAATCTCAGAAATTTAGTGGAAGAAAAAATCAAGTCCATGACCGAAGGCATCTGTTCAGCTCATGATGCCAGTTGCGAAGTGACTTACACGAGAGGCTATCCAGCTTTGTACAATCATATAGAAGAAACAGAGCTAATCAGTGAGTTGTTCAAGGAAAACCGCAAGGACATGAAGGTCGAAGAAATTCCCTTGAGAATGGGAGGAGAGGATTTCGCCTATTTCCTTCAAGAAAAACCGGGATCCTTCTTCTTTGTCCATTCAGGTAATAAGGATAAGGGCATCGTCTATCCGCATCACCATCCAAAATTTGATTTCGATGAACGGGCCATGCTGGTCGGGGGCAAATGCTTTATGGATATCGTCAATCATTACCTGATCGAGTCGACTGAAGTGTTTGAAGAAAGTCAGCAGGCAGCGGGAGAATAGCAGAAAAGAAAGAGAGGGTCGTTTTTCATGACATTAGAGCAATGGAAGCAGGAACTGAAGGAAAATTATGAGGAGACGGTAGCCTGGAGGCGTCACATGCATGCCCATCCGGAGCCCTCTTTTGAAGAAGAAGAAACAGCCCGTTTCATCAAGGGAAAACTAGAATCCTTTGGCATTGATGATATACAGACGGATGTCGGGAACGGACATGGAATCGTGGCTAAAATAAAAGGTAGCCACCCGGGACCGACCATTGCCCTCAGAGCTGACTTTGATGCTTTGCGGGTCAATGAAGAAGTAGACAGTCCCTTCAAGTCCACTAAGCCAGGGGTCATGCACGCTTGCGGACATGACGGGCATACGGCTTCGCTTTTGAGCGTAGCTAAAGTTATGGCCAAACGGCAAGAGGAACTGCACGGAAATATTGTCTTGATCCACCAGCATGCCGAAGAGGTTCTGCCGGGAGGAGCCAAGTCGATGGTTGAAGCGGGGGCTTTGAAAGAAGTGGACTATGTCTTTGGAATTCACCTAGGATCAACCGAACCACTGAACACCGTTTACTATAACTGGCAGTATGGTTCAGCCAATTCCGATTCCTTTACCCTCAAGATCCAGGGCAAGGGGGGGCATGGAGCGGCGCCGCATGATACACACGATGCCCTGACGGTCGGTACACAAATCGTGACGAATCTTCAGCAGATTGTCAGCCGAATGACCGACCCGGTAAAGCCGGCGGTCCTGACTTTTGCGGGCTTTCAGTCCGGAGGAGAAGCGTATAACATCATTGCCGATACCACCGAAATAAAGGGAACGGTGCGCACGCTGCATGCAGACATTCAGGAACTGGTCGAAGGGAAACTCAAGTCCATGAGCGAACATATTGCGGCAGCCTATGATGCAACGATTGATCTGATTTATACCAGAGGCTATCCGGCAATCGAAAATACACCGGAGGTAGTTGAAAAAGTGCAAGAGTCACTCCTTTCCTCCTTTCCAGAAGAAGAGGTAGCAGAAGTGAAAGAATCGATGGGGGGCGAAGACTTCGCTTATTTCCTGAAAGACAAACCCGGGGCCTTTTTGAGAGTCGGTGCCTGTCCACCAGGGAAAACGGATGCTTATCCGCACCATCATCCGAAATTTGAGATTGACGAACGCTCACTGCTTCGGTCGGGAGAAGTGTTCCTGACACTGATCGATACCTACTTGCAGGGCTGACGTTAAGATCTATTCAAGAAAGAGGGGATGACATTGAAGAAATACATTATCAAACGCCTGCTGACAGCTATTCCGGTCCTATTGATGATTTCCATTGGAGCTTTCGTCATGATGAACCTGGCACCGGGTGATCCGACAGACTTGTACGTCACGCCGGATGCCACACCGCTTCAAGTTGAAGCCACGAGACGAGCACTCGGTCTGGACCAGCCTTATCCGGTACAGTATATCCGCTGGCTCACGCGCGCCTTGCAGGGGGATTTGGGAATCAACTATGCGACCCGTTACCCTGTCCTACCAATTCTGGTTTCACGAATCGGGCCGACCATTGTTCTGATGGGAGCAACACTTGTGGTCTCCTACCTGATAGCAATCCCGCTGGGTATCCTCAGTGCACGCAAGCATGGGACCTGGGTCGACAATTTACTCACAGGGGGAGCGTTTGTTGGAGTATCTATTCCAAACTTCTTCCTGGGACTGGGACTGATTTACATTTTTTCCGTACAGCTAAGCTGGTTCCCAACGGGGGGCATGTCACAGCTGGGGGGAGAGAGCAGCTTTCTCAGCGTGATTCACCACCTGGTCCTGCCGGTAACGGTCCTGTCGGCTTTCTACATCGCCAATATGACTCGCTACATGCGGGCAACAATGATTGAAGTCTACGGAGAAAATTATATCCGGACAGCAACAGCCAAAGGACTGGCAGCTGAAGTGATCCTGACCCGGCATGGTATCCGAAATGCTCTGATACCCGTTATCACGATTATTGGTACCGACTTGCCCCGGCTTGTCGGTGGAGCGATTGTTACAGAACAAATTTTTCAGTGGCCGGGTCTTGGCCGCCTGACCATCATGGCAATCCAGCAGCGGGAGTACCCTATGCTGATGGCGATTACGATGCTTTCCGCTGTAGTGGTCCTGCTGGCGAATCTGCTTGTTGATATTATGTATGCAGTGGTTGACCCACGAATTAAATTCGATTAGAAAGGAGAATCATGAATGGCACAGAATGTAGGCAACAAAAATTCCGAAGCATTGTTTCATCTTGTTGATGCTGTCGAGAGAGTCAACTTTCCGGACAGTGCAGCTGAACAAGTGGCGACTGATGGAGACAGTTATATCAAAACGATTGCCAAGCGTTTCTTTAAAAATAAAGTCGCAGTAATCAGCCTGGTGATCTTTCTAATTTTGGTACTGACAGCAGTCTTCGCCAATCAGATTGCACCCCATCCGCGGGACGCATCTGTCGGCCGGTTTCAGGCGGCTCCTTATGACAATTTCTATCTGGGAACCGATGACATCGGACGAGATGTCCTGACTCGGCTGATTCACGGCACACAGGTTTCCATTATTGTCGGCCTTGGATCTGTTCTCGTGTATGTCCTGATCGGGACAACGCTTGGACTGGTTTCCGGTTACTTTGGCGGCTTTATCGACAGTATCATCATGCGTATCACAGAAGCCTTCATGTCCTTTCCATTTTTTATGGTTATCCTGACACTGGTCTCGCTTCTGGGATCCGGCATCTGGGTTGTAACGATTGTATTGGGCACCCTTAGCTGGCCGCCGCTTTGCCGGCTTGTTAGAGGGCAGGTCCTGACCATTAAGGAACAGGATTTTGTGCTGGCCGCTGTAGCAACAGGATATTCTACACCAGGGATTTTGTTCCGCCATATCCTGCCGAACGTGCTTTCACCAATCCTGGTTAATGCAACGTTTGGGATCGCGACGGCTATCCTGACAGAAGCCTCGCTGAGTTTCCTGGGGGTCGGCGTTCAGCGTCCGCGTCCAAGCTGGGGGAATATCCTCTCAGAAGCTCAGTCACTTAGAGTGTTAACATCAGAACCCTGGAGATGGGTCCCGGCAGGGATACTCATTTTCATTGCGGTCCTGGCCATCAACTTTATAGGGGATGGGTTGAGAGAAGCGATTGAAGGAGAAACAAAATCCTGATGAGCTTTGGGGAAAGTTTATCAGTGATAGGGGATTGTATGACGATATATAGGTTCAAGACACAGAGAGCAGCCAGAGGCTGTGACTCATAAAGGGGAGACTAACATGTCAAATTGGAAAAAAAGTTTAAAATACGGAACCATTGTGTTTGCATCATCTTTACTGCTTGCTGCGTGCGGAAACGGCGATGTGCCGGATCTGGACGAAGAGGCTTCAGCAGATAACGGAGAGGAAGCCGGAGCAGACGATAGTTTGCCGGAAATTGAAGAAGGCGATACCTCTACACTGATGGTTGGTTTGACTAATGCACCTGACTCTTTCAACCCGTTCAACAGACCGGGAGTAGCGGGAACCTGGATTCAGCGGTTCTTCTACGACAGTTTACTGACTATGCCGACGGCTGATAGCTTTGAACCTGCACTAGGTGAATTTGAAACGGATGACAACCAGGTCTTCACCGTGACCATCGATCCTGATGCTAACTGGTCTGATGGGGAACCGATTACGGCGCACGATGTAGCCTTTACCCTGAATACGATTGCGCATCCTGAAGTGGAGACGACGCTGGGCACAAGTGTCGCAATGATTGAAGGAGCAAATTCTTCCGGTAAAATGGAAGATGGAGAAACTGAACTTGCCGGTGTAGAGGTTCTGGATGACAAGACTTTAACCATCACCACAAAAAGTCCAGTCGATCTGGCCTACTTGTCAGAGTTCCTAGGATTCAATGTGCTGATTGCACCGGAGCATGTTTTTGGAGACATTGATCCGGTCGACATTCCAAACTCTGAGGCAGCAACAGTTCCTACCGTCTTCTCTGGCGCCTACAAACTGGTTGAATACGATACAGACAACTATGTACACTTGGAAGCCAATCCAGACTACTATCGTGGAGCGCCTGAAATTGAGACGGTTTATGCCCGCATTATGAACGGCACTGCGATGATTACTGAATTCCAGGCGGGGAATCTGCACATGGCTGCAGGCGGCGGAATTGGAATGGTACCTGTCCAGGATATTTCTTTGCTTGAAGATATCGATGGTTTAGTTGTTGAAGAGCACCCAAGTTTCAATGGACAGTACATGATTATCAACAATGAACGTTTTGCTGACCCTCAGGTTCGTCAGGCTTTCGCTTATGCTCTGAACCGTGAACTGACTGTCGAAAACTTGCTTGATGGACGCGGTGAAGTACTGGCTTCAACCTATTCTTCAGCCAGCCCATACAAAGATGAGGACTTGAGTCCACTGCCTTATGATCCAGACCTGGCTCGTGAAATGCTGGAAGAAGCTGGCTTTGACTTTGATACACCATTGGAATTTGTTGTGCCGACAGGGAATGCTGTCCGTGAACAAAATGGTGACCTGATTGAACAGTGGTTCACAGAAATCGGTGTCGAAGTTAATCAGAACAATTACGACTTCCCGACTTGGTTATCTATGGCTCAGGATCTGGACTATGATATCGGATTGATGGGATGGGGGCACACGGTTGACCCGAATATCGCCAGTTATGTTCAGACAGGCGGAGCGTCGAATAATATGGGCATTGCTGACCCTGTAATCGATCAGCTGCTGGAAGATGGAATGGCTGGAACCGACTTTGATGAGCGCTTCCCGATCTATGCCGAACTGCAGCAGCACTTGCAGGATGAAATGCCAATCGTTCCACTGTATTCTGATTCTCAGTTCAGCGTACAAGTCGATTTCCTGAATGGTGGAATCAATGAGTTCTGGGCTGGTTCCCTGTACGATCTGCACGAGTGGACACTGGATGAACAGAACTAAGTTTTAAGAAACGAGTAAAAAAAGAAGAGGCACCCATTAGATAATGATTTAGTGAGTGCCTCTTTCCAATTGAAATATACAGGAGTCTAGAAAAAACGAGGTGGAAGAAATGGAAAACAAAGCAGTATTGGAAGTTAAGGATCTGGCAATTTCTTTCCGGACATTTGAAGGCAAGGTTCAGGCAGTCAGAGGTGTAAACTTTTCCTTGAATAAAGGGGAAACACTAGCGATTGTGGGAGAATCAGGTAGTGGTAAGTCCGTTTCAACCAAAGCGATCAATCAGCTGCTTCCAAAGAAAAACACGCTAATCGAAAGAGGAGAGATTCTTTTTGAAGGCAAGGACTTGCTGAAAATATCAGAGAAGGAGATGCAGGCCGTCCGAGGAAATGATATTGCAATGATTTTCCAGGATCCGATGACTTCGTTGAATCCGACCATGCAAGTAGGCAAGCAGATCGCCGAACCGATTATCGCGCACAAAGGTGTCAGCAAAGAAGAAGCTAAGGAAAAAGCATTGGAATTAATGGACCTGGTGGGTATCCGTGATCCGAAAGAATCCTATAAAAACTATCCGCATCAGTTTTCAGGCGGCATGAGGCAGCGGGTCATGATTGCTATTGCTTTAGCTTGTGAGCCGAAGATCCTGATTGCTGATGAGCCGACCACAGCACTGGATGTGACTATTCAGGCCCAGATCCTGGACCTGATGAACAAGCTTAAAAAAGAGCTGGACACGTCGATTATCTTTATTACTCATGATCTGGGAGTTGTGGCTCAAATGGCTGACCGGGTAGCGGTGATGTATGCCGGGCAGATTGTTGAAGTCGGTACTGCCGATGAGATTTTCTACAACCCGATGCATCCCTATACCTGGGGACTGTTGGCTTCCATGCCTACTCTGGAAGTCGGACAGACGGATTTGTACACTATTCCTGGATCACCTCCGAATCTGCTGCATCCACCTGAAGGGGATGCATTTGCAGCCCGGAATGCTTATGCCATGGAAATTGATTTTCATCAGGAGCCGGATTTGTTCAAAGTGAGTGATACCCATTATGCAAAAACCTGGCTGCTTCATCCGGATGCCCCGGACGTTCAGCCCCCTCTGGAAGTTCAGCGGCGTAAGGAGAAGTATCAGTCTCTTTTCTCGGGACAAGGCCAATTTAACAGAATAGGAGGGGAAGCCATTGGCAGCAGAGGCTAAAGAAAAAAAAGCGATTGTTGAGATTAGCGAATTGAAGCAATATTTCAACGCGGGCAAAAAAAATGAAGTCAGAGCCGTCAACCACGTCAGCTTCTCGATTTATGAGGGAGAAACATTTGGTCTGGTAGGCGAATCCGGTAGCGGGAAGTCTACTACAGGCCGGGCCTTGATCAAGCTCAGCGACATCACGGGAGGTCAGATCACTTACAAAGGTGAAGATATTTCGGAAATCAAACGCCGCAAGGATCTACTAAGATTCAGAAAGTCGATGCAGATGATTTTTCAGGATCCCTACGCCTCCTTGAACCCGAGATTGACCGTCAAGGAAATCATCGGAGGTGCACTGAAGGTCCACGGGATGGCTAAAAACGGCAAGGAACTGACGGAAAGAGTCCACGAGCTGCTGGAATCGGTCGGCTTGAGCAAGCAATTTGCCAACCGTTATCCTAAGGAGTTTTCTGGAGGGCAGTGTCAGCGTGTTGGGATTGCCCGCGCGTTGGCGGTGGAACCTGATTTTATTATTGCGGATGAAGCAATCTCAGCTTTAGACGTATCAATTCAGGCCCAGGTGGTTAATTTGCTCAAGGAATTAAAGGAAGAAAATAATTTGACGTATCTGTTTATCGCACACGACCTGTCGATGGTTAAATACATCAGTGACCGAATTGGAGTGATGAACAGGGGACGGGTGCTGGAAATCTGCGAAGCAGAGGAACTGTATCAAGCTCCACTGCATCCCTATACGGAATCTCTCCTTTCAGCAATTCCTACACCGGACCCTGAAACTGAAAGGCAGCGTGTCCGGACAGAATATGATCCAGCCTATCATCATTATGACGATATCAGTCATGTGAAGCTGCATGAGATTGCGCCGGACCACTTTATTTACTGCCATAAAGACGAAGTGGCTCTCTACAAGAAAAAAAGAGAAAAGCTACTCCGTCAGAAAAAAAAATATGCATAAGCGAACAGGCATGCTTGCTCTCCCGATAAAGGATAGCCATGCCTGTTTCTACGAGTAGAAAAAAGAAACCATGAAGCCCGTTAAAGAACCATAGGGCTCCTAAACAGAGAGACCAGTCAGATAGTGAACGCTGGACGGATTAAGAAACCATAATATGTTACTGAATTGTGAACATCCGGTCTATTTTATGTAAAGAGAAGAGTTTGCGGGGATAAGAATATCTGTGTATGTGTAACCGCATAAAAGGGAGGTGGAAAGAAATATAAGCGAATGTTTGTCATTAAATAACATGTGTTTATACGGAAAATAAAGGTCATCCACAGCTGGCCTGCAGACTGCCATGAGCAGCAGCAGGCAAGAAAGACTTGTTGGATGAAGTAGCATAATGAGAATCTTCTCATCTTGATTTTTTTTGTTCAATTCCGTGAGGTTTAGCTTTAATATAGGAAAAGGAAACGCTGAAATTATATTTAAAAGTCAGATGCACAGATGCGGTCGGCTGTTTCAGGGTTCTAATTTGTGAAACTCAATCAAATGGAGGGTTTATGTGGATACACAAGAGATAGCATTCATGTTTTTCGGGGGACTGGGGATTTTCCTGTTTGGCCTGAAATACATGGGAGACGGATTACAGAAAGCTGCCGGTGACAGTTTACGTGAAATTCTAAATAAATTTACATCGACACCTTTGCGTGCAATACTAGCCGGTATTTTTGTTACCATCCTTTTTCAGACCAGTACGGGAACGACAGTCCTGACAGTTGGACTGGTCAGTGCCGGTTTTATGAAGCTCAAACAGGCCATCGGCGTGATCATGGGGGCCAATATAGGGACAACTGCGACAGCATTTATCATCGGGTTTAATATTGGAGCGTATGCTTTGCCAATCATTGCCATCGGAACGACGATGCTGTTTTTCTTCAAGCGTCCGTTCATTAACAACCTGGGTCAGGTATTTTTTGGTATCGGAACAATTTTCTATGGTCTGAACCTCATGGGGGACTCCATGCGGCCGCTGAGGGACTTGGAAGTCTTCAGAGAGCTGATGCTGACTTTGTCAGAAAACCCTATTCTGGGCGTGGTCGGTGGGACTGTGTTGACTTTTATCCTGCAGAGTTCAACTGCAACGATTGGTATCGTCCAGGAACTTTATGGCCAAGGAAGCATGGAACTGACTGCTGCTCTGCCAATCATGTTCGGAAGCAACATCGGAACGACCTTTACAGCTATCATTGCAGCAATTGGTGCCAGTGTTGCAGCTAAGCGCTCATCGGCTTCCCATGTTATCTTTAACCTGGTGGGGACCTTCGCGATTCTGTTTGTGTTGACGCCCTTTACTAACCTTCTAATAGCTATTTCAGGCGTGCTGGACCTGAACCCGGCAATGCAAATCGCTTTCGGGCACGGAATGTTCAACATCGCCAACGTGCTGGTGCAGATGTGGTTCATCACACAGATTGCCCAAATTGTCACCAAAATTGTCCCGGGGGATGATGCGCTGATCGAGTATGACGCTTCGCATCTGGATTATTCACTGATCACGACCTCACCAACCATTGCTTTGAATCAGGCTAAGCGTGAGATTCAGCAAATGGGTGAATTTGTTCTGGAAGAATACAGAGAGATGTTCAAGTATTACAAGAACCAGGATGAAACAAGTTTAGGCAACACGTTGCAGCTTGAAGATGTGGTCAATAAAATTGATGTGCACCTGACGGAATATTTGATGCTGATTTCTGTTGAAGATCTGCCACTCAAGAGTTCCACTGAACACTCTCAGATGATGGATATCACTAAATACCTGGAGCGTATCGGGGACCATACTGAAAACATCACGAACAATATCAAAGAGGCTGTGCGGGCCCACAAGAAGCATTCTAAAAACAAGAACGGAGACAAGGCCGATAAGATTTTTTATGATGAGGATCTGATTGCGCTCTTCCACTTGGTAGAACAGAATATTCAGGACGCCATTTCCTCCTTTACGCAGGACAGTTATTCACTGGCCGGCAGCGTAATCAAGCGTGAAAAGGAAGTTAACCGCCTGGAAAACGAAATCCGCATTAAATACATTGAGCGGCTGAATTCAGGCAAGGGGTTGCCGTCTGACGGAATCCTCTTTGTCGATATCGTATCCAACCTGGAGCGGATGTCTGACCACTCTGCGAAAATAGCGAAGCATTCCTTGGGAATCCGCTATCCTTTCCAGCACCAGACCCGTGTCCCTAGACATGGACAGCCAAAAGAAGTAACGGAAGGCATTGAAGTACAGAATCCTTAAATTGATTGCCCCCCGGACGATGGTTTGTCCAGGGGGGCTTTTGTGTGAATTGAGGTTCTCTGAAAAGGAAACTCAGTCATCTGAGTCTTGCTCTCCTTTCTATTTTTAGGTAAACTGATGGGACAGCTAGAAGAGAAATAACTGGAGGAATCAAGATATGGGGAAACGAAACAAGCAGATTGAAGTGGAAATAAACGAAACAAAAAAGAATACAGCTGATTATACCGAACTGGAACTAGTCGTCCGGAAAAAAGTGATTGGGAAAATCATGCAGAAAGCTGACGGACCTATTAGCGTAGAATTCAAAACAGGTAAGAAACGCACAGCGCGCTCTATTGATGAGGGCATTCAGCTGATTATCGAAGATTACAACTTGCATGATGAATAAAGCATCCAAAGAGACTTACGGAAGAGGGAGCTGATTATCCTTTTCCGTTTTTTTATTTTTGACAGCTGACAAAATAGACAGACCCGCGTGTTGTAGGCCGAAGTCAGACGCGCAAAGGTTCTAGCAGCTGGAGATGAAAAGAGCTGGAGAGCTTTTGAATAGAGGGGATAGAAGCTCTTGTGGTAGAATAGATTAAATACTTTACTTAGTCAGGATGTGAGAGCGTGCAAATGCTAGAAAAAATCGAAGATAAGATTCCTTTTAAAGACAAGCTTCTCCGTCTGATTCCGATTCTCCAGTCCAATTGGGAACGGGCAACCATCAATCAAAGTGGCGCAGAAATGGCTTACTTTGTTCTACTGTCCCTTTTCCCACTGCTTCTGGTGGTTGCCAATATCATCCCGATGCTGCCTTTCGAATCAGACCAGGTGCTGTCCCTTTTAGCGGAGTTTGTTCCGCAGGATATCTTTAATATTATCGAACCCATCATTGAATCCTATCTGGAGAGTGCCAGTGGAGGGTTTATCTCCTTTGGTCTGTTGGCCGCAATTTGGTCAGCCAGTAAAGTCATCACTATATTGCGGCGGGTGCTGGACGATGTTTACGGCTCGATTCAAAAGAAAAATGTTGTTGTCGGCAGAATTCTTTCGCTGCTAGTCATGGTCGCCATTATATTTGTTATTGCGATGGCCGTTTTTATATTTGTATTCGGTGAGCAGATCATGGCCCTAATTCAGGAAACAATCGGGTTTGAAATACCTTTTGTACAGGAGATTCTTCTGGCTCGCTGGCTGATTTTACTGGTGATCCTCTTTTCGGTACTGCTGATTGTCTACTGGTTTGTTCCGAATCATCATCTGACGTTCCAGTATTCCTACCAGGGTGCATTGTTCGCAACAATCGGCTGGATGCTGTTGACCCAGGGGTTTTCAGTCTACATGAACGTGGCAGGTGGCGATGCACTGACCAACGCAACCTTTGGAGGATTTATTGCCCTGATGCTGTTCCTTTACTTCTCGAGTATCGTGATTTTACTTGGAGCCCTCTTGAATGCCATCATTTTTGAATGGAAAAATGGGATGTCTGTACCGGAGTTCGAAGCGAAAAAGCGCAATGAACAGAAGCTTGAAAGTTCAAACTGGACCGGCTATCCAACTGAAGCGGAAACTGTGATCCTGAAGCGTCACTTGTCCAAAGTCAATAAACTGAAAGAGGAAGAGGTGAAAGAACGCGAAGACAACAGTATCGATATCTGAATAACCTAAAAGAGTCCTGTGGGGGCTCTTTTTTAGTCTCATCTAAAATGGCTGCTATTGCTTAGTCACTCAAGTAGAAAATTGTAGCTGTTCTCTTTCCTTTTCATTTGTAAGTAGTCTATAATAGGTACAGAAAATGAGGAGGGACTTTATGAAGTTTTACTGTCATCCACGTTGCTCGACGTGCAAAAAAGCCGAAAAATGGCTGAAAGAAGAAGGCGTTGCTTATGAAAGTATTAGCCTGCTGGAAGAAACACCAACAAAGGCTGAGTGGGTTCAGATCCTGTCACAAACAGACCGGACACTCAAGTCCTATTTCAATACAAGTGGCAATGTCTACCGCGAAAATAATCTGAAAGACAAGCTTCCAAAGATGACTGTGGAGGAAGCCGCTGACTGGCTATCATCCAATGGCATGGTTGTCAAGCGACCTTTTGCAATTGAAGGAAATGTGCATACTTCCGGCTTCAAGGCGGACGTTTATGCACAAGTATGGGGAAAAGGAGATTAACATATGACTACAAAGTATCATCATAGTGGATTGTGGATAGAAAAGCTCTCTAGCGGCACTTACCGGGTCGGTCTGTCTGAAAAAGGGCAGGATGATTTGGGTGAAGTCATGTTTGCCGAAATCAGTGCTCAAGAAGGCTCCATGTCAAAAGGGGACGCCATTTTAAATGTTGAAGGAGCCAAAGCTGTGACCGAGTTGACGCTGCCGTTTGACATGGATGTGTCCGCAGTGCATAAAGAAGTGGAAGATGAGCCTGAAATGCTTAATGCTGAAGCCAAGGATTCAAACTGGCTGCTAGAAGGAACTGGACTGACAAGCGAAGAATTCGATGGGCTTGAAGACAAGCCGTTCAGTGAAGCATAAAAAAAGGAGGAATAACATGCCCATTGTACATGTTGAAATGATTGAAGGACGCTCTAAAGAACAAAAAGAGGCCTTAATCAAAGATGTCGTAAAAGCGGTTGAAACACATACAGGTGCTTCAAAAGAAGCGGTCACGGTAATCATTGATGAAATCAGCAAAGAGAACATTGCCACTAAGGGCGAGTATCACGGCTGAGTTTTTAACATAAACAGGCCGGGAACTGCTACAGAACAGAAAACAGAGAGAGCAGTGTCTATTGAAACGGATGCTTGATAGTTGGGGAATCAGCCTGCCTGTCAAGCGTCCGTTTTTATGTACTAAAAAACAGTCGCATACACGTTCAGGAGCCTGTTTCTGCCCAGGATCAATCATGTAGTAAGCGGTATACAAATATGCTAAACTATAAAGGTAGCATGCTAAACGTATCATCAGGGGAGCTAATGTGCTGAGAAAGGTTAGACCTGACCCTTAACTTGATCTGGATAATGCCAGCGAAGGAAAGATGAGCAGAGCCCGGGCGTGGGCTCTGAATTCACTGGATATTCTTCGCTTCTACTTATGATTAAGTGGAAGCTTTTTTAATCAACACACGACTAGGAGATGGATATGGATAACAGAAGCATCAGTAAAATTAGGCAGTTGAATCCGCTCGTACACACTATAGCCAATCAGGTCGTTCAAAATGATGTCGCCAATGCCCTGCTAGCTATTGGCGCTTCTCCAATCATGGCCATGGCTGAAGAGGAAGTAGCGGAAGTGAGCAGCATGGCAGACGCACTAGTTCTTAATCTCGGTACACCCACACCAGAGAAGATAAACAGTATGCTGCGGGCAGGTAAAGCAGCCAATCAGGCAGGGACTTTAGTTGTTTTAGACCCGGTAGGAGTAGGAGCAACACAGTTTCGGAAAGAGGCAGCTGCCAGACTGCTTCAGTCAGTCAATATAGCCGTCATCCGGGGCAATGCTTCAGAGGTTGCTCATTTAGCAGGTGAAAAATGGGCATCTAAAGGTGTGGATGCCCAGAATAAAGAACAGTCAGCCGAATCCGTCGCACTTGCTTGTGCTCGGAAGTGGCAGTGTATCGTTGCCGTTTCGGGTAAGGAAGATATCATAACGGACGGCCGTCAGTCTAGAGTCGTGGAGGCGGGGACTTCGATGCTGAGTCGGATCACCGGCAGTGGCTGTATGCTCAGTGCGGTCATCGGGGCCTTTTTGGCCGCCGGTAAACAAGCAGATGCCCATCAATATGCAACGGGTTTCCAGCTAAAGGAAGGCTTGCTAAAAATAAAAGACAAACATCTCACTGAGTCCTGGATAATGGAGGCTGTGACCCAGGCTCACCTTGCTTTTGGTAGAGCAGGAGAACAGGCAGCAGCAAATAGTCCGGGGCCCGGAACCTTCAGGACCCACTTGATGGACCAACTGGCGGTTTTGACTGATGAAGACACAATCAGTAAAAGCAGAGAGGAAAGGACCAACAGATGACAAACATACCAGAAGTACTGACCATAGCAGGGAGTGACAGCGGGGGAGGCGCAGGCATCCAGGCCGATCTGAAGACTTTTCAGGAGCAGGAAGTGTTTGGCATGTCCATCATTACTGCAGTCACGGCACAGAATACAACCGGAGTTCAGGGGGTGCACCCCGTTCCTTTAGTGATGGTTAAGGAACAGTGGGACTCTATTTTTGCTGACTTTAATGTCAAAGCGATGAAAACGGGCATGCTGGTCAATGGGGACTATATGAAACTGATTGCAGCAGCTTACCGTGAACTGAACACAATCCCGCTGGTGATAGATCCGGTCATGATTGCTAAGGGCGGACATCCGCTGATGGAGGAGCAGGCCATTGCAGTCATGAGGGATGAGCTGGCCCCACTGGCTACGGTGATCACGCCGAATATCCCAGAAGCAGAAGCTCTGACCGACATGAAAATCGAGACGAAACAAGACATGCGCGAGGCCGCAAAAAGACTGCACAGAAAAGGCAGTAAGAATGTTGTCATCAAGGGCGGGCATGCTATGGATAAAGAGCAGGCAGACGACTTGCTGCTTTTGGAAGACGGCAAGGAAATCTGGCTGTCTGCCCAGAGAATCGACACCCAAAATACGCATGGAACGGGTTGTACGTTTGCAGCCTGCATAACAGCTGAACTGGGCAAAGGGAAAAATGTCGAAGCAGCCGTCCGCACCGCCAAGGCCTTTATTCTGGCGGCAATCAGGGACTCGTTGAACATCGGACAGGGACATGGCCCGACGAACCACTGGGCTTATAATAAGGAGAAAAAATGACCGAAACAATTAAAACCATGCTCAATGTCTACTTTATCGCCGGAACTCAAGACTGCCAAAACAGGTCGCTCCAGGAGGTACTCCAAGCAGCTCTTGAAGCAGGAATCAGCTGTTATCAGTTCAGAGAAAAAGGTCCGGGCAGTTTGGAAAAAGAGCCTGAAGCGTTGTTGAAAACAGCTGTGGCGTGCCGGGAATTGTGCAGGGCATACGAAGTTCCTTTTATCGTCAATGATGACCTCCAGCTGGCAGAGAGAGTGAAGGCTGACGGCATCCATGTCGGCCAGGGCGACTTGCCGATTGCAGAGGTAGTGAGGCGGATGGGGGATCAGTTCATGATTGGACTGTCGACCAATAACCTGAAACAGTTTTTAGAAGCGGAAAAAACGACCGGCATCGATTATGTCGGTATTGGACCGGCCTATACCCCCAAATCCAAACAGGACCATGAGGCTGTTATGGGTTTGAACGGGATCCGAGAGGCTATGCAAAAGCGCACCCGGCTGCCTGCGGTTGCCATTGGGGGAATCAGTGAGGATAACGTACAAGAAGTCCGTCAGACAGGGGTCGACGGTGTAGCCATCGTGTCGGCAATCACTCAGTCCAGAGATATCCGAGCAACGTTAAAAAAACTCAAAGAAACGAACTGAATCAGCAGGAATAAACCTTACAGCGACTCAGTCAAAGCAGTTAATGTGGAACAGATACAAGAGGAGCGGGTGTTTGAATCACCTTTGCTCCTCTTTCTGCTGAAAAGGATTAGGCAAGCAAGATAGACAGTAGATGTTCCCGATGCTACATACGTTAACTGAGTGTGCTTAAAGCTTGTTCAACCAGTCGAAATGAGGTGTGTTTTGCTTTAGACTACTGTATGATAGGAAAAGAATGAGTGGGAATGAGGGACTGGAAATGAATAAGATTGGCTGGAAAAAAGCGGTCAACGCATGTGGACTGCTGGTTGTCGTGTATCTCCTATATGTGATTGCCGGAGGGATCCTGTCAGTCACGCTACGTACACCACCTGAACCGGTAGAAAGGGCATTGACTTTTAAGGAAACCAGCGAGCAAGTCACGCTGCTTGAATACGGGCTTGCCTCTTTTGGAGCCCGGATGAATATAATTGAAGAAGCAGAAGAGACACTGGATGTCGCTTATTTCTATATGGAGCAGGGGGAAAGTGTTCAGCTGCACTATGCCTATGTGCTAGCGGCAGCTGATCGGGGCGTCAATGTACGTTACTTGCTTGATGGCCTTTTTCATGGAGTCAGAGGAGATGACCGGGATGTCCTTAGAGCGTTTAATGCCCACCCCAATATCGAACTGAAGCTTTACGAACCGGTTTGGTCTGTTGTACTGGCGCCCTGGCGGGTGAACAACCGGATGCACGACAAAATCCTAATAGCGGACGACCAATTCGCTGTGACCGGCGGAAGAAATATTGGGGATCTTTACTACGAACGTGGAAATGTTGAGTCCAGCTATTCCTTTGATCGGGATATTATGCTGATCAATCAGGAGGGTCAAGAAGACGGGCTAATCTCGGACATGCAGGCTTATTATACAGAACTTTTCGACAGTGACTACTCCCAGTCACAAAATAACCGGACTCTTTTCAGCTGGGAACAAACCCGGGCAGAAGAAAAACTGGAGGCCCTGCGAGCTGTGTACGAAGAGCACCAACATGAAGAAGCAGACCGTGAGCAGGTTGCTCAAATAACCGACTGGATCGACCAATCGGTAGAAATCAACGGGGGCTTTCATACACACAACAGCATCGAAAGAGGATTCAAGCAGCCTTATATCTGGAGTGACCTCCTGACGCTGGCGAATCAGGCAGAGGAAGAACTCTTTGTTCAATCTCCTTGGGTGATTCCGAACAGACACATGCGTCAGCATCTTGAAGCAGTTGATCTATCGGTGGGGCAGGCCAAGGTTTTGACCAACGGAAAATCAACCAATTCAAATATTTTTGCGCAAGCGGGTACAGAAAACCGGAAGGACTTTTTTATTGAGTCTTTTGCAGATTACTATGAATTTCAGCCCAAAGGGTCATCATTGCACATGAAGACACTGGTTGTGGATAATCAGATTAGTGCTGTCGGGGCATACAATTTTGATGCACGCAGCACGTGGCTGAGTACCGAATCCATGCTGGTGATTGACAGCGAAGAGCTGGCGGAGCAGATCATGAATGAAGCAGAAGCCTCCTACCTGAACAGAAGCGTACGCTTTGACCCAAGTGTAGATAAAGTGCCGGGTGAGCATACAGAAGTCAAGGAGGCCGCTCTGTGGGAAAGGTTACTCGTTCCGGTCATGAGACCTTTCGCATGGGTACTAGAATCTTTATTATAAAAAATAAAGATAGATTTAGAAAATAAGAGGGTTTTCCTGAAGTAGACACTTGAGAAAGTGAATACCTTTGGGGGAACTTTTTTTATTTATTAGTAGATGATAATTTATATAATCTGGAAAGCTTGACATAGCAAGGATAAAGCAAGGTAGGCCGATATTATCCACAAAAGAACCTTGATTCTGATTCTCAATTAGACTAAAATTAAACAAGGTAAGCAAAATATTTTCAGCTGATATTTCGGTAAACCGCGGCTTCGTTAGTTGAGGGTCACCGAAAGAATGAGACGGGCATGGCGCTGCAGCGAACGCAGATAGGAGATGGCTATAAATTTGTCGGACCTATTACCTGCGTATGCGGCGGTCAGGACTCTTCTACAGTTATTTTGCTCAAAAAACTACAAGTAGAAAAGGAAGGTACGTAATGGCCGTATTAGAAATCAAGAACCTGCATGTATCCATTGAGGACAAACAAATTCTTAAAGGTGTGAACCTGAAAATGCAGACAGGTGAAATCCACGCAATCATGGGACCAAACGGGACAGGAAAATCAACGTTGTCTGCTGCAATCATGGGTCATCCAAGTTATGAAGTCACAGAAGGTGAAATTCTGCTGGATGGAGAAAACGTACTGGAAATGGAAACCGACGAACGTGCACGTGCCGGCCTGTTTCTGGCTGTTCAGTACCCAAGTGAGATTGCCGGGATAACCAATGCTGAATTCATGCGTGCAGCCATCAACTCGAGAAGAGACGAAGACGATAAGATGAACGTAATGGACTTCATCAGAAAAATGGACGAGAAAATGGACGTTCTGGACATGCCGGAAGAAATGGCTGAGCGTTATCTGAACGAAGGCTTTTCCGGTGGTGAAAAGAAACGTAATGAAATCCTGCAGCTGCTGATGATTGAGCCGACCTTTGCGATTCTGGATGAAATCGATTCAGGACTAGATATCGATGCTTTGCAGGTCGTATCCAAAGGGGTCAATGCAATGCGTGGTGAAGGGTTTGGTTCGCTGATCATTACACACTACCAGCGCCTGCTGAACTATATTACTCCGGATATCGTTCATATCATGATGGATGGCCGTGTAGTGAAGACCGGCGGTGCCGAGCTGGCTAAACAGCTGGAAGCAGAAGGATACAAAGGTCTAATGGACGAACTTGGATTAGACTTTGAACTCGTAGAAGACTAATTTAAGAGGAGGCCATGACTGATGGAAACAAAAACAAAAGATTATGTGAGTTATAAAGACGCACTAGAAGCCTTTTCCCGAGCTCATGAAGAGCCTAAATGGATGCTTCAGCTGCGCCTTGATGCGCTGGAGAAGATCGAAGACTTGGATCTGCCTGTCATCGAAAGACTGCGCTACAACAGATGGCCGCTGTTTCAAGTACCAGACTTGACGGGAGCACCGGCTGCTAAATCAATCGATCCCTTCGAATTCATCGAAGATAAAGCAGAGGCAGCACGCGTGATTCAGACAGGTAATGACACGGTTATCGAAACCCTGCCGGATTCTTTGAGAGAAAAAGGCGTGATATTTACCGACATGCATACCGCACTCAAAGAGCATCCTGAACTGGTCAAGGAAGCCTACATGTCTAAGGCCGTTAAGCCGGATGCCAATAAAATTGCTGCTTTCCACGCTGCCTTTATGAACTCTGGACTCTTTCTGTACGTACCGAAGAATGTGGAAATCGAAGAACCGCTTGAAGCCGTCTTTATACAGAACAGCCTGGTAGAAGATGCCTTTATCAAGCACGTTCTGATTTATGCAGATACAAACTCAAATTTCAACTATGTTGAAAAGTTCCTGACTAAAGGGGACGAAAAAAATGCAGCCAATATTGTAGTCGAAGTGATAACGAAAGCTGGCGCTCAGGTCAAGTTCAGTGCTGTTGACCAGCTCGGTCTGAATTCAACTGTGTACTTCAACCGTAAAGGCTATACTCACAGAGACTCAACAATCGACTGGGCAATCGGAGTCATGAATAGTGGTAACGTGGTCTGTGACTTTGATGTGGACCTCGTAGGCGAAGGCTCATCTAGTGACCTGAAAGCTGTGGGTATCAGCAGTGGCCGTCAGACACAGGTCATTGATTCCAATGTGATCAACTATGGTAACCACACCGAAGGAAACATTTTCCAGCATGGTGTAATAATGGACCGTGCAACCCTAACCTTCAACGGAATTGGACATATCATTAAAGGGGCCAAAGGAGCCGATGCGCAGCAGGAATCACGTGTGTTGATGCTGTCTGACAAAGCCCGCGGAGATGCCAACCCGATTCTTCTGATTGATGAAAACGAAGTGACGGCTGGACATGCAGCCAGTGTCGGACGTGTAGATCCTGAAGAAATGTACTACCTGATGAGTAGAGGAATAGAAAAAACAGAAGCTGAACGTCTCGTGATTCGTGGATTCTTGGGTAAAGTGATTTCAGCGATTCCACTCAAGAGTGTCAGAGACGAACTTGTGCACACAATCGAAAGGAAGTTGACATCTAGATGACCGTGCCTTACGAACACTTGGTGAAGGATTTCAAGATCCTTCAGCAGCAGGTCAACGATGAGCCACTTGTTTATTTGGATAATGCCGCAACGACCCAGAAGCCGGAAGCCGTTCTCAAAGCGCTAGAAGCTTACTACCATACCTCAAATGCCAATGTGCATAGAGGCGTGCATACCTTGGCTGAACGGGCGACTGTTCAGTATGAGGGAGCGAGAGAAAAAGTCAGCCGCTTCATTAATGCACCCGAAACAGCTGAAGTGCTCTTTACCAGAGGGACCACCACCAGTCTGAACTGGGTGGCCAGAAGCTTAGGGGATTTGATTGTTGAAGAAGGCGATGAAATTGTCATTTCTTATATGGAACACCATTCTAATATCATTCCGTGGCAGCAGCTGGCCAAGGCCAAAAAGGCAACACTGAAGTATATCGAGCTGACTGATGAAGGGTTACTTGATATGTCAGATGCGCGGGAGAAGATTACTGACAAAACGAAGATCCTTTCTCTCACGCATGTGTCAAACGTTCTAGGCGTCGTGAATCCGATCAGAGAACTGACAGATTACGTGCATGCCAAAGGCGGAGTCATGGTCGTGGACGGTGCACAGGCTGTGCCGCACATGTCCGTTGACGTTCAGGCACTGGATGCCGATTTTTATGCATTCAGTGGTCACAAAATGCTGGCACCAACCGGTATCGGCGTGCTCTATGGCAAGCGTCAATGGCTTGAACAAATGGAGCCGCTGGAATTTGGCGGCGAGATGATCGACTTTGTCGGCCTGCAGGAGAGCACCTGGAAAGAGCTACCCTGGAAGTTTGAAGCCGGTACACCCAATATTGCCGGAGCTATCGGTTTAGGCGCAGCTATAGACTACTTGGAAAACATTGGCATGCATGAGATAATGAGCCATGAACAAAATTTGGTGGCTTATTTGATGCCGAAACTTGAAGAAATTGATGGCCTGACACTGTTCGGACCCAAAAAGGCGTCTGAACGAACGGGCGTGATTGCGTTCAATATCGACGGCGTTCACCCGCACGACGTAGCGACAGCTATGGACATGGAGGGTGTAGCGGTCAGAGCGGGTCATCACTGTGCTCAGCCGCTGATGGACTATATAAGTCAGCCTGCAACAGCTCGTGCCAGTTTCTACTTGTACAACACTATGGCAGATGCAGATAAATTTGTTGAAGCACTGAAAGCCACGAAGGAGTTTTTCTTGCATGGCCTTGACTAAACTGGATCAATTATATCGGGCAGTGATCCTGGATCACTCTCAACACCCGAGACGACGGGGCGTACTGGATAAGGCAACAACGCAGATCGAGCTGAAAAATCCGACCTGCGGAGATGTCATTCAAGTCCAGCTGACCGTCGAAGAAGATAAAATCACTGACGTGCGGTTTGACGGCAGTGGCTGTACGATTTCTATGGCCAGTGCCAGCATGATGACGGAAGCCATCTTAAACAAATCGATCGACGATGCCCTGATGCTGGTTAACGAATTTTCCGAAGTGGTTCAGGGAAACAAACCTGAGCACGAAAGAGAGCTAGGAGATGCGATGATGCTTTCGGGCGTCTCTAAATTTCCGGCCCGTATCAAATGTGCCACCCTGTCCTGGAAAGCGCTAGAAAAAGCGCTGGCCCAGAATGGAACAGGCGTCGACGGGCAACTGAAGCACGACTGAGCTAGCCCGCATGTGATAGGGAATGACCATAGCCGATTAGAGAATAGAGGATGACTGTCCAGCTGATCCAGCAAAACCTGTGAAAGTGTAAAGCCTGTTGCTCGAGAAAACAGGTTTTGCCTTTCGGGCGTCCGCTGGTCAGATCAGCTTTTAATGAGTAAGGAAGGGGAATATCCATGTCTCAAGTACCAGAAAAAACAGAATATAAATACGGATTTCATGATGAAGGGGTCGAAGCTGTCTACGATACCGGTAAAGGGTTGGATGAAAGCATTATCCGCGACATTTCCGCCCGCAAGGAAGAACCGGAGTGGATGCTTGACTACCGTCTAAAATCTTACGATCACTACCGATCCCGTCCAATGCCCCAGTGGGGAGCGGACTTGTCAGATGTCGATTTTGATAACTATACGTACTACCGCAAAGCAAGTGAAGCCCCTGCCCGCAGCTGGGACGATGTACCGGATAAAATCAAGGAAACCTTTGATCGTCTAGGTGTTCCAGAAGCAGAGCGCCAGTTCTTGGCTGGTTCGGGAGCGCAATATGAATCAGAAGTGGTTTACCACAACATGAAAGAGGAATTCGAGAAGCTGGGCATTGTCTTTACAGATACTGACACGGCTTTAAAAGAATACCCGGAAATCTTTAAAGAGCATTTCGGGACGGTTGTTCCTCCAACAGACAACAAGCTCGCAGCACTGAACTCTTCAGTTTGGTCTGGTGGAACGTTCATCTACGTGCCTAAAGGCGTTAAGTGTGATGTTCCCCTGCAGATGTACTTCCGTATCAACAACGAAATGATGGGCCAGTTCGAGCGTACCCTGATTGTTGTTGACGAAGGCGCCAGCGTGCACTACGTTGAAGGATGTACTGCACCGACTTTTTCAACCAGCTCGTTGCACGCTGCGGTTGTTGAAATTATCGTTAAAAAAGATGCCTACTGTCGTTACACGACGATTCAGAACTGGTCAGATAACGTGTACAATCTGGTAACCAAGCGTGCTCACGCTGCAGAGGGCGCGACCGTTGAATGGATTGATGGTAACCTGGGAGCGAAAACGACCATGAAATACCCGTCTATCCATCTGAACGGACGCGGCGCGCGTGGCACAACTATGTCCATCGCCATGGCCGGCGAAGGTCAGGTTCAGGATACCGGTGCTAAAATGATTCACAACGCACCAAACACGTCCAGCTCAATCGTTTCTAAATCCATCGCTAAAGATGGCGGAACGGTTAACTACCGTGGTCAAGTGACGTTCGGCAAAAACTCTGCCGGGTCCATTTCACATATTGAGTGTGATACGATTCTGATGGATGACCTGTCGAAATCAGACACGATTCCATTTAACGAAATCCACAACTCGAACGTGGCTCTTGAGCACGAGGCGAAAGTGTCCAAGATTTCGGAAGAACAGCTTTACTACCTGATGAGTAGAGGCCTGGACGAAGAAACCGCGACAGAAATGATTGTCATGGGCTTTGTTGAACCCTTCACCAAAGAACTCCCAATGGAATACGCCGTTGAACTGAACCGCCTCATTTCATATGAGATGGAAGGATCAGTGGGGTAAAGATAATAGGAAAGCCGCGCAGTGATGCGGGGCTTTTTTTTCAGTTTATAATTTGTCATAGGCATTGAGAGAGTCCGTATACCATTTACATTAAATGGTATACTTGAAAACGAACGAGGGAAGATCGCGTAATGTAAGTCTAAGCAGGTTTTCCTGACGAGGAGGATATATGATTTATTTATTTTTAGCTGTCTTATGCAGCGCATCGATCGGACTTATTTTCAAGTACACGGAAACGAGTAATACCAATCGTTATGTCATCACCAGCGCAAACTATTTTATCGCCTTCATGACGAGTTTGTTAATGATTATGTCTCAGGGCTTGCTGACTGGGGTGAGGAGAGAAGCGGCCTTTACCGAAGAACTGGGATGGATGCTGGAAAGTGATCAGTATCTACTCAGCCCGTTTTCCAGTATTATCTGGGGAGTCAGCGTGGGAGCCTTAGCGGGTGTGTTTTTCTTTCTGTCCTTTATTTTTTACCAGAAAAGTGTGAGAGATAATGGGGTAGGCATATCGGGTACATTTGGGAAGCTAGGCATTCTTATTCCGATGATTTTCTCTATCTTAATTTGGAGAGAATACCCGACGTCCATTCAGTGGATAGGGATTGGGTTGTCACTGATCTCCATTGTTGTTGTTAACTTGTCAAAGCAGTCCATTAGGAAATTTGATTTTAAGCCGACAGTGCTGTTGTTGTTTGTGTTTGGCGGCATGGCAGAATTTTCCAATAAAATTTACCAGCAATATGCCTTGAATGACTACAAAGATATTTTCCTCTTCACTATTTTTTTTGTCGCCTTTGTCATTAGTATCATCTACGTGGCGAACAAAAAAGTAAAGGTAACTAAAAAAGATATTCTGACCGGTTTTATGGTGGGGATTCCGAATCTGTTTTCTTCTTACTTTCTGATTATGTCATTGGAAACGGTCCGGACGTCGGTGGCTTTTCCGGTCTACAGCGCAGGAAGCATTGTCCTGATTAATTTAGGTGGTTTGCTGATTTACCGGGAAACACTGGCACGCAAAAACCAGCTAGCCATTGCGTTGACAGTCATAGCCTTAATCCTTATTAATGCATGAAAAAGCGCAGAGCCATTGGGGGGCTCTGCGCTTTTTTAAATCTTCAATTATTTTATGTCTTTATATTCAGCGTCCAGAGCCCGCTTGACAGCAGGGCGTTCACCAATGCGGTCTGCCCAGGCTTTCAGGTTAGAATATTCTTCCGCCTTCAAGAAGGTTGCGGCATCGCCATACAAGGCGCCTTGAACTAAGCGGCCGTACCATGGCCAGATTGCCATATCTGCGATAGAATATGCATCACCATTGATATAGTCCTTGTCCGCTAGGTGCCGGTCAAGCAGGTCCAGCTGGCGCTTCGTTTCCATTGTAAAGCGGTTGATTGGGTATTCTTGCTTGGTTGGTGCATAAGCGTAGAAATGACCAAAGCCACCGCCGACATAAGGAGCCGCTCCCGTCTGCCAGAACAGCCAGTTCAGAAGTTCTGTCTTCTCTGCCCAGCTTGTCGGCATGAACTGACCGAATTTCTCCGCTAAATACAGTAGGATATTGACGGATTCAAACACGCGGACCGGCTCGTCTTCAGAGTAATCCATCATTGCCGGTATCTTGGAATTAGGATTGATGGAGACAAAATCACTGCCGAACTGGTCACCTTCACCAATGTGAATCTTGTACAGATCGTAGTCGGCGCCATCAATACCAGCTTCTTTCAGTTCTTCAAACATCATCGCCACTTTCTGGCCGTTGGGTGTCCCCAGTGAATAGAGCTGGAAAGGGGCATCTCCTTTCGGCAGGCTCTGTTTGAACCGGCTTCCTGCAATCGGCTGATTACCGAAGGCATTACTTTCATCTTTGTCCCATTCCCATACTTCAGGTACATTATAGTCTGACATTGTATCGCTCCTCTAATTTTTTATCTACTTGTCTCATTGCCAAAAAAGCAAATGAATAGCTGAAACCCTTTAAAAGCTAGACTGGATCAGGCTGCTTCAGGACCTACTCAGAAGGGCCGGTATAATCTGCTCTCAACAAACCCATAGCCAGACTGTCGTGGTATTCCCCTTGGATAAAGACCTGCTGCTTCCTGCGGCCTTCAATCTCAAAACCGACTTTTTTGTAAATATAAACCGCTTTTTCATTGAAATCAACTACGTCCAGATTAATTTTATTTAAATTGAGCTGGTTGAAACCATAATCGACGACCTCTCGGACCACTTTTTCTGCATAGCCTTTACCCTGGCTGTCCGGGTCTAGCATAATCGCAAAAACCGCTGTACGGTGCCGCATGTTGATCAGATGCAAATTGGTATAGCCGATGCGCTCATCTCCCGCATAGGCAATAAACTGCCGGACAGCATCTGATTTCTGCCTCTCCTCAAAGGAATCATGCAGTTTCTCCTTGTTCATATAGGGTTCACTAAACCAGAAATCCATAATATCCGAATTTTTCCACAGCTTAAGCAGATAGCTGCTGTCGTCTTTCTCCAGTGGAGTCAGAGTAATCTCAGTGCTCATAATAGGCCTCCTTGTTATTTGTCCTGTTCATTCTTATAGTGTATCGTATCAGCTGTTATTTTTCTAGAAAGGCTGCTTGGGGCAATCAAAAATAAAAAAAATGGGCTTTTAGAGTGGTGGGACCTGCTTAAACTGACCAGGCTGGACCTTTATTCAAGAAGTCTATTTCAGCTTGTGCTAAGATGGCAGTAAGTAGGCTACAGATGATCAAACAAGGAGGACAACAATGACTTTATTTTCAACTGAAACCTTTACAGGTAAGCATGTGTTGATCACCGGTGCAACCGGTGGAATCGGGTACGATACAGCAAAAGTGATGGCTGAAACAGGGGCAGCAGTCACGATTACTGGAAGAAAAGAGGATGTTTTGAATAAACTGGCTGACGAAATCAGAGAGCATGTTCCTGAAGCCAAGGTGGTCAAAGTCACTGCCGATCTGGCTGATGGGGTGGACAGAGAGCGCCTGCTGCAAGAAGCAGAAGAAGCCAACGGGCCGGTCGACCTGCTGGTCAATTCAGCCGGTATCATGGGGGGAGGCATAGTCGAAGAACTGACTCAGATCGAGCTAGAGAAAGTCATGCATCTCAACTACACGGTGCCAATATTACTGACTCAGCAGGTGTATGCCGCCATGAAAAAACAGGGAGAGGGGGCAATCGTGAACGTCTCATCCCTTTCAGGACTCAGAGGCGTATATGGGGGGACTGCCTATACAGGATCCAAATTTGCCTTGAACGCCTTTACGCAGTCTTTCGCCCATGAAGCGATTGAACACAAGGTCCGAGTGAACGCGGTCTGCCCGGGTTATGTGGATACGGTGATGGGAAGAGAAGCAATCAGCTCGAAAGCCGAGCGGGAAGGGCACACTTTTGAAGAGCAGTACCAAATTGAAAGCCGGAACCTGCCGTCCAAACGCATCACGACAGCCAGGGAGGTAGCCCATACCATTGCTTTTTTACTGTCCGATGCAGCTGAAAACATTATCGGAGAAACCGTCAAGATTTCAGGCGGCTCGCTTATGTAATGCATGATGCAAATCATTTTAGCAAGCTTTAAACAGAGTGAGTAGTAGAGAAGAAGCTGGAACAGACTACCGGTTGACTCGCCAACTGTTAGCATTCAGTCAAAAATGCTGAAAAAAGCACAAAAAATCTCTCAGCCAAAAAGGCAGCTCCTTTAACCGGGGCTGCCTTTTCCATACTATGTGAAGCCAAACGTTTTCAGAGGTGATGGTCATATCGGGAAGAAGGAACTACAGCATGGCCTAGTTTACTCCAGTGAAATCAAAAGGGTAATAACCAACAAAAAACAGGCAGCCCGTCTTAAGGCTTAAAAACACTGCTTGCTCTTTACATAGGGAAAGAGAGCAAGCAGTGTGGTTGAGAAAGGTTAGAACTGCCTAGAATACGAAACAGCGATAGGATTTACCCAGCCAGTACTTTTTCCATGTTTAAGCTGAACTCTACATTGTCGACATGCAGATAAGACTGGAGATTAACGACAGTTGCTCCGTAGAGACTTGCTTTCTTACCCAGACGGGACTGACGAATTAGGACATTTTTGTAAATGGTCATGCTCAAGTAATTCTGCAGAAAACTAATCAACTCTGGAATCTCGTCGAGGACTTCTGAATTGATGTAGACAACTTCGGGATCGAAGTTGCCAATCACATTCATCAGGCCAATACCGAAATCTTTAGCAAACTGTAAAATCATATTGAGCGTGTCGGAATCTTTTAAATGATAGGATGCGACTAGGTCTTGAAAGGTCAGCTGATCATTGTGCTTCAGTTCGCGAAAACGTCTGACAATTGCCGTAGTGGAGCAATACTGTTCCAGGCAACCCTGGTTGCCACAGGGGCAGCTGATCCCATTTGGGTACAAAACAGTATGTCCGACCTCACCGCTGCGGCCCTTATGACCACGGTGCAGTTTACCGTCCAGAATGATTCCAGCGCCCACTCCGGTATGGGCACTGAAAGACACCAGGCTGCAGTGTTCATTGTCGAACGCGGCTTCAGCCAGAGCAGTCAAGTTCGCTTCGTTTTCAATATGAACAGGCAGATCCAGACGTGTTTCCAGTTCTCCGACCAGATCGATTTGATCAAGATCAAAGTAGGGAGTAAATTCGATTTTATTGTGATCAACGATACCGTGGATTGAAATGGTAATTCCAATGATGCCGAAAGGACAATGGCCCATTGAGTCCCGGGTGTCCTCGACGATTGAAGCGATAGACTCTACGGTGTTGTCTTTGTTCATATTCTTTTCTTCGATAGTGTGTTCTATTTTTTCACCGTCGAGGTAGGTAATGAGACAGCTGATACGGTCATGCCGGACATCAAAGCTGATGGATATCCCTGCCTTCTTATTCAATGTTAACAGGATTGGGCGGCGCCCTCCTGTCGATGTACTTTCCCCCGGACCAATTTCAATCACATATTTATCTTCGATCAGCTGTTTGACGATGGCAGACACAGTCGCCTTGTTCAGTCCGATTAGTTCAGAAATCATTGCACGGGAGACTTCTGGTCGGTTGATAATTTCTGACAGCACCAGGATGCTGTTATTTTCCCTAATGGAGCTTTTTGTATTGAACATAAGAATCCTCACTTTCCTTGATTATACTGTGTCCAGTCTGAATTGATCCAGTTTATGGGAAACTCAAAAAGGACCTTTGTTTATAAGAGTCTGGTGATTATACAGAGGTACTATTTAAAATAAGTTAGTTGATTCAACTAACGAACTATTTAAACTCAGTGTATCACAATAAACTGCAAAAGAAAACATGGAAGAGCCACTTTGTGTACAGCAGCCGGCGAATCATTTTTCGCTTGTTGTAACTGAGAGAGAACAACACAGTAAAAGGATGTAAGGGTTTACTTTTTTAGCTTAATATAAATGATTAACACTATTTTGCAAGGGTGTATGTCTTTAATTTTATCATACAGGGATGAGAGAAGATAGGATTACGCAGAAGATAGCAGATTGATTAATTTCATGATGGAAACATTGACTCTTCAGTACACTATTTTTGATTGTGCGTACAACAGGCACATTCGGACTGAGTTCTAATCAGATCCGATTCAGTGAAACATCGGTGAGAACTTAAAGGAGCTTGAACGTTAAAGAACTGTTGTATGAGACAGTGTTGAAAGGGGTGTACATGAAAAGTAAACATCTGCCTGCATGATTTTGAGCTCCAGACTGGTGAAGAAAAGGATACAGCAAAGATTGTGAAGATATCAGTAGAAAAGGAGGAGCAGTGTCTATTTAGGACTTCAGTTGATACACATAGACGAGAAAAATACCAATAATTAATTTTTTTTAACCGATCAGCTTGACACTTAAGCTGAGCTATACTATTATGAGAATACTTTAATTTAACAGTTGCACATTGAAGAGAAGAGTAAGCTGGAAATGCTGCTGACAGTGAGCCCGGATGGTGAAAACGGGCGCAGACAGGACCGGCTGAAGATGGCCTCTGAGTGTTTCATTTCTAAATGTTCAGGAAATGACGGGACTGCCCGGTACAGCAGCAAGGACTCGCATGCCGGTTAACGGGATGCTGCTCCTTTTGAGGTTGTATCTGAAAGGGTACAGCAAAGCAAGGTGGTAACGCGAAGCGGAAGCTCTCGTCCTTGTATGTAATCATACATACAGGGGCGGGGGCTTTTTTGCATCTCGCTGTCTGCTCTCAATAAGTGGCGGTTAAATAAGACAATAGGGGGAGATTTTTAATGAGTAAGGGAAATGCATTTATCCGGTTGACTGCAGCATCACTGGCGGCACTATTTTTAACAGCTTGCGGAGGAGCTGAAGATACAGGAAACGCTACAGGAGGATCTGAAGAAGCCGGCTTAAAAAGCTCGGCACAAGAAAGGGGACCAGTGGAATTTGGCGTGGCAGCTGGACCATACGGTATTATGGTGGAAGACATCATCGGACCGCTTCTAGAAGAAGAATATGGCTATCAGGTCTCTACCCGGACGTTCAGTGATTATGTCCAGCCTAATCTGGCTCTAAACAATGGTGATATCGACGCCAATCTGTTCCAGCACACGGACTATTTTGAAACCTTCTCTTTAGACAACGATCTGGACCTGGATAAGATCAGTACGGTCCCCACTTTAGGCATGGGCGTTTATGCTAGTGAAGCAAGTGGCTATGCATCGCTTGACGATATCGAAAGCGGCGCGCGGATCCTGACACCTAACGATCCGTCCAACCTGGCCCGGGCTCTCAGGGTTTTAGCTGACTATGACTTGATCAGCTACGATGAGTCAGTATCGGCTACTCAGATCACCGTTGATGATATTACTGACAATCCCTATGACTTGGTTATCGAACCGATTGAATCCGCTCAAATCACCCGCTCGCTTGAAAGCTCGGCCGAACTGGCTACCGTACCGGGCAACTATTCTTTCGCAGCAGATTTGGATCCAAATGAGGCTCTGGCCATGGAAAACATGGGAGACAACTTCTTCAACCTGGTTGCTGTTCAGGATCTAAACAGTCAGCTGGGTCAGGATATCCAGACCGTGATCGAGAGTGAAGCTTTTTACGAGGCAATAGAAGAAAGCGAGACCTTCAATGGCTTTAACCGGCCGTCATGGTGGCCGGAAGGTTAAAGCAGTCACTAACAGGAGGAATAGGCATGAGTCATATAGAACTGGTCGATGTATCCGTGCATTTTGAAAGCAAGGGGTCGACATCTGTAGCAGTTGATCAAGTGTCATTAAATATAGAAAAAGGTGAAATTTACGGTATCGTTGGACTGAGCGGAGCAGGAAAAAGTACCCTAGTACGGACAATCAACTTGCTGCAAGAACCGTCAGACGGTCAGGTGCGAATCGACGGAGAGGAGCTGACGAGCCTAAGTAAGGAAAGCCTTAGAAAGAAGAGGCAGAATATCGGCATGATTTTTCAGCATTTCAATCTGATTGCAAGCAAAACGATTGCCCAGAACCTGGAGTTCGCACTGAAAGCTTCCCGTTATCCAAAAAAGAAACGCAAAGAAAGAGTAGAGGAACTGCTGGAGATTGTCGGCCTAAGTGATAAAGCCAATGCCTATCCGCAAAAGCTCAGTGGTGGACAGAAACAGCGGGTAGGCATAGCCCGCGCTCTGGCAAATCAGCCGGAAATCCTTCTCTGTGATGAAGCGACCAGCGCACTGGATGTGGAAACAACGGAGGAAATACTAAACATACTGAAGCATATTAATCAGCAGTACGGCATTACTATTCTATTTATTACTCATGAAATGGATGTCGCTAAAAAACTTTTTCATCGGATGGCGGTTATGGAAAAAGGGCAGGTCGTTGAAGAAGGGCCGACCTTTGACTTGTTTGCCAATCCTCAGGTAGAGATGACCAAAAAGCTCGTGTCCAGGGCGTTGTCGTTAGATATTCCCGGAAAATTGATGGAAAATCTTGAGGAAGGCGAGCTGGTCAATATTCACTATCAAGGATCAGGGGCTTATAGTCCGATTATCTCAACCCTTTCAAAAAAGCTGGATGTCCACTTCAGCATTATTCACGGAAAAGTAGATTATATCGATGGCAGAGCATTAGGTGTACTGCTGGTGCATATCACTGGAAAAGCAGAAGAAATCGAAAAAAGTATTCACTTGCTTGCAGATGATGTCTTTCAGATTGAACGGGTATCCCAAGATCGGACAGTAACGGAGGTGACCGAATATGAATGTAGATAGATCCCTTCAGGTGCTTGAAAGACACCTGTTTCAAGCGATTGTGGATACAGCCTACATGGTTGGGGTATCAGCGGCCATTGCTTTAGTTATCGGCGTGTTGCTTGGTCTATTGATGTATTTGACTGGGCATCCGCTTCTTATAAAGAACCGCAGTCTCTACGGAATAGTCGGTTTCGTGATTAATGCCGTCCGGTCACTGCCGTTTATTATTCTGATGTTCGCTTTGTCGCCAGTAGCTGTTGCAATAACAGGCAGACAAATCGGCTGGCAGGCTGCCACAGTTTCTTTATCCATAGCAGCTACCGCCTTTTTTTCACGCATAGCAGAAGCAGCATTTCTGGATGTCGACCGAGGAGTGATTGAAGCATCAATTGCAACAGGAGCCAGTCTACCGCTTATCCTATGGGAAGTGGTCATACCGGAAGCGTTACCCGCTTTAATCCGTGGTATTTCACTCACACTCATCAGTCTGATTGGCTTCTCTGCTATGGCAGGGGCCATCGGAGCCGGAGGAATCGGTGATCTGGCGATTCAGTACGGCTACAATATGTATGATGATGTGGTGATGCTAGTGACGGTCGTGATTCTGATCGTTATTGTCCAGTTGCTGCAGCTAGGGGGAGACCTGCTAGCTCAGGCAACTTCCAAAAAATAAGAGTCATCTCAATGAACGTGAACGAACTAAGGAACAGTCAGTTACTCAATGGGTGAAACAGAGAGGAGATCAGCATGTCAGTTATTGTCAGAACAGGACCGCAGGAATATGAATGCAGACAGGGGGTGTTAAATACCTTGCCCGAGCGTCTGGAAGCTCGCAGGATCCAGAAAATTGCCCTTGTTCACGGGCAGAAGTCATGGATACAGGCAAAACCCTACTTAAAACAAATGGAGGCAGCAGCTGTTGATGTCCAGCTGATCCAGTTCAGCGGAGAGTGCAGTTACGAGGAAGTCAGCCGGCTGAAGGTCAAGGTTGAACACAGTCAGGTGGATGCCGTAATTGGTATAGGGGGAGGCAAGCTGATGGATGCAGTCAAGCATACGGCTGCTAGCTTCCCGGACTTGCGCCTGATTTTGATTCCTACGCTGGCCAGCAACTGTGCGCCCTGGACACCTATCAGTGTTATGTATACTGAAGCAGGGGTCTGTATCGGCTTTGATGTGCACCCGACCCAGACAGATATCCTGCTGGTCGAGCCCCAACTGCTGCTTACCGCTCCAGAAAATTATTTCGTGGCCGGCCTGGCGGATACGCTGGCCAAATGGTACGAATCCGACCTGACACTGTCCAGTCCCGAAAACCGCAATCAGCCTTTTTTGAGACTGGCACGGTCGGCAGCCTATGAGTGCAGAGAAATCATTTTGCGCCAGGCTCAGGCAGGCGTGGAGGCTTTGGATGGAGGTCAGCTGACACCGGCCTTCATTCAGCTGGCGGACACGATTATTTCTCTCAGCGGCCTAGTGGGTGGTCTGGGAGATAAATATGCCCGAACAACAATCGGTCATGCTGTACATGACAAGCTGACTGCTTTTCCTCAGACGCATGCTTTTCTGCATGGGGAGAAAGTAGGCTATGGCATTTTGGTCCAGTTGGCTGTGGAAGAAAAGTGGGAAGAGATAGACAAGCTGATAGACCTGTACAGGCGTCTTAATCTTCCTGTATCTCTGAAGGAACTCCATCTCGGGGCCATGGATGAATCAGAGATAGAAGCGTTTGTTTCTTTGGTAGCCGAAGATACGATTTTGAAGGCGTCTGGTTATCCTGTGTCAAGAGGGAAACTACTCAAGGCAGTGCTGTCACTGGAGGCCAATAGGGAAGAGGATGTTTATAGTAAGGTGGGAAAAGGATAGATGAATAGATTTGAACCGTCAGATACATTGAAGAGGTTGCCCAGGCAGTATTTTGCCTACCTAGCAGCAAAGAAGGAAAAAATTAGGCAGAAACATGATGACATCATCGATCTGGGTGTCGGGAACCCGGATCTGCCAGCGCCGGGCTTTGTGACTCAAGCCCTTCAGCAGGCAGCTGCTGATCCTCAATTTGATCAGTATGGTCCGGGTAGAGGACAGGAGGATCTGAGACAGGCTGTTGCAGAGTATTACTTTAGGGAACAGGGTGTAAGTTTGGATCCAGACAGCGAAGTGTCTATCCTGCATGGCTCAAAAGCCGGGCTTGCTCAATCCAGGGGATACAGTTCTCTTGCCCAATCCCTGCTACCCGGATTATGTTTCCGGCATCCGTTTGGCTGGTGGAGAGATAGAAGATTTACCGCTGCTGGAGGAAAACAGTTTTTTGCCGGACTACAGCAAAGTCGCCCCGGACAAGGCTAGGGAAAGCAAGCTGCTTTTCCTCAATTATCCCAATAACCCGACGGCAGCTGTGGCTACACCTGAATTCTTTAAGGAGACGGTGGCGTTTGCCCGAGAGCATAAAATCTGTGTAGCCCATGACTTTGCATATGGGACAATTGGCTTTGACGGACATCAGCCTGAAAGCTTTCTCAAAACAGAGGGTGCCAAGGAGACCGGCATAGAATTTTTCACCCTTTCAAAGTCCCATAATATGGCCGGCTGGCGAATTGGCTTCGCTGTCGGCAATCCTTCTGTTATTCAGGCCATCAATCTGCTCCAGGATCATACCAGTGTCAGCTTGTACGGAGGTATTCAAAAAGCAGGTGCGGCGGCACTGAGAGACGATCAGTCCTCTGTAAGAGAGTTGACAGCCATCTATGAAGAGCGTAGAAATCTTTTTCTAAAGGCCTTGTCACCGTCAGGATTGAAGACGACCCAGACCAGAGGCTCCTTTTATGTCTGGCTGAAAATACCGGAGACCTTTAATGCTGAGGACTTCATGGACAAACTAGCTCATGAGGCACGAGTCTTCACTGCACCAGGGGACGGCTTTGGAAGTCAGGGCGAAGGTTATCTCCGTATCGGACTGACCCAGCCGGCTGACCGACTGATTGAAGCAGGCAGGCGGATTGCCAGTCTGGCTCCGTTCAGCTGATTTATATGGGCCAATTAGGGTCAATACAAAATAGCCGCAGCAGCCGGATCAGTGTCTGGCTGCTGCGGCTATTTGTACTAAAAAACATTACCTTTTAAGGTCAGCAGCCAACATCGATTGTCTCTGATTATCAGCGGTTGTCGATTGTTTCCGGATACAGGTCATGATTGGCCAGCCTGTTCCAGGCAACCTCTTCAAAACGGGTCCTGGGCTTGCCGTAGTTACAGTAGGGGTCGATAGATATACCGCCTCGAGGAGTAAATTTACCCCAGACCTCGATATATTTTGGATCCATTAGCTTAATTAAATCTTTCATGATAATGTTCATGCAGTCTTCATGAAAGTCCCCGTGATTTCTGAAGCTGAACAAATACAGTTTCAAGGATTTGCTTTCGACCATTTTTTCTCCAGGAACATAAGAAATATAGATGGTCGCAAAGTCCGGCTGACTGGTAATCGGGCACAGACTCGTAAATTCGGGACAGTTGAATTTTACAAAGTAATCATTGTCCGGATGCTTGTTGTCAAAACTTTCAAGGACTTCTGGAGCATAAGTCATACTGTAGGATACTTGCTGGCTACCCAGATGTGACAGACCAGTCAGTTCCTTTTCGTTACGTCCGCTCATTTAAATCACCTTTCTTTGCTTGAGTGGTTTTTCAAGAGCCTGAATTAGCAGCACACCTGCAATTCCAGGGATAAGCTGGCCGATGACCAGATTCGTCACTAGTACCCAGTAAGGGACACCCAGTAGAATGTTCAAGTAAGCAGGCACACCAAAGCCAATTACAAGGACAATCGGCAAGGCTACGAGCCAGCGAGGGAGGTCAGCTTTACGGATCAGCGCGATGCTGCCGGATACTAGCAGTCCAATCACTAAGCCTCCCAGAACATCGATGGGTCCCAGTCCGCCAAAGAAAAAGTTGGACAGTGCATTCGCCAGGCCAAGTGGAAAAACAAGAAAAGGGAACAAATAAGAAAGAGCATAAAGGCTGGTTGCAATTCTGATTTGATAGGCTCCGAAGGCAAAAGCGGAGGTCGTGGCCATGACGGTCACGTACAAAGCAATGGTCAGAGCAGAAATGGTGAGTTTACGTGTAGCGGTTCTTTTTAGTGCAGTCTCTTTCATATTGATCACCTCCATTTATAATAAGGTCCTGCTTCAATTGGCCCACACCACTGTGGGTGCCTGAACAGTATCAGCAGAACAAAAAAACGTCTCCAGGTCAAACCCAGGACGTCAAAATACAGCAGCACAAGACTGCCGTTCCCTAGTTTTGTTTTTCGACAGGATGGTTACGAACTGTCTATTTTATTGGCACCTAGTAGGATACCATATTCCAAAAGGATATACTAGTTCATTTTGTGCTGAGTTAAAGCTAGGGAATATGGGAAACACAATCTGCTCTAGAAGCATTGCTATCTGACAGGTTTGGCGTATACTTGAGACACAATAAAACAAAAAGTAGGGTGAGACGATGAAATCTGTAAAAGGAATTAGTGTACTGGCACTCTTTTCGGTGCTGGTGGCGCTGGGGATTTCTTTAATGCTAAAAGCAGCTGTCGGTGTCGGAGCTTTTGATGCCATGACGCAGTCCGTGTCCAGGTTGTCAGGAATACGTATCGGTACGGTAGCTATGCTGTTTAACCTGATTTTTGTAGCTGGTCAGCTGGTCATTCTCAGAGAAAAGTTTGGTCTGGGGCAGTTGCTGCAGATTCCTCTGGTTATTCTGATTGGAATGCTGGTCAACTTCTTCTATTATAATCTGCTGGCTCCGTATGCGTTTCAAAGCTATCTGTTGTCGCTGTTTATTTTTTTGGTGGCTACAATTGTAGCTTCCTTTTCAGTCAGTGTTGTTACAGTATTGAATCTGGTTACTTTTCCCATTGAAAGCTTCTGCATGGCCCTGTCCAAAAAAATCACACTCAAATTTTCTGCGATCCGTCAGTTGTTTGACGTGTTATGTATTAGTATATCTTTGATCCTCACTTTTCTTTTCGGTATGGATCCGTCTGTAAGGGAAGGGACAGTGATCGGCATGCTGCTGTTTGGCCCGTTGATGGGCTTTTTTATCAGCAGAATCCACCCACTTGTTGAGAAGGCAGGTGTGACGGAAGAAGCGGGTTATTGACCATTGCATGATGATTTGAGAACAGGTCAGGTTGTCACTAAATGATTCTCCATCAAGTCAGGTCTCAAACATATGATTAACTAGCGGGCTTGCTGCTCTGTTATACTAAAAATAAAAAAGGAGTCCGCCATGGATAAACAGGAGCTGGAAGCTAAAATTGAAGACAGAAAAAAAGCACTGGAAAAAACAAAAGAACAGGACAGAGAACTGAAACAGACAGTAACGGGACCTTATTCAGAGGTCGAATTTGATCACGAAATTCGTGAACTGGAAATGGAAATACAATCTCTTGAAAGACAAAAAGAAGACCTTGACTAGGTCTTTTTTTCTTTGTTGAAAAGTTCAAATCAGCCACAAAGGAGAAAAAACGATGATGCATAAGATGGGACTCCATAAAGAGTATGTTCAGGCTATTAAAGGAGGCAGTAAGCAGATTGAAATTCGCCTGTGTGACAGCAAGCGTAAGCAGATCAGAAGAGGAGACCGGATCCGGTTCCAGTCAACGGCTTCTGATAAGGAGCAGCTGGACGTCACTGTCACCAGTCTTCAGGTATTTAAGGATTTTAAAAGTCTTTATGAGGCAATACCTTTTAAAAAAATGGGCTGTGAGGGATGGAGCATGGAAGATATGCTCGAAGAGACGTATGCCATCTATTCCAGTGAGCAAGAGCAGCTTTACGGAGTTCTGGCTATCGGCATCCGATATGAAGGGCAGGATGATCGACTGGAAAAAATAGAGTGACTGATTCATGGATTCATATAGCACATAGTATAGAACGCTTCGGGTATCATGAGGCCAATGCAGGACAGGGTTAATATACTGCCTAAAGGTAAGGCTGTTAAAAAGCTGCCATAGAGACTCTTGATTGAGGATACGGTCTGCACGTGAGGCAATATCTTTGCTTGAAAGTTTCTTATCTGTCATAGTGGATACAAATCGAAAGGGAGATGTAATTAATGGCAGATGCTAGAGAGAAAGCACTGAAAATTTTGGATAAAAACGATGTAGGTGTTTTAGCGACCGTATCGGAGAATAAACCGGTGGCTCGCTACATGTCTTTTTACAGCGATGGCTTTGAACTGTTTACGGTAACGGACAGACGAACAGAGAAAGTGGAGGATGTGGAAGAAAATCCGCACGCCTTTGTTCTGCTCGGCTATGAAGAAGGGATTTTGGATAAGGATTTTGTGGAAATCGAAGCACAGGTTTCCCTGTCTCAGGATTCAAAGCTGATTGATCGTGCTTGGAATGACTACATGGATGATATCTATTCCGGTAAGGATGATCCAAATATCCTGGTACTCAAATTGACTCCTTTAAACGTTACTCTGAAAGAGAAAAAAGGGGAAAAAAGTACACCGGTAACGATTAAGTAAACGTGTAAAAACAAAAGGGGCTGGGACAAAAGTCTCAACCGGAGTAAAATAAAGTTAAACCGAGTAGAATTGTACTTATGTACAAAC
>NZ_JANL01000013.1 GCF_000585255.1 Alkalibacterium sp. AK22
GGTTCTATAATAAATCGTGTTGGTGAGTTCTAACGAACTCGCTGACACGATTTTTGTGAATCAATAGAAAAAGGCCAGTAGATTCCCTTATAATTAAGTCGACCAAAACCAATCAAAGGAGAATCTACATGACCTACTCTCATATTATACGAAAATCGCTCAATATTAAAGACGAAAATATTCATTTTGATATCAATACGTACACCTGTCCTGAAGAAATCATCAAAGGAACCCATTATTTAATCTACGAGGGCCTGCTTAGCTACAAGCCCAAGGCTTGTCATCATTGTGGAACGATTAACCGCAATGAGTCTATAATTAAACACGGGACTAAGCTATCTAAGATTAAATTAGGCAATATCTTATTTAAGCCTGCACTCCTGTGGTTGAAGAAGCAACGCTACCTATGCAAGGCATGTGAGCGGACATTTATAGCTGAGACTTCTTTAGTCAATGAGTATTGCTTTATCTCTAATCCTATCAAACAGACGATTGCTTATGAATTGGCCGAAACACAAAGCATGACTGCGATCGCCAGACGTGTCTCTGTGTCTCCTAATACGGTTATACGTCACTTAGTTGAGACAGGTCAAACCCTCGAACCTTCACGGTTCGACTTGCCTGAGCACCTTTCGTTCGATGAGTTTAAATCAGTGAAGGAAGCCGCAGGAGCCATGAGTTTTATCTTTACGAACGCTCAAACGCATGACATCATTGATATTGTAGAGAACAGACAACAAAAAGCTCTTATTTCATACTTCCAGCGCTATCCTTATGAGCTAAGAGCGAATGTTAAGACCGTGACGTTAGATATGTATAGTCCTTATTTAAAGATTATCCATGACTGTTTTCCTAATGCCGAATTAATTATTGATCGGTTTCATATTATTCAACACATTAATAGAGCGTTAAACCGTTTGCGCATTGAAGTCATGAATGACATCCGCTATACACGACCACGTGATTACACTAAATTAAAGAAACAATGGAAGCTCGTTCTTAAAAATGTCTGGAGCTTGGATTTTGAAACCTTCTCTAGCCACCGGCTTTATGATGGGTTAGTGACGGAGAAGATGATGGTGAACTATATTCTTTCGATGGACGAGCGATTCCAATGGATTTATGATCTGATTAATGATTTGAAATGGCATATGTCTCGAGGAAACTTTGAGGGATTCGCTACTCACCTCGAACGTAGCAAAGAACGTTCGGTTCAACGCTACATCAGAACCACTTTTCAGACGCTTGAAAAATACTTAGATTCGATAGAGAATTCGTGTGTCTATACCTTGTCCAACGGACATCTAGAGGGCATTAATAACAAGATTAAAACACTTAAACGAAGCGGTTATGGTTACCGTAATTTCAGGCACTTAAGAGCTCGCGCTCTTATTAGCTTGAAACTGTTCCAGAAAGAAAACACCGATATCAGACCACTCACATTCGAAGAGGAACGTCAAACAGACGAAGCAAAAGGGAAAAACGCTGCATAAAAAAGAAGAGAACCGCTAAGTTCTCTTCCTTAGATTCTATTGACCAACACGATTTGACAAAGAACCGAAATAGTTAGGAGAGGTGGAGATGATCCGCCTCTCTTTTTTAATATTG
>NZ_JANL01000014.1 GCF_000585255.1 Alkalibacterium sp. AK22
GCACTCCAGGAGGAGACGGCGCAACCGGCACTCCAGGAGGAGACGGCGCAACCGGCACTCCAGGAGGAGACGGCACGACCGGTACTCCAGGAGGAGACGGCACGACCGGTACTCCAGGAGGAGACGGCGCAACCGGTACTCCAGAAGGAGACGGCGCAACCGGCACTCCAGAGGACGGAGCAACAGCTGATTCAGAACAGGATAGAGATCCCTCTCTAGCAGAGAGACTTCCATCTACAGCGACCGCATTGTGGACGATTGGACTGATTGGTCTGGTGACAGCGGGAACTGGAGCAGGTATCAAGCTCTTCAAAAAGAATAGCAACAAGTAATAAGGGAGAATGAATGAGTGAGCAGGAACACGCTGATTTTTTAAGCAAAGCGTTCCTTCTTGCAGTTCATCTGCCGGCACAAATACAGCACCTTCCTCCCAAGATCGATACCCCCGGAGGAGGGTGCGTTTTGTTTGAACGGAAAAGATGTATACTATAAATAACGAAACAAGTCGGACGATGGTCCGCCAAACTGAAGGAGATGATCTTATTACTGCACATGAGAAAAACAGGACAAAAATGCTGGCATCAGCGAAATTGCTGTCCGTAACTGAATTGGCTATTTACTTTGAAAATAAAAAATCGGCGGACGTATTGGCATTGGACACTGTGATGGTCAAAGATGAGAGCGGGCAATCCTGTCCAGTGGAATCTATAGACAGACAAAAAGACAAGGGGAGTGTGGTCCTGAAGGGACAGTTTAGCGTTGAAGCAGCTCCCTATACGGTATCTTTGGATGAAGAAAGCATCCCGGTTCTAATAGGATGGAAAATCAAGGATCAGCTTTACAACTATAAGGATGTACTGGGAGCCACACTTCAGTTGGACGGAACGGCAGAACTGACTGTCTGGTCACCCAGTGCTGACCGGGTAACGGCCGTGCTCTACGATAAGACTGACCCGGAACAAAAGCTTGGTGAAGGCATCGCAATGAATCGAAAACAGCAGGGGGCCTGGAGTGTGAGGCTGAACGAAGAGAATACCGGACTGGAGGACTTGACTGGCTATTTCTATCATTTTGAAATAGAAAGAGCAGGAAAAACAGTCTTGGCCCTGGATCCCTATGCCCGCTCACTGGCTGTATGGGACAGCTCACGTCCGGAGCACAGAGTGGCGAAAGCCGCGATTGTCGATCCCAAACGAATCGGTCCTGAAATGGGGTATGCAGAGATTGCAGGGTTCACTAAGCGTGAAGATGCGGTGATTTATGAAGTGCACGTCAGGGACTTTACATCCGACCCTTCCATCAAAGAAGAGCTGGCAGAGCCTTTCGGTACCTTCAGAGCTTTTACAGAAAAGCTAGACTACATCAAGGAACTGGGAGCCACACATATCCAGCTGCTGCCGGTCATGAGTTTTTATCATATAAACGAAGCTAAAAAAGACGAACGTTTGCTTCACTATGCCTCCAATGATGTGAATTACAACTGGGGCTATGATCCTCAAAGTTACTTTGCATTGACCGGCATGTATTCCACAGATCCGACTGACCCCGAAAAGCGGATCGAAGAGTTCAAAGAACTGGTTCAAGCGATTCACGAGCGGGGAATGGGCGTCATTTTGGACGTAGTCTACAACCATACAGCTCAGACCCATATCTTTGAAGACCTGGAGCCAGAGTACTATCATTTTATGGACCGGAAAGGCCACCCAAGGGAGAGCTTCGGTGGAGGCCGGATTGGAACGACACACGCGATGTCTAGACGCCTGCTGGTCGATTCGATTCTGCACTGGGTTGATACGTATAAGGTGGACGGTTTCCGTTTCGATATGATGGGCGACCATGATGCTCAGACCATACAGGAAGCATATGACCAAGCGGCTGCTTTGAATCCCAATCTTTTAATGATTGGTGAGGGCTGGAGAACTTATGTTGGAGATGAGGGGGAAGAGGATATTACGCCCGCTGATCAAGACTGGATGGCTTACACCTCAGCTGTCGGTTCCTTTTCCGATGATTTCCGAAATGAATTGAAGTCAGGCTTTATGAATGAAGGCGAACCGAGCTTCCTTACCGGAGGTCCGCGCGCCATTAACAGGCTATTTGATAATCTGACGGCCTGTCCCCATAATTTTAAAGCAACCGATCCTGGTGACGTGGTCCCGTATATTGAAGCGCATGACAACCTGACTCTGCACGATGTGATTGCCAAGGCAATCGGCAAGGACCCGGATGCCCATCAGGAAGAGATCCACAAACGGATCAGGCTGGGGAATGTCCTAACACTGACTGCTCAGGGAACGGTTTTTATACATGCAGGTCAGGAATACGGGCGGACAAAACAGTTCAGAGACGATGCCTTTACAGAAGCTGTTCCTGAAGAGCAGGTGCCTGACCGGTCAATTTTTGTGACGGACAGCCAAGGCAAACCGTTTAACTACCCTTACTTTATTCATGACTCGGTCTATGCGACCGATGCGGTAAACCGTTTTGACTGGTCTAAAGCACTGGACAATGCAGCGTATCCTCTGCATACAGAGACTCAAAAGTATACCCAAGGCCTGATTCAGCTGAGAAGAAAAACAGACGCTTTCCGTAAAGGCTCTCTGGAGGAAATCCGTCAGTCGGTCTCACTGATCGAAGCACCGGAAATTGCTGAAGAGGATCTTGTGATTGCCTTTCAGGCTGTGGATTCGTCCGGGGACCGTTACGCTGTCTTGGTCAATGCGGATGAGACTGAACGTGTACTGACAACAGATACGGATTTTTCAAAGGCTCAGGTCATTGTCGATGCAGAAAAAGCGGGGACAGAGACAATCCGTTGTCCGTCAGGCCTAGCTATAGACAAACAGACGGTGACCCTGAAGCCGTTGAGTGCCGCCGTCTTGCTCATGAAAAAGAGCTGACAGGAGGCACGAAAGGCAGGGGGTCCCAATCGATACAGGCAGGGGCCCACCTTATGTTCACGGCTCAGGATGGATAAACATTCACTGAAGCAGGATGGCCTGTGTATAAAGCACATCACTTATCTGTTTGTGGAAGCCGGCAGATTAGAGCATTTTATTTTATTAAGCCTTATCAAGGCCCAAGGACCTTACTTCAGATAAATAGATAACTAAATAGGGTATAATATCAGTAATCACAAGAGTTTTCTAAAAGTGAATAAGTATAAGGAGGGGAGCATATGAAAAGCCAATGGTGGAAAGAGGCGGTCGCCTACCAGATTTATCCGCGGAGTTTTTACGATTCAAACGGAGACGGAATTGGTGATCTGCAGGGAATCATCCAAAAACTTGACTACTTGCAAGAGTTGGGAATCGATGTGCTGTGGATCAATCCTGTCTACCAATCCCCCAATGACGATAATGGCTATGATATCAGTGATTATTATGCCATTATGGATGAATTCGGCACGATGGTCGATTTTGATGAACTGCTTGAGGCAGTACATAAGCGTGGCATGAAAGTGATTATGGACCTGGTGATTAATCACACCTCAGACGAACACGAATGGTTTATATCATCCCGCTCATCAAAAGACAGTCCCTACCGTGATTTTTATATCTGGCATCCCGGAAGGCCTGACGGCAGTGAGCCGAACAACTGGGAGTCCTTTTTTGGAGGCTCGGTGTGGGAATACGATGAACAATCGGAAGAATACTACATGCATATTTTCTCGAAAAAACAGCCGGATCTGAACTGGGAAAATCCTGAGGTCCGCAAGCGGCTCTATGAAATGGTCAACTGGTGGCTTGATAAGGGGATTGACGGCTTTAGAGTTGATGCGATTACGCATATCAAAAGAAAAAGCGGCTTTCCTGATCTGCCCAACCCGCTGAAGAGGAAATATGTGCCTTCCAATGCGGGCCATGCCAACCAGCCCGGTATCGATGTATTTCTGACAGAATTTGTGGAACAGACCACGAGACACTATGATGTCATGACGGTAGGCGAGGCTGGTGGGGCGACCTTTGAAAATGCAAGGCACTGGGTAGAGAAAGACGGCTACTTTGACATGATTTTTCAGTTTGAACATCTCGGCTTGTGGAAAGCCAGAGAAGGCCAGTTGGATATGGCGGAGCTGAAAAGCGTTTTGACCAAGTGGCAGACGGGTCTGAATAATCGAGGCTGGAACGCCCTTTATCTGGAAAATCATGATTTACCCAGAAGTGTGTCTACGTGGGGAGACGACAAAGATCTGAGAAAAACATCAGCCAAAGCGCTGGCGACTTTTTACTTCCTCATGCAAGGGACCCCTTTTATCTATCAGGGTCAGGAAATCGGTATGACCAATGTTCGCTTTGATTCAATCAGAGACTACAATGATGCCGGGCTAATCAGCATGTATGCCTATGAAACCAGCAACGGCAAGTCTCACGAAGAAATGATGGAATTTGTCTGGAAAAATGCCAGGGACAATGCACGTACACCGATGCAGTGGTCCAGCGGAGCAGAAGCCGGCTTCACGACCGGGACGCCCTGGTTTAAGGTCAACCCTAACTACCCTGACATCAACATTGAGGAATCCACCCGCAACCCGGACTCCGTTTACCATTACTACAAAAAGCTGATTACCTTAAGAAAATCAGTTCCGACTCTGATTTACGGTTCCTATGCACTGATTGCTGAAGACCATCCACAAGTCTATGCCTATCTGCGCGAGCATAACGGCGAGGTGTATGCCATCATTGTCAACCTGACAAATGAAGTAGCGGACTTTAGCCTGGATAAAGGTCTGTCATGTGAACAACTGCTGCTGTCCAACTATCACGTGGAAGAGGACCATTTGTCGACCATGACTCTGCAGCCTTTTGAGGCCCGCGTTTATAAAGCAGCAAAAGGGTAAAAAGAAAGGTCATGCTGCTGATTCAAAACAGAGCCTGTCCCGCCCCTTGCTCCGAACATCCCCGCTATAACTAAAACGGGCTCTCAACAGCAGTGGGAAGATGCCAAAAAGCTTTTACATTAAATCATACGGATGCACTCTTAAGAGTGCACCCCGTATGATTTTTTACTATTAATAGAAAAAGGCCAGTCAAGTGTTTGGTCAGTGACTTGACTGTATGTAAATAGACCCTAAGAGGCGAATATGTTGCTTGGTGAACAGAGTCGCCCGAACATAAATGCTTTCATCATCAAGAGCAAGCTACCGAGATGGCTGATTTTGCTGCTTTCGTTGCAAGTGTGCGTTCAATCAGTGTCCACTGATAACGATTAGAAGCTATTCATGACAAATAGCGTCAAAAAGAACAGTGGATCTAACGATTAATCTTTAATCGTTAGATCTTCTCTCTAAAAACCATCTGACTCATAAGGATTAAAGGTTCGTCTTCATGAGAAGAGCTCAGTGGGATAAAGTATAGGGGGTGTCTTTCATTCACCTGTCTAAAGGGGAACAAGCAGGTTCAGCTCGCCAAGTTGACTGACCTGTCATCACTTACAGATAGCCGTCGTCCGTGAATAGGACGACGGCTATCTGTTGTCTGACGGAAGAAAGTGCAAAAAAGGGGGAGTGAAATAAAAACAGCAAAAGATGATACCGATAACAGAGAGAAAAGTATTGAAAGCATTTTAATCTGGGCGTATGATTAGTTCTGTTGTCCTAAGTGGACAAGGAAAACGTTTCTCAGGATTCGGAAAACATTATGACGGAGAGTGCAGTGACATGAAGAAGCAGTGGTGGAAAAAAGCGGTCGCCTACCAAGTGTATCCGCGGAGTTTTTATGATTCAAATGGTGATGGTATCGGTGATCTGCAGGGGGTTATCGAAAAACTGGATTACATCAAAGAGCTGGGTATCGATGTCATCTGGATCAGCCCAATCTATCAGTCGCCCAACGATGATAACGGTTACGACATCAGTAACTACCATGCCATTATGTCGGAATTTGGGACAATGGATGACTTTGATACCTTGCTTAAAGAGGTGCATCAGCGTGGAATGAAAGTCATCATGGATCTGGTGATCAACCATACATCGGATGAGCATGAATGGTTTATTGAGTCCCGGTCATCCAAGGATAATCCTTACCGTGACTTTTACATCTGGCATCCGGCCAAGCCTGACGGATCAGAAATTAACAACTGGGAATCGATCTTCGGCGGATCGGTCTGGGAACTGGATGAGCAGACGGGAGAGTATTACATGCATGTCTTTTCCAAGAAACAGCCGGATCTGAACTGGGAAAATCCCAAAGTCAGAGAACATGTTTACGAAATGGTCAACTGGTGGCTGGACAAAGGAATCGACGGCTTCAGAGTGGATGCCATTTCCCACATCAAGAAGAAAAGCGGCTATCCTAACTTGCCGAACCCGATGGACAAGGACTATGTGCCATCCTTTGACGGTCACATGAATCAGCCGGGCATTGATCTGTTTCTTTCCGAGTTTGCCGACCGGACCATCAGCAATTATGACGTGATGACCGTTGGGGAAGCGAATGGGGTAACGATTAAAGATGCAGACCGCTGGGTTGGTGAAGATAAAGGATACTTCAATATGATTTTCCAGTTTGAGCACCTGGGTCTGTGGGGAGCTAATGGAGAAGGCCTCGACCTCAAAGAACTGAAAGAAGTCATGACTAGGTGGCAGAAAGGTCTGGATGGCCGAGGTTGGAATGCCTTGTTTATTGAAAACCATGACCTGGCCCGCAGCGTATCGACTTGGGGCAATGACGGGGATTTAAGAAAAACATCAGCCAAAGCTCTGGCGACTTTCTATTTCTTTATGCAGGGGACCCCGTTTATTTACCAGGGACAGGAAATCGGCATGACCAACGTTCAGTTTGATTCAATCGAGGACTATGATGATGTCGGCATGAAAAATATGTATGAGATAGAAACCAGCAACGGTACAGCGCATACAGAAGTCATGGAGTACATCTGGAAAAATGGACGCGACAATTCACGTACACCGATGCAATGGTCCAACGCACCTGAAGCCGGTTTTACAACCGGCACACCCTGGCTGGGTGTAAATCCGAACTATCCGGACATCAATGTCGAGCAGGCAGTGAACGATCCGGATTCCATCTATTATTTCTATAAAAAGATGATTCAGATGCGCAAGTCGACACCGGCTCTGATCTACGGACACTATGAGCTGATTGCCAAGGAGCATGAGCAAGTCTATGCCTACCTCAGGGCATATGAAGGAGTAGAGTATGTTGTCATTGTCAACTTGTTCAATGAGTCAGCAGAGCTGGATATCAGTGAAGAACTGGACCTGGGAGAGTTGAAGCTAAGCAACTATACGGTGACGGATACGCAAAATGCAAAAATGACGCTCAGACCTTACGAGTCTAGGGTGTACAAAGTGGCCAAGCAGAAGATTTGGCACGATCCAAACTACTATACGCTTTAAAAGAATAGGTATGAGGAGTATGAACATGAAAAAGACGGCAATCGGTATTGACCTGGGCGGCACAACCATCAAGTTTGCCTGGATAACTGAAAGCGGAGAAGTGACGGAGCAGTGGGTCGAACCGACCCCTGTTCATGATCACGGAAGTCAGATTGTTCCGACGATTCTGGCTTCCCTTCAAAACAAAATGAAAGCGCATGGATTGACGCCAGGAGACTTTTTTGGTATAGGTATGGGTTCTCCTGGTGCAGTCGATCATCAGGCAGGAACGGTTACGGGAGCGTATAACTTGAACTGGACAAAAACGGTTCATATTAAACAGCAAATAGAAAGCGCTCTTAATCTCCCCTTTGTTCTGGACAATGATGCCAATGTGGCAGCCTTGGGTGAGCAGTGGAAAGGGGCAGGAAATAACGCAGCAGATGTTGTCTTTGTCACGCTCGGTACAGGTGTTGGGGGCGGCGTGATTTCAAGAGGGAAACTGGTCCGGGGCGTGTCTGGTGCAGCCGGAGAAATCGGGCACATCAAAGTAGAACCCAATGGCTTTCCCTGTACTTGTGGAGGCACAGGTTGTCTGGAGACCGTAGCCAGTGCGACAGGGATCGTCAATCTGGCAAAAGCAGAAGCAGAAAGCTTTGCGGGCACGTCTGGTCTAGCTCAGCTCATCATGAAAGAGGAAGCCGTATCGGCTAAGATAATTTTTGACCGGGCAAGACAAAAAGACCCTTTTGCAGAGCTGGTTTTGCAGAAGGTCGGGGGCTATCTGGGCATAGCTTGTGCGAATATAGCCAATATTCTCAATCCTTCAGCCATTGTTCTGGGCGGAGGGGTATCCAAAGCAGGGGAACTGCTGCTGCACTATGTGAGGCCTTATTTTGAACAGCATGCCTTTCCGTCGGTTAAGGAAACGACCAGCCTTCGTATTGCCACACTTGAAAATACAGCCGGTGTACTGGGAGCAGGCCTTTTAGTGTTTAAACAGGTGGAGACAGACGAAACAGTTAAGCAGCACGTACAAATCCAACAGAGAACAGGAGCATAAAAATGAAAAAGATGATGAATTTTGAGTTCTGGCAGAAGTTCGGTAAGGCATTGATGGGTGTGATTGCGGTCATGCCAGCCGCTGGTCTGATGATCAGTATCGGTGGATCGATTCCGATGATCAATCCGGACCTGGCTGCTTTAGTAGCTTTTGGAAGTGTAATAGAAAATATTGGCTGGGCAATCATTGGGAATCTACATATTCTGTTTGCCTTGGCCATTGGAGGAAGCTGGGCCAAGGATAAAGCGGGCGGTGCATTCGCTGCCGGAATTGGCTTTATTCTGATCAATCGGATCACTGGAGCGATTTTTGGTGTCTCCAGCAGTATGCTGGCAGAAGAAGGTGCCGTCACTCAGACGTTATTCGGGACAGAGATTCCTGTGGACGGATACTTTGTTTCGGTGCTCGAAGCTCCTGCGCTGAACATGGGTGTCTTTGTCGGGATCATTGCCGGGTTCATGGGCGCCATGGCATACAATAAGTACTACAACTTCCGTAAACTGCCGGATGCCTTATCTTTCTTCAACGGCAAGCGTTTCGTTCCTTTTGTCGTGATCGGCTGGTCGCTGATTGCCGCACTGATCTTGTCCGTTGTATGGCCTGTAATTCAGGGAGGCATCAACAGCTTTGGCGTCTGGATTGCCGAGTCGCAGGACAGTGCACCTGTACTGGCTCCTTTCCTGTTCGGGACACTTGAACGACTGCTGCTACCTTTTGGCCTGCACCATATGCTGACAATTCCAATCAACTATACGCCTCTGGGAGGCACGTATCAGGTTCTTAGTGGTGCACAGGAAGGGGCTCTTGTCTATGGACAGGATCCTCTATGGCTGGCCTGGACACGTGATCTGGTTAATCTGGATGCTGCTGGAGATACCAGCACGTATCAGTATGCAATCGAAAACTTTGTCCCGGCTCGTTTCAAAGTAGGGCAAATGATCGGTTCATCCGGTATCCTTATGGGACTGGCTTATGCCATGTACAAGAACGTGGATGAAGACAAGAAAAAGGGTTACAAGTCTATGTATCTGTCTGCCGGACTGGCTGTTTTTCTGACTGGTGTGACGGAGCCGCTGGAGTTCATGTTCATGTTTGCCGCCATGCCGCTGTACGCTATTTATGCGGTTCTTCAAGGAGCGGCCTTTGCCATGGCTGACATTGTAAATTTAAGAATTCATGCGTTCGGAAATATCGAGTTGTTGACCCGGACCCCACTGGCGATGAGAGCCGGCCTGGGACTGGATATGCTGAACTTCTTATGGATTACGGCTGCTTTTGCAGTCGGGACCTACTTCCTGGCTAACTACCTAATCAATAGATTTGGCTATGCGACACCAGGACGCAAAGGGAACTACGAAAACACAGGGGCAGCCGCAGAAGGTGGCGAACCCGTAGATGCTTCGCAGCAGGTCTATGATGTGATTCATCTCCTTGGGGGCAAGGATAATATTGAAGACGTCGATGCCTGCATGACCCGTCTGCGTGTCAGTGTTAGGGATACAGACAAGGTCGGCAGTGAGGATAAATGGAAAAAAGCCGGAGCGATGGGACTGGTGCATAAAAATACCGGTGTCCAGGCTATCTACGGTCCTAAAGCGGATATATTAAAATCCGACATCCTGGATGTGCTGGAATCCAATGCAGCGATTCCGTCCTCTTCTATAGAATAGGACGCTTGTGTTATGATTAAATCAGCTGGCTGGATGAATATTTAGAGGCGGTAAAACAAATAGTCAGGTTCGTATCATCACGAGGCGTGCAGGCCGGCCGGAACAGCTGGTCTGGATGTCCTGGCTGATGACTGTCGGGCCTGATTTTTACTGTGCCGAAGGGCGTCGATGGAAGCCTGTGACGTTTTGACTGTCAGCAGAAAGAAAGACAAGCAAGCATATTTGAGCATAAACGACAAAGGAGCACAGAAATGAACGTATTGACACTGAACACGCACGCCTGGATGGAAGATGACCCACTTGAAAAGCTGGACAGACTGGCTGAACGGATTGCCGCTTCTGCTTATGACTTTATCTGCCTGCAGGAAGTCAATCAGTCTCTCGCCGCAGATGAAGCCGAAGACCCGTTTTTTATCACACCGGAGGAAAACCGGCATACGGTCGCTGTGAAAAAAGACAATTATGCCCTGCTGCTGATTCAGAAGCTCAGGGAACAGGGGATAAACTATTACTGGAGCTGGACGGCTAATCATATTGGCTACAGCATGTACGATGAAGGAGTCGCTCTGCTTAGCTTGCAGCCTTTTGTAGCTGAAGGACATCTAGTCTCTCTGTCGACAGACTATGAGCATCACTATACCCGTAAGATACTGAAAGCCAAGGCTGAAAGAGGCGGGAAACTCTGGACTGTTTTGTCTGTGCACTACTCCTGGTGGCAGTCAGAAGAAGGAGAAGCGCTTTTTCAAAGTGAATGGGACAAGACCCTTGACCAGATCGGTACGGGGGAAAAAGACCATCTGCTGATTATGGGTGATTTTAACAACGATCCCTCGGCTGAGTCCGAAGGGTATCACTATGTCAGACAGACGGCTCCTTATTTGCAAGACGCTTTCCTGGTTTCTGAAAAGCAGACCGGTGAAGCGACAGTTGAGAAGGAAATCGATGGCTGGGAAGGGCACAAGGCCCATAAGCGGATCGACTATGTCTTTGCGGGACAGAAACTGGAGATAAAGAGCTACCGGGTTGTGTTTGATGGAATCAGCGGGCCTGTCATCAGCGACCATTTTGGAGTGGAAGCGGTTATAAATGAGGAATAACTCATGTTCTTACTAAAAGTTAGGGATATGACGTGACACGCCCGGGTCAAGATGATATAGTAAGCACTGGATATTTAACCATTCAGTGCTTTTTTAATGCATGGATAAGAAAAGGGGAGTATTTAGTATGAAAAAGTCTTTACTATACACAAGTGTTTTGACCATGAGCGGTTTCCTGCTGGCCTGCGGTAATGGCGCAGATGACAGCGCGGACGAGGCGGAAATGGATGCAACAGAAGAAACGGCTGAAGACACGGGAGAAGAAACAGCTGGGGACGATTCTTGGGCTACAGTTGAAGAAGAAGGTGTACTGACCGTGGGGACATCAGGGACTTATGCGCCCATCACTTTCTTTGATGAAAACAATGAGCTAACCGGCTTTGAAGTTGAACTGGTCCGTGAAATCGGTGAACGTCTTGACTTGGAAGTTGAATTTGAAACCATGGACTTTGACGGCATCTTGCCTTCTCTCAGAAATGGTCAGATCGACGTGGCGGCACATGATTTTGCCATCACCGAAGAGCGTCTAGAAGTGTTTGACTTTGTCGATCCGCATAAATTCTCATACGGCTCAGTAATCGTACGGGCAGAAGATCAGGACCGCTTTGAATCTGCCTACGATCTGGAAGGTGTTGACGTCGCTGTCGGTTCCTTGACTAGTAACTATGCAGTGTTTGCTGACAACATCGGTGCTAACGGTACCGCCTATGACGGAGGTGTTGAAGCGATCTTAAGAGATGTCATCAACGGCAATCAGGATGCCTACCTGAACGATTATCTGGTTTTAAGCAATACCCTGGAAGAATTTGGTGATGATCGTCTGGCGATTGCAGAAGACGTACGGTTCCACGCAACAGAAAGTGCCATGGCTGTTCTACAGGGCAACGAAACACTGAGAGACCAGTTGAGCGAAGCGCTCGCTGAGCTCCAGGAAGAAGGCGTTGTATCTGAACTGGCCATCGAGTTTCTCGGTGTAGACGTTACAGAACCGCTTGACGACGAGGACATTGTCGGTTTGGACGGAGAATAAGCAAGAGAATAAACATACAAGAAGCCAGCTCTTCTTGTATGTTTTCTTTTTAAGCTGTGAAATCATAAAAGAAAGAGGGTTCTAAGATGTTTGAAACGTTCCGTGAAATCCGCTGGGACTACCTGTTTGATTTTGAATTAGCGGCAGACTCGCTGCCGTTTCTACTGGAAGGCCTGCAGGTGACCATGATTATCGCCCTGTTCAGTATGTTTTTTGCGCTGATACTGGGGATGGTGATAGGTATTGCCCGCATGTCCAAGTATGCTGTGCTGCACTTGCCGGCAAGGCTGTATATCTCTTTCATGAGAGGTACCCCTTTACTGGTGTTTATCTTTATTCTTTATTACGGCTTGCCCGTGATTGGTATCGAGTTTGACAGTGCGGTGGTGGCTGCAATCGTCGGAGTCAGTCTGAACTTTGCAGCCTACAATGCAGAAGTTGTCCGATCGGCAATCCTGTCGGTGCCCAAAGGACAGTGGGAAGCGGCGGCAACACTGCAGATGGATTATTTCCAGACTCTGAGAAGAATCATTATTCCGCAGGCGACCCGGATCGCCCTGCCGCCGACGTTCAATATTTTTATGGATGTAGTCAAAGGAACATCGCTGGCTTCGGTTATTACCGTCCAGGAACTGCTGTACAGCTCACGTCTGGTTGCGGGAAGAACATTTGACAGCATGACCATGTACATTACGGCTGCGCTGATTTACTGGCTAGTGTGCATTGTGATCGGTTATTTCCAGGACCGCCTGGAAATTCGCTACAATCGCTACCTGACTAATTAAGGAGGATACACAATGATAACGGTTAAAAATCTCAAAAAAAGTTTTGACGATACCCCGGTGCTGAAATCGATTGATCTTCAGGTCGAAAAAGGAGACGTGGTCTGCCTAGTCGGGGCATCAGGCTCAGGGAAAACCACCCTATTACGCTGCTTGAATCTGCTGGAGACTCCCGACGAAGGAAGTATCAGAATCGGAGACAAGGAAGTACAGTTCGGTGAAAAGCCACTGACCAAAAAAGACACCAAGGAAATCCGTCATTATTCAGGTATGGTTTTTCAGGGGTTTCACCTGTTCCCGCATATGACGCTGATAGACAATATTACAGAAGCCCCGCTAACAGCCAAAGAGCAGGACAAGGACACAATCATGCAGGAAGCACATGCGCTGCTTGAGAAAGTAGGTCTATCTGAGCATAAGGATAAATATCCGGATGCCCTCTCTGGCGGACAGCAGCAGCGGGCAGCGATTGCCCGGGCGCTGATGATGCACCCGGATGTCATGCTGTTTGATGAGCCGACTTCCGCTTTGGATCCTCAGCTTGTTCGTGAAGTACTGAAGGTTATCGAAAGTCTGGCCAAGGAAGGGCAGACCATGGTGATTGTCACACATGAAATGAACTTTGCCCGACGGATTGCAGACAAGGCATTCTTTATGGGTGACGGCTATATCGTGGAAGAAGGACCGGCTGATCAGGTACTGGCGGATCCGAAAGAAGACCGGACTCGCGAATTTCTGGCGCTGCTGGAAGATGAATAATCTTTTTCGACCTATTATTGCCTGTGTTGTTGAGTGTAAGCAGGCCAGCACGCCATAAGTGGCCTGCATCGAGTCTACCAGATAGTTTATCTGAACATGTCTTTAAAAAGTGTAGTTTTGGGGCTAAAAGTCAGTTCAGCCTAGAAGAAGGAGCCTGAACTGACTGGTCAGCTCTCAAGATAGGAATAAGTGAGGCTAAGCATATGAGCACACCCGCATGGCACTTTGTGTCTCTTTGAGTAGAGAGCAAGGCAGCACACGGGTGTGTTTTTTATAGTGGAAATGTAAGGCTTTTCTTTTTTGTGATAGAGGTGTTTTTGTTATGGTGAAGCTGTATAAAAAAACGAAGGGAGTCTATAGATAAAATGAAGATAAGCGCAGCTGTTACCGCAGAAGACGGGAAGGCATTTGACATCAGGGAGATTGAACTTCAGGAACCTAAAGCCAATGAGGTGCTGATTAGGGTCGTGGCTTCAGGAGTCTGTCATACGGATATGGTAGCCAGAGATTCAGGGATTACGCCGAAACCGGCGGTACTGGGACATGAAGGGTCAGGTATCGTTGAAAAGGTGGGTACGGGAGTCGAGCATTTTGAAAAAGGCGATCATGTGGTCATGAGTTATGTACATTGCGGAAACTGTGAGCAGTGTCTGACCGGCTATCCGGCGACCTGTGAATTTCTGACACCTATGAATTTTGAAGGAAAAGCTCAGGACGGGACCCACCGCCATTTTGAAGGGGAACAGAGCTTATCCATGTTTTTCGGCCAGTCGTCCTTTGCAACCTATGCGATTGCGCATGAGCAGAATATTGTCAAAGTAACCAAGGATGTCGACTTAAATATTTTAGGTCCGCTCGGATGCGGGATTCAGACAGGGGCCGGTACGGTCTTGAATAATCTGAAGCCGGCATTTGGGACCAGCATTGCGATATTTGGAGCCGGAGGGGTAGGCTTGAGTGCAGTGATGGCGGCCAAAATTAAAAACTGCCAGCACATTATTGCAGTGGATGTGCATGACAGCCGGCTTGAGAAGGCCAAAGAGCTGGGAGCTACTCATACAATCAATAGCAAGAACACTGAAGATGTCGTGGAAAAAATCAGAGAAATCACCGGTGGCGGCACACACTATGCCCTGGATACGACCGGTATTTCTCCTGTCGTCAAGCAGGCCCTGCAGGGATTAAGAGCCCGAGGGGAGCTGGCTGTTGTGGGGATTGGATCGGACTTTGAAATGGATCTGATGCAGGACCTGATGGGACAAGGGAAGACTATCAAAGGAGTTATTGAGGGAGATGCCGTACCGAAAGTCTTTATCCCCAAGCTGATTGCCTACTATCAGCAAGGACTGTTCCCCTTCGACAAGCTGATCAAAGAATATGACTTTGAAGACATCAATCAGGCCTTTAGTGATTCAGAGTCAGGGAAGACAATCAAGCCAGTGCTGAAAATCAAACAGTAGAGCGGCACCTGTAGCCAGGATGCAGCTTTGTCTGCTCGGATAGTCAGGATAAACGGCAGAATCCCCCCGGTCCAAAGCCATTAAAAGGCTGGACCGGGGGGATTCGTTTATTTAAGTTCAGGCCAGTAGCCTTTATTGGCTTCGATCAGGTCGTCCAGCAGCTCTTTAGCTTTCTCCGCGCTGGGCACAATCTTCGAGAGACTCAAAGCCTGCCAGAGTTTCTGATAGCTGCCTTCTACGTAAGCTTCTACTACCATTTTCTCCACTGTGACTTGCTGCAACATTAGAGCCCGTTCAAAGTTAGGTATTTTTCCTTGAGATAAAGGTTCCGGTCCGTCGCTGCCTACAATACAGGGAACTTCAACCATGGCGTCATCGTCAAAATTGGCAATAGCTCCATTGTTTTCTACAATCAAAAGCATGCGTTCTTTGGCATTGAAAGCTATCGCCCGTGCAAGGTCAACGATAAAGGAGGCGTGACTATCGATGTGAAAACCGCCGTTTTCAGCAGTGCCTCGGGCGATAATATCTCTGGCAGCTGAAAAGACCTCTCTCTCCCGTCCGTTCATAACTTCATTAGCACGGGTGAAAGTTGGGTTTGACAGGCCGACTTCATAATCTGGATAGAAATAGTATTTAAGATACGTATTAGGCAGGAAGCGGGGTTCAATAGCCAGCAGGTCCTTGGCTTTTTTGTGCGTAGCCTGCCAGCTTTCATCCATATGCTGAGTATCGACTTCAACTTGTGTCAAATAGCCGTTCTCTGCTACATAGGTTTTGATGTCCTCAAGGTAGTCATAGCCGCTTTCCTTATCTTTAACACTGGTCCACCAGCCGAAATGATTCAAGCCGAAGTAGCTGACTTCCAGTTCATCTGGTGTCTTGCCGACGATTTGTGACATCCGGCGGAGGGTGCCGACGGGCATGTCACAAATATTCAGTACCTTGGAATCCGGGCGCAGGACTCTGCAGGCTTCAGCAACAATAGCAGCTGGGTTGGAATAATTGAGCATCCAAGCTTCAGGTGAATACTCCTCCATGTAGTCAATAATGTCCAGCATGCCTGTGATGCTGCGCATGCCATAAGCGATGCCGCCGGGTCCACAGGTTTCCTGACCGACAATGCCGTATTTCAACGGAATCTTTTCATCCTGTTCACGCATCTCGTATTTTCCGACACGGATGTGGGCCATGACGAAATCCACTCCGCTAAAGGCTTCCTTCGGATCTGTTGTATAGGAAAATTTTAAATCAGGTGCCTGTTCTTTTAGAAGAATTTCAAGGGCTTCACCCAGAACAGCCTGCCTATCTCCATCATTATCGTATAGTTTCAGTTCTTTCATCGGGAAGCGGTCACTATTTTCTAGCATCATCATGACAATACCGGGTGTAAATGTGCTGCCTCCACCTGCTATAACTACGGATTGGCTTTTTTTCATAACTAAATCGTCTCCTTCTATAATGAATAAATTAATCTTCAGACGGGCGGCCCAGATAGGCTTCTACGGATCGTCTGACTTTGTTGACCTGAAGACCATAAACAACTTGGACGTTACGGTCTTTGACAATCACTCCGCTGGCGCCGGTCTGATCTTTCAGAACAGACTCATCGACCCTACCAGGATCATCCAGTGTCAGTCTCAGTCGGGTGTAGCAGTTTGTTATGGTTTTGATGTTCTCATCTCCACCCAAGGCGCTGACAATGGTATGAGCTATACCATCCTGTGGATGAACCTGTTCAGAACCAGGTGCTGTACTGGACTGTCGTTCCTTATAATCTTTTTTGGAATAGAGGCGGGTATCTTCAGCTTTGTCTTCACGCCCAATTGTTTTCAGGTTGAAACGGGTGATTAGAAAACGGAAAAGGGTATAATATAGGCCAAAGTAGAGCAGACCTACAAGAATGTAAAGTGGCCACCTAGTTCGTTCAACTCCGAGCGGGATATTGTATAGCAGAAAATCGATAAAGCCATTAGGTCCGATTGCCCGAACGTTAAGCAAGTTTAGCGTAACCATGCTGAGTCCACTCAGAACGGAGTGGATAACAAACAGCACAGGTGCAATGAACATGAAAGAAAATTCGATAGGTTCTGTTACACCTGCAATAAAAGAAGTGAATACTGCTGGAATCAGGATCGCCTTGGCCTTGGCTTTATGTTCAGGCTTAGCAGTATGGTACATTGCTAAGCAGGCTCCAATCAGGCCAAACATTTTAGAAATTCCGCGCGCATCCCAGATTACACTTTCAGATAGAACACGAACCGTCGGATCTGCCATTTCCGCAAAGTAGATATTGCGTGCCCCTTCAAAAACTTCACCACCAATTTCGGCCACACCGCCCAAAGAAGTATAAAGGAAGGGAGTATACACCAAGTGATGCAGTCCGGTAGGAATCAGAAGTCGCTCCAACGTACCGTAAAGGAAAAGGCCAAAATTGCCAGCCTGATTGATGAAAACCCCAGTTGAATCAATAGCTGACTGAATGACTGGCCAGATGAAGCTCATTAAAATGGCGGACAAAACAACAATAGGAATAAGGACAATAAAGACAAAACGTGACCCGCCGTATATCTGGAAAGCATTATCGAACTCGATGTCTGCATACTTGTTGTGAACTAAAGCAGTAATGACACCAAGTATAATACCGAGAAAAACACCCATGTCGAGGACTTGCACGCCTAGGACCATAGTCTGTCCTGTTCCCTGTAACGAGGAAGAGTCGACTAGCAGGTCATTGAAAGACAAGTAATTGTTCATGGCATGGATGAAGACCAGAAAACCGAGTAAGGAAGTAAAACCAGCCTCTGCTTTTTTCTTGTCAGCCAGGCCAACTGCGATACCCACGCAGAAAATCAGTCCCAGGTTGGTCAGTATTGAAACAAGTGAGCCGGACAGGATACTGCCGAAGCCGGTAGTGACCGGATTGTCCATGATCGGAAAGGTTTCTATCAACTGCGGATTGGTAAAGAGATTGCCGAAAGCAATCAGGATACCGGCAATCGGCAGGATTAGAACAGGTATGAACATAGCTTTGGCAAAGCGCTGCATGCCGTTCATCAGTGTGTCTTTCATAAGTATTTCCTCCAAATAAAATAATTTTCAATCCAGCTTATGTGATCGATGCATTGAGTATAACGTGTAAGCGGTTAAAATGTTAGGGTTCTCAAAGCAAAGGAAACGTGTTTCACCGAAGTGGAACACGTTTCCTGATAAAGTATGCGGGATTTAATTCAAGTAGCGTTCAACAATTAACTCAAATGAGAGCAAAACTCCTGGAAAGAAAAGGTTAGGTAGCAGATTTCGGTCATCCAGAGAGTGAGAGTCGCGAATTTTTAGATTCAAATTAGAAATTTCAGCTATCCGGTTAGGTGCTTCATGCGTGTAGGAAACTGTAAATATCTTGGCATCAGCCGCTTTTTTTAGTTTTTCGTACACTTGCTCGGTTTCACCGGAACGGGATATCACTAGCATAACCGCAATATCATCCAAGTTGTTTTCAAAAATGCCGACCGAATCAGACCCACTTGCGAGTATCGCTTTTTTACCTAGGACCAGAAGCTTTTTGTAAAGGTATTCCGCCACAATTTTTGAAAAGCCGGTAGCATAGAGAAAGACATACTTGTCTTTGCTGTTCAGGACTTTGTCGATGAAAAGATCCATTGTTTCCTGAGTACAGTTTGCCAACATGTCTATTGAATCGGTATTTTTAATCAATCTAGAGTCATCGTAGTCCGTGTACTCAGCTTGCTTGACGAGAGGGAGCAGTGAATAATACATATCTGTGAAGCCGCTGTAGCCTAATTTTTTGGACAAGCGAATAACAGAGGCGGGAGATGTAAATGTTTCTTTAGCTACAGCACGAACGCCCATATCCTGTATTTCAGAGATATGAGCAATGATGTATGTTAGGATATCAGTCTCCATAGCTGTCAGTTTTTTTCCTGAAGTCAGTTTATTCAAATCAATCAACAAGGCAGCCTTCTTTCTATAATAACAATCACTTTAGCATTTTTTTCGTTTATGCTGAATAGCCTTTCTGACTTTATCCAGTGAATCTGCTCCCTGTTTATCCAAAGTCATCATAAGAGTGACAAAAAGAGCATCTAAAATACTCAACTGAGCGATTCGGGAAGCGAGGGCTTCGGAACGAAAGTCGGTCTCTTCCGACAAAGTATAAAGAGGGATGTCTACGGCTTGGCTGAGAGAAGACTGGGTAAAGCCGGTAATGCCTATAGTTGAAACCTTGTTCTCACGGACGATATCGAGAACATCCAAAATGTCTTTTGACTGGCCTGTATGGGAAATAAGGATAGCAACGTCGCCTTCCTTCAGCTGAGAAGCCGACATCAGCTGCATGTGCCCATCGATTTGAACATTGACGGAAAGGCCGGTACGGATAAACTTGTGGTAGCCGTCCAGAGCAATAACATTGGATCCGCCAAAGCCAAAAAATTCGATCCGACTAGCCTGGCTGAGTGCCTCGGCAGCTGCGCAAAAATCTTTTTCATCGATGACGGTCAGGGTGTCTTCCAGTGTCTTGATATTGAAATGAAACACTTTTTCTAGAATTGTCTTTTCATCGTCATCTGCCTGGATCATATCATGAATATCACCGCTCAGCTGTGCTTTCTCTGCTGCCAGAGATATTTTAAGGTCCTGGTATCCAGTATATCCGAGCCTTTTGCAGAAACGAAAGACGGTCGAATCAGCAATAGCCAGCTCGTCGGCTATCTGATTGATGGTGCCGCGGATAATGCGTTCCGGCTGTTTCAGAATATATTCCGCTATGAGATGTTCTTTCTCACTCATGGAGGAATTCAGCAGGCGGACCCGTATCTTAAAAGGCTTGCCCTCTAGTGATTTACTCAAATTTTTCACCTCTTCTGTAGATTGCTCATACTCACAGTATAAAAGGTAAAAGCAAAAAAAGAAATAATTTTCTTTAAAGCGCTTGCAAAAAATAAAATTCTTTTATATAATTCAACTATCGAAAATAATTTCACGGAGGAGATCAAAATGAAACTGGGAATATGCGGCTTGGGGAAAATGGGACTCAATCTGGTAGATAATTTGATTAGAAATAACCATGAAGTCGTGGCCTATGACATCGACGGCAGTCTGGTCGCTGCTGCAGAGTCACTGGGGGCGCAGGGCACCCATTCACTAGAAGAACTGACGGGAGCTTTTGAGGGTAAGAAAATCGTCTGGATGATGGTGCCTTCGGGAGAGATCACGCAAGGACTGCTGGAAGACTTGACGCCTCTCTTATCCGAAGGAGATGTGCTGATGGACGGGGGCAACGCCTTTTATAAAGATTCTATTCAAAGACACCGTACACTAAAAAGTAAGGGCATTCATTATGTGGATGTCGGGACTAGCGGTGGCATGGAAGGAGCCAGAGACGGCGCCTGTACGATGGTCGGGGGAGACAAGGAAGTTGTTTCGGCTATCGAACAGATATTCAAGGATATATCGGTTACTAACGGCTACCTGTATACCGGTGAAGCTGGAAGTGGGCATTTTCTGAAAATGGTTCATAACGGCGTTGAATACGGCATGATGCAGGCGATCGGAGAAGGCTTTGATATTCTGGAAAAAAGTCCATATGACTTTGATCATGAATCTGTGGCCCGTGTCTGGAACAACGGGTCAGTGATCCGGTCCTGGCTGATGGAACTGATGCAGGATGCGTTTTCCGCAGATCCGAAACTAGACGATATCAGAGGCGTCGTTCATGCTTCAGGAGAAGGCAAGTGGACGGTAGAAACGGCTATGGAACTGGAGACAGCAGCACCTGTGATCGCCTTGTCTTTAATGATGCGTAACCGCTCGCTTGAATCAGATACATTCAGTGGCAAAGTCGTGGCTTCTTTAAGAAATCAGTTCGGTGGCCATGCAGTTGAAACGCACTAAGATCTACTACAGGAGAGGATGAAAATTATGTCAAATACAATGCTTATACTCGTTGCAGCTGCCGGTATAGCTTTGCTGCTGTTTCTGGTCATTCGTGCCAAACTGCACGCTTTCGTAACCATCATGCTGGTCAGTCTGCTGGTCGGGGTCGGAACGGGGATGCCCTTAGATACAGTCATCGATTCAGTCCAGCGAGGAATGGGAGGCACCTTGGGGTTTGTGGCCATCGTGGTAGGCCTGGGTGCCATGTTCGGGAAAATGCTGGAAGTATCCGGAGGAGTCGAGCGGCTTGCAAGCTCACTGCTGGATAAATTTGGAGAAGATAAAGCCCAGTGGGCCTTCGGCATCGCGGGCTTTCTTGTAGCCATCCCGGTATTTTTTGATGTTGGCTTTATCATCCTCGTGCCGATCGTCTACGGTCTGCAGAAGAAAACGGGGCGATCACTCCTGTATTACGGTATTCCGCTACTTGCGGGCCTGGCCGTTACCCATGCATATATTCCGCCGACTCCGGGACCGATTGCAGTAGCCGATTTGGTCGGTGCTGATCTCGGGTGGGTCATCCTGTTCGGTGCCATTGCAGGCTTGCCGTCCATGATCTTAGCGGGTCCTGTATTTGGACGTTATATCTCGAAAAAAGTACATATCGAGATTCCAGAATACATGAATTTTGAAGACAAGGAGTGGGAAAAAGAACTGCCGAGCTTTGGACTGGTTGCTTCGATTATTCTTGTGCCTTTGGCGCTGATATTGGCTAACACGTTATCCTCAGTAATTTTTGAAGCAGGCAGTCTGATTCGTCAAGTCACGATGTTTATCGGGAACCCGATTGTTGCTCTGCTGATTGCGACACTGATTACCTTCACGGTGCTGGGAACCAAGCGTGGCTATTCAAGAAAAGATGTTCAGGACATCGCCACCAAGGCACTTGAGCCAGTAGGCATCATTATTCTGGTTACTGGGGCTGGTGGAGTTTTCAAAGAAATTCTCGTTGATTCTGGTGTAGCGGATATTTTAGGCCAGCAGATGGCTGCTTCGCCACTGCCGCCAATCCTACTGGCCTTCATGATTGCGGCCGTCGTGCGGATTGCTCAGGGATCAGCAACTGTAGCCATGGTCACAGCTGCCGGACTGATTGCTCCCGCGCTTCCAGCCATGGGAGTCGAGGGTCCCGGCCTGGCACTGATCGTGATTGCCATCGCGGGTGGCTCGACCGGCTTCTCTCATGTCAATGACTCTGGCTTCTGGCTGGTGTCCCGCTTCTTCGGCTTAAGTGAAAAAGACACACTGAAAACATGGACAATCATGGGATCGATCATCGGTTTTGTCGGTCTGGGGATGGCACTTCTGATGGGATTGTTTATTATCTAAAGATCGACTAAAGTAAAGAGGAAGCATGCACTGATTTTATGATAGGAAAGGGATGCACATATGGGCAAGTATTCTATGGGAGTCGATATCGGCACGACCAGCTGCAAGGCTGTGTTGTTCAAGGATGACGGAAGTATTTTATGTCAGTCAGCTGTTGAATATCCGATGCTGACGCCGGAACCGAAGGCGGCTGAGCAGGATCCGGAAGAACAGTTTGAAGCAGTAGTGGTGGCTGTCAGGGCGGTGATGGATCATCCGGCTGTAGAGGCAAAAGACATCAAGCTTGTGTCTTTCAGCGCTGCTATGCACAGTCTGATTGCACTGGACGCAGCGGGTAAGCCGCTGACCCGGTCAATCATCTGGGCTGACCAGCGAAGTGAGCCGCAGGCCCGAAAGATTAAAGAAGATAACGGACACCGGTTGTATGAAAAAACGGGGACGCCGATCCATCCGATGTCACCTCTGTGCAAGCTGGTCTGGCTGAGAGAGGAAAAGCCGGAGCTGTTCAGACAAGCGCACCGCTTCATCGGTATCAAGGAGTACGTTTTTTACCGCCTGTTCAATAACTATGTTGTAGACTACTCCATCGCTTCGGCGACCGGCCTTTTTAACATGTATGACCTTTCCTGGGACCAAGAGGCACTGGAAACAGCCGGGATCACTTCCGGCCAGTTATCCGAAATTGTCCCCACAACCGAGGTGTTTACAGGACTGAATACCCTGATGGCTGAGAGAATGGGGCTCGATCCTCAGACACCCTTTGTTATCGGGGCCAATGACGGCTGTCTGGCTAATTTGGGAGTCAATGCAATCGATAAAGGGGTCGTAGCTGTGACAATCGGCACCAGTGGGGCGATTCGAACCGTGACTGACAAGCCGGTCACGGATCCTAAAGGGCGGATCTTCTGCTATGCCCTGACCGACAAGCACTGGGTGATTGGTGGTCCGGTCAATAACGGGGGGATGATCTTCAGGTGGCTGAGAGATGAGCTTTGTGCTGAAGAAATGGCTCAGGCAGAGGCGGAAGGACGGGACAGCTATGATGTGATCACGGAAAAGATCGCGCAGGTTAAGGCGGGTTCCAACGGTCTGCTTTTCCATCCCTACTTGTCTGGTGAACGGGCACCTTCCTGGAATGCCAATGCCAGAGGCTCCTTTTTCGGACTGGCCTTGGATCACAAAAAAGAGCATATGATGCGGGCTGTGCTTGAAGGCATCAACTTGAACTTGTACATGGTCCTTTTGGCGCTGGAAGAAATCATCGGTCTGCCTGAACGTGTCCACGGTACAGGAGGCTTTGCCCATTCACCTGTCTGGAGGCAGATGCTGGCGGATATTTTCGATCAGGAAGTCCATATTCCTGAAACAGTGGAAAGTGCCTGTTTGGGAGCAGCTGTTCTGGGACGCTATGCCATCAAAGATATCGATGAGCTGACCGAAATTCGCCAGATGGTCAGCACCAAGGAGATAAACCGTCCGCAGAAAGAGAATGTAGCAGTGTATGAGCAGCTGATGCCTCTATATATCAGGCTAAGCCGGCTCTTTGAACAGGAATACGAAGCGATTACGACTTTCCAGCAAAAGTACAAATGATGTATAAATCAACGTTCCAGTCAGCCTGACGCTGGCTGGAACGTTTTTGTCTGCTGTAATTTAATTTTTTTTGCACGACCGTGCATGCTGAATGTATATAAAAGAAAGAGCCGCCTAGGGAGAAGGAAGGGTTCCTTGAAGAGGAGACAAGGGCTGCTGTTTAGGGTTTTAAACAGCTACTGGCTGTCAGTGAAAAACAAAGTAAAAATGGCACAGTTTATTTGAAAGCGCAGTCATTTGTATACAGTTATAATACACATAAACCCTTTTTTAAACAAAAAAGCCCCTTTTTTATAAAATATATTGCATAAATATTTTATAAATGATATCATTCTCCTCAAGTGATAAAAGAAAAAGGAGAAAAGGGATATGAAAAAAAGATTAATAGGATTTATTACACTATTATTAATGCTGACTGGACTAGGCCTGGCACCGGATCAGGCTAATGCTGAAGACGGTTCAGCTCTGCAGAGAATACAGGACGCAGGGGTCCTGGTTGTGGGGACGAGTGCAGACTTTCCGCCGTTTGAATTTTATGCGGTCGTTGATGGGGAGCGTCGGGTTGTCGGGATGGATATCATGATTGCCGAGCAGATTGCTGATGACTTGGGCGTCGAGCTACAGATACAAGATATCGGTTTTGACAGTCTGCTTCCGGCTCTGGAAGCCAGAAATGTGGATGTCGTGATTGCCGGGATGACTCCGACGGCTGAGCGCCGAAGAAGTGTTGATTTTTCTGATATTTATTTTGAAACCTTTCAGAATCTGATGGTCCGAGCAGAGGATCAGGAAGTGTTTGACTCAATCGAATCACTGAGAGGTCAGCGCATTGGCGTCCAGTCGGGCTCTCTGCAGGAAGGGCTAGCCGAACAGATTCCGGATGCTGAAATCATGAGCCTGACGGATTTAAGTGACTTGCTTTTGGCACTGAGAACCAACCGAATTGATGCCATGGTCATGCAGGGGCCGAACGCGGAAGCCCATGCCGGTCATGATGATTCGCTGCATACCTTTGTCGGCGACTTTGATCTGGAAGATGATGATGCTGGATCCGCAATTGCTTTCAGACAGGGAGAGGATTCACTTGTCGAAGCGGTGAATGAAACATTGAGTTATATTGCTGAAGAAAATTTGACTGAAGAATTTCTGGCTGTAGCGGGTGAATACATGGCTCAGGCTGAACTGGATGAAGAGGGAGAAGAGATTGAAGAAAGCTTTATTTCCAGCTACTGGGAGTATTTCAGAGATGGAACCTTGATCACTTTGCTGATTTCTGCCTCGGCTGTCTTTTTCGGATTGGTGCTTGGGTCGCTGCTGGCTCTGATGCGTTTGTCCAATAAATTCCTGATCAGACCGCTAGCTACGGCTTACATTGAATTTGTCCGCGGTACACCGCTTCTGATTCAGGTCATGTTCATCTACTTTGCTTCAGGGATGCTCTTCAACCTTCCTGCGCTGACTGCCGGAATCATTGCGGTTTCCTTGAATTCAGGGGCCTATATCGCTGAAATCATCCGAGGAGGCATCAACTCGGTCAACACGGGTCAGGAAGAAGCCTCCAGAAGCCTGGGGATGAGCAAGAAACAGGCTATGCGCTATATTATTTTCCCGCAGGCCTTGAAAAACATCTGGCCGGCATTGGGGAATGAGTTTATTACTATCATCAAGGAATCATCCATTGTTTCCGTCATCGGTGTGGGAGAACTGATTTTCCAGACACGAGTGGTCCGTTCCATTTCTTTCCAAGGCATTCTGCCGCTCTTTGTCACGATGCTGATTTACTTCGCTTTGACCTTCTCACTGACGAAGCTACTGAATTACTATGAGGGGAGCATGAACCATGATTAAAGTGAACCATTTAAAAAAATCCTTCGGTAAAAATGAGGTACTGAAAGATATCAATGAAGAATTCAATCAGGGAGAGGTCGTCGTCGTCATCGGCCCGTCCGGTTCAGGGAAATCTACTTTTCTGCGCTGCCTGAACCTGCTTGAAGAGCCGTCGGATGGGGAAATTGTATTTGAAGGCACACCGCTGACCGGTTTGAAAGAAAAAGAGCTGAACCAGCTGCGTCAGAAAATGGGAATGGTATTCCAGCAGTTCAACCTGTTCCCGCATAAGACAGCCAAAGAAAACCTGACGATTGCTCCGGTCAAATCCAAGGGAGTAAACGTCAATGAAGCCAATCATAAGGCATCTCAGCTCCTGCAGCAGGTCGGCCTAGGAGATAAAGAAGAGGCATACCCAGCCAATCTGTCCGGGGGGCAGCAGCAGCGTGTGGCGATTGCTAGAGCGCTGGCAATGAAGCCGGATGTCATGCTCTTTGATGAGCCCACTTCCGCCCTTGACCCGGAAATGGTCGGAGAAGTCCTGAAAGTCATGAAAGATCTGGCTCAGTCCGGAATGACTATGGTTGTTGTGACTCATGAAATGGGCTTTGCCCGTGAAGTGGCCGACCGTGTCCTCTTTATGGATAACGGCTCCATCGTCGAGCAGGGGACGCCGGAGGAAATCTTCTCCAATCCGAAAAACGAACGTACTCAGGACTTCCTTTCCAAAGTGCTGTAATAGAAGAGGTGGCTATCCCAATTTGGGTAGCCACTTTTTTTAATGCAATAATTTATCCAATCTAAAGCCACTGATGAATATGTTACGTCATACGACTTCTTATCAACCTTACTCTCGATAGAGTTTAGAAGGACTATGATGAATGAACTACACCGTGCGTGTAGTTCAGCCCACTTTAAAAAACTGAACTGCATCCTGGCAGTGAAACAACGGCATATTGTTTAGTTTAGAAATCTGAACTACATTATTTTAGCTGTTTGGTTGAGTTCAGCGATACATAAACAAATCTACTATACCAACGGGCGAGTTTAGTTTTATGTAGCGACATATGTTGATGAAAAAGACAAGTAGTTCGTTATTTTATAAAAACACAACACTTATAATCATGATTATTTAAAAACAAGACCATAAATACGAACATTAAGCGATTAGAATAATTTGATATTCATCAAAAAGGTTGACTCGTTCATGTAGTTTAATTAAGATGAAGACACAGTTATAAGTGAACGATATATCGGATAAGCAATTTTAATGTTCGGTTTTGTATAAAATAAGGAGGCACCAACTAGTGATAAAAGGTCAGTTATTATATGAAGGCAAGGCGAAAGCGTTATATACTACCAGCGACAAGGACCAGCTTTGGGTGGAGTACAAGGATCAGGCGACAGCCGGAAATGGCGAAAGAAAAGAAACGATCGCCGGTAAAGGTCAGTTGAATAATCAGATTACTAGTACGGTTTTCGAGTATTTATTGTCTGAAGGCATACCGAGTCATTTCGTCAAGAAACTGTCCGATACTGAACAAGTCATAAAAAAAGTCGATATGTTCAGCCTGGAAGTAGTTGTGAGAAACGTCACAGCCGGAAGCTTTTCCAGACGCCTGGGGGTTGAAGAAGGAACTCAGCTTGATTTTCCTGTAGTCGAGTTTTACCTGAAAGAAGATGAGCTGAACGATCCTTTTATCAATGAAGACCATATAAAAGTGCTGAAGTTGGCAACTGATTCGGAAGTGTCTGAACTGAAGGAGAAAGCGCTGGAAGTGAACGGAGCGCTCAAGAAACTGTTTGATTCAATTGGCATCACACTCATTGACTTCAAGCTGGAATTTGGCAAAGACAGTGAAGGGGCCATCCTTTTGGCAGATGAAATTTCACCGGATACATGCCGCTTATGGGAAAAAAACACGAACAATCGTCTGGACAAGGATGTATTCAGACAACAAACTGGAGACATTGTTCCAGTCTATCAGGAAGTATTGAATCGACTGACACCATCACACGCGAGATAAAAAGGAGACGAAAATTAATGTACAACGTCAAAGTATATGTAACTTATAAAGAATCCATTCTTGATCCACAGGGAGAGGCCGTCAGAGGAGCCGTTCACCGTATGGGGTTTGAGGAAATTGACTCGGTCAGAATGGGTAAGTATTTTGAAATAAAAGTACAGAATCATGATGAACGCTCAGTTGAAGAGGTTATCGAAACAGTCTGTGACAAGCTGCTGGCTAATGTAGTGATGGAAAGTTACCGTTATGAAATCGAAAAAGTAAAGGAGACCGTGTAGCCATGCGTTTTGCAGTCATACAATTTCCCGGTTCAAACTGTGATGTTGATTTGCTTCATGCCATTATAGACGGGACCGGCGAAGAAGCTGAATATGTTCCGCATACTGCCGAGAGTCTGGAAGGCTTTGATGGTGTTCTCCTGCCAGGGGGCTTTTCTTATGGGGATTATTTAAGAAGTGGAGCTATTTCACGTTTCTCAGCGGTGATGGATGAAGTGAAGCGGTTTGCAGAAGAAGGCAAACCCGTTTTCGGTACTTGCAATGGTTTCCAGATTTTAGTAGAGGCGGGTCTGCTTCCCGGTGCCCTTCAGCGCAATAAAGGCCTGCATTTTATCTGCAGACAGTCAGAGCTCAAAGTCGTCAACAATACAACTCGCTTCACGTCAGCCTATGACAAAGACGAACAGTTGACCATTCCGATTGCCCACGGGGAAGGAAATTACTACTGTGATGACGAAACACTTAAAGAGCTTCAGGAAAACAACCAGATTGTCTTTACCTACGCATCGGAGAATCCGAATGGCTCTGTAGCTGATATTGCCGGAATCATCAATAAAAAAGGCAATGTGCTCGGAATGATGCCGCACCCGGAAAGAGCCGTGGAAGACCTGCTTGGTTCAAGTGATGGCCTGCGCTTTTTCCAGTCAATGGTACAGAATTTTGCAAAGGAGACTGCCGACGTATGAAAACAATTTTCGAACCGTCACCAGAACTAATCAGAGATGAACGCATTTATGCTCAGTGGGGATTGACGGATGAAGAGTACCAGCTGATTTCAGGAGATATTTTAGGCCGTCTGCCGAACTATACAGAAACCGGCTTGTTTTCTGTGATGTGGAGCGAACACTGCTCATATAAAAACTCTAAACCCGTTTTGAGAAAGTTTCCAACAGATGGCCCGCATGTTTTGCAGGGTCCAGGTGAAGGTGCCGGTATTGTCGATATCGGAGACAATCAGGCCGTTGTTTTCAAGGCAGAAAGCCACAATCACCCCTCAGCAGTTGAACCTTATGAAGGCGCAGCTACAGGAGTGGGCGGGATTATTAGAGATATTTTCAGTATGGGAGCCCGCCCGATAGCGATGCTGGACTCTTTGCGTTTTGGTGAACTGGATAATGAACGCACAAAGTATTTACTGGAAGAAGTAGTGGCTGGAATCGGCGGCTACGGTAACTGTATCGGTATTCCGACCGTTGGTGGCGAAATCGGCTTTGATCCGGTCTATAAAGGCAACCCCCTCGTTAATGCGATGTGCGTCGGTCTGATTGATCATAAAGACATTCAAAAAGGTCAGGCAAAAGGTGTCGGCAATACCATTATGTATGTAGGTGCCAAGACTGGCCGTGACGGGATTCACGGGGCTACCTTTGCCTCAGAAGAATTTAGTGATGAAGAAGAAGCAGAACGTTCGGCTGTACAAGTCGGCGATCCTTTTATGGAAAAACTGCTGATGGAAGCTTGTCTGGAACTGATTCAAGATCACAGTGACATTCTTGTCGGCATTCAGGACATGGGCGCTGCCGGGCTTGTTTCGTCCAGCTCGGAAATGGCTTCAAAAGCCGGGAGCGGACTGATTCTGAATCTGGATGACGTGCCTCAGCGTGAAACAAATATGACGCCATATGAAATGATGCTGTCGGAATCACAGGAGCGCATGCTGATTTGTGTGACTAAAGGGACGGAAGAACGTGTCAAGGAACTGTTTTCCCGCTATGAACTGGATGCTGTGACGATTGGTGAGGTAACCGATGACGGGCAGTACCGACTGTATCATCACGGTCAGCTGGTAGCGGACCTGCCTGTTGATGCCCTGGCGGAAGATGCGCCGGAGTACCAGAAAGACTACACAGAGCCCGAACGCATTCAACAATACAGAGAAATGAAAGCTTTTGAACCGAAAATAGACAAGGCGGAAGACACACTGAAAGCTCTGCTTCAGCAGCCGACAGTGGCGTCGAAAAAATCAGTATTTGAAACGTATGATTCGATGGTTCGCACCAGCACGGTTGTGGGACCTGGAAGTGACGCGGCAGTGGTCCGTATCCGCGGAACTAAAAAAGCTCTAGCCATGACGACCGACTGCAATGCGCGTTACCTGTATTTGAATCCGGAAAGAGGCGGACAGATGGCAGTGGCAGAAGCGGCTAGAAATATCGTTGCCAGTGGGGGAGAACCATTAGCCATTACGGACTGTCTGAATTACGGCAACCCGGACAAGCCGGAAGTGTTCTGGGAACTGTGGACATCTGCAGACGGGATTTCAAAGGCCTGCCAGACACTAGGCACACCGGTCATTTCAGGAAATGTGTCTTTATACAATGAAACAAGCGGCGAAGCAGTCTATCCAACACCGGTTATCGGAATGGTTGGACTCGTCAAAGATTTGGATCACGTGACAACTTCGGAATTCAAGCAGGCAGGGGACGTTATTATCGCTGTTGGAGAAACGAAGGCAGACTTTAACGGAACGGAACTACAGAAAATGCAATTGGGGAAAATCGAAGGCGAGCTGTTCGATTTTGATATAGAAAAGGAAAAAGCAGTGCAGGATAAGGTGCTGAAAGCTATCCGAAGCGGCTGGGTACAGAGTGCTCATGACTGTTCTGAGGGCGGATTGGCCGTTGCATTAATGGAGGCAGCATTTACAAAAGAGTTGGGACTGTCTGTGAATCTTGATATGCCTAAAGAATGGCTGTTTTCCGAATCACCGTCACGCTTTGTTTTGAGTATTAAAGCAGAAGACATCGGGGCTGTTGAGAAACTGTTTGGCAGCGATGCGTCAGTGATAGGAGAAGTGACCGATAACGGCATGGCTTCGATTCAGACAACAGATCAGCTGCTGGAATGCAGTGTAGGAGAATTGAAAGAGCTTTGGGAAGGAGCAATTCCATGTTTGCTGAAGTCAAAAGTTTAAACGAAGAATGCGGCGTGTTTGGTGTGTGGGGCCACCCCGATGCAGCCCAGCTGAATTTCTTTGGGCTTCACAGTTTGCAGCACCGCGGTCAGGAAGGGGCAGGCATTGTTACTAACCATAATGGACGCCTTAGAGGACACAGAGATTTAGGGCTTCTGTCAGAAGTATTTAAAGATGAAAGAGACCTTCAGAGACTTAAAGGAGAAGCTGGCATCGGGCATGTCCGTTACAGCACGTCCGGGAACAACAGTATCTTGAATATTCAACCTTTCCTCTTCAAGTTTCATGATGAAGAAATTGCTCTGGCACACAACGGGAATTTGATTAATGCCTTGAGCCTGCGTCAGGAACTGGAAAAAAACGGGGCTATTTTCCACTCCAATTCGGATACGGAAGTACTGATGCACTTGATTAGAAAAAGTAGACAGGAAACCTTGCTTGAACGTATTAAAGAAAGTCTCAACACGGTCAAAGGGGCCTTTGCTTATGTGATGCTGACACCGGACGCCTTAATTGGTGCACTGGATCCGAACGGTTTTCGTCCATTGTCAATTGGACAGATGGATAACGGTGCTTACGTGCTAGCCAGTGAAACCTGTGCCCTGGATGCCGTCGGGGCAGAATTTGTCCGTGCTGTTGAGCCGGGCGAACTGGTCATTATTGACGACTCCGGCTACACAATAGAAACGTATACAGATTATACAATGAAACAAATCTGTTCGATGGAGTTCATTTATTTTGCACGACCGGATTCCAACATTGCCGGTGTGAACGTGCATACGGCCCGTAAAAAAATGGGGAAACGCCTGGCATTGGAAGCACCGGTTGACGCGGATATGGTTATTGGTGTGCCGAATTCATCTCTATCGGCAGCCAGTGGCTACGCTGAACAAAGCGGCATTCCTTATGAAATGGGGCTCGTCAAAAACCAGTATGTAGCCAGAACCTTTATCCAGCCGACTCAGGAACTCCGTGAACAAGGTGTACGAATGAAACTGTCTGCTGTCAGAGGCGTTGTGGAAGGGAAAAAAGTTATCATGGTGGATGACTCTATCGTTCGCGGAACGACAAGCCGGCGCATCGTTCAGCTGTTGAAGGAAGCAGGAGCGGCAGAAGTGCACGTCCGTATTTCGTCACCGCCACTCAAATACCCGTGTTTTTACGGCATTGATATTCAAAATCAGAAAGAACTGATTGCTGCGGATTATTCTGTAGATGAGATTCGAGAGAAAATCGGTGCGGACAGCCTTTCTTTCTTGAGTGTCGAAGGAACCGTAGACTCCATTGGTCTGACGTTTAATGCACCGCATAACGGTTTATGCATGTCTTACTTTACTGGGGTTTATCCGACACCTTTATATGACTATGAAACAGATTACCGGGCAACGTTGAACAAAATCAAAGAAAGCAATCCATTAATGGTATAAGTTGAATGATTTATCGAACAAATAATACAGAGGAGCGATGAAATGGGAAATGCCTACAGTGCTGCAGGTGTGAATGTCGAAGCAGGATATGAAACCGTCGAGCGCATCAAGAAGCACGCAAAACGAACCGAACGTCTTGGAGTCATGGGTGCTTTGGGAGGCTTCGGGGGAGCCTTTGATTTATCCAGTCTGAATGTAAAGGAACCCGTGCTGGTATCCGGAACAGACGGTGTGGGGACAAAGCTGATGCTGGCCATCGGGCAAGACAAGCATGAGACCATTGGCATCGACTGCGTGGCCATGTGCGTGAATGATATTTTAGCACAAGGAGCAGAGCCTCTGTATTTTTTGGACTACATTGCGACCGGCAAAACGGTTCCCGAAAAAATGGAACAGATTGTGGCTGGTATTTCTGAAGGCTGTGTTCAGGCAGGCGCAGCGTTAATCGGGGGAGAAACGGCTGAAATGCCTGATATGTACGAGGAAAACGACTATGATGTTGCGGGTTTTTGCGTCGGTGTGGTTGAAAAAAGTCAGCTGCTGACGCCTGAACAGGTGAAAGCGGGCGACTCGCTTATTGGCCTGGCATCAAGTGGTATTCATTCCAACGGCTACTCTCTGGTCCGAAAAATCTGTTTTGAACAGAACACTTTCAGTTTTGAGGACACCTTTGAAGAGCTGGACGGCAAAAGACTCGGAGACTTGCTTTTGGAGCCGACAAAAATTTATGTTCAAACCGTTCTGCCTCTTTTAAAGAAAGGTTGGATAAACGGCTTGTCACACATTACAGGTGGCGGTTTTATCGAGAACCTGCCGCGCATGCTGCCTGAAGGCTTGTGTGCAGAAGTTAATGTGGAATCATTTGACACGCCGGCAATTTTCGGATTTCTTGAACACCACGGTCAATTGAACAGAAAAGAGATGTACGGCATTTTCAATATGGGCATCGGTATGGTGCTGGCCGTTCCAGCTGAAAAGGAAGCAGAAGTTATGGCGACTCTTACTGAAGCAGGCGACTCTGCCTTTGTGATAGGAGAAGTAACTGAAAATAAAGAGGAGGCCGTCCGTCTTGCTTAAGCAACAACCCATCAGACTGGCTGTCTTTGCTTCCGGAAACGGGTCGAATTTTGAAGCGCTTGTTCACTCCGTTCATGAAGGCGTGATAGACGGGAAGATTGCGCTTTTGGTGAGTGACCAGCCGGATGCCTATGTCCTGACCCGTGCAAAAAAACTGAATGTACCATCGGTCGCCTTTACACCGAAAGCATTTGAATCCAAAGCAGCCTATGAAAAGGAAGTGCTGGATCACTTAAAAGAAGCGAAAGTGGATTTAATAGTTTTAGCCGGTTATATGCGTATCGTAGGAAAAACGTTGCTTCAAGCCTTTCCTGAAAGAATCATCAATATTCATCCCTCACTCTTGCCAAACTATCCCGGCAGACAGGGGATTTTGGATGCCTTTATGGATAAAGCGGAACAGACTGGCGTGACGGTTCACCTGGTGGATGAAGGAGTCGACACCGGCCCGATTCTTGCTCAGGAAACAGTTGCGATAGAAGAGCATGATACGATAGACTCATTGGAGAGGAAAATTCATGCACTTGAACATGAACTGTTTCCAAAAGCCATACAAAAGGTGATAAAAGAACTGCAGAAGGAGCATGTTAAATAATGAAGCGCGCACTCATCAGTGTATCAGACAAAACAAACATAGTGGAATTTGCAAGAGGATTAGAAAAACAGAACATAGAAATTATTTCGACTGGTGGAACCAAAAAAGTTCTGGATGAAGCAGGTCTAAAGACCGTATCCATCGAAGACGTAACTGGCTTTCCAGAAATGATGGATGGGCGGGTCAAAACGCTTCATCCTCTGATTCACGGGGGACTTTTAGGGAGACGCGATTTGACTAGTCATATGGATGCCATGAAAGCACATGACATTCAACCGATTGATCTGGTCTGCGTAAACCTGTATCCCTTCAAGGAAACCATTTCCAAAGAGAGTACCACGCCGGAAGAAGCGATTGAGCAGATTGATATAGGCGGCCCGAGCATGCTGCGCAGTGCAGCGAAGAACTTTGCATCCGTAACTGTCGTGGTTGATACAGCTGACTATTCCCTGGTGCTTGATGAACTTGAGTCAAATGGCGAAACAACTCCAGAAACAAGACAGCGTCTGGCAGCCAAGGTGTTCCGACACACAGCCAGTTATGATGCACTGGTAGCAGACTACTTAACTAACTTAACTGAAGAAGTAGAACCCAAAACACATACGCCGACGTATACATTAAAGCAGCCTCTTCGTTATGGAGAAAACAGTCATCAGACTGCTCTCTTTTATGAAGAACCGGTAGCATCGAGTTTCTCTATCGCCAAGGCTGAACAGCTGCATGGCAAAGCGCTATCCTATAACAATATCAAAGATGCGGACGCAGCCATTCGTATAGTCCGGGAGTTTGACGAACCGGCTGCAGTGGCACTGAAACACATGAATCCATGCGGTATCGGCGTCGGTCAGACAATTGAAGAAGCTTTCAGCCGTGCCTATGATGCAGACCCGGTATCTATTTTCGGAGGCATCGTAGTGGTCAATGAAGAGGTTTCTTTTGAATTGGCTGAAAAGCTGAGTCAAATTTTTCTGGAAATTGTCATTGCCCCAAGCTTTTCTGAAGATGCACTGGCTAAGTTGACGAAAAAGAAAAATATCCGACTGCTTCAACTCGACTTCTCACGGGCCAAACAAGGTGGCAAGGAAGCCGTCTCAGTTCTTGGGGGACTTCTGGTTCAGGATCAGGACTGGCTGGAAGAAAATCCGGATAGCTGGGAAGTGGTCACTGACAAAGCACCGACAGAAGAGCAGTTGAAGGCAATGGCTTTGACCTGGAAAGCGGTCAAGCACGTAAAAAGCAATGCGATTGTGGTTGGAAATGACAAGCAGACTTTGGGTATCGGGGCCGGACAGATGAACCGGGTCGGCGCGGTAAAAATTGCTGTTGAACAGGCTGGAGAAAAAGCCAAAGGTGCCGTTCTGGCAAGTGATGCTTTCTTCCCTATGGACGACAGCGTCGAATATGCTGCAAAGCACGGCATTTCTGCCATTGTTCAACCGGGTGGCAGTATTAAAGACCAGGCATCCATCGATAAAGCGAATGAACTGGGCATAGCGATGGTATTCACCGCTGTCCGTCACTTCAGACATTAACTATTAGATATTAATTGGTTCAATCTGGCCTGGCCAGATTGGCATACATAGACAAAAACCATCCATCAAAGGGGAGAATACAGTGAAGGTACTAGTCATTGGGGGAGGCGGCCGTGAACATGCGGTTGCAAAGAAACTGCTGTCAGGAGAGTCCGTTGACTCAGTTTACTGTGCACCGGGAAATGCCGGAATGAAGCGAGACGGTATTACTGTCGTCTCCATAGCGCAGGATAATCACGACGCACTGATTGATCTGGTGAAGTCAGAAGGCATTGACTGGACCTTTGTCGGACCGGAAATTCCTTTATTCAATGGCATCGTGGATGACTTTCAGGCAGCAGGCCTGGCCATTTACGGACCCACTCAAGCAGCCACACAAATTGAGGCATCCAAAGAATTTGCAAAAGAACTAATGATGAAAAATGATATTCCAACTGGATCCTACCGGTCTTTCGATAAGTATGAAGAAGCCTGCCGATACGTTGAAGAAGGACCTGTTCCAACAGTTATTAAAGCAGATGGACTGGCGGCTGGAAAAGGTGTCGTTGTAGCGGAAACAAAAGAAGAGGCATTGGCTGCTTTAAAAGATATGATGTGCGATGAAAAATTTGGCAGTGAAAACACCCGAGTTGTGATTGAAGAGTACCTTTCAGGTGAAGAGTTTTCACTGATGGCTTTTGTGTCGGGAGAAAAAGTGTATCCAATGGTGATATCTCAAGATCATAAGCGCTTGCTTGAAGGAGACAAAGGCCTTAACACAGGTGGGATGGGCGCTTACGCTCCTGTCGCTCACATTGACGAATCGATAATCGACCAGGCAGTAGAGCGCATCTTAAAACCAGCCGCTAAAGGCATGGTGAAAAACGGCACGCCATTTACCGGTATCTTATATGCGGGTGTCATGGCCACAAATGATGGTCCGAAAACGATTGAATTCAACGCCCGCTTTGGCGATCCGGAAACACAAGTCTTGATGAACCGTCTGGAATCTGATTTGGGTAAAGCCATTTTGGCTATTTTAAATAATGAAGAACCTGACTTGGAATGGAAAACAGAAGGGGTCAGCTTAGGTGTGGTGGTCGCCGCAGCAGGCTATCCTGCAAGCTATAAAAAACAGCTCCCACTGAACTTGCCTGAAGAAAATGAAACCCTGCAGCTCTACTTTGCAGGCGTTACAGAAAAAGAAGGAGAGCTAGTATCAGACGGTGGGCGAATTTATTTAGTTGAAGCATCAGCAGATACCATAGAAGAAGCTCAAGAGGTCATTTATACAGCCCTTGATTCAGTTAATAACCCGGGCTGTGTCTACAGAAAAGATATTGGCCACCAAGCGGTCAAACCTCAACAGATTAAAAGCACAGCAATTTTAAATCAGCATACTTTATAGGAGGCAATACATTTGGCTATTGAAATAGGCATTGTTATGGGAAGCACGTCCGACTGGGATACAATGAAGCACGCCTGCGATATTTTAGATGAACTGACTATTCCTTATGAAAAGAAAGTCGTCTCGGCGCACCGCACACCCGATTTGATGTTTGAATATGCACAACAAGCACGAGAACGGGGACTGAAAGTGATTATTGCCGGAGCAGGAGGAGCAGCTCATCTGCCAGGCATGCTGGCGGCTAAAACAACTTTGCCGGTCATCGGTGTGCCGGTTCAGTCCAAGTCACTTAATGGTCTCGATTCTCTCTTGTCGATTGTTCAGATGCCCGGCGGTGTACCTGTGGCAACCGTTGCAATTGGAAAAGCCGGCGCAACCAATGCCGGTCTGCTCGCTGCTCAAATGCTTGGAGCCACCCAGCCGGCTGTTGCCGAGCGAATCGAAGCACGCAGGGAAGCCTTAAAACAGAAAGTAATGGAAAGTAGTGACGACCTTGTCTAACGTGATTAAACCGGGAAGTACAATAGGCATTATTGGAGGAGGTCAGCTGGGTAGAATGCTGGCCTTTTCGGCTAAGAAAAAAGGCTACCGTATAGCTGTTCTGGATCCGACTGCGGACTGTCCGACAGCTCAGGTTGCTGACTGTCATGTTCAAGCTGCTTATGATGACGTTAATGCCTTGAAGGAACTTGCTGACGTGAGTGATGTCTTGACCTATGAATTTGAAAACGTTGATGCACAAGCGATTCATCAGGTTCAGAAAAGCAGCAGGACAGCTATTCCTCAAGGGACAGAACTGCTTTTAAACACCCAGAACCGCTTAAGTGAAAAAGATTTTCTGAAAAAAGCAGGCATTCCTATCGCTGCCTATGCTAAAATAAATAGCGAAGACGATTTGAAAAATGCCGTCGAGACAATCGGCTATCCTTGTGTTTTGAAAACTGTTCAGGGTGGCTATGACGGGAAAGGTCAGGTTGTTTTACACTCAGCATCTGATCTGGCTGAAGGAAACAGGCTGTGTGAACACGGCACGTGTGTTCTTGAAGAGTGGATTGCTTTTGAAAAAGAGCTGTCCGTCATGGTGGCGCGAAATGCATCAGGCAATATCGTTACTTTGCCGGTATCCGAAAACATCCATCAGAACAATATTTTGATGACAAGTATCGTTCCTGCCCGTGCGTCGGATGATACATTGAAAAAAGCCCAAGCAATCGCAGAGACTATTGCTGAAAAAATGAACTTGGTTGGCGTAATGGGTGTAGAACTTTTCCTCACTGAAACGGGTGAACTCTACGTTAATGAACTGGCACCGCGTCCCCATAACTCCGGGCACTACTCGATAGAAGCCTGCTCACACTCGCAGTTTGATCTGCATATCAAAGCCATCTGTGGTTACCCACTGCCTGAAGTTGACCTCTTAAAACCGGCTGTGATGGTTAATATTCTAGGTGAACATCTGGAGTCAGCCTTGAAGCTGAATGAGACAGAGCCTACTTGGCATGTACATGATTATGGAAAAAAAGAGGCTAAAACCGGCCGCAAGATGGGGCACATAACTATTTTGACGGATAATAGAGAACAGACACTTAAAGCAATTGAGGAAACGAAAATTTGGAATTAGGAGACTGTGACTATGATTGAACGTTATACACGACCTGAAATGAAAGAACTCTGGTCAGAAGAGAACCGCTATAAGTCTTGGCTGGAAGTTGAAATTCTGGCTGACGAAGCATGGGCTGAATTGGGGGAGATTCCTAAAGAAGACGTGCAGAAGATTCGAGAAAATGCTTCTTTCGATATTACCCGTATTTTGGAAATTGAACAGCAGACAAAGCATGACGTGGTGGCGTTCACCCGCGCAGTTTCCGAATCCCTTGGCGATGAAAAGAAATGGGTTCACTACGGTCTGACCAGTACCGATGTTGTGGATACAGCTTACGGCTACCAGCTGAAACAAGTGAATGATGTCTTGAGAAAAGACTTGCAGCAGCTGCTTGAGGTGATTGGTGAAAAAGCGAAAGAACATAAATATACTGTGACAATGGGACGGACTCATGGTGTGCATGCGGAACCGACCACTTTTGGTCTGAAACTGGCTTTATGGTATTCAGAAATGAAACGCCACATTGAGCGCTTCGAACACGCAGCAAAAGGCGTGGAAGCCGGTAAAATCAGCGGGGCAGTCGGAACTTTTGCCAATATCCCAACTTTTGTCGAAAAGTATGTCTGTGAAAAACTGGGCACGCGTCCACAGGAAATTTCAACTCAAGTTCTTCCGCGCGATCTGCATGCGGAATACTTAAGTTCGATTGCGTTGATTGCGACCAGTGTGGAGAAGTTTGCGACCGAAATAAGAGGCCTGCAGAAATCAGAAACGCGCGAAGTCGAAGAAGGCTTTGCCAAAGGACAGAAAGGCTCATCTGCTATGCCGCATAAGCGTAATCCAATCGGTTCAGAAAACATGGCCGGTCTGGCACGTGTCATTCGCGGACACATGGTAACGGCTTATGAAAATGTCAGTCTGTGGCATGAACGTGACATCTCACATTCTTCTGCCGAACGGATTATCCTGCCGGACAGCACGACTCTACTGAACTATATGCTGAACCGTTTCTCCAACATTGTCCGTAACTTGACAGTGTTCCCAGAAAACATGAAGCGCAATATGGATGCAACACTTGGTCTGATATACTCTCAGCGCGTATTGTTGAAACTGATTGACAAAGGTCTGAGCCGTGAAGAAGCATATGACTTGGTTCAGCCGAAAACCGCTGTTGCCTGGGATGAACAGACGGCTTTCCGTCCCTTGCTTGAAGAGGACGAAAAAATCATGTCCATTCTATCTACAGAGGATATCGAAGAAGCTTTTGACTACAATTACCACCTGAGAAATGTCGATGAAATTTTTGAACGCGTTGGCTTAGACTAAGCGGCGTGTTACCCTATAGAAACAGAGAAATCTGTCTCTATAGGGTTTTCTGTTAGCTGAATTAAGTGAGGGAAGGATGACGATAAATGAAGATAATTATGTTCAGTGTCCGTGAAGACGAAAAAGAAGCGGTAAAAGCATGGGAAGAACGTAATAACATCAGCGTCACCACAGTGGGTGAAGATTTATCCAGTGCAAATATTGATTTGGTCAAAGGCTTCGATGGGCTCTCCATCCAGCAGGTCACCGACCTTCACGATGAAGCCATCTACAAGAAGCTTGCTGATTTCAAGATTAAACAAATTTCCCTCCGTACAGCTGGCTATGACGTCATCGATACCGAGATGGCCAAAAAATATAAGCTGACAATCACGAATGTGCCTGCGTACTCTCCGCGCTCCGTTGCTGAACTGGTTCTGACCCAGACGATGCGTCTGATTCGTCATTTCCCAAGCCTGGAGTCACATATGGCTCACGGAGACTTCCGCTGGCGCGGACTGGTCGCCAGGGAAATTCACACCCTGACCATCGGGATTATTGGTGCCGGAAAAATCGGCAGTACGTCTGCCCGTTTATTTCACGCACTGGGAGCAGAGGTCATTGCTTACGATCCGGTTCGAAGAGAAGAGCTGGAGGCTGTGCTGACTTACAAAGAGTCTCAAAAAGAGGTGCTGGAAGCTTCAGATGTCGTCAGTCTGCATGTTCCGATAGACCTCTCCACTATAAATTTGATTGATGAAGAAGCTTTAAATCAGATGAAGCCGGAAGCTTACCTCATCAATGCAGCCAGGGGACCGGTCGTTGACACAGAGGCCTTAATCAACGCGCTGGAAGCAGGGAATCTCGCCGGAGCGGCTCTGGACACCCTGACCAATGAACAGGGCGTCTTTAACCAGGATTTGAGAAAGCAGGAACTGCCTGACGACCTGGAGAAGCTGATGGACAGGGACAATGTGCTGATGACTCCGCACATCGGCTTTTACACAACGGAAGCCGTACGCAACATGGTGGATATTGGCTTGAACAATACAGTGGAGGTTTTACTGAACGGAAAAAGTGAAAATGAAGTTCGGTAAAAAACAGGGAAGCAGACCAGTTTAACGGTCTGCTTCCCTGTTTTTTACTTTAAAATAACGGCTTAATCTGTCCGGTATTTTCTAGGAGCAGAAAAGTAGCGGGACATTCCAGTTGCTATGGTAGGAAGCAGAAACAAATATATATCCTATTTTAATGGGATTTTAAAAGCAAACGCTTTAGTCAAACTAGTTCGAATTGGAAATTTATTAGGAAAATGATATAAAAACGCTTGCATCCGGTTTTCTTCCGTGATATAGTTTACACAGAGTTAAATATATGGACGCAGTTGGATTGTTACTGATCTGATATCAGATGCAGGCAAAACCTAAATTGATCCGAGAACTTACCTGAAGAATAGCTGTTTTTTCGGGAAAGGTCTGGGATGAGTTTAGGTTTATTTTTTTGATAAAATCTGTTGGGGGGTGTCAAACAGGTGTAATGAAAATAGAAAAAGTATTGAATAACAATGTCGTACTGACTTTAAATGAACACAATCAGGAAACAGTCGTTATGGGGAGAGGGATTGCGTTTCAGAAAAAAGCAGGTCAGAGCATTGAAGAAGATAAAATCGAGAAAATTTTCATACCTGAAGGTCAGGATGTACTGGAGAATCTGGCGAATTTGTATCGCGACATTAATCCGGACATTCTTGAAGTAGCGACGAATGTGATCAAATATGCCCAGAGTATTCTTCGTTTAAAACTCAGCAATCATATTTATCTGACATTACCGGATCACTTAAGCTACGCCATCAGTCGGACTCAGGAAGGTCTGGACATCAAGACACCGCTCATATGGGAAATCAAACGCTTCTATAAGGTGGAATATGAAATAGGCCTGAAAGCGATAGAGCTGGTCGAAAATGAAATGGGTGTGGACCTGCCGGAGTCCGAAGCTGCCGCTATCGCCCTTCATATTGTGAATGCGAGGCAGGATGATTCAGATTTAAGGATTACCATCCGCATGACTGAACTGGTTCAGGATATCATCAACATTGTTCACTTTTATTATGGCCAGACGTTTGATGAAGACTCCTTTCAGTACACCCGCTTTATCACACATCTGCAGTACTTTGCCAGACGTCTGTTGAATCAGGAACGGCGTGAGTCAGATGATGACTTTCTCTACGAGCAGATTCAAAAAAAGTACCAAAAAGCTTTTAAATGCACAGAACGAATAAACGACTACCTGAAAAAAGTAGAACAGACCGCGCTAACTAAGGATGAACAGCTATACTTGGCTATCCACATTCAGCGTGTGACATCTGAAAGCAGGTAACTAACTGAATACACTAATCTGTCACTGATGGATTGTTACTGGTTCGACCAGGCAAAACCTAAGTTGACAGTCATGGCACGGAACTCTGATGTATTGGAGACGCAGACCATTGACTGTCGATTTGGGTTTTTTTCATTAATTTGGAAATAAAAACTAAAAAATAAAAAAGAAAGAAGGAAAAGAAAGTGGCATATGAAGAACTCGCAAAAGACATTTTAAGTAATGTCGGAGGAAAAGAAAACATCAGCAGCGTTACACACTGTATCACTCGTCTGCGCTTTAAATTAAAGGATGAGAATAAAGCGAATACAGACGTACTTAAAAATATGGATGGAATTGTAACCGTTATGAAGAGTGGCGGACAATACCAAGTGGTCATTGGGAATCACGTACCTGATGTTTACGCTCAGGTACTAGAAGAAGGAAACTTGGGTGGCGATTCCAGTTCAGCAAGTGATGAAGGGGAAAAAGGAAATCCATTTGATCAGTTTATCGATCTTATTTCCGGTATTTTCCAGCCAGTTCTGGGTGTACTTGCGGCGACTGGAATGATTAAAGGATTTAATGCTTTGTTTGTAGCGCTAGGCTTGCTGTCTGACACTTCAGGAACCTATCAGGTGCTGGATGCAACAGGAGACGCACTCTTTTACTTCTTCCCTATCTTTTTAGGATATACAGCATCCAAGAAGCTTAAATTGTCACCATTCATTGGGATGGCAATTGGGGGGGCTCTGGTTTATCCAAGTATTACAGGTTTTGCCGGTGGAGAGGCACTCTACACATTATTCCAGGGAACCTTGCTTGAATCACCTGTAGCTCTGGAGTTTCTAGGTATTCCTGTGATGCTGCCGGTTGCTGGCTATGGAACCACAGTTATTCCAGTCATCTTATCTGTTTTCTTTGCAGCAAAAGTTGAACGATTCATGAAAAAAACAATACCTGATGTAGTGAAAATGTTCTTAGTACCGTTTCTTACTTTATTAATTGTTGTCCCTCTGACGTTTATCGTCATTGGTCCGATTGCAACATGGGCAGGTAACATTATCGGTGCTGTAACAATAGCGGCGTATGACTTCAGTCCAATTGTTGCTGGGTTACTTGTTGGTGGATTATGGCAGGTTTTTGTTATCTTTGGTTTACACTGGGGATTGGTCCCAATTGCTATAAACAATTTAGTTGTTTATGGTTCTGACCCGATTTTAGCCATGTCCTTTATTGCATCCTTTGCACAGACAGGAGCGATAATCGGTGTTCTTCTAAAAACGAAAGAACAGAAAGTTAAAACGTTAGCCATACCAGCTATTATCTCCGGTTTCTTTGGCGTAACAGAACCGGCAATTTACGGTATATCTCTACCCCTGAAAAAACCATTTTACGTCAGTCTGGTAGGTGGAGCTTTAGGTGGAGCGGCATTAGGTCTCATTAATGCTCGAGGATACATTGTTGGAGGATTGGGAGTCTTTGGTTACACAAACCACTTGAATCCTGCAGAATCAGGATGGGGAAATGTGCCTTGGATTATTCTAATTTCAGTATTAGGTGTGATTTTTGGCGCAGTAGCAACTTATTTAATCGGTTTTGGAAAAGTGTTTGAAGACGATGAAGTGGCTACAGCTCAGGGTGTTGAAACCGATAATAGTGCAGAAGGTGCTGTGATTCAGGCAAACGGCGAAACGTATATTGAAAAAGAAGTACTGGCCAGCGTAATGGAAGGAAATGTTGTATCATTAAGCGAAGTAAATGATGAAGCCTTTGCCTCTGGAGCAATGGGTAAAGGGATTGCGATTGATCCATTGGATGGAAAAGTTGTTTCACCTGTCACAGGGACAGTATCGGCTTTATTCCCGACGCATCATGCTATTGGTATTAAGAGTAATGAAGGTGTAGAAGTGCTTATTCACATAGGCATGGACACGGTTCAGTTAGACGGAAAAGGCTTTACAGCTCATGTCAAAGTCGGCGATCAGATAGAACTTGGCCAACTGCTAATTGAATGTGACTTGGATGTTATAAGAGATGCTGGTTTCAGCACGATTACTCCGGTTATTGTAACGAATTCAGATGAGTATTTAGATGTGGTAACAACGGATGAAGTAGCTGTTAAATCAGCAGACCATCTCATGACTGTCGTTATATAAAACGCGTAAAGAAAAATAGGAAGAGGCAGAATTTGTGACTGGCTCTTCGGCACGTAATGAAGAAAAGGGGAATATTATAATGAAAGAACAAGTATTTAAAGACGGATTTTTATGGGGCGGCGCAACAGCTGCCAATCAATTTGAAGGGGGATTTGATGAAGGCGGCAGAGGACTGAACTTAGCTGACGTTTTGCCGGGCGGAAAAGCACGTCTGAAGTTAATGGCTTCTTCCGGCTTTGATTTCGAAATGGATACAGAGAAGTATTCCTATCCTAACCACGAAGGAATTGATTTCTATCACCGTTACAAGGAAGACATCGCCTTGTTTGCAGAAATGGGTTTCAAGGTTTTCCGTATGAGTATCGCCTGGAGCCGTATTTTTCCAAAAGGTGACGAGCTGGAGCCGAATGAAGAAGGCTTAGCTTTTTATGACAGAGTATTTGATGAGCTGGCGAAATATGATATTGAACCATTAGTGACCATTGCCCACTACGAAACGCCTCTGCACCTGATTAAAGAGTACGGCGGATGGAAAGACAGACAACTGATTGAATTCTTTGACCGTTATGCGGAAACTCTGTTTACTCGCTATAAAAATAAAGTGAAGTACTGGCTGACATTTAATGAGATTAATGGAGCGACCCATATGCCTTTATTCGGGCTTGGTTTCTCTCCTGAAAGTCCTGAAACAAGGCTGCAGGAAAGTTTCCAGGGACTGCATCACCAGTTTGTGGCAAGTGCTCGCGCCGTTCAAAAAGCACATGAAATTATCCCGGGCTCTCAAGTCGGCTGCATGCTGATTTATGCACCTGTTTACGCTTTTGACTCCAATCCTGACAATGTCATGCATGCCAGACAGGAAGCAGACTTGTTCAACTTTTTCTGTGGCGACGTGCATGTTCGCGGAGGATATCCTTATTTTGCAGACCGTTACTTCAATGAAAATGATATCAATATTGAAATGGAAGACGGCGATCTGGAAACCATCAAAGCAGGCACAGTTGACTTTATTTCATTCAGCTACTACATGTCCCGAACAGATAAGAAGGAAAAGTCAGCTGAGGAATTAGGACAGGGGAATCTGATTGGCGGCGTCAAGAATCCGTTTCTTGAAGCGAGCGACTGGGGATGGGAAATTGACCCTGTTGGACTGCGCATAGCCTTAAACGAATTATATGGTCGCTACCAGTTGCCGTTGATGATTGTAGAAAACGGTCTGGGTGCTTACGATACAGTGGACGAAGATGGATCAATCAATGACGATTACCGCATCGACTACCTGCGCGAGCATATCAGAGAAATGAGCGAAGCAGTCAAGGATGGTGTAGACTTGATCGGGTATACAAGCTGGGGCTGTATTGACCTGGTCAGTGCCTCAACGGGAGAGTACTCCAAACGCTACGGCTTCATCTATGTCGACAAGCATGATGATGGTTCAGGAACGATGGAACGCAAGAAAAAGAAATCCTTCGACTGGTACAAGCAGGTCATTGAAACAAACGGTGCTGAACTATAGCATGCAAGGCAAAAAATCACCCCACACAATTGTGTGAGGTGATTTTTTGTTGATACAGCGGGCTCGAGGTGCATACTGAGTCAGTTACACAACAACGTAAAACAGCATCAGGGAGACGCCGAGGCCAAAAGCTGCATTTGTCAGACTGGAAAGCATAATTAATGTGTCCAGGTCTTGCTTGTCAGGTGGTGTCTGTGTGCGTGAGAAAAAAAATACCTGAATGAGAATAAAGAGGATAAGGACAGCAAAGACAAGCAGGGCAAACCACTGATTCAGGACTGTAGAGAAATACAAGGCAGTACCGGAAAGAGACAGGATGTAAAGGACTAGAATTAGCAGTTCAGTGACTGTCGGTCCAAGTTTATTCATTAAAGCCCTGTTAGTGCCCGAACGGTTGGAGATATTATCCTTCATTGAAACTGAAACAGCTGTGGCCAGTTGAGCCGGCAGGAGCAGCAGAAGTAACAGCCAGGGTATATTCATAACCAAACCACCCTGAGACAAATGGCCGATTATCGGCAGCAGCAGACCGGTACCAAGCATTTGAAGACTGTCAGGTGAGAGGCGTTGAGGGACTTTGAAAAGATAGAAGCTATTTGACTGAAAAGTCAAAAGGCTGAGGGCAGCGGCTGCAAATAGAAGCCAGTTCCTTGTCCAAAGAGATAATATGGCGCTCACCAGCAGGCTGGAGGCAGCCACAAGAATGGCTCCGTTAAATACTGTCTTATGTCTGAAGCGGTCTCTGGCAAGCGCCAGGGAAGCTGGGGTACTAAATCTTGAAGTATTTGGAATGGGACCCATTTTGCAGTCCGTTACGTTGCGGGTATAAATAATGTATGCATGGATACACAAACCATAGAGATGTACGAGTATGAAGACCAGCCAGCTAAAGGAACGACGGGTCGAGACAGTGATCATTTGACCCATTAGTAGACTCGGAAATATAAATAGCTGGGCAGAAATACACGAAAACTTAATGCGGGAAAATACCGTTGACATGGAAAATCCTCCTATATGCCAAGGCATATGTATTTGAACCAAGAGTTGAGTATATCAGAAGTGGGAATATTGCTATAATCATAAGCCTTTTACGTGAAAAGAATAAATAGAGAATGATCTATTTATAAATTTGAACTGAATTTATATTCACTTACTTTTGATAAACAGCTGAAAAAACTCACCCGCTTTTTTGGTATATAAGAAGCTAAAAAAAGAAGGTTAAAGAAAAATGCAAGCAATATGCTATAAACAAGGTGTTTTTTCAGAATATATAATGACGCTTTTTGTCAAAAATTTGACTAAATTCAAGTGTAACAGAACTGTAATGACCTCAAAGCTTAATAAAAATTCTTTTGATGCTATTATAAGTTTAGATTAATTATCGATGTATAGCCTATTTTGAAACGATAACAGTAGAAAACATTACTGAAATATAACAGATGTGAAAACGTGAGACTAGTGGAGGAATAAACTTTGAAGAAAAAAATTACTCTTGGATTCTTGACCTCAATTATTTTAGCCGGTTCGATGCCCTTTGGCGGATCCCCTGTCCAGGCCGAAAGTGTACTGGAAGAGCTGCAAAAAGAAAAAGAAGAAGTGGAAAGCCGTTCAGGTGAACTGGATTCCGTGATTGAACAGACGGATCAGGAAATGCAGGAACTGGACGCAGAAAGACAGGAACTCGAAAGTAATATCCAGGCGCTGCAGAGTCGGATTTCAGAATTGACGGGAGACCTGGTCAATCAAAATGAAAGACTGGATGCGACCAATAAGGAAATCGACCGCCTGAACGAACAGATCGACCGCCTGAGCGTACTTATAGAACAAAGAAATGAGCAATTGATGCAGCAGGCGCGCGCGACCCAAACACAATGGAATGCGACAAATATAATACATATTATTTTGTCCGCTGAAGATCTTTCCGACCTGATCAGCCGTGTAGGTATTGTTAGCCAGCTGGTGTCAGCCAATCGCTCGATTGTAGAAGATCAGATCCGTGACCAGAAACTAGTCCGGGAATCTGAACAGCAAGTCCAGGCTGAGCGTGAAGAAGTCACCCAGGTCCTTGCCGACATGGAAGCGACCCGTGAAGAATTGACGGCGCAGCAGACCGAGTTGGACAACGAAATCATGCACGTGGCTGAACTGTACCAGATGAACGAGCAGGAAAAAGAGCAGTTTGTCAGTGAACAGTATGCCTTGTCACAGCAAGTCATGACGCTGTCTTCTGAAATTGAAACAGAAGAAGAGCGTATTGAAGAGGAACGGCGTCTGGAAGAACAGCGCAGACGTGAAGAGGAAGAACGTAGAAGAGCGGAAGAGGAAGCTGAGCGTCAGGCAATTGCGGAAGCAGCGAGAATCGAAGCGGAAAGAGAAGCTCAAGCCCGCCGCGAGGAAGAAGAACGTCAGCAGGCCGCAGCTGAGCGCCGTGAAGAGGAAGAGCGTCAGCAGGCGGAAGCCCAGGCTGCAGAACGTCGCGAAGAAGAAGGACGTCAACAGGCAGCGGCTGAACGTCGTGAAGAAGAGGGACGTCAGCAGGCCGCAGCCGAGCGTCGTGAGCAGGAAGAACGTGAGCGAGCAGCAGCCCAGCGTCGGGAACAGGAAGAACGAGCAGCAGCCCAGCGTCGCGAAGAAGAGCGTCAGCAAGCAGCAGCCCAGCGTCGGGAACAAGAAGCGCGTGAACGTGCAGCAGCTGAGCGCCGGGCAGAAGAACGTCGTCAGGCTGAACAGCGAGCAGCAGCTGAAAGAAGAGAACAGGAAGCAGCAACTGCCTCTCAAAGCAACTCAAGTTCCAGTACAAGCAGCTCTCAGACTAGTACGACTTGGAGCAGACCTGCCAGTGGCCGTCTGACTTCACCATTCGGTTACCGTACGCATCCGATTTTCGGTACACGCCGTATGCACACCGGTATCGACATTGCCGGAAGCGGAGCGATTACTGCTACCCGTGCGGGAACCGTCAGAACAGCCGGCTTCAACCGTGCGCTTGGTTATTACGTGGACATTGATCATGGTGGAGGCTACTCCAGCCGTTATGCACACTTGACACCGAATCTGCTTGTATCAAGAGGACAACAGGTTTCTCAAGGTCAGCGTATCGGAACTATGGGAACGACAGGGGATTCAACAGGGGTTCACTTGCACTTTGAAATCCACCGTAATGGTCAACCGGTCAACCCGCTAAACTACGTCAGCTATTAAAACAGGTAAATAAGAGACAAAGCAAGAGGCTGGGATACTGTCCCAGCCTCTTTTGTCTTTTTTTAAGTGTATAATTTAAGCTCTTTATGAATGCGCAAGAGGGAAGCTCCAAGAAGCGGAACGGTTTTTTCTCGAGCATGACATGTTTTTCCGTCAACAAGTCAAGCATCTGATTAAGGCAAATAACGTTTTTCACGTTTGGCAAAGGCCCGATTGGAAAATACCTGGAAAAGTCCACTATTGACGGAAAGACCCACAGCGATTGCACCGGAAATCAGAAAGGTTTCTGTCGCATACATAAATGCAAAATCAGAATTGCCCTCCACAAAGGCCCGCATCATGTTATAGGCTGATCCTCCGGGAACAAGTGGGATGATACCGGGAATAGCAAAAACGATGACAGGCATCCGGAAATGCCGGGCATACCACTGGCTGAAAAAGGCCACCAGAAAAGCGGCAACGCCGACTCCAACGAACAGGTCTAGGTTCAGTTCGAAGGCAAGAAAATAATAGACCATCCACCCGACAGCTCCGGAAAAACTGGAGGCGACCAAGGTACGGGTCGGAACATTGTAGATGACGCCAAAGCCGAATGTACCGGCCAGTGCAGCGATGAAATAGGTGATCAAGGTAAGATCCATGGAAAAGCTCCTTTCTTTCCAGTTTGTTTATTGAATAAAGGTCAGAACGGTTGCGATACCGATACCGATGGCACCGGCAGTGAGCATCGCCTTGGCTAAGACGGCAACGCCCGAGAGTAAATGTCCGGCCATCAAGTCACGGAAACTGTTGGTGATGGCCATACCGGGAACCAGAGACATGACTGCGCCGATGATGATGACATTAAGGTCTACACCTAGTCCAAAGGTTGTAAATAAAAGGGCAAGAAGGCCGATAAAAAAGGCAGCAACCATTTCAGCAAAGAAACTGACATTGGTCCAGTCGTTGACAATCTCATAAAGTAAGTGACCGAGCCCACCAGCAATCATGGACGGCAGCATATCTCCGTAAGTTCCGCCGAAAAGCAAGGGGAAACCACCGCAGGCAAAGGCGATGGCGAGGTTTCTCTGCCAGCGGTTAAAGTTCCTGGGAGTATCCTTGATGATTTTGAGCTTGGCTCTGACTTTTGAGGGAGGCAGCGTTTTTCGGGACAGCTGGCGTGACAAGTCGTTGACCATGGAAACTTTTTCAAGATTAGTTTGGCGGTCGGCCATGCGCAGGAGTTCCGTATGGTCCTGTCCATCTTCACCCTGGACAGTTAAAATCAAAGCAGTAGGCACAACAAAGACATTGATATAGATAAGATTGTAGCTTTTGGCGATACGGTATAAGGTGTCTTCCACCCGGTAAGTCTCAGCGCCGTTCTCCAGCATGACCCGTCCGGCTTCAACACATATATCCAATATATCCGCTACGGGATAATTCTGCATAACATTACCTCCTGAAACTGTTCAATACGCTAAGTATAACGATTTTCCCGTCATTTGGATACTGCTTTTTAATAATAATACTGACAGAATACGCGAGGTTGAGCGGCAAAAGATAATATCTATAACAGGTGCGGGCCGGCTCTGTCCGATAAGACCTGGTTATGTTAAAATGAATCAGTCTGTCCATGCGGCAGCGTGTGGACCAATGATTATAGGAGAGATACAGTGAATACAATCAATCAAACACTTAAACAGTATTATGGCTATAGCAGTTTCAGACCAGGCCAGCAGGGGATCATCGAAGCTATTATGGAGGGGCGGGATGTATTGGGGATCATGCCGACTGGTGGAGGAAAGTCCCTCTGTTATCAGATTCCAGCCGTCGAGATGCCTGGACTGACCTTAGTGATTTCCCCGCTGATCTCACTGATGAAAGATCAGGTCGACGGACTGGTCACCATGGGGATCAAGGCCGGATATTTAAACAGCCAGCTGACACTGGATGAACAGAATCAGACCATCAGAGAAGCCATTGGGAATGAACTGGATCTGCTTTATGTCTCACCTGAGCGTCTGGAAAATGAGTACTTCTTGAGCCGGCTGCGACAGATGCACATCAACCTGATTGCAGTGGATGAAGCGCACTGCATTTCTCAGTGGGGTCATGATTTTCGTCCGAGCTATCAGGCGATTCCTGCGGTAAGAGACCACTGCAGGAATCGCCCTCCTTTTGCAGCCTTTACCGCAACGGCAACGCAAAAAGTCCGTGAAGATATCATTCAAAGGCTCGATCTTCAGGATCCCTATGCCTTTACTGCCAGCTTTGACCGGCCTAACCTGACTTTTTCGATTGCGCACCCTAAAAATAAGCAGCAGAAACTGCTGGAACTGATAAAGAAAAATGAATCCAGCGTGATTTACTGCAATACCCGTAAAAATGTGGAGCGGGTCTACAGCTTTTTGAAAAAGAAAGGCTATGATGCCGGCTATTATCACGGGGGACTGAGTGCCGAAGAACGCACCCGTTATCAGGAAGATTTTCTCTATGACAAAACGCCGGTAATCGTTGCGACCAATGCCTTTGGGATGGGGATTGATAAAAGCAATGTGCGGTATGTGATCCACTACAATATGCCCCTGGATATGGAAAGTTACTACCAGGAAGCTGGCCGTGCCGGCAGGGACGGTGCGCCTGCAGAGGCGGTACTGTTTTATTCCAGTCAGGATATCATCACCAACAATATGCTGATTGAACAAGGCAGTCATCCGCACGCCAAAAAAAATCTCAATACGATTATCTCCTACTGCAAAACGGGGCAGTGTCTGAGAAAAGTAATCCTGGCCTATTTTGATGAGACGGCCCAATCAGATGTCTGCGGTAACTGTTCCAACTGTAACGGTGAGACTGAACGCATTGAAGTCACGGAAACCTGCCAGAAGATCCTTTCCTGCATCTATAGGATGAACCAGCAGTTTGGTATGGGCATGATCACGGATGTTTTGAGAGGGAAGAATAATGCCCGAATCAGAAGTCAGCGTTTTGATGAACTATCGACATACGGAATTATGAAAGCCGCTTCTGATCAGACAATCAAAGATACTATCGCCCTTATGGTTAGCGAACAGTTTCTTCAGGTGGGTGGCGACCAGTATCCGATCCTCAAGTTTACTGACAAGACAGTGGATCTACTGCATGCCCGGGAAAAGCTGTATATGATAAAACACCAGGAAACCGAGCAGAAAACCAAAGCGGCTGTCAACGAGGACTATGACCAGGCGCTGTTTGAAGAACTACGGGCTTTAAGAAAAGCTATTGCAGGAGAAATCGGCAAGCCTCCTTTTGTGGTCTTTACTGACCGGTCTCTGATGAGCATGGCTGCTGTCTATCCAAAGACACCGGCAGACTTGCTGACCGTTCACGGTGTAGGAGAGGCCAAACTCGATAAGTACGGAGAAGCGTTTCTTGAACGAATCGGAGAATATCTGGCGAATAAAGAAGACAGTTGAATACGGACTTTCGCAGTTGAGCAGATCATGAGCAGCCGTAAAATTGTCCTTCTGAAAGGGTAAGCGTGTAAAGCTACAGCGTAACCGGTGAATGATTCTGAAAATCTAAGTTGCTGGCTTTTTTTGGAAACGGGCCCGTAAGCGACCGGCATGTGACAGAATGATAAAAGCTTGCTTATCTTATGATGAGAAGGCTCAAGGGCGCTTTTTTCGCCTGAACGATTATGCTACAATTAACGGGCCGAACTATATCAGAATGACTGACTGGAAGGAAGTATGAACAATTATGAATGAAATCAAAGACCTGATTCAAATTAACCCTCTACTGGGAGCGGTTCAGCGCTCCGAAGAGATTTTCTGGAGCAACCCGATGTACTTGCCGACAGAAGAAGCGACCAAAGCGACCCCTTATTCAACAACAGATATTGAAGATGCTGAGGCCCGTCTCCAGCGCTTTGCCGCATTTATCCGAGTCGCTTTTCCGGAGACGGAAGCTACGGATGGAATCATTGAATCACCCTTGTCAGAAATAAGCGAGATGAAAAGCCATCTGAACGCCTCTCTTGAGACTGACCTGAGCGGTAGACTGCTGCTGAAGCGGGATGACCTGCTGCCGATATCCGGAACCATCAAAGCCCGTGGAGCAATCTATGAAGTGCTCAAGCATGCTGAAGAGCTGGCACTGGAAAAAGGGATGCTAGAATCAATCGAAGAAGACTATGCTGTCTTTGCCAGCGAGGCATTCACTGAATTCTTTTCTCAATTCCATATCGCTGTGGGTACGACCGGTAATTTAGGAATCAGCGTGGGAATGATGGCACGCAAGCTTGGTTTCAACGTAACCGTTCATATGTCAGTCGAAGCCAAGCAGTGGAAAAAAGAATACCTGCGTGATAAAGGAGTGGAAGTCATTGAACATGACACCGACTTCTCCAAAGCAGTGGAAAACGGCCGGGCCGAGTCCGATGCGAATCCAAGCAGTTACTTTGTTGATGACGAGCATTCGGCAGAACTGTTTTTAGGTTATACAGTCGGCGGTTTCCGGATGAAGAAACAGCTTGAAGAAGAAGGAATCACCGTCGACAAAGACCACCCACTCTTTGTTTATCTGCCTTGTGGAATCGGTGGATCTCCAGGAGGCATTACATTTGGTCTGAAGCAGGCTTTTGGTGAGCATGTACACTGCTTCTTTGCAGAGCCAACTAAGATGCCGAGCATGCTGGTCGGATTGCTCTCCGAAAAATATGATGGTATTTCTGTCTTTGATTTCGAGCTGGGCGGATTGACCATCGCTGACGGACTGGCAGTTCCTCGTACATCTGGTCTGGTTGCTAAACTGATGCGTACCTTTTTCAGCGGAGGCTATTCTGTTCAGGATGAAGTGTTCAAGGGACTGCTGTCCAGTCTATACGACAAAGAGTCTGTTTTTCTTGAACCAGCAGCTGTTGCCGGCATGGTTGGTCCTTACCGCCTGCTGAATACGCTAAACGGTAAAAGCTATCTAGAAGCAGCCGGTCTAAAGGACAAGATGCATCAGGCTACACATATTGCCTGGGCAACTGGGGGATCTATGGTGCCTGAGAAAGACCGTGAAGTTTTCCTTGAAGAAAGCAGCCTGCATGCGCTTTGATCAATAGTGACGAAGAAGATGGAAGATGAAAAAGCTGGGGCTTCACCTCCAGTGAGAAGTGAAAAAGCAGCCTTGCCAGGATCAGTTCAATGACTTCTGGCAAGGCTGCTTTTATTTACATTGAAAGTAAAGCTTAAAGGTCCATATCGATGACCATGCGGCCGGTAAAACTGCCAGCCTGCATCTCATCAAAGATAGCATTGATGTCTTCAATCGGACGCTTCTCGACTTTAGGGATAACCCGTCCCTCGGCAGCAAATGCGAAGGCTTCACGGAGATCCTCGCGGGTGCCGACGAGAGAACCGATGACTTCGATTCCATTCAAAACAAGCCGGGGGATGCTCAGGTCCATGGCTTCAGGCGGCAGTCCGACGGCCACAACGACGCCTCCGGCCCGAACACAGTCGATGGCTGAGTTGAAGGCAGACTTGGCCACGGCAGTAACGACTGCAGCATGCGCCCCACCTATCTTGTCCTGCATCATGTCTTCAGGCTTGTCTTTTTTAGGGTTGATAACCATGTCTGCTCCCATTTCTCTGGCCAGTTCCAGCTGAGAGTCATTAATATCGACAGCGATCACTTTGGCATTGAATACATTTTTGGCATACTGCAGCGCGAGGTTACCCAGTCCACCCAATCCGTAAATTGCAATCCACTGACCAGGCTTGATTTTGGCTTCCTTGATAGCCTTGTAAGTGGTCACGCCGGCACAGGTCACGCTGCTGGCAGCTGCCGGATCAAGACCGTCTGGGACTTTGACGGCATAGTCGGCCGTTACGATACATTGTTCCGCCATGGCTCCGTCCACAGTATAGCCGGCATTTTTAACTTCCCGACAGAGTGTTTCCCGTCCACTTATGCAGTATTCATAGTGTCCGCAGCCTTCAAAAAACCAGGCAATGCTGACACGGTCGCCTACTTTTAAACTACTCACGTCATCAGCCACTTCTCTGACGACTCCGATACCTTCATGGCCGAGTGTTACCCCCGTCTTATCACCATAATCAGCATTTTTTACATGCAAATCAGTGTGACAGACTCCACAGAATTCTACATCGACTAGAGCTTCTCCGGAACGGATTGGTCGAATAGTCTTATCTTTAACTTCAACACGCTTGTCGCTTGTAACAACTGCTGCCTTCATTTATATCTTCCTTTCGGTTTTAGTCTTAACACGATTATAAAGCGTTTACATTGTGAGGTCAATCACCTTTTTTGTTTTATATTGCATTTAATAGAGGATAATATGTTTGATAAATAGAATTAAAAATGTGTAAAAATGTACAATGTAATGATTTTTTTGTTTTTGTTTAGTAGCTGAAGTCAGAAGTAAACAAAGGTCCAAAGTAAAATAAATCTGCTGAAAAGTGCTCTCCTAGTTGATGAAGGCGGTGAAAAAGCGGTATGATAGAGATAGGCATTTTATCCATTAAGTTGAAAATGTTTGGAAAAACTAGTTAAGGGAGAATATTAGATAAATGGAAAAGTATAAACGTTTACCAAAACATATTGGTGTGATCCCCGACGGCAACCGAAGATGGGCAGTCAATCAGGGGCTGAAAAAACAAGATGGATACAATCATGGAATCGGACCGGGGCTGAAATTGTATGAAGCCTGCCTAGAACTTGGTGTAGAAGAAATGACATATTACGGCTTCACGATGGATAATGTGAAACGTCCTTCCCTTCAGACCAAAGCCTTTCAAAAGGCCTGTGTCGACTCAGTCAATGAACTGAAGAAACGGGATGCGGACCTGCTGGTTATCGGAAATACTGATTCAAAGGTGTTTCCTAAAGAATTGCTCCCTTACGCCATGAAGCGGACTAAATTTGGTGAAGGCCGGATGAAAGTCAATTTTCTGGTCAATTATGGCTGGAACTGGGATTTGAATTATGCACTGGAGAACAATGACGCGATGGAAACGAAAAACCTGATCGATCATATCGCTTCCAAGGATATTTCCAGAATGGACATGATCTTGAGGTGGGGCGGGCGCAGACGCCTGAGTGGCTTCCTTCCAATCCAGTCTATCTATTCAGACATTTACGTTGTCAATGAGTACTGGCCAAACTACACAGATCAGCATCTGCATGATGCGCTTCAGTGGTACCAAGAAACAGATGTCACTTTAGGCGGCTGATTCACAAGCGAGAGAAAAGGAATGAGCAGCAGGAGTCTGTTTGTTCCTTTTCGATTTTTTTAAAGAGAGGGTTCTGATATGAACAGCAAAAGAATCATCGTACTGGTGGGCCCAAGCGGCAGCGGTAAGACGACAATTGGAGAAAAATTGAGTGAGAAAGGTTTGCACAAACTAGTCACGACGACTACGCGTGTTCCCCGTGCAGGGGAGACCGATGGGGTGGATTACTACTTCAGAAACGTGGATGAACTGGATCCAAAAGACTTTATAGAACAGACAATTTACAATCACCGGCTTTATGGTCTGACAAAAAGTGAAGTATCCCAGGCGCTTGATCGCTATCCGCTTGTACATGTATCGCTCGACAAAAATGGTGCCCGGGCGATGAAACAGGCCTTTCCTGAAGAAACGCTGATTATTTTTCTGACCGTATCGGCTGAAGATATGAAAAAAAGAATGGAATGCAGGGGAGACGCTCCTCAGAAAATTATCGAGCGGCTGACGTTCAGTGAAGAAACCGATGAGCTGAAACCTCTGGATGAAGCGGATGTAATTTTGGAGAATCGTACAGTGGAGGAGACAGTAGAGAGTATCTTTAGTGTCATCGATGGCAGCCGCCAAGCAGACATTTCAGCAAATGGAGCCTGAATAATGGATATCGATCCAAAATCCATTGTATGGTATCCACTGTTCACACTGCTTTTATACCTGTTGTTAAGTCTAGTTATCGATCTGCCTTTCTGGACCATTTTTTTAGTCCTGTTCTTTGTCTTTCTTTATATTATTGTCATCATCATTATTGAAATAAAAAAAGATCTGTAAATTAAAAAAGGAGCAGGCTGCTATAGCGGCCTGCTCCTTTTTAATTGATACTATACAGAATAGTTGAATGAACCATAACTATCGGGCACATCGATGCCACTGGCATTGTAGTTCTCACCATTCATGATTGAGTTTTTGACAATGACATAGTCTACCTTGCGGAGTGATTCAATGTCGTTTCCGCCGGCATAGGAGATTGAGGACTGCAGGTCCTGTTTCATTTCCAGCAGGGTATCAGCAATATCTCCTTTGTAATCTGTTAGGATTTTCTTTCCTTCGACATTCTTGCGCTCACCTTTCTGATGGGCAGAAGCGCTGCCGAAGTATTCCTTGTAAGTGCGGCCATCAATTTCGACCATTTTTCCTGGTGACTGATCGTGTCCGGCAAAGAGCGAACCGATCATAACCATGGAAGCACCGAAACGGATCGATTTGGCGATGTCACCATGGGTTCTAATTCCGCCATCAGCAATCAGCGGCTTGCGGGCTGCTTTGGAGCAGTGAGACAGGGCAGCCAGCTGCCATCCGCCCGTTCCAAAGCCGGTCTTCAACTTAGTTGTACACACTTTTCCTGGGCCAATCCCCACTTTAGTTGCGTCGGCACCAGCATTTTCCAGTTCTCTAACCGCTTCAGGTGTGCCGACATTACCAGCAATCAGAAAAGTTTCAGGCATGTGTTCTTTAACGTGTCTGATCATGTCAATGACCAGATCGGAGTGACCGTGAGCCACATCAATGGTTATATATTCAGGTACAAGGCTGTCTTTAGCCAGCTCTTCTACAAATCCGTATTCTTCTGTCTTTACACCCAGGCTGATAGATGCAAACAGACCGCGTCCATGCATCATTTCTACAAAACTGCGTCGTGCCTCTTCATCGAAGCGGTGCATAATATAGAAGTAATCATTTTCAGCCAGCCAGATAGAAAGCTCTTCATCCAAAACGGTCTGCATATTGGCAGGAACCACCGGCATCTGAAAAGTATGCTTGCCTAGAGTCACCGACGTGTCACATTCAGATCGGCTGCGCACTGTAGACTTTGCGGGAATCAGCTGGATATCTTCATAGTCAAAAACCTTCATTGTAAACTCCTCTTTGTGTCTGTTCAGACAGGTATTAGGGAGAAAGCCAGATCAATCGGTTTTGAGTTTCCCTTGACTACTTTACCGAAAGCAGGCAGGGATGTCAAAGGCATAATGCATTTTTAACCGCTTGCTAGCACAAAACATCTGCTTTCCTGCTGAAGAAAAATGCGTCGGTTTGGCTAAAGGCGGATTGCTCAAATAGGATAACTCAGGGTGAATGTAAAAAGAGGATAAACATATAAGTTGATAAAAAGGCAAAATAGTCTTATTTGAAATCAAATAGCAGATACGGTAAAATAACTTTTCGAGAATAAAAGACAAGGATGATGGAGTCATGGCGGGCGTAAGCTCTAAAAAGAATACAAAAAAAATAAAGGATATCGAAGACATCAAGGATTATATGAGTCGAAAATTCAGGAAGCCCAAGAATTTGTTTGTGTTGGCAGTAACGCTAACGGTTCCTTTTTTATTTCTTGTGGTTATGAGCTTTTATGAATGGGGCTTTATTGGTGCTCTGGACGAAACCATTGGCCTCAGGCTGCACGGGAGCCAAGATACACTGCTGACCCGGTTTTTCATAGGTTTGACGAGGATGGGTGATGCTTGGTTTGTTGCCCTGTTTGCCACCTTTTTCTCATTGTATATCTGGCGGGTCCGAAAGCATGCACGCCTGTCAATATGGTATTTTCTGACGGTCAGCATCGGTGCCGGGGGGGTCAATCAGCTAGTGAAAGTATTTTTCCGTCGGCCGAGGCCTACACATGTCGAGCATCTGATTGTGCACGGTGGATACTCTTTCCCGAGTGGACACGCCATGGGAGCGGCCATAGCATACGGGGCACTGCTGTTTTTGATTATCCGTGCCAGCCGGACATGGGTGCCAACGGTGGTCGGTTCACTGATACTGGTTCCATTCATTTTACTGATGGGTATCAGTCGGGTTTATCTGGGACTGCACTATCCTTCTGATATCATCGGCGGTTACTCTCTAGGGCTAGCAGTCCTATCCATGAGTATCGGCCTTTATAGTGCTTCATTGAAAGACAAGGGATATAAAAAAGGACAGCGTTAAGTCAAATTGACTTTGCTGTCCTTTTTTATGCTTTATTAGATAATACCGATGATCATTGCAATTGAACCGAAGGCCACAGCCGTCCAGTTGAGCCCTTTTTCAGGTGTCAACAGTCCTAGCGCTCCCAGAATCATAGCTACAATACCCAGCGGGATGTTCCATACAAAAAAGCCGATTACAGCTAGTGCCATGGCAGTCCAGCCAATCAATTTACCTAATCTGTCTGATCCCATATTGTCCTCTCCTTGTCTACCCAGCGTACTTACTTAAAAAGTATACCTTACTTATGCGGGACAGACAATTATCTGTCTCGTTTTTTGACATACTGACCGATTGGATAGTCCTCTACGGGAAGTTCCGGAGGGATGCCCTGGACCAGTTGTGCTAGACATTTTCCAACTAAAGGTCCGGCAGTCAGACCGGTCGAGCCTAGTCCGCTGGCGGCGTAGGCATGCGGCAAGCCGGGGACTTCGCCAAAGAAGGGTGCGTAGTCTGATGTATAAGCTCGAGTGCCTGAGCGGTAGTTGCTGACTTTGGCCTGGGACAGCTGTTGTGAGAAAGAGCCAGCTGTTTCATCGATGAGTGTTCTGACTTTGCTTTCGTCAATACTCAAGTCAAAGCCCTGGTCATTTTCATGGGTAGCACCAATGACCACTCTTCCTTGTTCAAAAGGGATAATATCAGCTTCTCCTTGAGGCATGACGACGGGCCAGCTACCTGTTTCAAAATCGGTCAACTCGAGCACAGCCAGCTGCCCTTTTTGCGGCCGGATGTCTACCTCATAGTTCAGAGGTTCAAGGAGCATAGGTAACCAGGCTGCAGAAGAGAGAACAACCGAATCAAAGAGCTGATCAGACTCGTCGGCGCGGATGGTGTACTTGTCGCCAGTTTGAGCAAGTTCTGCCCGTTTGCGGATGAGGGTTGCACCGTTTTCAACAGCAGTATGCAAAAGCAAATCTACTAGTTTGCCGCCGTCGACCCGAGCGCCTCCAGAAGCCCAGAGGGCAGAATCGCTGCCTTCATAAACAGGAATTTTATTTCGAATCTCCTCTGATGACAAAATCTTAAGGTCACCAATCTCGGGTGCATCCAGCCGCCTTTTTTCTCCAATCGCTAGCATCTCTCTTAAATACTCCGGCTTTTTTTTGATGAGGAGGGTCCCAACGTTTCTGTAGACGAAAGGGGAAACCGCGTCTCCACCCATCACATCACACAAAAAGCCGGGATAAAAAGCGGCTCCTTCTTTCACCATGCGGTACCATTTTTTATTTCGGCGTCTAGACAGCCAGGGGCTGATAATTCCGGCTGCCGCATAAGTACCCTGGCCGGTCCCTTCATCATAAATGGTCAGTTTTATCGATGGATCTTTGCTCAATTCGAAAGCAGCCGAGGCACCAACTACGCCGGCGCCGATAATTGCTACATGTTTTGTCATCTTGAAACAACCTTTCTACATGGATTTCGTCTTTAGTGTACCATGACTGGATAAAAAATCGACTGCAGACTTATTGACTTGTAGAGATTGATTACAGATCAAAAAAAGGGTTAGCTGTTCTGCCGGCTTTCAGCTGAAATACGAGCAGTTTCTATTCCTTTTTTGTATAATGTAATGAATGACCGACATAATTGGATACGGGGGGCGAATGGAAATGAAATTCAATAGTGAGGATTACTTGGAGGATCAGCTGAAAAAGCAGTTTGATCAGGAAGTAAAGACGACCTGCAAGCAGGAATTGAACAGGCAGTTATTTGAAGTCAGTGAAGAACTTGAAAAAAAGGTCGTCTGCAGAAGTATCGAGGCGCTTCAGCAGATGGTCAGGCAGCAAGTCCTGACTTATGCAGACATTACCGAGTGCTTCTGGAACAGGGCGGTGCGGCTGCAAGAGTATAATGCCGTTATCTCACTAAATCCCGATGTGGTAAAGCAGGCAGAGAAGTTAAGTTACAGTGAGGAACACGGACCACTGTACGGCATGCCGGTTTTGATCAAAGACAATATTTGTACAGAGGGTATGCCGACAACAGCTGGTGCAGCTGTTCTGCAGGATTTTGTAAGGGAAAAAGAGGCTGAACTGATTTCAAATCTGAAAGAGGCTGGGGCTTTGATTCTGGGCAAGGCCAATTTGACCGAATGGGCCAACTTTATGTCCACAGACAGTTCCAACGGCTATTCAGCTGTTGGGGGACAGACCCGACATGCGCACGGTCGTTTTGATGTGGGGGGGTCAAGTGCTGGCAGTTCGGTTGCTGTAGCTCTATGTATGGCTCCTGTAGCAGTTGGGACGGAAACAGCTGGCTCAATCATTTATCCGGCCAGTCAGAATGGGGTTGTCGGTCTGAAGCCGACTCAGGGACTAATTGCTCAGGACGGTATTATTCCGATATCAGTTACTCAGGATACGGCTGGACCTATGGCCAAAACGGTTAAGGATACCTATGCCTTGCTCCAGGGTATGACGACTTTGAATGAAGAGCTTCCCAAATGGAACGTCACTGCACTGGATGCATGCAAGGTGGGAGTGATCGATAATTTGGAGCTAACGGATACCTACAGAAAAGAGGATGAGCGGATCATCGAGGAGGCAGAAGAAGCGCTGGATGAAGCGGGGGCCATCGTCCGTGAATACTCTGTTTTAAAAGAAGCTTTGACAATCGACTACTTGCCGGTTTTGAAACATGAATTTTCAAGAGGAGTGAGTCGTTTCTTTTCTGAAGCTACAGACCGGAAACTGACTCTGGAAGAAGTAATTACGTTCAACGAAGAGGACATGGAAGAAAGAGCCCCTTTCAATCAGGAACTGCTGATCCAGTCTGTTGCTGATAAAACTACACCAAAAGCCAACCAGAAACGCGTCGATGCCAATTGCGACAAGGCACGTGCAGCTTTGGATCAAGCTTTTGAAGAAGTGGATGTACTGCTGACGCTAAGCAATTATGCCACAAGCCTGTACGTCGCATCCGGCTATCCGGCTGTCACTTTGCCGGGCTTCAAGCGGACAAGTGGCGAGCCTGTAGGAGTGACGCTGATTGGTCAGGAAGGTCAGGATGTCCGACTGCTGGAAATGGCCTATGCTCTGGAACAGGCAATCAGTCACCATGTAGAATAAGACGGTCATCTTGAGCAGATAAAGCCAAATAAATAATATGAGAAAAAAATCATTTGTTTTTAATTATTATATAGTAATTTATTTTATCTTCCTTTAGAATGTAGAGTACATCATAATTAGGGGAGATAGTATGGGGAAAACAGCAATTGTAAATGGTAGACTGATCAATGGTCTGGGAGGAGAACCAGTTGAAAACGGCCTGGTGATTTACGAAGGAAACCGACTGATTTACGCAGGAGAAGCGGAGGGCTACACTCTTGATGGTGCAGAAGAGCTGCTCGATGCGCAAGGGGGAACCATTCTTCCTGGACTGATTGATGCCCACGTTCATATCATGATGGAATACACAGGGGTTCAGAAGCGTCTGGAGACTCCATTTTCTTATAAATTTTATCAGGCAGCTCAGTATATGCGAAAGACACTGGACGCTGGGATCACGTCGGTTAGAGATGCTTTGGGTGCGGACTTGGGGGTCAAGCAGGCGGTCGAAGACGGTCTACTTGCTGGTCCCCGTCTACAGCTTAGTATTAACGCTTTAACTATTACAGGAGGCCATGGTGACGGCTATACGACTTCCGGGCAGACGGTTGAACTGCTGCAGGCAGATTATCCCGGAATGCCGGACGGACGGGCAGATGGCGTAGAAGCTGTGCGCAAGAAAGTAAGAGAGATGCTCCGGGCTGGAGCAGAGGTAATCAAGGTGCATGCCACCGGAGGTGTACTCAGCCCAACCGATCATCCGGAGTTTACTCAGTTTTCACTGGATGAGCTGAAGGTGATTGTCGAGGAGGCCCGTTTTAGAAAAGGAATCCGCGTCATGGCCCACGCCCAGGGAGCGGAAGGCATCAAACAGGCAGTCCGCGCTGGCATTCATTCAATTGAGCATGGTATTTTTCTGGACGATGAAGCAATCGAACTGATGAAAGAAAAGGGCACCTTCTTGGTCCCTACTCTTTTGGCACCGGTGTCTGTACTGGAACTGGCTGCAGCGTCTGATATGCCGGCTTCCGCAGTGGAAAAATCTAAAGAGGTTATTGAGATCCATAAGGAAAGTGTAGCCAAAGCTTACAAGGCGGGTGTCAAAATCGCCATGGGGACGGATGCGGGGGTTATGCCCCACGGATTAAATCTGAGAGAACTGGAGTTGATGACTGAGGTCGGGATGACGCCGATGGAAGCTATCGTGGCAACGACTAGAACAGCGGCAGAGTGTCTTGGCTGGGAAAATCAAGTCGGCAGCCTTGAGAAAGGCAAGCTGGCGGACATCGTGATTGTCAGGGGTAATCCTCTGGAAGATATTGCCAGTTTATCGGATACAGATACGATTCAGCTCGTAGTTAAAGACGGTCACATTGAAAAGAACCTGTTGGACTGAAGATACACAAAAAGCGGTATAAGGAGACAGCCGACCTAGTCGGCTGTTTTTTTGTGGGGAATGCGTGCTCTCAAGCTGACAGCAAGCCAGCAGGGTTGAGACAGGACCACTTTGCAACCAGAAAAATGGTAGATGGGGACGTTAAAGCAACTGCTAGGAGTCAGAAGAGAAAGCGAAAACTGACGGGCTGTCAGCAAGTGACTGAGGTAAGGCCAGCAGGTGGATGTGTTTCAGCTGTTCATTTTCATAGAAAGATCAGCTGAACAAAAAAATAAGAATTCAGCCAAAAAGACAATGAATATAGTGAAGGAGGTGAAAAAAATGGAGATAGTGAAAGAAAGAGAAGTGCCACACCTACTCAAAGGGCTGACTTATCTGGATAAGCGTTCAGTGATGAAGGAGGCTGACAAGCAGTATTTAACTTCTCTGCAAAAGAACTTTGACGGAGCGAACGATTTTGATGCAAAGGTAAATACTTTGGTCAATAGGGAAGTGATTGTACTAAATGATCTGCTGCTGTGCAACAAGGGGCTGACCTTCCAAATCGATACCCTGATGCTAACCTCTCATCTGGTACATGTCTTTGAGGTGAAAAATTACGCCGGAGGCTATTTACGAAACCCTGACGGCTTCAGCACTATTTTGGGTCAGAAAATAGCTGACCCGCTTCTTCAGCTTAAGCGGACTACCTCGTTTCTAATGCAACTATTGCAAGACTGGGCAAGTGAACTGAAAGTACAGGGGAATCTGGTTTTTGTCAATCCTGCCTTCACTCTTTATCAGGCACGCATAGAAGATCCGATTATTCTTCCCAGCCAGATTGATAGCTGCCTTGAGGCGCTCAATAGCCACAGCGGGGGACTTGAAAGGCAGCATTATCAACTGGCCAACCGACTGGTCAAGCTGCACGAAGCGCATGCCCCGCTGGAGAAACATCTGCCGTACTATTCCTATGAAGAACTGAAAAAAGGCTTATCCTGCAAGGCATGCGGCTCGTTTGAACTACTGATTACCCAGCGGTCCTGTTTCTGCAAATCCTGCTACGAAAAAAGTACAGTGACTGATGTGATTCTGGATAATATCGAGGAATTGCAGTTTCTTTTTCCGGATACTCCGCTGACAACGGCGACCGTCAATGAATGGTGTGGTGACGCGGTCCACTTCAGGCGGATGAGAAAAGTACTGAAAGATCATTTTGTTGCTAGTGGACAGACAAGTGGGCCTGTTTATGGAAAACCGTCCCATGTGTATTATGAGAGTCCACCGGTTCGCAAGAGTAAATGATCCTGTTTTTTAATAGGCTGTTTATATGACAAAAAAGTGGACAGTGAAAGAACACTCTTTTCCATGTCCAGGGAGTAAGTCAGCCTATAAAAAAGAGCACCAAAAGACGGTGAGTGCACCGGCATGTTTGAAGTGTAACCTGACAGGTGGCCTTCAAACATGCAGTACTCCTCGACGTATCTTCCAGAGCTCTTTGGTCTTTTTTGGGTGTTCGTTTAACAAGGTATGTTGACAATCAAGTATATAGACTCAGGCAACTGTTCGCAGCTTAGTTGTTTACTTCAAAAGCAGGTTCTAGGTGGCCGTTTTCAGCCAGTTCTTCCAGAAAATCATACACTTCCTGGCTGGTAAAGGCTGCTTGGAGAGCCTGGATGGCATCTGAGTCCTGGTTATCTTCTCGGGCTACCAGCTGGATAGCGAATGTGAAGTCGTTATCGTCTTCTAGAAAAACAGCATCCGCTGGAGTTAAATCAACCGATGCAATATATGTCGGTAGATTGAAGACCAGTTCTACCCCGTCTTGGTAGGCAGAAGACAGATTGAGAAGGTCGATAGGTGTGAAAGTGAACTCATATGGGTTTTCTTCTACATCGTCAACCGTTGCTTCAAAGCCGACGCCGTCCGCCAAAGTAATCAGGTCGTAATCCGCGAGAATCATCAATGCTCGTGCTTCGTTAGTCGGATCGCTTGGAATTGCTACTTCGGCACCTTCTTCGATATCATCGATTGAATCATAAACAGGCGAATAGAAACCAACAATAGCATCATAAATCGGCTGGATAGCGACTAGGTTTCCGTCACGCTCTGCGTTAAACATTTCCATGAAGGGTTCATGCTGAGCAAAGCTGGCATCCACTTCACCATTTAAGAGAGCTTCATTGTACTGGATATTATCTGATACTTCGACCAGTTCAACAGTGTAGCCATCCTCAATCACATCACCCGCAATTTCAACAATGTCTGTCATCGGGGGCAAATGAGAGGCGACTTGGATGACAACATCATCGTCATCTGTGCTGCTGTCCTCAGCTGATTCATCCGTAACTTCTTCTGTCGTGTCTTCATCGGTTCCAATTGGTTCTTCAGCAGGATCCTCGGCGGTCTCTCCACATGCTGCCAGCAGCAGGACGGTACTTCCTAATAGCAAACTTTTTCTGATCATAATGATTCTCTCCTTTATAATGTCATCGTTTATCCAGTTTTCTTGCAAGTTTTAGTCCAAGCCATTGAAAAAGTTCGACCAGCAAGATGATCAGAACAATGGCTGTATACATGATATCTGTTTCAAAACGCTGATAGCCAAAGCGGATGGCAAAATCACCGATTCCGCCGCCACCGACTACGCCCATTATGGTCGAGTAAGATACAAAACTAATTACCGCAGTAGTAAAACCGATGACCAGGCTGCTTCTTGCTTCGACATACAGAAATTTAAACACTAGCTGTCGGTTGGTGGCGCCCATTGACTGAGCTGTTTCGGTAATGCCTTTTGGTACTTCCATCAGAGACTGTTCAACGAAACGAGCATACAAGGCAATCGCAATGACCACCATCGGAAAGGACGCCGCAATCGGGTCGCCAGTCGCTCTGCCGTAAACCTGTCGGATAAAGGGTTGCATAGCAATCACTAGCAACAGAAACGGAAAGGAGCGGATAGCATTCACCAAGACGTTCAGGATGCGGTTAGCCAGACGGTTAGCCATAGGACGACCGTCAGCAGTCATGTACAACAGAGTACCAACCGGAAGTCCAAGTAAAACAGCAGCAATCATGGCAAAAAAGAGCATGATGCCTGTTTCCCACAAACTTTCCAACAACCGGGGGGTGAAATCAACGAGGCGTTCAAGATAGACAGGTAGCCATTCAGTCATCTGCCAGCACCTCCCGTGCCCGGTCCAGATAGGGCTTGATTGTCTTCTCGCTACTCGAACGGTTGATCTTGACGATTTGTCTGATTTCGCCGGCCTCCATCAGAGCGGCACGGTTGCAAAGAGACTTTACAACAGGCAGTTCATGGGTGACCACAACGATGGTCATCTTGAATTCCTGGTGAGCCTTTTTTAGTACGGCTACAACTTCTTCAGTTGTATTCTGGTCCAGCGCCGAGGTCGGCTCATCGCAAAGCAGCAGTTTCGGTCGTGTGATCAGTGCCCGGGCAATACCGACCCGCTGCTTTTGACCCCCACTGAGTTCCTGGGGGTAGCTGTGTTTTTTATCTGACAAGCCAACAAAAGCAAGGACATCATCGAGTGTTAACGGATCAGCATAATCGTGCAGGGTCAAAGGCAACTTCACGTTGTCTGCAACAGTCAGGTTGTTCAACAGATTGAACTGCTGAAAAACCATCCCAATCTGTTTCTGTTCTTGTCGCAGCTCTTTCTTTGAAAGAGTGGTCAGGTCAGTTTGATCAACTTTAACTGTGCCTGAGTCGGGACGTTCCAGCATATTGACCATGCGCAGCAGGGTAGACTTGCCTGCCCCGCTCTCACCGATCACACCGAAAGCTTCACCGGTATCGATGGACAGGTCGACGGCATTCAGTGCCAGCAGGTTTTCTTGTCTGCTGGAAAATGTTTTGGTGATATCACGGAGTTCTATCAAGGTATCATTCGACCTCCTTAGTTGACTGTCGCCACTTTGGCAACACAGATTATTATAATGAGGATACTAAAAGTAAGCAATCCATAAACAAAGGACAATGAACAAAAAATCAGGAAGGAGATAAACAAAATCCCTTTAAGACTATAGGGACGGGATTTAGGCTGTCTTCTAGCAGCAGCTGAGCAGGGAGGGAAAGATGAAAAGATGAATTTTTTATACAATATTGTATTTTAATGTTTTTAGACAGAAAAAACCGCCCGTTGGGTTAACAGCGGACGGTAAAAAAGGAGTGGCTACGCGCGCTTGGAGGAGTGCACGCAGCCGGAAATAAGTTGGTTGTTGTGGGTATGACTAAAGTATAGACTTTGGATATGAATAAAGTGTGATGTCTTTATGGTGAAAATAAGTTTTTATTCATGTGTACAGAAAGAAAAAATAAAATGTTTTTGAATCAAAAAAAGCCCGCTTTTTCCTCTAGAAAAAGCGGGCGGGGGAGATAAGACATAATGTCTTCATTATATTTGAGAGTATGTTATTCAATCAGGGGAGAAAGAATAGAATCTCAAACACTTCTTTTCAAGACTCAAGGATGTCTCGGGGGATAATCCTTCAGCCTTTTGGGGAGAAAAGAATCGTGTACTAAATTTCCACATAAGTTAGTGTACCAGATTGTATCACCGCAGTCCTTAAAATTAGTTAAACATTCAGCCGTATAAAATGAAAATTTACTCACTAAGGGCATTGACCATAGCCTGGTTAAATGCAGGCAAGTCGTCTGGTGTGCGGCTGGAGATAAGCCCGGAATCATCAATCACGACTTCTTTGTCATGGAAGTGAGCGCCGGCATTTTTAAGATCTACCGCAACTTGTTTAACGGCTGTGATATCTTTACCTTTGACGACTTCAGCATTGATCAGCAACTGAGGACCATGACAGATAGAAAAGATTGGTTTTTTGTGATCGGAAAAGGCCTTGGTGAACGCCAAAAAACGGTCATCTTTACGTAGCTGATCAGGTGAAAAACCACCCGGAATCAGTAAAGCGTCGAAGTTATCGGGAGAGACTTCGTCAATACTTTTATCTATTTTAACTGAGGCCGTTCCTTTTTTGCCGTCCACTGTTTCTCCAGCTTCAAAACCGATCGTTGTGACGGCATGCCCTGCCTTCTCCAGTTCTTCTTTGGGGGAGGTGAATTCGACGTCTTCGAACAGTTTGGTAATGACTACAGCAACTTGCTTGCTCATATTATTATTTCCTCCTTATAGTTGATCTGCTAACAGTGTATCGGTTGAAAATGGCAGTATCAAGTGAAACGATTGCTTGCTTGTAAGAGTCGATTTTTTTATAAGCTGATCTTTATTCGTTTATGTTATGATAAAAAAAATAAGCCCTTTCAAGGAGGATGATCGTCTTGATGAATATAGCACTTATTGCGCACGACAAGAAAAAGGCTGACATAGTCAAGCTGGCTCATGCGTATAAACCGATTTTATCCAAGCACCATTTGTTCGCCACTGGGACGACCGGAAAACGGATAGCCGAGGAAACTGGACTGGACGTGCACCGCTTTAAATCCGGACCACTAGGTGGCGATCAGCAAATCGGGGCCTACATATCCGACAATAAAATGGATCTGGTCATTTTTATCAGGGATCCATTAACTGCCCAAGCACACGAACCGGATATTTCAGCTTTGTTGAGATTGTGTGATGTCTACGAAATCCCGTTGGCAACCAATCAGGGTTCGGCGGAGGTTCTACTCAGAGGACTGGATGCCGGTTTTTACAGCTGGCGGGAGGTCTCCAGAGGTGAAGACAGGGATACATTACATTTTTAAGTGAGGCGATAGTATGCTGCTGATTATCGGGCTGATTCTGCTGGCCTATGGTTATGCTATATATTCAGGTGATGGAAAGAGCAGAAAGAAAACGGGTAAGGCTTATGGACGGGCCTTTCCGGAAGGTTTTGACCGGCTGCATAGATTAGCCGGTATGCTGCTGATTCTTATGGGCTTGCTGCTGGCTCTAGCCTATTTCATTATCTAAATAATTTGCCCGGATGAACGGGTTCATTTGATTAAAGAGAGGATGGAAATTATGATTATTGGAGTGCCGAAAGAAATCAAAAACAACGAGTACCGTGTGGCTTTGACCCCTTTTAATGTTAAACGCCTGCTTGACCATGGTCACAGTGTCTTGATTGAAGCAGGAGCTGGAGAAGGAAGTGGGTTTGATGATGACATGTATGCCGAGCAAGGAGCAGAACTTGCCGATTCTGCTGAACACGTATGGGCGGAAGCGGAAATGATTATGAAAGTCAAAGAACCTCAGCCTGAGGAGTACCGGTTCTTCAGGAAAGGACTCACCTTGTTTACCTACTTGCACTTGTCGGCAGAGCCTGAGCTGACTGAGGCGTTGATCGAAAATGAAGTCACAGCGATTGGCTACGAAACAGTTGTCAAAGACGGCAAACTGCCTTTATTGACACCGATGAGTGAGGTAGCCGGTAGAATGTCTGTCCAGATTGGTGCTCATTATTTAGAGAAGCATTCCGGTGGTGCAGGCGTTCTTCTAGGGGGTGTTCCGGGAGTAGAACGCGGGACAGTCACTATTCTTGGAGGCGGTGTGGCCGGAGAAAATGCTGCCCGAATGGCAATCGGGATGAGAGCTAATGTGACTATCATCGAACTGAATTCAGAGCGCATGCGCGAGCTCATTCGCCTTTTCGGGAGTAGCGTTCAGACACTGGCATCGACGCCTTCCAACATTGAAAAAGCGGTGCTCCAGTCGGATCTAGTGATAGGGGCTGTGCTTATTCCCGGCCGAAAAGCGCCCAAGTTGGTGAGCGAAGATATAATCAAACGGATGAATAAAGGTTCAGTTATTGTTGATATCGCCATCGATCAGGGAGGGAATTTTGACACAATCGACCACCCGACCACACATGATGAACCGGTTATCGAAAAGCATGGGGTTGTGCACTATGCCGTAGCCAATATTCCTGGTTCAGTACCAAAGACTGCAACACTGGCCTTAACTAATGATACGGTTCGTTATGCGCTGCAGCTGGCAGACAAGGGAGTCGAAACGGCGATTCATCAGAGCCCCGAACTGGCATCCGGCGTGAATGTCTATGCTGGTAGGATCACGAATGAGGCGGTTGCAGGAGATTTGAATTATCCATATAGTCCTCTGGGAGATCTGGTGGGCGTATAGTAGGAAAAAAGGTTTCGTGCAGAAGACTTTTCTGCGCGAAACCTTTAATATTAGCAGGCCGTTCTCTTGGCTCCCTGAAATAGTCAGCGGTCTTTCAGCCGACTACCGCCCCTAGGCGTAAAGGAATAGTATTTAAAGCACCAGAGAGCGCTCAAACCGATAAGTATATAAACGATTCGGGTTCCCCACTGTTCGGCGTCGCCTAACAGGATTTCTACAAAATCGAAGCCGAACAACCCAATAAGCAGCAAGTGAATACCGCCAATAATCAGGATTGTCAGTGCTGCACGGTCAATTATTTTCAAAAAAATTCCTCCTCTACGTTCGTATAGTCTTATGATACGAAATTTGCACATAAAAGTCGATGGTTTCTCCTTTTAGCTCAGAATAAATTTCAGGTCAATAAGGGCTGAATAAAAAAGATTTTGACCAGGCTAGGGGAGCTGACTGTGTTATACTGAAAAAGTAAGCGCCGGTCATTTCAGAAACCACTTACATTCCGGCACTGACATCTGTAGAACAACTACAAACCAGGAGGTACAGTGATGGTAAAACGTGATATCGAAATAGCTCAGGAAGCAGATATGCATCCAATCGAAGCAGTAGCTTCTAAGTTAGGGATAGAAGACGATGCTCTGGAGTTTTACGGCAAGTACAAGGCTAAAGTCAACTTTGATGCTTTACATAACAGGCAGGGCGATGAGGGTAAGCTTATTTTAGTGACAGCCATCAACCCGACCCCGGCAGGTGAAGGGAAAACCACAACATCAGTCGGCCTGGGAGATGCCTTGCAGAAACTAGGCAAGAAAGCAGCTATTGCTCTGCGGGAACCGTCACTGGGACCTGTATTTGGTATGAAAGGGGGCGCAGCTGGCGGAGGATATGCCCAGGTCATCCCAATGGAAGACATCAATCTGCATTTCACAGGGGACATCCATGCAATCGGCGCAGCTAACAACCTAGTAGCAGCTATGATCGATAATCATATTTATCAGGGCAACGAGTTGAATATCGATCCCAGACGTGTCACCTGGCGCCGCGCATTGGATATGAACGACCGTCAACTGCGGTCAATCGTCAGCGGAATCGGTGCCCGAACAAATGGAATGCCCAGAGAAGACGGTTTTGATATTACGGTAGCCTCTGAAATCATGGCTGTTTTGTGCCTGTCAGACTCTCTGCAACAGATGAAAGACAAGTTGAGACGCTGCCTTATCGGCTATACGTTTGATAATGAGCCGGTCACTTTAGGAGAAATCAGGGCAGAAGGGGCAGTATCTGCCTTGCTGAAAGATGCTCTCAAGCCGAATCTGGTCCAGACGTTAGAGCAGACTCCGGTCTTTATTCACGGAGGACCTTTTGCCAATATTGCTCATGGATGCAACAGCTTGCTGGCTACCAAGATGGCACTGGCCCATGCGGACTATGTCGTGACAGAAGCCGGATTTGGTGCAGACCTGGGGGCTGAAAAGTTCATCGACATCAAATGCCGGATGGGCGGCTTAAAGCCGGACGCGGTTGTAGTGGTCGCCACAATCCGTGCGCTTAAAATGCACGGCGGTGTCAGTAAGGCAGACCTGTCTGCAGAAAATACAGACGCGCTTAAAAGAGGACTGCCTAATTTGCTTAAACATATCGAAAATATTCAGCAGACCTTCTCATTGCCAGCAGTTGTCGCTATCAATGCCTTCCCTGGTGATACACAGGAAGAATTGAGTGTCCTCAAGCAGGCTATTGAAGAAACTGGAAGCCAAGTCGTTCAGTCAGATGTCTGGGCTGAAGGTGGGGCTGGGGGTATGGAACTGGCCAAAGAAGTCATCCGCTTGACTGAAACAGTCTCAGATTTGAGTTATGCCTATGAGCTGAGTGATTCAATAGAAGAAAAAGTAGAAAAAATTGTTCAGTCGGTTTATGGAGGGCGCGGTACGGAGTGGAGCAAAAAAGCGAGGAATATGGCTGGACGACTGGAAAAATTAGGCTACGGGAATCTGCCGATTTGCATGGCAAAGACCCAGTATTCCCTTTCTGATACAGCAACTGCCCTTGGACGGCCAACTGACTTTACGGTCAATGTCAGAGATTTGACGGTATCTGCCGGAGCGGGCTTTATTGTTGTGCTGACCGGTAATATCATGCGGATGCCAGGTCTTCCGAAACAGCCTGCAGCTGAGCAAGTGGATGTGGATGAACAGGGTAAAATCTCTGGACTATTTTAAGGAGGAAGCACGGTGAACGAACTGACAATCGAAAGCTACCTGACTGAACTGGGTAAGAAAGACGGAACACCAGGGGGTGGGAGTGCAGCGGCCTATGTTGCTTCAATGAGTGCTGCCCTTCTCCGTATGGTAGCTGATATCCAAAAAGACAAAAAAACATATGCAGATCAGGCAGAGAGTTTGGGTGAAACACTGGAAAAAGCGCAGCAGCTAGTGCACGCTTTCCAGCAGCTGGCTAAAGATGATGCGGTGGCTTTCGAGCCGGTGCTTTTAGCTTATAAGCTGCCTAAAGAAACACCTGAAGAAAAGGCAAAACGAAAAAAAGCGGTCGAAGAGGCTATCCAAGGTGCCGCTCAGCCACCTCTTCTGATGCTGGAAAAAAGTCATGAACTCATCGATCTGATTGATGAGCTGGTCAGTGTCCGAATGAAAGGAACAATCGTCAATGATTTAATGGTGTCGGTTCTGTTTGTATCAACGGTGCTGGAAACGGCAGTGCTGAACGTCACAATCAATACCCGTCTGCTGGAAGATGCGTCCGTACGTGCTGAACTGGAAGATAAGGCACAAGCATGTCTAAAGAGCGGCCGAGAGCGCGTAAGCATCCTGAAACGTGCGATTCAGCATTTTCTTGAGCAGGATAAGTGGCCAGATGAGGGTCACGATGCATCTTCAGGCGCATAAAAAGCAGGGATGAAATTAACAACGGAGGCAGTTTATGACTAGAGAACTCAAAGGAAAACCCGTAGCCAAAGCATTGCTGGAAAAGGCAGAACAAACAGTTGAAGACCTCAAAAAAATCGATTGTAACCCGACGCTTGCTATCGTCCGTGTCGGAGACGATCAGTCTTCGATTTCTTATGAGAATGCGGCAATCAAAACCATGAATAAGGCAGGAATACGTGTTGAGCCGGTCGTTTTTGAAGCCACAGCGAAAAGATCAGAAGTAATGACGGCCATTGAAGCACTGAACCAAAATTCGGAAGTGCACGGGATTTTGGTGATGCAGCCGCTGCCGGATACGCTCTCCCGCAATGATGTAGCCCGGTGCTTGAATCCGAACAAGGACATCGACGGATTGACCCCTGAAAATCTGGGGCGTGTAGTGGAGGATGACTCAACAACACTGGTTCCCAGTACACCTAGAGCTGTTATGGCTCTCCTGGAATATTACGGTATTTCAGTCGAGGGGAAGGATGTCTGCGTTATAGGCAGCAGCCCGGTCGTCGGCAAGCCGCTGTCGATTATGCTGCTGAATGAGGAAGCAACGGTTTCAAATGTCCACATCAAAACCAAAGACATTCGGCGTTATACATGTGACGCAGACATCGTGATCTCAGCAACCGGAGCAGTGGAGCTGGTCAGGGCTGAACACATCAAAGCAGGTGCAGTAGTGATTGATGTCGGTTTTGGATACAAAAACGGCAAGCCAGTCGGAGATATCAAATACGATGAAGTATTTGAAAAAGCCGGAGCCGTCACGCCGGTGCCCGGTGGAGTCGGGTCAATCACGACAGCCGTACTGGCTGAACAGGTCGCACAAGCTGCTTGGAATCAGTGCGCAGACTAAACTACGCCTAGACGTAAAAGAACAAGGATGAAGGAGGAAGGTCATGAGCAAAGAAACTTTACGCAAAAGCATGCTACTGTCACTTGAAGAAATAAGCTGGTTCAACCGCAATCGAATCGAGAATGACCTGCTGGACCACTTGTTTGAATCATCGCTCTGGGAGCAAGCGGTTAGTATCGGAGTCACTGTCTCAAGTCCAAGAGAGTGGGACACCCGGACCATTATTGAAAAAGCTTGGGAAGAGGACAAATATGTTTGTGTACCTAAATCTATTCATGACTCCAAAGCCCTGCATTTTTACAAACTAACCTCCTTTAAGCAGCTGGAAAAAGGCTATTTTGGCCTGGAAGAACCTGTGCCGGACAAAACTGTCCGCTGTCAGAAGGCAGATATGGACTTGTTGATTGTTCCTGGTCTTATTTTTAACCGTCAAGGCTTTCGGATTGGGTACGGCGGTGGGTACTTTGACCGCTTCCTCAAGGACTTTCACGGGCGTACAGTCTCGCTGCTTCACAGCAGTCAGCTTGTCAACACCTTTGAGGCGGAAGAACATGATGTGCCGGTGGATTACCTTATCACCGAAGAGGGACTGTTACAAACGGACAGCCCGTTTTGACTGAATAGCCTATTGAGTATTCAGGCATACTAACTTATAATGAAAAAGGAAAAAGAGTAAGGAAAGAACGTTAAGTGCTAGAAGGATGGGATGTTGCCTCTAGACGAAAAAACGGTAGTTTTGCGATTCTTTCCTGCATCCGCTTTAAAACTGAATAGTTTTTTAGTGAGGACTCTTTAATTTTACCGGAGCTGCCGTATCCGGTTGAATGACTTCTTTTGATCAACGTATCAAAGAAGATTAAAAATTAAAGGAGATCTTCGATTATGACTGCAACACCTCATACTGGCAGACGTCAGAACAAATTATTGCACTATGGTTTTATGGGTATGTTTGCCCCTTTTATCCTCTCTTTTCTGATTCCCTATTTGAGAGCACAGAGTGGGTTGGACGGCTTGGCTTATCTCTTTGAGCAGACAGGCGACTGGCAGATGATTCTTATGGACGTGCTTTTCCTGCTGGCTTTTACAGGCTTGCTGCTCTTTTTGACCGTACTGATTTCCAGCAGAATCGAGGAGGACAGCCTGCTGCCCAGCCTGCTGCTTGGCTTGCTGTTTACGGCTGCTCCCTTTGTTTTTTTCCTGCAGAGAGAACGGCTACAGATTGATCTGGTTCATGAAGGCAGTGGCCTCATTTACGCTATCGCTTTTCTATATTATGTCTGGCTGCTGATTTATCGGGCAGTTCGCTTGTCCAGGTGGACAATGGAGAACCGTACGCTTGGCATCGCTATTGTCGGCTTGCTTGTCGCTATGAATATATCACTCGGTATGGTGGGGATCACTACACCGATTGTACGAATCACGTTTGCTTTTCTCCCTACGGCGCTGATTGGTCTGCTTTTCGGCCCATGGGTCGGCGGCTTTGGAGCCGTACTGGCTGATATCCTCAGTTTTATTATTGGCCCGGGTATAGGCGGCTTTTTCCCGGGCTTTACATTGTCAGCTTTTCTGACAGGGCTGATTTATGGTTTGTTTTTACACAAAAGGGAAGTAAGCCTTAAGCGTATCATTACGGCTGAAGTTGTGATTGCTCTGTTTGTCAACCTGACGCTGAACACCTTATGGCTGCGTATCCTGACGCAAAATCCAATCGCAGTCCTGCTGCCGCCGAGGCTGATTCAAAATGCGGTTACTATCGTTATCCGGATTGCAACTATCCGCTTTATTGCTTCAAACAAGCAATTGAAACGTGTCTATATGAAATTTTCGACTGCTCGAACCTGATCAGTTGAATGCTGAATAAAAAGCCCCTGCAAGCAGCCAGATTTTATCCTGAGCTGTGTTGCAGGGGCTTTTTGAGCTGCAACAGAGGAGTGGGGAAATCTGACATGATGTCACGTTGCAAGCCATGAGAAAGGCCTCTAGAAACAGCCGGCGTTTAGAGGGAGAACCGTTTAAGCAAGAAAAAGCGGGCCTACTCACTGACTGATTGACGCAAAGTCTTCTGGAAGCAAGCAGCTGATTCGATAGGGCGAACATGGCGGATGGTATCAAGCGGGATGCGGTGGACGATTTGGCTGCGGTCCTTGATATAGATGGCTGCGGCATTGGCTCCTTTCACGATACCTTGTGTATCAGGAAGATAGTGGCCGTCTTTGAGAATATCCAGCTGAATCGCCACAGGTTTTTTGCGGGTATAGCTTTCAAACAACAGGGCACTGACCGTTTCTAGTGTCTGCTTGTCTCTGGGAAGAACAGTGGCAGATTGAGTTTGCTGCTGCTGATTGTTCAGTGCCTCGGCATGGTCGGACAGCATCATGCCGATCCACTTCATTTTGCCGCGGTCCTTATAGCCTAGCGTATCTGGGGACAGCTTGATGATTTCTTCTGACAAGGCAATCCTCTCCTTTCAGTGGATCTAAGAGCATCGAATGCTAGCGGTTAGTAAAACAGTGTGGATCCTTCCGCTTATTTTTGTATGCCGGAGCGGTGGCCTCCGATCAGTTTGGAACGATAAACAGCCATCCCGCCGGAAGAAAGACTGCTGGCATGCAGTAGTGACGTATAGCCGTACTTTTTTCTGATCATATCAATAGTTTTGTCCAGGTCTTCCTGACTAATCAGCTTTTCCGCCGGCTCGAACAAAGAGAGCTGCAGGGCCGACTTGGGCTCGATTTTTCCAAAAGTCACATTGACGACACGGACTGGAATTGGCTGGTAGTGACGATAAAAGAGAACAAGCAGACCTTCGATAATTTTACGGGAAGAATCAGTTTGCGCGATTGGCAGCTGGTGGCTGAAGCCTCTTTCGGCCACATCACGGGAAAACCCGATGCTTAATTTGACCAAGCCGGTGCTTAGATGGTGCCGGCGCAGACGCATGGCATTCTCTTCAGCCATTTCTCTGATCACGATTTCTACTTCGTGCTTATCTGTATAGTCTTTGTTGAGGATCTGGTTTTTGCTGAAAGAAGTGCCTTTAGGCACAAAGGATTCCGACAACCGGGTCCGGTCAATACCGTGAGCATGAAAGAAAAGCTGCTCGCCGATCACGCCAAACTTTTTTTTCAGCTTGCCCACATCAGCCTGGGCCAGATCGCGAATCGAATGGATGCCCAGTCGATTGAGATGCTGTTCGGTCCTTGATCCAATTCCCCAAAAGTCTCTGAGCGGTGCAATATTCCAGACCGTTTCTTGGACATCCTCGTAATGCCAGTTTGCAATGAAGTTATGAGCTTGGTCATGTTTGGCGGCGTGGTCCAGTGCCAGTTTGGCAAGCAGAGGATTGTCTCCTATGCCGACGGTTACAACCAGATGCAGCTCTTCCCAAACAAAAGCTTGTATCTGCCTGGCGATGTCTGCTGTACTGCCGAACAGTCGGTGGGATTGGGTCACATCGAGAAAGGATTCATCTATACTATAGACATGCAAATCTTCATCAGAAACGAAGCGCTTGAATATGCTGATGATCTCCAGGTTTTTTTCTAAGTATAAAGCCATACGTGGTCTTACTATGTCTATGCGTGCATGCTTGGGTATTTCAAACAATCGGGTGCCGGTCTTGATGCCATACAGTTTTTTGACCATGGGCGAAGAAGCCAGAACCAGGCCGCCGTTGCTGTCAGGTTTGCTGACGACAGCTATCCGGGCTTTGAGAGGGTGCTCTTTGCGTTCTACGGCCTCTACAGATGCAAAAAATGACTTTACATCAATACACAGAATATCCCTGCGGGGTTCTTTAGAGTAATCCATGACTTGAAGCATGTAAATCCCTCCTTGTGCAATGGGAATATATGTTTGTTTTAATTATAAGAACATACATTCGGCTAGTCAAGGGGAACGGCCCTTATTTTTTGAGGCAGCTGCCTCGGTGGGCAAACAAAAACAGCGGCTTAATCCTCTAAAGGAAAAGACGCTGTTTTCTTGGCTGTTTTTCAAGCAGGTTACTTGCCTTCGACGTAAGGGACTGCTTTGATGGTGTGCTCGATATTTCCTTTGGTTGCTTTGGAATAAGGACAGAAAGCATGAGCTTTATCAGCCAGTTTCTGGGCTTCTTCTTCGTTCATGTCTTCAATCCCGACTTCGACAGCGACACTCAGTTTGAATCCGTCATCTTCAGGGTCCTTGAGCAGGTTGACTGTCAAAGTCACTTGTGAGCGGTTCTCGATTTTTTCTTCTTTTTTGTAGTGCTCAAGGGCAGCATGAAAGCAGGCGCTGTAACCTAAGGCAAAGAGCTGCTCCGGATCCGTTCCGTCTCCGGAACCTCCCATTTTCTTGGGTGTAGCGATTTTGACTTCGTATGACCGGTCAGGTGAATGACTTTCTCCTTCGCGGGCACCGGTATTGATTGCGGACGTCGTATAAACAACTTTGTCTGGCATCCTTTATTCGCTCCTTTTCTTTAGTCTACAGCCAGTATAGCACTAAAAAAAAGAAAGGCTAAAGATAAGCCTTTCTTTTTGCACCCCTTTATATAAAGGGTATTAACTGGAGTGGATACCCGTCAGTACATATTTTTCAATCGCGCGAGCCACACCGTTTTCAGCATTGGATGACGTGACATCGAATGCTGCAGCTTTGACAGCATCAGTTGCATTAGCCATGGCGATACCGTAACCGGCCCACTCAATCATGTCCAGATCGTTTCCACCGTCTCCAAGAGTCATGACGTTTTCTTGTCTGATAGAAAGCAGTTCGGACAATTCCTTGACTGCATTTCCTTTGCTGGCTTTTTTATTGAGGATTTCTAGGAAGAAAGGCTCACTGCGCAAAATAGTATAGTCGTCATAAAGAGATTTCGGTAGACGGGACACAGCTGTCTCAAGGACCTCGGGCTTGTCAATCATCATCGTCTTGTTGTAAATGGCTGTCGGGTCCATTTCTTCCTTGCTACGGTAAAACAGCGGCAGACCAATCAGGTAAGCTTCGCGAACAGAATATTCACTGATATCCTTATTGGGAGTGAATATCCCGTCATTATTGATAGCGTGGAAGTGTGAGCCAGCTTGTGCCGCAGCATCATTGAGTTTCAGGTAATCCTGGTGGTCCATCATGTGGCGGATCACGACCTCGCCAGTTTTGACATTCTGTACCAGGCCGCCGTTATAGGTGATGATGTAATCGTCAGCTCCGCTGATGTCCAGTTCGTCCAGGAAGCCGATCGCGCCTGGCAGAGGACGGCCCGTACAGATTACGACTTTTACACCGGCTGCCTTGGCTGCCTTGACTGCCTGCTTGACTTCGTCGGTAACAGCATGATTGGGATCCAGTAGGGTACCGTCCAGATCAATAGCGATTAATTCAATAGTCATGTGTCTCCTCATTCTCCTTATCTTGTGTGTTGACAACAGCGCCGTTCACGATATGACGCTGGAAAGCGTCATATTCTTCTTGGAACACGCTGATATTGGTGGGATGGGCTTCTAAAAATTCTTTAGGTACGTACAGCCGATGATCTCCATGCAGATGACCGCTCAGCGTACGCACAATTGAGCTGACTTCGCTCAACTCCACCAGTGTACCATCAGATTGCATTAGATGTATAGGCGTTTTGTTCTTTAGTTTGTAATCATAAGGTAAATCCGAACTGCTGTTTGTCTGAGTGAATAAATCCGGATCGTAGGTCAGTTTACCGACAATCACCCGCAGTTCTTCTACAATCTGCTCGTCGCGGCCTTTTTCGTAAATAACTGATTTCAAAGGCTTTCGGTTCAAAAACATTTTAGACAGTTCGCTCAGATAGGCATCATCACTGTCGGTCCACAAGGTGATGGCAGTCTGAAGGACACCATCGTCAAGCTTCAAGTAATCTGACAAACTCGGCTTTTCCTGGAAAAAAGGGTCCAGGAGTTCAAAGGTTGGGTGCAGTTTGTCTGCTCTGCAGAGTTGTTTAGCCCGGTACAGCAGGCGGTCAAGGGTCACTTCCATTCCCCGGGAAGCCGGATGGAAGTAGACTTGCATGTACATCTGGAAACGACTGACGATGTAATCTTCCACAGCATGCATGCCCTGATACTGAAAAGCGATTCCCTGGGGATACGGTCGAATAACCCGCAAGATGCGAGACAGGTCAAAGGCGCCATAAGTAGCTCCAGTAAAAAAGGCATCCCGCTGCAAGTAGTCCATCCGGTCAGCATCAATTTGGCTTGAAATGAGCTGCACGACCTGCGGATTGGGGTGTTCTTTAGTAATGACACTGGCCACTTGGTTAGGGAAATCATGAGAGACCCGCTTAAGCACGGCATTGACTTCCGTTTGATCCGATAAGATGATGTCCGTAGTTAGCGCTTCGTGGTCGGTATTGAATATCTTTTCAAAGGTATGGGAAAACGGACCGTGGCCGACATCATGCAGTAGAGCCGCACATAAAGTCACCAGGCGCATACTGCAGTCCCAGCTGTCGGAATAGTTCCGTTCAAACATGTCCACAATCCGTCGGGTTACTTCATATACACCGAGCGAATGAGAAAAACGGGAATGCTCAGCTCCGTGGAATGTAAACTGGGCCGTGCCCAGTTGTTTAATCCGTCTCAGACGCTGAAATTCTTTCGTGTCAATCAGGTCGAGAATAAGTTTATGGCGAACATGAACATAGTCATGCACAGGATCTTTAAATACTTTTTCTATTGGCAAACGGTCTGCTTGTTCAAATGATTGGATGCACATAATGATTCCTTTCTCCTAGCCGGCTGAAGGCTGTCAATTCAAGTTTCGGCTTCCATAGGCCGAGGGACTTGTCAGCTCAGGGCGTATTTAAGGCAGCAGCCTCTGATTTCGTTTAGTCATTTTTTCCATACCTTCCTTGTAGTCTCTAGAGATGGAGGAACTGACCGAACCGCTGGTTACAGCAATGCCTTGTTGGCGAAATACAGCGAGCAGCCGTTTTTTGACATCTGAAATAGTCAAAGGGATCTTGAAGGCGTCCTCTAAAGTCGTCATGCATTCTGGATCTATGGAAGGAAAAGACCAGCGACTGCCTGCATTTTTCAGCCCGGCAGCATAAAAGTCGCGAACCAGTTCAGCCCGGCTACGCTGGTTGCCGTTCACGCTCAAATAAATCATCACAGCAATACCGCCTTTAATTCGACGCTGTGAGATGCCGGCAATCTTTCTGCCGGCGATGCTCAGGTCAAAATCTCCTGGGCAATAAGAATTCTCGACTTCATAAGCAAGAATGGGCGGGGTGTAGTCCAAAAAAGCTGCTTGAACAATAGCGTGCATGCGAGTGTAAGCGTCATCGATGGGCAATCGGTCCTCTTCTTCCGGAAAAAAGACTGAAAAATTCAGTACTCCCTCATCACCAACGACAGCCAGTCCACCGGAATTTCTTACCATATAAGCGTAGCCTTGCTGCTCAAGAAAAGGGAGGGCCTCCTTAAAGTAGGGAAGCTTAGTATCCATCATCCCGAGAACAACTAGCGGTGGAGTCTGCCAGAAGTGAAGGATAGGCTGCTGTTTTCTTCCTGCTTCTTTAATCAGTGCGTCGGTCAGAGCAAAAGGAGCAAAAGGGTGCATAGTGTAACTGTCGGGCAGGTCATCAAAAAGTAAGAAGGGCTGAGAGTAATTATTGATGAATGGAAGAGATGCAGTCATTGGTGTCCGTCCTTTGTCTGTATGATTCGTTATATTTGCAGTCCTTATCAGTATATCAAAAAAATGAGGCTTCCGGGGCCGGGAAGTCGAATATTGCAAGAGACGACCGTGTGAATTTATGATAAACTGTAAAAGGAAGTAAATGAAGAGCGAGCAAGGGAAGGAGAATCAACTGTGCCTTCAAAAGAACTCAAAAATGGTCTGCCGGCGGAAGTCAAACTGGAAACATCTTATTTGCAAAACGGCGAAACATTTCGGCATTCGTTCGAAGAAAACGGGCGGGTAGTGTATATGAACAACAGCTACTATATCCGCTTTGAAGAAACGCATCAGGAAGTAAGCGTGCCGGTTACCATAAAAATCAACCCTGACGGGGTAGTCAATGTTACCCGAAAAGGAGATCAGACCATGCGATTGACTTTCAACAGCGAAGGAACGACGCAAACAAACTATCAGTCTCCTGCGGGTATCATCCAGTTAAAAGTCGTCACAGAGGACCTGAAAGTCAGCTATTATGACCGACCATTTTCTGGAAGAGTGTATGTAGACTATACGTTGCATGCCAATCAGCAGAAGCTAGGTGACTACCAAATACGATTGCGTTTTACGACGTAATCATGTAGGATAAATTAGTTGTGAAAAAACTGAAGCGAAACCGATGAGAGAAAGGGCGTAAAAGTCGTGGAATTAAATCAATTTAAAGGGCAAGATAAGAATGAACTGGCAATGGTGGAGGTAGCGCATGCCATCCTTGAAACAACAGGAGAAGTCATGGAATTCAATGATCTGCTCTCAGAAGTAGCTGATTACCTCAAACTGGATGACGCATCTCTGGAACAGGAAATGGTTCAATTCTATACGGATCTGAACGTTGAAGGACGGTTTATCTCTCTTGGAGACAACCGCTGGGGACTGCGGTCATGGTACCCAATCGATTCTATCGATGAAGAGATCACCCATGACAATGACGAAGAAGATGAGAAACCACGCCGACGCAAACGCAAACTGATGGGCGAAGACTTCGAAGAAGAAATCGATGAAGAACTTGACGAAGATGAAGACGAGGCTGATGACGATACAGCAGTCGAGTACGGTGAGCGTGTTGAAGTTGACGAACATGGCGTTATGGTCGACGATGTGGATGAGGAAGATCTTGGAGAGTACAAAGCGGATCTGGATGATCTTGGTGACGAGGAAGAAGACAGTGAAGAGCTCAAGGGTCTGAACATTGTAGATGATGAAGAAGTACTTGATGAGGAAGAAGAGTAAGATTCATGCAAGTCAATTCTGACAGGCGAGTGAACTAGTTCTGACCTTTAAAGCAGAAAAGAGCGGATCTCTTGGAAGATCCGCTCTTTTTTATTACCTGAAGGGCGGCTCGTCCGTGTAAGTAGCTGGACAGAACTGTTAAATGGGTGCGCATGGATGAGACTGAAACGGCAGCGGGGAATAAAAATAGAAAAATCAGCCAATTCATCCTTGACTTAAAGACTCGGGGTGTTTAAACTATTTATTGGGCACCCTAGGGACTTTTAACATTCCAAAGGGTCAACAGGACGAAATGTAAGACAATTCACCGCTCCCTATTCCATTATATAATGGAATAGGGAGTTTTCTGTTTTTGGAAACATTTTGCCTTCCCGTATAAAAAAAGTGGAGGGAACAGACATGACAAAATATATATTCGTAACAGGCGGAGTGGTTTCGTCGATTGGAAAAGGAATCGCGGCAGCTTCTCTGGGCCGACTCCTGAAGAACAGAGGCCTGAAAGTGACGATTCAGAAATTCGATCCTTACATCAACGTCGATCCCGGCACAATGAGTCCGTATCAGCACGGAGAAGTGTTTGTAACGGATGACGGGGCGGAAACAGACTTGGATCTGGGACATTACGAAAGATTTATTGATATCAATCTCAATCAGTATTCAAATGTGACGACCGGGAAAGTCTATTCGGAAGTCATCAATAAAGAACGCCGAGGCGACTACCTGGGTGGGACAGTTCAGGTCATTCCGCATATCACGGACGAAATCAAGAAAAAAATCATGCGTGCAGCTCAGACGACCGATTCAGACATTATTATCACCGAAGTCGGTGGAACAGTTGGAGACATTGAATCATTGCCGTTTCTGGAAGCCTTGCGCCAGATGAAACGCGACGTGGGGGCAGACAATGTCATGTACCTGCATACGACACTGATTCCATATCTCAGAGCCGCCGGTGAAATGAAAACGAAGCCGACTCAGCACAGTGTCAAGGAGCTGCGGAGTCTGGGGATCCAGCCGAACGTCCTGATCGTTCGTTCTGAGTATCCGGTAGAACAGCACACTAAAGACAAGCTGGCTTCCTTTACAGATGTGGACCCTAAAGCGGTCATCGAATCACTTGATGTAGAGACACTCTACACAATCCCGCTGAATCTGCAGAAGCAGGGACTGGACCAGATTGTGGTGGATCACTTGAAATTGGATGTGCCTGAAGCCGACATGACAGACTGGCAGGCACTGGAAGAAAAAGTACTGAATCTAAAAACATCGACGCGTATCGCTATTGTCGGGAAATATGTTGAGCTGCCGGATGCCTATCTGTCCGTAGTGGAGGCACTGAAACATGCGGGTTATTCAGCCGACTCGGATATTGATATCAAATGGGTCAATGCTGAAAAACTGTCACCGGAAGAAGTCGTGAAAGAACTGGATGATGTTGACGGAATTCTTGTGCCAGGGGGCTTCGGTGAACGTGGTTTGGAAGGCAAGATGCTGGCTATCAAGTATGCCCGTGAAAATAAAGTGCCTTTCTTCGGGATCTGCTTGGGCATGCAGCTGGCAGCAGTGGAGTTTGCCCGTAACGTAGCCGGCTTAGAAGGAGCAGGCTCCGCGGAAGTCAATCCGGATGTAGCGCATAACATCATCGATCTGATGCTGGACCAGAAAAATATTACAGATATGGGCGGAACGCTGCGTCTAGGGCTGTACCCTTGCCAGCTGAAAGCAGGAACCGTTACTGCTGAAGCTTACAGCAACCAGAGCGTGGTACAGGAACGCCATCGTCACCGCTATGAGTTCAATAATCACTACCGGCAGCAACTTGAAGATAGTGGTCTGGTTTTCTCAGGGGTTTCTCCAGACAATAAACTGGTGGAAATCATAGAAGTGGCTGACCATCCTTTCTTTGTCGGCTGTCAGTTCCATCCGGAATTTATTTCCAGACCGGACCGTCCACAACCGCTGTTCAAGTCTTTTATTGAGAAATCATTAGAAAATAAGAATAGATAGGTGAAAAAAGTCACAAACAATGAAAAAAGTTGAAAATGAGCAGATAAGATCATCGATATGACTAGTTTTATTGTGAAGTTTTGTATATAATAGTAAGCGAGACCGAGTGCGCATATCGGTATAAATAGTGCGCAAAAATTTGAGGAGGCTATATTTTATGAGTCGTTTAGTAAGTATGACAGATATGTTGAACAAAGCTTTGGCTGGGAAATATGCAGTTGGACAATTCAACATCAACAACCTGGAATGGACACAAGCTATTTTAGAGGCAGCACAGGAAGAAAAATCTCCAGTGATTTTAGGTGTTTCTGAAGGAGCAGCTAAGTACATGGGTGGATTCACTGTTGTTTCTGCTATGGTAAACGCGCTTCTGGAAGAAATGGACATTACTGTTCCTGTTGCTCTGCACCTGGACCACGGTTCTTCTTTCGATAAATGTAAAGAAGCAATTGATGCTGGATTCTCTTCAGTAATGATTGACCATTCTCACGACCCAATCGAAGACAACATTTCATTCACTAAAAAAGTGGTTGAATATGCTCATGCAAACGGCGCATCAGTTGAAGCCGAAATCGGTACTGTCGGCGGAGAAGAAGACGGCGTTGTCGGTGGCGTAATGTACGCAGACAAAGAAGAATGTAAGCGTATGGTAGATGAAGCGGGTATCGATGCTCTAGCAGCTGCTTTAGGATCTGTTCACGGAGACTACGACGGAGAGCCAAAACTTGGTTTCGACGAAATGAAAGAAATTTCTGACCTGACTGGCGCACCACTTGTACTGCACGGTGGATCAGGAATTCCAACTCACCAGATCGAAAAAGCAATCGAGTACGGTCACACAAAAATCAACGTAAATACTGAACTTCAGCAAGTGTGGACTAAGCGTACACGCGAAGTGATTGCCAACAACGAAAAAGTTTATGATCCTCGTAAAATTATCGGACCGGGTAAAGAAAACATTACCGCTGCAACTAAAGCGAAAATGAAAGAATTCGGTTCTTCAAACAAAGCATAAGTAAATAAAACAGTCAGCACTTCTTCTGAGCGGTCCGCCGTTTGGAAGAAGTGCTTTTTTATGCTGAAAGAAAGCAGGTGAAACCGTTCGGAGCTTCTAGACAAACTGATTTACTGGTTAAGCGCTATAAAGGGAGTCTGTTTGCTGTAAGGGGGAGAGTCCAGCAGCTTATGAGGTAGACGCTGGATGCTATATAAAGCAAATATAATCATGGCTTTTCAGCTGATTGATTAATATAACTAGTAGGAAATAAAATAGTTTATATAAACAAGGAGCTGAGTGCATGCAAGTAGTGAAACAAAGGAAAGAGCCTGTTCGACTGACCTTACTTCAGTTGCTGGAAAAGAGAGCGGATCTGTCTTATGAAGAGAGGCAGTCGTTGATTAATCTAAAAAAAGGGTTTGATGGGGAAAAACAGTTTGACTTGTTGGCAAAGAAGTATATGACTGGTCAGGGGATCATGCTTTAGGATCTTTCGTTAACAGTGAAAGGAAGCCAGACGCAGGTGAATGCTATGCTTTTGAACGCGGGCTGTATCTATTTATATGAGATCAAAAATTATGAGGGTAGTTTTGTCATGAAGGACGGGACTCTGTATACGCGGGCCAGCCAGGAAATATCCAATCCCCTCACGCAAATAAATCGAACGACTTGTCTGGTCAGGCAGTTGCTCCAAAACTGGCAAGTGAAGTTAAAAGTTGAAGCTTATGTTGTGTTTGTCAATCCGGATTTCATAATGTACCATGCAAGGCCGACGGATCCATACCTGTTTCATAGCCAAATCAGAGCTCATTTTGGAAAAAATTACTCACGAGTCCTCTTCTGGTGTCCGGAAAATATCCCAAAACAGTCAACTGGCCCGAAAACTACTAAAAGAGCACGGTAAAGAAGAACAAATTATATTCAGACGACCTCCTTACGCATACGATAAACTAAAAAAAGAATCACTTGTCCAGTTTGCGGGTCTTTTGATGTCCGACTGACTCAACGTACAGCACGCTGTCTTTTGTGTAGTCATCTCACATCACCCGATGAGATTATTTTTAAAATGATAGAAGAATATAGCCTGCTTTTTCCAGATAGAAAAATAACAGTGAGCGGGATAGATGAATGGTGTAAGGAAAGAATCAGTAAGAAAAGAATTCTGCGAATTCTAACGAAGTATTACACGAAAACCTCCTTATCCGTAGAAACACATTATATAAAAACGTTAAGTGTAGAGGAGCGGGCAAACCCGGATTGGTAAAGCATCTTGAGTGGGCATGCAATCGGTGCGGCGGTCAAACTCAAGTCAGTACAGTAGGCTCACCTTGGCCGCTAAATTAAACGCCACCAAAAGCCTGATACTATATGGGTTACTAAAGTGGATGGACTTGATTTGAAAGCGTTGAATACTAGAAAATTAAAAGCACAGCAAAAAAATATAACGAATACGAGATAAAAAACTTACTAAAAGTTAGTTTATGGTGTATACTAGTAAACGAATCCGTATTGGGAGTCGGTTAGGGGCAGAAGTAAAAGCAAGAACAGAAAAACAGTCACGCACTGCAGTCTGCAGGTGTTAGCCATTAACTAAACAGAAAAGAGTGATCGTATGAGTTTTAAGGATTATCGTATTGATGAAAACGAGGGGCTGGAGTTTGGTCTGTATACGTTAGGAGACCATCTAGAAAATCCGCATACAGGTAAAACGATTTCTGCCCAGCAGCGCCTGAAGGAAATCATAGAAATGTCAAAGCTGGCAGAAGAGGCTGGGATTGATGTGGTCAGTGTAGGAGAAAGTCATCAGGACCACTTTACGACTCAGGCTCATTCTGTTTTGCTGTCCGCGATAGCTCAGGCAACAGAGCAGATCAAGGTCAGCAGCTCATCGACTATTATCAGCACCTCTGATCCAGTCAGAGTGTTTGAGGATTTTGCCACAATCGATTTAATTTCAGATGGACGGGCTGAAGTAGTTGCCGGACGCGCATCCCGTGTTGGTCTGTATGAACTGCTCGGGTATGATTTAAGAGATTATGAGGAGCTGTTTGAAGAAAAATTTGAATTGCTGCTCAAAATCAATCAGGAAGAAAGAGTAAACTGGGAAGGGAAATTTCGAAAGCCTCTTCGAGATGCGCATATTTTGCCACGTCCCAAAAACGGTCAGCTGCCGATCTGGCGTGCTGTAGGAGGGACGCCGGCGAGTGCAATCAAGGCAGCTTATCAGGGGGTTCCCATGTATCAGGCAATGCTAGGAGGACCAGCTTCTGTATTCAAGCAGCCCATCGATGCCTACAGGGAGACCCTTGGTCATCTCGGGTATGATTCCGCTGCGTTTCCGGTTGCCACAGCCGGCTTCTTTTATGCGGCTGAAACCACGCAGCAGGCATTAAAAGAATACTATCCTCATATCAACGAAGGCATGAAACTAACAAACGGTAGAGGATTTCCCAAACAGGCCTTTGCCCAAGGAGCACATCTCAAGAATGTCATGAACGTGGGCAGCCCGCAGGAAATCATTGAAAAGATTTTATACCAGCATGAGACTTTCAATCATCAGCGCTATATTGCACAGATGGATTTTGGTGGAGTGCCATTCGACAAGATAATGAAAAATATTGAACTGATTGGTCAGGAGATCCTGCCGGCTGTGAAGAAGTATACTGCGAAAAAGTAAGGAGCGACGCACATGAAAATCACCCTCTTGTCCGGCTCGACGGTCGGGACAAAAACACGCACCGCAATGAACTATACAAAAAATATCCTTGAAGAAAAATACCCGGGGGAAGAAGTGACTCTGCTGGATCTGGCGGAGTTTGATGTGGATTTCAGTGATGGCCGGGACTTTCGGGAGTACCATGGGGATACAAAGACCGTGACAGAAACAATTATGGAATCGGATGTCATTTTTATCGGTACTCCGATTTTTCAGGCCTCGATACCTGGATCGTTGAAAAATGTATTCGACTTGTTGCCTCAAAATGGATTGCGGGACAAAATTGCCGGTATACTGGTGACGGCAGGGTCCTCTAAACACTATCTGATTGCCGAAACTCAGCTTAAGCCAATTCTTGCTTACATGAAGGCACAAATTGTTCAAACCTACACTTTTATGGAAGAAAGAGATTTTTACAGAAAAGAAATCGTGAACGAGGATGCGGTCTTCAGGATTGAACGGCTGGTCGAAGACGCCATAGTGCTTGCAGAAACCTATAAAAATATAAAAAGACTGAAAGAAGAGCAGTACGATTTCTAAGAAGTGAATAAAATTATACAGAACACCCTTTAAATAGCGGTGTTCTGTATTTTTATATTGAAAAAAACAATAAACACTGTATGATTATAATTGTGAAGACTAGGCTCTTTTTAGCCATATTTTTTGCCGAGCTGCTTTTAGTGCAAAGACAATTGTAAACGATATGCAGTTTGTTTATACTAAAGCAGTGACCCGCAAACACATGAAACAAAAATTAACAGATAGAGGGTCCAGAATAATGAAAAAGCCATCTACTTATGATCTTACTCAAATTGCCTTATCGGCAGCCCTCCTGGCTGTCTCTTCGATTGTTATCATACCCATCGGAGTTATCCCAATTACACTACAAGTTTTCTTTTTCTTTTTGATTCCTGCTCTGCTCGGTCCTGTTAAAGGTCTGACCACAGTACTGCTCTATACTTTTATGGGGCTAATTGGTCTGCCCGTCTTTGCAGGCGGAACCGGGGGGCTGGGCAGTATCCTGTCACCGTCGTTCGGATACATTCTGGGTGCGATGCCTGTTGCCTGGCTTGTCGGAAGCGGACTTTTGAAGAACAAAGGGAAATGGTATACACTGGGACTTATGGGTGCTGGCCTAGCCGTGCTCTACGGTATTGGAATGGCATACCAGTATGTGATTATGCATAATGTTCTCGATACTCCAGTAACGTTCTGGAGCATTTTGAGTATGAATATGACGGTCTTTCTACCGGTCGATGCAGTCAAATTACTGTTCGCCGCTGGTCTGTATACCCGTCTGGCTCGTCTGCCATTTGCCAGACGGATTGCTAAAGCTTGATGCTTAAGGCTTGGAAAGTGGTTATCTTGTAGTTCGAGCTGTTTTTTTGAAGAATGAAAAGAAGCAAGTAAGTATCGGAAAGTAAACTTGTAAGTAAAGACGTTGAGATAATACACACAATGAACTTAACTTTAAAAGTGAGGATTAAACATGACACAGAAATTAATTGTTAATGGTGGAAATGAGCTATCCGGAGAAGTGACAATCTCGGGTGCTAAAAACAGTACGGTCGCACTGATTCCAGCATGTATACTGGCTGACTCTCCGGTCACACTTGAAGGTGTGCCGAATATTGCCGATGTGCATTCCCTGATTGAAATTTTGAATGACATGAATGTTAAAACACAGTTTGAAGGAACGACGCTGACTGTAGATCCTACCGATATTGTATCTGTTCCAATGCCTACAGGTAAGATAAAGAGCCTGCGTGCCTCGTATTATTTCATGGGTGCGCTGCTCACAAAATTTGGACAGGGTGTTGTTGGCCTACCTGGAGGATGTTTCCTGGGACCGCGTCCGATCGATCAGCATCTAAAAGGATTCAGAGCGCTTGGGGCATCGGTAGAAAATGAAATGGGTGCGATGTACCTGAAAACTGACGAGAATGGACTGGAAGCAGCCCGTGTCTACTTTGATGTCGTCTCTGTTGGGGCAACCATCAACGTCATGCTGGCAGCTGTCAAGGCTAAGGGACGAACAATCATCGAAAACGCTGCCCGCGAGCCAGAAATTATCGATGTGGCTACTTTGCTGAACAACATGGGAGCAAAAGTCCGTGGAGCCGGAACAGACATTATCCGGATAGACGGAGTGGAAGAAATGCATGGCTGTCGTCATACCGTTATTCCTGACCGCATCGAAGCAGGGACTTATCTCATCATTGCTGCTGCCAAAGGGAAAGATGTCATTATTAGAAATGTCATCGTCGAACACCTGGAAGGGCTGATTGCCAAAATGGAAGAGATGGGCGTACCGATGGAAATCGGAGAAGACTACGTCCGGATTACTAAACCTAGCAGTCATCTGAAAGGTGTCTCCATCAAGACACTGCCTTATCCAGGTTTTGCAACCGACCTTCAGCAGCCGTTTACGCCGCTTCTGATGATGGCTCAGGGGGAGTCTATGATTGTGGATACCATTTATCCTAAGCGTATCAAGCATATTCCTGAATTGAACCGAATGGGAGCAAAAGCCAGGGTCGAAAGTGATGTGATCCTGATTGAAGGCGGAACTCATCTGGAAGGAGCCGAAGTCGAGGCCAGTGACTTGCGTGCAGGGGCTTGTTTAGTGGTTGCAGGTCTGATTGCAGAAGGCCAGACTGTGATCGGTGGAGTGGACAATATTTTAAGAGGATACGATCACATAGTAGAAAAACTGACCTCTCTGGGAGCGGACATTTATAGCAAAGAGAGTGCCGGTTAAGAATAGGGGCTAAAGCATAGTGGGAAACTTTTTGACATACAGCGATTTGCAGGAAATGACTTTGAAGGATATCTATGAGCATGCAAAGCGTTTGAAAATTCCGTATTACAGTCAGATGAACAAGAAAGAACTGTCTGTTGCGGTCATCCGCGCACAGGAAGAAAAACAAGGCTATTTTCAAGTAAGTGGCGTATTGGATAAAGTCCACAGCCAGGATTTTGGTTTTTTGCGTCCCATCAATTATTCGCACAGTAATGAGGATATTTATATTTCTGCTTCTCAGATGACGCGTTTCAGCCTACGAAACGGAGATAAAATTACTGGGACGGCCCGGCCCCCTAAGGCAGGCGAACGCTATTATGGTTTGATGAACGTCAAATTGGTCAACGGAAAAAATCCAGAAGAAGCAAGAGAGCGGCCGCACTTTCCCGCTCTGACACCTCTCTATCCCGACAGGCGCATCAGCCTGGAATCTTCTGAAAAAGAACTCTCTGCTCGGATGATCGACCTGGTCGCTCCAATCGGATTTGGCCAACGGGGGCTGATTGTAGCGCCGCCCAAAGTCGGGAAGACGACCTTGCTGAAAGAGATTGCCAATGGGATCAAGACCAACCATCCGGATGTGGAACTGATTGTTTTGCTGATTGATGAACGGCCAGAAGAAGTAACGGATCTTGAGCGCAGCATTGATGGAGAAGTTGTTCATTCAACCTTTGATCAGCAGCCGCAGAATCATGTGAAAGTGAGCGAGCTGGTTCTAGAAAGAGCAAGACGGCTAGTAGAAGACCGGCGTGATGTTGTTATCTTGATGGACAGTATTACCCGACTGGCCCGGGCCTACAACTTGGTTGAACAACCCAGCGGCCGGACACTCAGCGGAGGAATCGATCCGGCCGCTCTCTACCGTCCAAAGCGTTTCTTCGGCTCAGCCCGTAATGTCGAAGAAGGCGGAAGCCTGACCATTGTAGCGACGGCGCTGGTTGATACAGGCAGCCGCATGGATGATGTTATCTATGAAGAATTCAAAGGGACAGGAAATATGGAAGTCCATCTCTCCCGAGACCTGGCTGAAAGACGCATCTTTCCAGCTATCGACATTAAAAAGTCAAGCACGCGTAAAGAAGACATGCTGCTGTCGAAAAAAGAATACGAAGCCGTCTACAAGTTGCGCAGGGGTATGCGCAATGATTCACTGGAGTATACGGATCAGTTTATCAAGACGCTCAGACGCTACGGTAAAAATGCTGCTTTTGTTGAAAAAGTCTTGAAGTAGTGATAAAAAACTGTCGATTATTCAAAAGTAAGCATTGCATTATAGGCACAAACGTGATAATATATGGAATGTTGCACATATAATGAAACAGGCAGAAAAGGCAGGGTTTATCCAGTCGGACTGTCATTGACTTAAAAGTCAGGATAACTATGGGGTCGCATAGACTTCATGGCATGAGGGAGTGAAAAAGATATGAAACAAGGAATTCATCCAGAATATCGCCAAGTGGTGTTTATGGACACAACGACAGGATTTAAATTCATGTCCGGTTCAACCAAGACATCAAGCGAAACAGTAGAATGGGAAGACGGAAACGAGTATCCACTTATCCGTGTTGAGATTTCTTCAGATTCTCACCCGTTTTATACCGGACGTCAAAAGTTTGCGCAAGCAGACGGACGTATCGACCGTTTCAACAAGAAATACAACTTGGACGGCGAATAAACAAAAAAGCAAGAGCCCTGGTTTCCAGGGCTTTTTTCTTTACGCTCACCCAGTTTGGACTACAGAAGAAGAATCGTATTGAGCATAGGGATAAATGTGCTAAAATAGGATTAGATTTTGCTTGACCTGTTTATTACTATTACCAGTTTATGGGAGGAAATCAATGAAGCTATATCTGATCTATGGAGGAAAAAGTGCAGAGCACGAAGTCTCCGTCAAATCTGCACATTCGATACTGAAAGTCATTTATTATGATCACTACTCAGTGATCCCGGTCTATATCACAAGAGAGGGCCAGTGGCTGAAAGCGCCAGCTATCAATGATCTTTCAGGCATTCCCGAATTCGAACACATGAACCAGACGGAAACGAAAGAAGCTTTTAACTTTCTTGAAATGAAAGAAGGGGAATCGGTCGCTTTCCCTGTCCTACACGGACCGAATGGAGAAGACGGGACAGTCCAAGGTTTGTTTGAGTCACTGGATATTCCTTATGTCGGAGCGGGCGTTTTAGCTAGTGCGGTCGGTATGGACAAAATTATTAGCAAGTCAATTTTTAAAGAAGCAGGGCTGCCGGTTCTTCCCTATGAAGAAGTTCACTTGACTGACTGGAAAGTATACCCGGAAGGCGTTTTATCTGCTTTGGAAAATCAGTTGGGCTTTCCGATGTTTGTGAAGCCGGCTAATCTTGGTTCCAGTGTAGGCATCACCCGTGTCCTCGATTCAGCCCAGCTTCAGGATGCTGTTGAGCTGGCTTTTGAATACGATCACCGTGTGGTTGTCGAAAAAGGGGTCAAAGCTCGTGAAATTGAAGTGGCTGTTCTTGGAAATGAAGACATCCACACTTCGGTTCCCGGCGAGCTAGTCAAGCACAAACCGTTCTATGATTATGAAGATAAATATCTGAACCAGGAAGTGTTCCGCCAAGTGCCTTCTGATATACCGGAAGAACTCGCGACCGAATTGAGACTTCTGGCAGCTAAAGCTTTTCATGCTATTGATGGAAGCGGGATTTCCAGAGTGGACTTCTTTCTTACTGAAGAGGGAGATGTATACATCAACGAGGTCAATACTTTCCCGGGCTTTACCAACAACAGCATGTATCCACGGGTATGGGCCAAGACGGGCTTGCCTTATGAGGATTTGATTGAAGAGGTTATCCAGCTGGGTGTCAGACGCCACAAGGACCGACTGGTCAAAAGTACCCGGCGCAACAAGTAAGAAAATCAATACACAGTAATGGAAATGGAGAGAAATGATGGCTAAATGGAATCTGAGTGAAATAGCGAAGGCGACGAATGGCGAGGTCGTTTCTAAAGACGGAAAGCTTACAGTAGAAGGAGTCTCATTCGACACCCGTACGCTGCAGCCTAATGACCTGTTCATTCCGCTGACTGCTGAGAGAAACGGGCATGATTTTATTGGTGCGGCAATTGAAAAAGGCGCAACTGCCAGTTTTTGGAGCGATGACTTGAGTAAGGTGCCGGAAGGGTTTCCGGTCATCAAAGTTGCTGACACTGAAAAAGCATTTCAGCTCTTTGCCCAGTATTATCTCGAGCAAGTAAACCCCAAAGTAGTGGGGGTTACCGGCAGTAATGGCAAGACAACAACCAAGGACATGGTTGCCGCCGTTGCCTCATCAAAGTACAGGACCTACAAAACTGTAGGAAATTTCAATAATCATTTGGGATTGCCCTATACAATCTTGAATATGCCTGCTGACACTGAACTGCTGGTTCTGGAAATGGGAATGAGTGAGCGTGGTGAAATAGAGGTTCTGTCGGCTCTTGCCCAACCAGATATTGCTGTGATCACCATGATTGGAGAGTCACACATTGAATTTCTTGGTTCCCGTGAAGGGATATCTGAAGCCAAACTGGAAATCGTCAGCGGGATGACCGATGGCGTGCTTATTTATCCAGGAGAGGAACCGCTACTTCAAGACAAGATTGCTGGTGGCTATGTACAGGATACGGTGAGCAAAATACTCACTTTTGGACGCCATAAAGGGATGACGCTGTATCCGGTGGAGGTTGAGGCTAGACTCAAACAGACGGTCTTTAAAACAAATCAAAAGCCGGACTTGGCATGTACGCTACCCGTCCCTGGAATCTATAATGTGCAAAACGCCTTGGCCGCGGTACTAGTCGGGCAGGAAATCGGGGTGTCTATCCAGGAGGCTTATCTGCAGCTTGAAAACTTTGAACTGACCAGAGACCGCTTAGAGTGGAAGGTTGGTATTAATCAGTCGGTACTGTTAAACGATGCCTACAACGCGAGTCCCTCTTCGATGAAAGCCGTACTGCGATACTTCCAGCAAATCGAGGCGCCGGCAAGAAAAATCGCTGTATTAGGAGATATTCTGGAGTTGGGTGATTATTCTAAAGTCATGCATGAAAGCCTAAGCGAAGCAGTGGACCTGGAGGCTCTTGATCTGCTTGTTCTTTACGGCGAGGAAATGAAGGCTCTATATGAGGCACTGCCTGATGACACAAAGGGAAAAGTTAGACATTTTACCGGCGACAAGCAGCCGCTAATCGAGCTTCTTGGTGCTGAGCTTGAGCCTGAGGATACAGTTTTACTTAAATCCAGCCGGAGCACGGGCATGCTGGAAGTTGTGTCGGAGTTAAGTCTGAAGGCAGAGAGTTAAAACGTATTCATTTTATTCAGCCGTGAAAACGAGTTGAAAACAACTGGTTCTCGTGGTAAGATAACATCTGGAATGAAGCGCACAGTTCGTTTAGTGGACAGATAGTCTGTCCGTATAAGATTTTTTAATTAAATACTGAGTCAAGTTGATTATAAACCCTGGTGTATCGCATCGTAAGTGAGTGACGAACGCTAGGGTCTTTATTTGAACAAACATTTTCTGCATCAGATACTGGATGTTTTTCTCTTTTTAGAGAACGATACCTTGGCTCGCAGACGAACGACCGCTAAGGAAAATATTAGGAGGAAACATTCTTTGAAGTTTAACGAATTAGATTTACTACCAGAACTACTCAAATCCATCCAGACGATGGGATTTGAAGAAACCACCCCAATCCAGGCGCAGACAATCCCGCTGGCACTTGAAGGCAAGGATGTTATTGGTCAGGCACAGACAGGTACCGGTAAAACCGCTGCCTTCGGTCTGCCAATGCTGCAGAAGATTGACACAAGCAACCGCAACGTACAAGGGTTGGTTATTGCACCGACTCGTGAACTGGCCATCCAGACTCAAGAAGAACTTTTCCGTTTAAGTAAAGACAAGCGTGTGAAAGTTACTTGTGTATATGGTGGAGCAGACATCAGCCGCCAAATCAAGCAGATTAAAGGTGGAGCTCAAATCGTTGTCGGAACACCGGGACGTATGCTTGACCATATTCGCCGTAAAACATTGAAGCTGAACCAAGTTGAAACGCTTGTACTTGATGAAGCAGACGAAATGCTGAACATGGGATTCATTGAAGACATCGAGACCATCATCAAGGAAGTTCCAGATGAGCGCCAGACTCTGCTCTTCTCGGCAACAATGCCTGATCCAATTAAACGTATCGGTGAACGCTTTATGCAAAACCCTGAATTGGTTCGCATTAAGACAAAAACCTTGTCTGCGGCAACGATTCAGCAGTTTTATACTAAAGCACGCGACAACGAGAAGTTTGATATTATGACTCGTCTGCTGGATGTGCAAAATCCAAAATCAGCCATCGTCTTCGGCCGTACTAAGCGTCGTGTTGATGAATTGGCCAAAGGGCTGGAAATGCGTGGATACGTAGCTGAAGGAATCCATGGAGACCTTTCTCAAGGCAAGCGTATGAGCGTATTAAAAGACTTTAAAAAAGGAAATATCGATATTCTGGTTGCGACAGATGTAGCTGCCCGTGGACTGGACGTCAGCGGCCTGTCTCATGTTTACAACTTTGATATCCCGCAGGATCCTGAAAGTTATGTCCACCGTATCGGACGTACCGGCCGTGCTGGAGAAGAAGGGGTATCTGTAACCTTTGTGACGCCTCATGAAATGGGTTACCTGCATACAATCGAGAAACTGACGAAACAGACCATGTCTGCTTTGCGACCGCCTACCAATGATGAGGCGCTAGAAAGCCAGTTGAAGTCAGCGATGGATGATATTCAAGAAATGATTGACGATAACGGTCTGGAGAGATACGAGAACGCAGCTGATAAACTGCTTGGTTCTTATTCAGCTGAAGATTTGGCAGCTGCTTTGATCAAGACGATGGTTAAGGATTCTACAGAGATCCCTGTCAAAATTACACCTCAGCGTCCGCTTCCAAACAAGCACGGCCGTGGTGGAAAAGGCAAAGGTAAAGGTAATTACTCGCATAACCGTAAAGGTAAAGGCGGGAACCGTAACTATAAAGGCAAAGGCCGCTCTGGAGATAACAGAGGTAAACGCTCAAACAGCCGTCGTTCAAGCAACAGCTGACAATAGAGCCAGATTCTCTTTGCATTGTACCAGCCGAAAGACTCTTTTCCGTTAGGGAGAGAGTCTTTTGGCTGATTTTTATTAAAAAGATAATAAATGACATTTATAATTTTATCTGTTAACATAATACAGTAGTTGAATGGCCATAAGAATACTGGAGAGTTGAGGAATCAGGATGATTGTTGGTATAGGACTGGATGTTGTCGATGTCGAACGGATCAGTAAAGCGTACATAAAAAGAGAAACATTCGCTCGCCGGGTTCTGACAGACAATGAGCTTGCCTTGTTCGACGCGTTGCAGGGTACGCGCAAGATAGAGTTTTTATCCGGTCGGTTTTCGGCTAAAGAAGCTTTTTCAAAAGCAATGGGAACCGGTATCGGGAAAATAACTTTTTTGGATATCGAAATAATGCCAGATAAACTGGGGAAGCCGGTCGTGACCAAAAGTCCGTTTACGGGGAGCGCGTGGGTATCGATATCTCACACAAAGGCCATTGCGATTGCACAAGTGATATTGGAAGATAAATAACTGTTGTTTCTGAATTTATGTTTTTCGAGTCAAAGAATTGTCACAAAAATAGGTTCAATTTGAGTGCCTTTCATGATAAACTAACAGTCAAAGGGTTAATTCTGGAAATTCTTATGGTTGAATCATTCATTTAGCTTCTGACTGTGTTGGTAAAGAAGCTGGATTGCCAGTTTATCACGTGACGATTTTGGAGGGCGTATTCATGAAAACACAAGACAACAGGAAGTTAGTCATTGAACTAGAACCGTCAGTATACGAAGAAATCGAAGAGTACTGCACAGAAGCAGATATGGAAAAGTCGGAACTGATGTCCGACTGCATCCAATGCTATGTCAAGGAAACGATGAATAAAATGGATGCCATGAGGAAAGGGTATGCAGAAATGGGTCACATCAATTTGGAGATTTGCTCTGAATTTGACGGGTGCGAAAGCGAAGCGCATACTCATATCTGATGAAAAACGATTGCAGGTTGTTTTTCTGAAATGATTATCTGATCCAAGGGGCTCCTTCAAGGAGGAAAGCCTGTGGTTAAACGTGGAGATATTTTTTATGCAGATTTGTCCCCTGTAGTTGGGTCAGAACAGGGTGGGATGCGCCCCGTCCTGATTGTACAAAATAATGTGGGCAATAAATACAGTCCGACAGTGATTGTCGCGGCTATTACGACAAAAATCGAAAAAGGTAAAATGCCGACGCACGTGGAAGTCAGCTCAAAGCAAGGGCTGGAAAAAAATTCTGTTATCTTACTGGAACAGATTCGGACAATCGACAAGCAGCGGCTTAAAGACCAAGTGACGAAGCTGGATCATGAAACGATGGAAAAGGTCGACCAAGCCTTGGCAATTAGTGTTGGACTGTCCAATAAATATAAACATATTTAAGCGAATAGATACTTAGAAAAGAAGGCTGAGGCTGCCAAGCCCGGCCTTCTTTTTATTGTAAACACAAAGTATGCGTGCTATACTATTTTTCGTTGTGTCCGACAACCGTGGTTCGCAAGTGCCAACCCACGATATAAAAACTAGGAGGAATTATAGTATGAAAACAAAACAATGGGTATTGAATGGAATTATAGGGGCTTTGTACGCAGCCATCACCTTGCCGTTTGCCCCGCTGGCATTTGGAGCTGTGCAGTTCCGCTTTGCTGAAATGCTGAATCACTTGGCTGTGTTTAACAAGAAATATGCTTATGGTGTCACTGCTGGAGTTATTTTGACTAATCTTATTCTCTCGCCTTTTGGCATATATGACTGGATTCTTGGTGTAGGTCACACAATTGTCTCTTTTCTAGTGTTTTTCACGCTGACCCGCCATATCAAGTCTCCGGTAAAGAAAATGGTCATCAATGCGTTGGTCTTTTCAGTGTTTAGCTTTATGATTGCCTTGATGCTTTTACTGATTGGAGCAGAAGCTGTCTTCTGGTATACGTATCTGACTGTTTTTCTAGGCCAGTTCGCAACCATGATGCTGGGAATACCGGTTATTTTACTTCTGGACAAATCAGTCAATTTTAGGAAACAAATGGAAAGCTGATCACAAGCGTCCTGGCTAATAGTGAAACAAAAAAAGCAGTACTCCCGAGAGACAGGCCAAACCTGTCCGGGACGTACTGCTTTTTTGTTAATCATTGTGAAGATCTTCAATTTGGACCACTTTATAGCCTTTGCGGTCCAGTGACCGGGATACTTCATCGACCGTTTCCTGGGTCAGTCCAGGCTCAAGAGTCATAATGATCCGTCTGACCATGTTTTCTCTTTGGACATCGAGTGTAATACAACTCATAATCGAGCAGTGGCGGTTGATCAGCTTGGAGATGTTAGCCAAATCTCCACGTTCGCCTGGAGATGCAATAGTAAGGACAAAGCTTCCCTGATCCAGACTCCATGACTGTTGAAGCAAATCAATCAGTGTGCTGTGTGTCAGGATACCGTAGAAGTGGTTGTTCTCATCGAGAACAGTGATGTACGGCAGGTCCTTGATCATGAAAAATATTTTGAAAAAAGACGAATTGATGTGCACGTACTTAGTTGCGTTCTTCAGCAAGTGGGTTACAGGCAAGTTCATATCGCCGCCGTTCGCTTTATGTCTGTAGATGTGCATTTTGTAGATGTTACCGCGGAAAATCTTGCCGCTTTGATCCAATACAGGGACGCAGCGGAAGCCGGTTTCTTCCAGTAATTTGATAGCCTCTTCCAAAGTGGCAGTTTCCGGTATAGTTGTGACATTGCTGCCCGGAATCGATAATTGTCTAATCAGCATATTGTTAATGGGCTCCTTCTCATCTGGTTTTTCGTGTTTTCACATTTTAATTATAACAGAATCAGCCTTGGTTAAGTAGACCAATCAGTGTAAAATAAAGGAAATAAAGGAAACGAGGGTAAGCATGTGTATAAACGCAATGAAATGATGGATAGACCAGTAATCAATGAAAAAGTAAGGGATTATTTAAGAAGCGAACAAAAGCAGTTGAGTGGCCCGCTTGGTGAAATTGAGCAATGGGCCAACGAACGTCGGGTACCTGTCATTCCTCACGAAACGGTCGTCTATTTCAAATGGCTGCTGCCACTGCTTAAGCCGCAGCAGGTGCTTGAAATCGGTACAGCTATCGGTTTTTCAGCTGGTCTGATGGCTGAGTGCATGAATGACCAAGGTCATATCATTACTATAGAAAGAAACCCGGACATGATCACCAAAGCAGTTGAGAATTTCAAAAAGTTGGGGATAGAAGACAGGGTTACTCTGTTGGAAGGGCAAGCCCAGGACCTGATGGAAACAATCGCATCGGATTCAATTGACTTTCTTTTTATGGACAGTGCTAAAGCCAAGTACTATTCTTTTTTCCCTGAATGCTTCCGGGTACTGAAAAAGGGCGGGGTATTGGCTGTGGATGACGTACTTCAGGGAGGAACTATTTTGGATGACTCTCAGGATGTACCTAAAAGAAGAAGAAAAATTCACCTCAAGTTGAATGCGTTTCTTGATGTGGTTCTGACTCATCCTGCGCTGGATGCTTCAATCATTCCGGTAGGAGATGGCCTGCTGCTGATTACGAAGCGCAAAGATGCTGACTTTAGCTTTATGAAGGAGTAGGTAGGAAAAGGCGGTTAAGTCTGCATTCAAGGTATGTGAATAGTAGGTTGAAAAAGTTGAAACAAAACTGTTGACGGGCGTAAGGAATCCTGGTATAGTTATTTCTGTTGCTGATTAACGGCGACCGGTGATTCCTAAACGACTCAACAAATTGTCTGATAAGAACAAAAAACTTTTTTTCAGAAAGTTGTTGACATCGAATTGAAATCAGTGTAATATTATAAAAGTCAGCTCGAACAAAACGCTTCAAACAAAGAAAAGAAGTTAAAAAACTTTTAAAAAGTTGTTGACAAGCAATC